>NZ_LT703001.1:1327500-1991250 GCF_900149705.1 Sphingorhabdus sp. Alg231-15 | reverse complement strand
AAAGCCGAGGAGGCCGCAGCGGCTGCCCCAGCGGCTGAAGAAGCACCGGTTGCAGAAGAAGCGCCCGCAGCAGACGTGATGGTGGAAGACGCCCCTGTGGCCGACGCACCAGAAGTTGCTCCTGAAGCGGGAGAAGAGGAAGCATAGCTTTCCCGCTCATAGTTGAACAATAAAACCCCGCCGGAGCATGTCTTCGGCGGGGTTTTTTTGTATATGAATGCATGATTCAGTGTCCCAGCCTGGCGCAATTCTGATTTTACAGAATTGCGCATTGATAAAGCTTCGGAAAGTTATTAATAGATTATTAGGGTTTGCAATAATTGGGATACCTCGAGTCTCCCGCCTGTATTGGGGTATTAATATGAAAAAGATTTTATTGACTGCGGTTTCGGTGGTTGCGTTTAGCACCTCTGCAAATGCCGCGACTGTTTTTGGCGTTTTTGGTAGCGCAGCTTCTGATGCGCAGGCTGCGGCACAGGCGCAGGGCAACACTGCGAGCATATTGGGTTCGTTGGACGCCGTAAGTCTGGCAGGTATTCAAGTGCTTTGGGTGCTCAATGGTAGCAATAACAGCCAGACCGCGGCGTTGCTTGGTAACGCTGCTTTAGGCTCTTTCGTAAGCAATGGCGGCATCTTTCTCTATCATGATCGTAACGTAACGGATGCAGCATCCGGCCTGGGTCAAGTCGGTGGCGGCGCCATCAGCTTTACCAGAGACCTCAGCTCAAATATTGATGTTGAGAATGCGGTAAATCCCTTCACGACTGGTCCTGGTGGAACAATTGACGACACCACGCTTGACGGCGGGAATAGCTCCAATCATGGATATGCTTCTTTGGGCTCCCTGCCTGCAGGTGCGACCGCTTTCCTGAATAACGGAACGGCTGGCAATGTTGTTGATTTCAGCTATTCATTCGGTTCCGGTGCCGTGCACTATTCTTCCATTCCGCTCGATTTCTATATTGATGGCGGCGGAAGCAACGGTGACAGTTTCCGCAATATCTACACACCAAATGTCTTGGCTCAAGTGTCCTCATTGGCAGGCGCTGTGCCTGAGCCTGCGACATGGGCGTTCATGATCTTTGGCTTTGGTGCCATTGGCGGTGCCCTAAGATCAAATGGGCGTCGTCAACGCAAGGCCAATGTGAAAGTTAGCTACGCTTAAGCGCACTGTTTTTACGAAGATACAAAACCCCGCTGGTGCCGATCCAGCGGGGTTTTTTGTTTCAAATATCAGGCAATCAGCTTGGCCGCTGTTCTCGCGACCTTCGCGCCAAGATATTTCGCTCCGCCGAGATCACTATCATGCGGCGTTCGGCTGCCATCGCCGCCAGCGACGGTCGATGCGCCATAGGGAGAGCCGCCGACAATTTCATCAGCATTCATTTGTCCGGCAAAACCATAGTCCAGACCGACAATAGTCATACCGTGATGGAGCAGGTTGCTGAGGATTGAATATTGCGTCGTTTCCTGTCCTCCATGCTGGCTACCTGTCGACGTAAAAGAAGCGCCGACCTTGCCGACAAGCGCGCCTTTCATCCATAATCCGCCCGTGCGATCCCAGAAGGACGCCATCTGGCTCGATAGCCGGCCAAAGCGGGTGGGGGATCCGACGATAATGCCGTCATAGTCAGCCAGGCTATCCGGCTCGATCACCGGATGTTCTTCGTTGGCGCTGAAACCCGATGCCTGTGCCACGTCCAGTGGTGCGGTTTCAGGTACACGTCCGATGGTTACGTCTGCGGCGGCATCCCGTGCACCATCGGCAATGGCCTGAGCCAGACTGTCAACATGACCATAAGACGAGTAGTATAAGACGAGTATTTTTGCCATTTCCATTCTCCTTTCAGGGGTTAAATGAAGGGGCGCTCAAGGTTCAGGGGTATATGAGCGCCCCTCCTTCGCGGGTGTCAGTTATTCGTTTCAAAGGCCTCGACGAAAACCAGTTCGGCATCATTCAAGGCTTCGATTTCCAGCGTGGAGACCTCGCGGATTGCCAGGGCATCACGGGCTGCAATCTCTTCGGCATTGACCCGTAATGCACCAGCGGAGGCGACCAGGTAGACATGGGCACCCTGTGGGATGTCATGCTGGATAACCGTGCCGGGTTTCAGGGTCGCGCCATAAAGCCGTGCATCAGCCCGGATCATCAGGGCACCGCTGTCGACGTCCTCGTCAAAGCCGCTGGCCAGTATTTCCAGCTGTCCAGCACGATCACCCTTAGGAAAGGTTTTTGCATCCCAGCGCGGATCACCGCCCGATGCGCGGGGTTCGATCCAGATCTGGAACAGACGGGTCTGTTCATCCTCCAGATTATATTCGCTATGGGTCACGCCCGTCCCGGCGCTCATCACTTGCACATCACCCGCTCCAGTGTGGCCTTCATTGCCGAGAGAGTCGCGATGGGTGATCGAACCTTCTCGAACATAGGTGATGATTTCCATGTTTTCGTGCGGATGCATTGGAAAACCGGTCTGGCTAGCGATTTCGTCATCATTCCAGACGCGGATCGGGCCAAAGCCCATCCGGGCCGGATCCCAATAGCGCCCAAAGGAAAAATGATGCCGGGCTTGCAACCAATCGTGATCAATGTGGGCCAGGTCTGCAAATGTGCGTTTCTCAATCATAGTCATTCTCCTATTCTCTCACGTCTAAGCTATCCTTATCGGGAAGCATTTCCGTGTTGCTTGCATAAGAAATAGGGAGATCTTATTGTTTCTTAAATATCAAATATAGAAATTGATTGTTTCCAGAATATCTATAATAAAATACTATGATCCTTCCTGACTTTGAAGCCTGGGCGATATTTGCAGCGGCGGCTCGGCTTGGCAGTTTTACTGCCGTGGCCCATGAGCTGGCTATTTCCAAACCAACGGTATCGAAGGCAATCACCCGCCTGGAGGAATCGCTTGGCACGGTGCTGTTCCATCGAACCTCACGAAAAATATCCCTTTCTACTGCGGGGACAGCGCTGCTTCCTTATGCACAGGCGATTGCCGCTGATGGAGAGGCGGCGATGGAAGCTGCTCGCGATACCGCTCATTTGCTGCGCGGCCAGATACGACTGGCCGCACCTTTAAGCTTTGGCTTGTCCCATCTCGCGCCGATCATCGCCGATTTCATGTGTGAATATCCAGAGATACTGGTTGATGTGCAGCTGAGCGATGCCCGGGTCGACTTGATTGAAGAGGGATTCGATCTCGCCATTCGCATTGCCGACCTGCCCGATAGCAGCTTGCGCGCCATTCGCCTGCGCGACATGCGGGCCTATTTCATTGCCGCACCAGACTATCTGGAGCGCCGCAGTACCCCGACAAGGCCAGAGCAGCTCGCCGAGCATGATTGCTTTCTCTATTCCAACGAAGCCACGCCGGAAATGTGGCATATGAACGGACCCCAGGGGGAAAAAATATCGGTTCGGCCCCAGTGCCGTTTTCGTAGCAACAATGGCGATATCATGTTGCCTGCGCTGATAGCAGGTCGCGGCATTGGGTATCTGCCGGACTTTCTCTGTCAGGACGCGATTGACCGTGGTGCCTTGCAGGTCCTCCTACCGGAATGGCGGTTTGGCGCGATGGCACTGAACCTTGTAATGCCACCATCGCCCCATCGCCCGGCACGCGTGGATGCGCTAATCAGCTATCTGAAGAAGCATCTTCGCTGATCAAAACCGCACCGGTAAAATCTTCTGTCCTACATCAGGTGGTTTCTATATGGTTTCATACATAACAGGAAAGCGATGGTCGGCAGCATGGGCACATTCCACCGCCGGAAAAAAGGGGCAATGACTTTTGTGCGATTCTGTGTCGAAACCGTATAAACTCGTTCATATTAAGCCCAGCGAACCTGTCTGATATGCCGCTCGAGACCCTATTGCTTTTCCTGATTACCGACCTGACCTTCTGTTTCACGCCGGGGCCGGCGACCATGGTGACGGTTAGCCATGCCCTGCCTGCGGGGCGACAAGGCGGTATGCGCGGTGCGCTCGGACCGATTGTCGGGATTAACGTGGGGAATTTCATCTGGTACGCGCTGACCGCCTTTGGTCTGATCGCGATGATTCAAGCGTTCCCATCGGCCTATGCTGTCTTGCGTTGGCTAGGCGTGGCCTATCTGGCTTGGCTGGGCATCGCCATGCTCCGCGGTGCGAGCCAGAATCTCAGTGGATCTGCAGCCACCGCTGAGGGGTTTAAACGCGGATTTCTGAGCGGTCTGGCTGTGCATATGTCCAACCCTAAAGCGCTTTTCTTCTACACCGTGATCATCCCACCTTTCGTTGATCCGACCGGCAATTTGTGGGTGCAATTCGGCATATTGGCAGGACTGACCATATTGACCGAAACTGCGGGTCTGACCTTCTACGCCGCGCTGGCATCCAGAGCACGCAGCCTGGGCAGTGCCGACCGGGTGCAAGATATTTTCAAATATGTAGCGGCTGCCGTCCTGATTTGTGTGGCGCTCGTGATGGCCTTCCTCAATCTTGAAGAGGCAGGCGCTGATCTGGCGTTCAACGGCGTGAAAGGCGGGTTCGGGTAGATGAGGCATATGTTGCGTTTTTTATGCCTTCTTTCTGTCTTCACTCTGGTCGCGCAACCGGAGTCAGGCACTGCACAGTCAGTGGAAGGCCAGGCAATCGATTCTCAAGCCGTGCAGGCGCTTCAATCCTTGCAGCGGCTTGACCAGCGCATGCATGCCACCGGCTATCGGTTGGTCGCGGCCAACGCAGAATTTTGCAAGGAGACGGTTCCGCATCTCGGCATCCTGCTGCATGATCTGCAACAATATGGCGACCAAGATACCGCTCGCATTGCCCTCGGCTTTTCAAGCCCGATCGCCATTAATGCCGTTGCACCCGATAGCCCGGCTGCCGTTGCGGAACTGGCAGTCGGTGATGGCCTGACCGCCATTGACGGGATAGCGGTGCAGGATATTGCTGCAGACACCGAAAAACTGAGCAATGAAAAGCCGGAATATCGGCAGATTGCGGCCGTGAAGGCGAAGCTGATAGAGGCGGCTGTCGACGGTGAGGCGGTACTGACGATTCAGCGCGGTGGCATTAGCCAACAAGTCATCCTCGCACCCAGAACGACATGTCCCAGCCAGTTTCAAATCCGGGTGAGCACGAAGCGCGAAGCATCCGCTGACGGAAAAATAGTCAGCATTTCATCGACGCTTGCTGAATATGTGCGCAGTGATGACGAACTCGCCGCGATTGCGGCCCATGAACTGGCCCATAACCTGTTGAAACATCGCGAGCGTCTGAATGCGCAAAAGGTCAATCGCGGTTTTTTCGGCCAGTTCGGCAAAAGTGCAAAAAGGATCAAGGCCGCAGAGATAGAGGCGGATCGGCTATCAGTCTGGCTGATGGCCAATGCCGGTTATGATCCGCAGGCTGCGATCCGGTTCTGGACTCGCTATGGCAAGCAGCATGGCAAGGGCATTTTTTCCGCATCTACCCATTATCGCTGGAAGAAACGCGTGAAATTATTTGATGAGGAAATAGCAAAAATGAAGCAAATGGAGCCGGTTGCAGGCAAGTTTGCACCGCCCTTGCTCGCGGCGAACGCGGCCAAGTAGCCGCTGGTCCGGTTTAATCGTCTTTATAGGCGCGCTTGCATTCTTTACGCTCTTCCTTGGTCTCCGCTTGGTCAAGGCAGGCATCCCGTTCCCGCTTGCGTTCTGCGAGCACCTTGCGACCAAGATCTTCCTCCCTCTCAGACTCGGTCTGGGTAGAGGCATCCACTGCAGTTTCGACAACCGTGCCTGCGGCCTTGAACGGAGCCGTAACGATTTTGCTGGCGACGCAGCCGCTCAGCATGGTGAGGGCAAGCGATGATATGAATATCGATGATAGGCGCATGGATGATCTCCTCGGTCGACCCCTTGCGCTCTGCTGAATGAAGACCGGCTGAACAATGGGGCCAGACTTTACAAGCTTATGACTTTGCCAGCAATTTTTCGGCGACAATGCGGATGTCATCGCCAATTTCCGGATGCGCCAACGCCAGTGCCAGATTGGCTTCAACATAGCCGGCCTTCGATCCGCAATCATACCGGGCGCCATCAAAGGTCATGCCGTGAAAGGGCTGTTTGCCGATCATTTGCGCCATGGCATCGGTCAGCTGGATTTCGCCTCCGGCGCCCGCTTCCTGTGTTTCCAATATCCGCATCACTTCGGGCTGCAAGATATAGCGGCCCGGCAGGATCAAATTGGATGGCGCCGTGCCTGCGGCTGGTTTCTCGACTAGGCCTTTGACTTCGGTGATCGGACCATCGCGATAGCCGGGATCAATCACCCCATAGGAGGGAGTATCCTCAATTGGGATTTCCAGAGCACAGACGATATTGCCGCCCAGCTTGTCATAAGCATCGACCATCTGCTTCATGCAACCAGGGCTACCAACCATGAATTCATCAGGCAGGAAGATAGCAAACGGCTCGTCTCCGATAATATCGCGCGCGCACCAAATTGCGTGACCCAGCCCGAGCGGTTCCTGTTGTCGGACAAAGACGCTGTTGCCGGGTGTCAGGCGCGTTCCATTGAGCACTGAGCCATTCTTGCCTCGGTCGTCCATAGTGCGTTCCAGCTCATAGGCGAGATCAAAATGATCTTCGATCATTCCCTTGCCGCGCCCATTGACGAAGATCATCTGCTCGATCCCGGCTTCCAGCGCTTCATCTACTGCATATTGCAGCAGCGGACGGTCAACGATCGGGAAGAGTTCCTTCGGCATGACCTTGGTCGCAGGCAGGAAGCGCGTACCCATGCCGGCGACAGGGAAAACAGCTTTTTTGATCGGTTTCATGGAAATGGCTTTAATCCTTCAATTTGTCCGCAAAACTGGTTCGTAACTTCTGCAATTTCGGAGGGATAGTCGCCACGCAATAAGGATTACCGCGTCCTTCGTCCGCCCAATATTGCTGATGATAATCCTCTGCCACATACCAGGTTGCCGGCCCTTCTATCGTGGTTACAACGGGTTCCGAACGCTCTGCGCCCGCCCGTTCTATGCCCGCGACAGCCGCAGCGCGCTGATCATCATCCAAAGGGAAGATAGCCGATCTATACTGCGTTCCGATGTCATTGCCCTGCCGGTTCAGCTGGGTCGGATCATGGGTCGCAAAGAAAATATCGAGCAGGTCGTCATAGCTCACCTCTTCAGGATCAAATCCGATTTTGATTCCTTCTGCATGACCGGTCGTGCCGGAACAGACCTGCCGATAAGTGGGATTGGCATTCTCCCCGCCAATATAGCCGCTTTCGACGCTGTGCACACCAGCAATGTCATTGAACACCGCTTCTGTGCACCAGAAACAGCCGCCGGCAAAAATCGCTTCCTGCATTGTCACAAACTCCTTTTAGGCGGGCGCTACTTGGTCGGGAGCAGGGGTGCCACCATTTTTCTTTTCCTCATCACGCCGCGCGATAAGCAAATACATAGCTGGGGTCACAACGCGGGAAAGCAAGGTCGAGCTTATCAAGCCGCCGATAATAATGATCGCAACCGGTGCGTAAAGTGTTCCGCCCAGCAAGGCCAAAGGCAATAAACCACCAATTGCGGTAACGGATGTCAATAAGACTGGCAAAAACCGGACCTCACCGGCTTTTTCAATAGCTTCCCGCAAAGGCATCCCTCGTTCGCGCAACTGGGCGGTAAAGTCGACGAGCAGAATGGAGTTTTTTATCTCTATGCCAATCAAAGCAATAAAGCCGATTACACCCATGAAACTAAGCGCATCGCCAGTCAGATATTGGGCAATTAATCCGCCAAATGTGCCCAACGGAATAACACCTGCAACCACGACTGTCTCTCTGAAGCGACCAAATTCAGCAACCAGAATCGCCATAATGAAAAGAATGGCTGTGAAGACAATCGGTCCCAGATCGCCGAATGTGTCACCAATAGACTCGCTTTCCCCGCCAACGGAGAAAGAATAGCCCTCTGGAAAATCAATTTTTTGAATTTCCTTTACTGCATCATTGGTTACGATGGATGCTACTTCATTATATTCGAGCTGCGCTGTAACCGTAACGGATCGCTCCAACTGGCGGCGTTGGATTTGCGGAGGCACGTTGGTCAGCTTTGGATTGGTGACTTGGGACAATGCGACTGGATCACCGCCGCGTGTGGCTAGGTAAATATCATCCAAGACAGAAACTGGTTGCGTTCCATTTAACGGCAAGCGAACCGTTACCGGATAATTATCGCCTTCTTCATCTCGAAAAGTCGCTGCGCGTTCGCCGCTTATCGCCAATTGAATAGCCCTGCGTGCCTCGCCTGGCGGGATATTAAGCAGTGCCGCCTTTCTCTCGTCCAATCCGATATCAAGATCGATTTTATCTGTCCTGATCGGGTTATCAATGTCTCTCGCGCCGCTTGTGTCGCGCAAGATATCCTCAACCTGCCCGGCCAGGTCTTTCAAGACATCCAGCTGTGGCCCCGATATCTCAATGGCCACTGGCGCTTCAATCGGCGGGCCATTTTGAAAGGGTTCCAATTTTATGCGGGCGCCCGCGATAGCATCAAATTTTGTTCGCAAGCGTTCGATCAATTCCGGCCCGTCATCTGCATCCCATTCATCGAGCACCGCCAGCACTTCACCATAGTTGGTGCGTTCGGCACTGACAAAAATATTGTAAAAGACCTGCGGGTTTCCGGCACCGATATTCTCGGCCCGGACTTTGATCGATGGTTCAGCCTCCATGATTTTTGCGACCTGACTGACAACCTGATCAGTTTGATTCAAGCTGCTGCCCTGTTCGGTTTCCACCGAAACCCGGAAATAAGGGGAATCCGAATTTGGGAAAAGCGAGAAACCCATTAAGGGGACAAGTGCAAAGGCCGATATGCATAGCATCATGGCAAGAAACACAGTCCGCCGCGGCGCACCCAAAGCGATATGCAAGAGCGGGCTGTAGAAGGTTTGGATTCTGTCGTTCAACCAACGCAAAAGGGCATTGCCCTCTGGATTTTCGTCCCGGCGTAACATTCGGCTAGCCAGAAACGGGATTAAGGATAGTGAAATGACCAGCGATGCCGCGACGGTCATCATAATCGCGAGATAAAAAGAACGGGTATACGAGCCGGCTCCACCTGGCAGGAAGAGAAGCGGCGCAAAAGCGAAGATAAGAACGAAAGTGGATCCGATAACAGCGCCGCGGATCTCCAAAGTGGCTTCGATGGCTGCCTGCGTTCGCGTTTTTCCCATCCGCAAATGGCGTGCGATATTCTCTGTAACGACAATAGAGTCATCGACCAACAGGCCCAATGAGACAATGAAACCGGCGATGGAAAGCTGGCTAAGATTATAACCCATTGCATAGAGAACGAGCAGACCTGATGCCAATGACAATGGAATCGAAATCATCACCATTGCCGATGCGCGCCGACCAAGCGGTAATAAGGTAAAAATCACCAACCCGACGGCAATTGCAAAATCGCGTGTCAATTCATTCAACCGGCGCGTGACGTCGCGGCTCTGATCAAATTGTAGTGCCAGCTTAATATCCGGAGGCAAGGTAGCCCGCTGATAGGTCAGTTCTGTGTCTAATTCTTTCCTCAGCCGGGTTACATCAACGCCGTCCTTTTGGGTTGCGGTTACAATTACTGCCCGTTTGCCATTATGCCGTGTGCGGTAAATTTGCTCCGCCGCGCCCCATTTGACGGTTGCTACATCCTGAACGGTCAGCAATGCGCCTTCCGCTGCGCGGAGCGGCAAATTTCGAATGGTTTCCAGGCTGCGAAAAGCGCCACCCGCTTTGACATTGAGTCGTCGATTACCACTTTGCACGGCTCCACCGGGAAGCTCTATCCCGCCTTGTTTCAAAGCATCGGCAACCGCGCTCGCAGGGACTTGCAGCTCTGACAAGCGCGCTGAATCAATCTCGACGCTGATTTCTGGTTGCGGCAGACCAAATATCCTCGCTTCGCGGACGCCGGGATAGCGGGTTAGATTATCAACGAGATCGTCGGCATATTTGTCCAGCCTTCGCCAAGATGCGGTTTCACTGACCAGTGCGAGTTGCAACACTGCAGCTTCGGTGGTGCGAACCTTTCGAAATTCCAGACGTTGGAGATTTTGGGGCAATGTCTCACGAATGGCATTAACTTCCCGGACAACATCGTCAAAATAGCCCTCTACATCCCCCGTCCAATCGGTAAATTCGACTGTGATTGTGCTGCCACCATCGGTGCTGTTGGAGCGGACTTCCTTTATATCATCCAGGCTTTGCACAGCCTCCTCGATCGGCTTGGCGACGGTCTCTTCCATATCCTGTGCATCCGCACCGGGTAGGATCGCGATGATGCTGACAACCGGAATGGGAAAATGGGGATCAACGGCCCTCGTAATATTCGACAGGGCGCTGATGCCCAAAACTACGAGCAGCGAGAACAGGATAAGGGACAGCTGCCAACGCTCTATGACGAATTTAGCGAGCATCTATGGAATTCTCACCAAAGGATATCGGGTCCAATTCATTTTTTCGTTCTGATCGGCTTGATGACGTTGCCATCGCGCAATTTTTCGACACCGCGCGCAACCACAACATCACCTTCTGCCAATCCTGAGGTTATTTCCAGATTGTTGTCGGTCAATTTTCCGATGGCCACATTGCGCGCTTTGACTCGTTTCTTCTCGTCGACAATATAGACAAGACCTTCACCCGAGCGGACTCCAAATATTGCAGTTGCCGGAACGGCGACAGATCCATCACTATCGCGCGACACTTCAATATCAACGGTTCCCAACTGACCGGAGCGCAGCCGCTCATTGGCAGGTAGCAGAAAGCTGATCTCGAAGGTTCCGGTCTGTTCGTCTGCCCGACCGTCCTTTTCGCTAACCACAGCCTCGATGGGCTTGTCTGAAACCGCAGATATCGCGACATTGGCGCGCATGCCCACCCGAACACGGGATGCGTCCGCATCGGTCAACGGGACTTTCAAGACAAAGCCTTTGTCTGTTTCACCGAGGACCAGAACGGTTGTACCGGCGTTCACAATCTGCCCAGCATCGATATTTCTGCTGAGGATGATGCCATTGCTCGGTGCATGAATATGGGACGTTCTACTAGCAAAACTGCTCGCGTTGACACGCGCCTTGGCCGCCCGCATCGCGGCTTCGGCTTGCTCCAGGCGCGCTTTGGTGACCCAGCCATCGGCGAAGAGAGATTTGATCCTTTGAAAATCCGCTTCTGTCCGGTCCAGCTCTGCCTGTGCGGATTCCAGGTCGGCGGATACGGTGCTGTTATCCAGCGCTGCCAGCGTGGCACCGCGTTTTACTCGGTCGCCTTCTTCATAGCGTACCGATGCAACTTGTCCGGATGTCGTAAACCCTAATTCTGTCTCCCTGCGAAGACGTACCGTACCTGCGGCGGTGATGGTTTCATTCTGGCTAGCAGCCTGGACAGTGATCGTCGCTGCGGGGATGGGGTCTCGGTCTTTCGGTTGTTCCTCTGCCTCGGTTCCACTGCAACCGAACAGCAAGGCCGTTGCCATCAGGGCCAGCGACTTTTGACACAAATATTTTTGACTACGCCCCGCCATATATACCTATCTTGTCCCCTCCCGACGCTCCTTCATAAGTCGCGAAACGGCCCTGACAAACAGAAAATTGCGATTTGCAACGAAAAGGGCCGGAACATCAGACCGGCCCTTTGGCTTTTTCATTATATGTTGATGAGAATATTAGTCTTTCGTGCCACCAACATTCTGGCCGTCACCGCCAACAAATTTATACGTAATGCCAGCCAACACCGCACCGATGATGGGCGCGACCCAGAATATCCAAAGCTGAGACAAAGCGATACCGCCTTCGATCAGTGCGGGACCAGTGCTTCGCGCCGGATTAACGGACGTGTTGGTTACTGGAATACTGATGAGATGGATCAATGTTAGACCCAGGCCAATGGCCAATGGTGCAAAGCCTGCTGGTGCCCGGCCATCCGTTGCGCCCAATATGATCATAAGGAAAAAGAAGGTCAGCAATATCTCAATCGCAATACCGGCTCCCATTGCATATCCGCCGGGTGATTTTTCGCCGACACCGTTGGCCGCCAAGCCATTGACCGCGACATCATAGTCGGCATTGCCAGTCGCGATTAAATAAAGCGCCGCAGCTGCCGCCACAGCTCCTACAAGCTGCGCAATAATATAAACCGGGATTTCTTGTGCTGGAAAGCGACCGCCGGCCCATAGGCCTATAGTAACAGCCGGATTCAGGTGGCATCCGCTAATATGTCCGATCGCATAGGCCATGGTGACTACGGTTAGACCAAAGGCCAACGAGACACCCAACAGGCCGATACCGACATCGGGAAACGCAGCTGCGATAACTGCACTGCCGCACCCGCCAAAAACAAGCCAAAATGTACCGAGAAACTCTGCCAGTGATTTTTGTACTGCCGTCATATTCTTGACCTCCCCAAGAAATGTTCACAGCCTCTATTGAGCTGCGCAGTGGTTATTTAGCGCAATTCTGTGATTTCGTCTAATTTCGGGCGGTAAACCTATGTAAAAGGTCAGGCTTTTTGGGCTGCGCGTTGCAATCGGTCATTGATGGCTACCCCAATGCCGGTTTTTGGGATGGGGGCGATCGCAATGTGCGGCATATCGCTGGAATCAGCGATATGCAGGGCAGCAAATAGAATGCTTGCGGCTTCGGCCAAGTCACCGCTGACAGACAGGTTGATATTGCCCCCTATGTCCCCAAAACCGATATGATAGTCATCCGGTTCTGGCTGCGTTGCATTAAGGCGCACAGGCTTAGTGGGAGCATAGTGGCTGGCAAGCTGTCCCGGTGCTTCAATCGTTTCGCCCTGTTTATCAATCGCCCGTTTTCCGGTACTTTTCTCCAGTTGTTCTGTCGTTATCGGACCGGGACGCAAAATCTGATAATCGTCGCCTCTGATCGCGACAATGGTGGATTCGATTCCACTTTCACAAGCTCCACCGTCCAAAATCATCGGTACAGCATTGCCTAAACTATGTTCGACATGTTGAGGCTTTGTCGGGCTGATGCCGCCGCTTTTATTGGCCGATGGTGCCGCCAGAAAAAGCCCTGTCGTTGCGAGCAACTTTTGCATCAAGTGATGTGCCGGACAGCGCAAGGCGATGGTTTCGAGGCCAGCCGTCACTGCGGGCGTGACGGGGCAGTCAGCTGTTTTGGGTACAACTAATGTTAACGGCCCGGGCCAGAATTCCTTGGCCAACCTGTCTGCGAGATCGTTGAGCAAGCCCAATTTCCCCGCGGCTTGGATGCTCGGCACATGGACGATCAATGGGTTGAAATCGGGCCGTCCTTTGGTCCGGTAAATCTCCGCTATTGCGCTGGCATTGGTCGAATCGGCAGCCAGACCATAGACAGTTTCGGTCGGCACAGCGACCAGCCCGCCGGACTGCAGCCGTTCAGCTGCGGCCAATATCGCCTGCTTGCCGTAACGTCGTGCATTATCGTCAATATGATCATTTGAGCCGGACATGATAGGGCGCTATAGCCCAGCGAGATTTCAAGCAATAGCGGATACCAATTAGATGAGCTTTACAGCGCCCAGCAGAGAACAGAATTTCATCCTGAAACATATTGCCGACGTCGGTGCGCTCGCCCAGCACGAACGCTTCGCCGGTGCCAGTGAAGACATGGTTGAAGCGATTGTTGAGGGTATTGGGCAGTTCGCAGTGGGTGAATTTGCACCGATTAACCGCACCGGTGATACGGTGGGAGCGAAATGGAATAATGGCAGTGTAACCATGCCGGCCGGCTTTAAAGAAGCTTATGGCCAGTTTGTCGAGGGCGGCTGGGCATCAATTGATGGTCCAGAAGAATTTGGAGGGCAAGGTCTGCCTTATTCTCTGTCAGCTCTTATCCTTGAGACTTGCGGCGCGGCCAATTTCGCCTTCACGCTTTGCCCGATGCTGAGCTTTGGTGCGGTTGAGGCAATTCATGCGCATGGCAGCGATGAGCAGAAAACCACTTATCTCGAAAAAATGATCTCCGGCGAATGGACCGGAACGATGAACCTGACCGAACCGCAGGCGGGCTCCGATGTCGGCGCATTGCGATCCACTGCAGAGCCGATCACCGAGGGCGAGCATGCCGGGAAGTACAAGATCAAGGGCCAGAAGATTTACATCACCTTTGGCGAGCATGACCTGACCGACAATATTGTGCATTTGGTGTTGGCCCGTACGCCCGGCGCACCGGAAGGAACGCGCGGCATCTCTTTGTTCATCGTTCCGAAATTCCATCTGGATGCAGAGGGTAACAGCGCAGCGCCCAATGATGTGACCTGTGTATCAATCGAGCACAAGCTGGGCATTCACGCGTCGCCTACCTGTGTCATGGCTTATGGCGAGAATGACGAGTGTATCGGCGAGATGATTGGCGGTGAATTTGGCGGAATGAAAGCCATGTTCACGATGATGAACAATGCGCGCATCAATGTTGGCTCGCAAGGTGTGCAGATTGCCGAACGGGCCACCCAGCAAGCTATCCAATATGCACATGACCGTGTTCAATCGGCCCGTGCCGGCAGCGGCAGTAAGGACTCGGTTGCGATTATCGAGCATCCGGATGTGCGCCGGATGATCTTGCGCAGTAAGGCCCTGACACAGGCGGCGCGCGCGCTGCTCTATTATGCCACTGCTCATGTGGACGGGGCGACTTTGGGCATAGACGGCGCGAAATCACGAGCGGAAATCCTGACTCCTTTGATCAAGGGCTATGGCACGGACATTGGCAATGAAGTGGCTTCTATCGGTGTGCAAGTCCATGGCGGCATGGGCTTTGTTGAAGAAACCGGAGCCGCCCAGCATTTCCGCGATGCCCGGATCGCGCCGATCTATGAGGGCACCAACGGTATTCAGGCGGCGGACCTTGTTGGCCGGAAACTTGGTCTTGATGGCGGTGAGGCGATGTTGATGCTGATTGCTGATATCAAGGCTGAAGCGAAAGACGAAGAGGCCCTGATGACACTGGCCCTGATGGTTGAAGACATCGCCAAATGGATGGCCAGTGGTGACGCCTCGATCGATGACCGGCTTGCTGGAAGCTATCCATTCATGACCATGCTGGCGACGGCGACATGCGGCATGTTGATGAAAAAGCAGCAGCGCATTGCCGAGGTGGAGCTGGCCGATGGCAATGATCCGTTTTTGAAGTCGAAACTGGTGACGACCCGCTATTATCTTGACCATCTGGTTCCCGAAGCCATCGGTTTGAAAGCCGCAGCAATGGACGGCGCCGACATATTATATCGCCTCGATAGCGAGGAATTGGTCGCCTGATATGACGGATGGGGAGGGCAGTCTGAATATTGGCGCGGCGCTCCAGCGGATTGCCGATGCCTTGGATCGTTTGTCTCCCTTACCGTCAAGCTCTGCCGATATTAGCTCCGGTCCTGCGTTTCATTGGACGGGTGAAGCCATTCAGGTGATCGAAAATTTTGCTCCGATCGGGCTGGATTTGTTGACCGGGATTGATGATCAAAAAGCACGGCTGCTGGAAAACAGCAAACGGCTTGCGAGCGGTTTCGCCGCGCATGATGTCTTGTTATGGGGATCGCGCGGGATGGGCAAGTCTGCTCTCGCCAAGTCAGTGATCCGCGAAATGCATGAGACGAGGGCAAACATCGCGATGGTCGAGGCGAGTGCCGATATGCTCGAAACTTTGCCCAATCTGTTTGCGATCCTGGGCAAGGTCGATCGGGCGTTTGTGCTGTTCATTGATGATATCGGTTTCGAAGAAGGAAGCGCTGCTCCGCGCCTGTTGCGGTCGATGCTGGAGGGCGGCGCGGCGGCGCGGCCGAACAATCTACGCCTCTATGTGACATCGAACCGTCGGCATATTGTTCCGCGGCACATGGCGGAGCAGGACGATCCGATCAATCCGCGCGACGTGATCGATGACAAGCTGGCGCTTTCGGATCGCTTTGGTTTGCGGCTGGGTTTCCATGCTGCTTCGCAAGAAGATTATCTGGCCATGATCAGCCGCTATACAGAAGTGCATGCACTCGAATTTGACAGCGAAGATGCCCTTCTATGGGCTAAGCAGCGGGGCAGTCGATCAGGCCGGGTTGCCTGGCAATATGTTGTCGAGCTCGCTGGGCGTGCCGGCAAACCAATCGGGTAGCCTATTCCGCTTCGGCGCTCGGTTTTGTCGCACCAGGTTTTGAAACCCGCCAGATAATACCGCCGACATCATCACTCACCAGTAGAGCGCCGGTCTGGTCAAACTCCACCATCGTGGGCCGACCGCGGGCCTTTTCGTCATCATCAATAAAGCCGCTCAGTACCATTTGCGGTTTGCCCTGCGGTTTGCCTTTATCGTCAAAGTCCACATAGACAACATCATAGCCGGACAGCGGTTTCCGGTTCCAAGAACCATGTCTTGCAACAACGGCACCGCTGTCAAACGACGCGCCTAAAGCTTCGCCATTGGAAAAGGCCAATCCGAGAGGTGCGACATGGGCACCAAGGCCATAGTCCGGACGCCGCTCATATTGACGGTGGTCGAGATTTTTCGGCTCAACGCGCGGGTCAACATGACCGCGCCAGAAATGCCAAGGCCAGCCATAATGAGAAGCAAATACCACTTCGGTCAGATAGTCGGGCACCATGTCGCTGCCGAGCATATCCCGTTCATTGACAACGGTCCAAAGTTTGCCCGAAACCGGTTCATAGGCCAGACCGACCGGATTGCGCAGGCCATCGGAGTAAACAATCTTGTCATTGGTCGCCAGTTCAACACGAAGAACAGCGGCACGCTCATTCTCGGTATCCATTCCGTTCTCGCCGATATTGCTGTTCGATCCAACAGCGATAAACAGATATTTGCCATCAGGGCTGGCGACCAGATTGCGGGTCCAATGATTATTCGGTGCCTTGGCATTGAGATTCGCCACCTTGCGACCCTCGCTAGTGATTTTCGTATCGCCGACGGTATAAGGATAGGCCACCACGTCATTGGTATTCGCGACATAAAGCGTGTCCTCAACCAATACCATGCCAAACGGCGAATTGAGATTTTCAAGCAGGGCAAATTTCTCGTCTACTTTGCCATCAGCATCGCTGTCACGCAGCAAGCTGATGCGGTTGGCTGAGGGCGTTCCGGCACCTGCCTTGCCCATCAGGTTCCGCATGATCCAGCCTTCAATACCTTTATTAGTGCGTGGCGGGCTGTTGGTTTCAGCAACCAATATGTCGCCATTGGGCAAGCGAAGCATGGAACGCGGATGATCCAACCCTTCGGCAAAACGCTCTACGGTAAGGCCTTCGGCAGCCACCGGACCTTCGCCCGGCTTCCAGGGATCGGCTTCGGCTATATTGATGGTTGGAAAATTCTCTTTGCGCACGTTTGTGATCTGCGGTTGCACGCCTGTAGTCGCTTCCAATGGCAAACGGGCTGTATCGCCGCGCGTGAGATAATAGCCAGCGCCAATCGCGATCAGGATGATCAGTATCGTTATATTGCGGATATGTTTTAGCATGTGCCAACAATAGGAAGCACGGCGTCCGATGACAAGCATGCTGTCAGTATCACCGCTCGCGCAGAGTTGATTCTAACGATCAAAATACCAGACCGCCACGGCGATTGCAGCACCGCTTGCTAACCCCGCCAGAAATCCGATGGACGGCTGTCCGAGAAATCCACCAATAATGGCGCCAGCGATACATCCCGCCGCAATGAAAAAACCACCGGCGCTTTTGTTTGAACCACTTTGCGGGTCGGAGCCTTCTGCCATCACGAGTTCCCTTCGATAATCCGTTTCACGCGACAATATGGCGGCCCCATGCCATGCTTGGCGGTGAATGGCCAGAACAGTCTCGTTACCGAAAAGTAAGCTTTTGTTCACCATTGCCTTTGACGGAATTTCCATTCCTGATCGCTACTACCTGTAGTTGCACAACGCGGCGCTAGAAGCCCGTTTTCAATAAGCACAGGAGCCTGTTTTGCAACTACCCGTATTTATAGACTCCACCAATTTCTCCGATGCCGAGCACTTGATCACCAATTTCGGTGAAGAAGCCGGATTGGAAGCCGCGAACCGGGCGGACAAAAGTCGGTCTGTCGGCAATCATCTGCACTATTGCAAATGGCGCCAGGTTGAACGGCTATGCGTATTGCTATCTATCGATCAATCAATCGGAACTGTGCACTAAGCAGTTGTTCACAAACGAATAGTCAGCGTTTTGGGTCGCAGATAATCTGTGCGGATCCGCCGGATTTCACACTGCAATTGGGGCGACCATCAATCTGGATTATTCCGGTACCGCTATTGGAAATATTGGCTTCCTTTTCAACAAAGACGTGGCTGCTGGCCGGTCCGCGCTGGACAAGGTTCAATGTCTCGAGCGTTAGCTGTGATCCGTCAAATATGCTGGATCCCAGTAATTCGAGCCGGCCTTTTTTCGCTTCACCGGCTATGACAATTTGCCCGCCGCCGTTCATCGTAACGTTGAGCGTATCTCCTTCGACATCATTAATCGTCAGCACGCCAAATCCAGTCAATCTGGCGCGGGGATCACGGCCTCCCAATTTGTCGAGGGATACAGTGCCGGATCCCGAATGGGTTATCGTTTTGACAACATAAGTGCTGAGCGTAACCGTGACAGGTTCTTCTGCCGAGAAACGGCTATTATCCCCGCTAAAGGGTTTGACTGAAACAATCAGCTGCCCGCCGTTTTTGCGCAGCAAGACACGATCCAATACTTCCCGGTTTTCGGCTTCCGCACTGGCAGATACGCCGCGATCAGTGGTGATGAATACATTGACGCTGCCGAGAATTCGGATGTCTTCAAAACTGGAGATAGAAAAATTGCGTTCTGCCGCCTTTGCCGGGGTGACGATTGCGACAAAGCTGAGCAACAAAAAGACATAGAGATTTTTCATAACGGCCTTGCTTCTCCAAATTCCATCCAGCCCAGCCATCTGGGCGTTTTAGGGGCATAGTGCCCGCCTGCATCCTCTAGCGCAAAACCCTCTACCGCGAACAGTTTCGAGACTGGGCGATGCAAATGACAGCCACCGGCAATATGTTTCCATACAGGTTCGATTCGCTGCTGCCATTTTTCCGGGCCTTTGTCCGGCGCGCGTCCATGTTCGAGGAACAGGATTTTGCCGCCGGGTTTCAACACCCTGCGCATTTCTTTCAGGACTTGTTTACCTTCCTGTACTGAACAAAGAGTAAAGGTGGTCAACACGGTATCGAAACTGTCGTCGGCAAAGGGCATGGCTTCACCGACGCCGTCCAATATGTCCATGTCAAAGCCAAGCGTTTTGGCTTCTTGCCGGGTATAGTCGAGCAGTTCGGCGGACGGATCGAGTCCAGTCAGTTTGTCGACTTTCGATCGATCATAAAATTGCAGGTTGATACCGCCGCCGCAGCCGAGTTCGAGCACCTCACCGTTAGCCTTCGGGACGATTTCGCTGCGATCTTTCATCACTGCGGGCTGTGAACAGGCAAATTTGATTAGCCGGGGAACGGCGTGTTTTTCCCAGAAATTAGGCATGGATCGTTACTCCGCAAAATTGTCGCACGCGATTATATCTTCCGGACTGCGATAGCATTCCAAAGTTCACACAATTCACACGCCCTTTTTGGAATAGGGGAAGACCTTCAAAGTCCACACATGTCACATGGTCTTTTACGCGGACGAGCGGCGGTGCCGCTTCCGATGTCTGGATATTCTGATATCTGCGCTGAGGTTGCTGCCCTGTCATCAATACCCCCTCCCGAAAAGTAAGGATGACAGGTTAGCAGAAGGCGCTGACTGTAGGAAAGTGAAATCAGCCGCCCAATATTGGACTGTGGAATCCGGCTGCCAGGACTTATCCGCAGTTAACCTTGCCGGATCCCGGTGTCTTGCTCGTGCATTCAGCTTTGCCGTGGACTCTGATATCGCCAGAGCCTGCGACTTTGGCGTCGACAGTGCCGTCCGAAGACATGGTCACATCGCCGCTGCCTGCAATTTTAATGGTCGCTGTGTCTGCTTTCAATGCCTTGGCATCGACATCGCCTGAGCCAGCTATAGATATTTTTGCCGAATCAGCGGTGCCAGCCATTTCTATATTGCCGGAACCGGCAATCTTGGTGCTAAGCGTCTGAGTGGCCATTTCCGCCACGGCGACATTACCAGACCCGGCAACACTGATAGCTGCACTGTCACTGTCCATCTTATCAACCTGCATATCGCCCGATCCAGCGAGCTTGGCGCTTTTCAGAGACGGGGCACTTACATAGATAGTCACGCGATCAGAACCGCCGCTCCAGATACCTTTGCCTTCCCGACCAATTTTCAATTGGCTGCCGCTGAGCTTGTAGCGCAGCTGTTCCACTGCATCGGCATCGCCTTCTGCCCGGATCGCAAATTCCGAACCGGTGGTGAAGACAACATTATCTGGGCCAGCCAGCGTAACGCCATCAAATTCTCCAGGATCGGTATCTGTCGAGCTTATGGTTTTGCCGTCAGCAAAACTGCTCATGCCAGCATTGCCAACAGCCTCGGCAATAGAACCCTCGCACGCTGTAAGCGCGAGCAGGGGAACGGCGAACAAAAGTTTTTTCATGAAATCCCTCCAATGTGTATTGCAATAGTAATACAGCAAGGTGCGCTTGATGGCAAGAGCCTAGTGGAAGGAAAAACCTCTGCCTTTCATCATGTTATCGCTATCGGGTTATTTCGGCGGTTGGCGTACGGCCAGTATATCGCAAGGCAGATACGTGATCAGCGCACGGGCCATGCTACCCATCATATTGGCTCGGAATCCGCCGGTTCCATGAGTACCGATCACGCCGAGATCGGTGTGGCGATTGTTCAATGCCTGCTGGACGACGCTACATGTATCTCCATATTCCACGCTATAGGTCAGCTTCTTGCGGATTTCCGCTGATATTTTACGATTTTCGATAAATTTCGCGATCTGCAAATGCTGTTCGGTCCTGAATTCTTCGGTGGCCGTTTCGGAATGCAGAAAGCCTTCAAACGGGACATGAAAAGCGTTGATGATATGCACCTGCAGTTCGGGGAACAGGGCGCAGCCCCGTTCAATCGCATAGCCTGACGGCGGTGAAAAGTCGCTCGCCGCAACCAGTCGCTCATAAAATGTGGTCGCGCGGTTTTTTGCAATCAGCACAGGTAGCGGGCTGTGATGGATGATCCGCTCCAGCTGTGTGCCCATAACGAGATCGCCAAGCCTGCCTATGCGTGCGACGCCAGCGACGATCAGCGCCGCCTTGTGGGCTTCGGCATGCTCGATAATCTGGCTCACCACATCGCCGCGCTCGATGATAATGTCAGCTTCGATGTCATAGCTGTCGAGATCCAGTTCGATTTCTGTCATCGCCGCATCCACTGCAGCACTGTCGTGTCGCCCTTTTTCGAGCACATGAAACACGACCAGCTTGGCGTTTCTGGCCTTTGCCAGCTGGATCGCACGATCCATTGGTCGGTCCCCGCGTGCGGTGAGGTCGGTGGTGAGGAATATCGTCTGGTCAGATTGATTTGACATGGGGGATAAGTCTTTCAAAAGATTGCAATATGTAAAGTACTGTAAATCTCAGTATCATGGGCACAGGCAGATTGTTAAATCGATTGATGACGCGCCTTTTCATAGGGCCCGTCTATTCGATCATGATGTTCCGCGACTATTCCTGCGTCTTGTCAGTCTGCCAGGTCCGCTGGTCATCAACGATCGCGCGAGCGGCTTCTTCCGGAAATCCGATATTGGTCAGCAGTTGTTCGCATAGCTCCAGACTGGCTTCGACCGTTTCTGGCACAGCGCTTCTTGCGCCGCTGGCCCGCAGACTTTCGGCATGGCTGACATCGCAGGCGCGTGCAATTATCGGGACGTGCGGCCAGTCCTGATGCACCGCCTTGATCACATGTTCTGCAGATTCTGGCGCATCCATGGTGGTCGCAAAGGCGGCTGCCCCTTCTATGCCAAGATGCTTGAGCAGATCCGTCTGGCTGGCATCGCCAAAATAGACCGCCGCGCCTTTGGCGCGTTCGGCAGCGACCAGATCGGGATCGCTATCGATTGCGACATAGGGAATACGCTGTTCCTCGAGCAACTGTGCAAGCAAACGGCCAACCCGGCCAAAGCCGCCTATGATTACGGGATGTTCGTCGTCCACATTCGCCTTGATATCGCCGTTGTCGGCGCTGTTCCTCCGCAAAATCTCTCCAACCCGTCGTCCTGCTATTGCGAGTAGCGGAGTGAGAAACATGGTAACGATGACAACCAGCAACATGAATTGCGCGGTATCTGGGTCAAGCAAGGTAAAGGACAGAGCGGCGGCGATTACGACAAAGGCAAATTCCCCGCCCTGACTCATTAAAATTGCCGTCTCTGCCGCGACATCTTTGGGCAGACGAAAGGCGCGGGCGAGGGCGAATAATATGATACCCTTGATCAACAGCAGACCCAGTGCGGATAGCAATACCCATTGGATATCGGCCCAGACCGCAAGAATATCGAGGCTCATCCCGACCGAGATGAAGAATAGGCCGAGCAAGAGACCTTTAAACGGCTCAATATCGCTGGCGATCTGATGACGATATTCGGTACCGGCGAACAGCAGTCCGGCGAGAAACGCGCCGAGCGCCATGGACAGGCCAGCCAGGGCAGTGAGTGCTGCGGTAATGAGCACCAGCAATATTACGGCCGCCATAAAGACTTCACGGCTGCCAGTGCCGCCAACAAAGCGCAGGAATGGGCGCACGGCAATGCGGCCAACGAGGAAAATCAGCGCAATCACCAGCCCGGCCTCGCCAATGGCTTTGAGTGCTGCAATGGCAAGCGAACCTTCGACCTCGGCACCGGCAATGCCGACGAAAAACAATATCGGCACAACAGCAAGATCCTGAAGTAAAAGCACCCCGAAACTCGCGCGGCCGGCCGGCATACTGAGCCGCCGCGTCTCGGTAAGCAATTGCATCACCAGCGCCGTGGAAGAGAGCGCTAGACACAGACCGAATATTGTCGAAGCGACAAGAGAATTGCCAAAGAGATAGGCGATCACGCCAATGATCAGAGCGCTGATCGTGACCTGCGCGGTGCCAAAGCCGAAGACAAGACGCCGCATGCCCCATAATTGCGCGATCGACAGTTCCAGACCGATGGTAAAGAGTAGAAAGATGACCCCCAGCTCGGCAAAGCGGCGGACGCCTTCTACATCGGCGATAACCATCAGCTCCAGTACTGGCGTTTCACCAACCAGCCGACCGACACCGTATGGCCCAATGACCAGGCCGACAAACAGAAAGCCCAGCACAGCACTGATCCCAGCTTTGCGAACCAACGGCACGACCAGTCCGGCGGCGACCAGGAAGATGATGGTTTCCCGAAGATAGGGTATTTCAGGATGCACGGTCAGGCCTTGGGTAAGATGCTAAGGGATCTGTATGGGCGGATGGTATGCGCCATTTCCCGTCGTTTCAAGAATATTGCTGCCGTTCTGGCAAAGTTGATAAGCAGGGTATCTATCAGCGGATTTCATCCATGAGATTGATCTGAATCAACGGCTCGAAAACCGGTATGTGCAATGTCTTGCGTGGGGCATGAGGCATTGAGAAAGGAGCAAGCCATGGTGCAACCATCAACCACTGGTCAGGTTGTGTGGCATGACCTGCTGACCACCAATGTCGGCGCGGCGCGCAAATTTTATGCGGAATTACTGGGATGGACCTATGAAGTGGAACATGCCGAGAAATTTGTCTGGAAATCCGGTGAGGCCGATTATCCGCTCATTCTCGATCATGGCGAAGCGCATGGTGGATTCATCGCGATCGAACCGGATCAGCAATCCCATTGGCTGGCCTTTGTTGCCGTTGACAATGTCGATGATGCTGCGAAACGCTGCGAAAAACTGGGCGGAACGATCGAAAGAACAGCCTTTGATATTCCTGGTGTGGGACGAAGCGCAGTTATTCGCGATCCGCAAGGTGCACTAATCTGCCCATTTGTCGCCAGCCACGACTATCCTGCACCAACCGGGCTATTCACTTGGGACAATCTGCTTGCGCCGGATATCCAAGGCGTAAAGCAATTTTATGAAGGTCTCTTTCCATGGTCTCCCACAGAGACGGAGGCAGAAGATATGAGCCATAGCGTCAATTTCACAGCGCCTGATGACCAACTAGTGACGGGCGCATCGGTGATTCCGGAGGCTTTGGATATAAAGGCGCAATGGGTGCCCTATATGACCACCGCGAATGTTGATGCGTCGGTTGAGAAAGCAGGATCGCTGGGTGCACAGATAGTCATGGCACCGCAGACCAAATCAGGCTTTGGCCGGTTTGCTTTGTTGCGCGATCCGACTGGCGCGCTGTTTGCGTTGCTGAAAACCGAGAGCTGACCAGTTGGACTCTTTTGGGCCAGATTATGTTTGCATGATCTGCGCTTGGTCGTAATCTGATTGCAGCTTAACTAAACGGACTCGGCGCAGGATTATTGCAGACTCTTCGATGCTAAAGGTTGCCAGTTATAATATCCACAAGGCCATAGGCACCGACCGGCGGCGTAATCCGGGACGGACCATTGACGTGCTCAATGAGCTGGATGCAGATATCGTCACCTTGCAGGAAGCGGACCGCCGCTTTGGTGCGCGGGCCGCAGCCATTCCATCCTTGCTACTCGAACAATATAGCGATTACCGCGCTATCCCGCTGGATGTGCAGACGGATTCAATGGGCTGGCATGGCAATGCGATATTGGCGCACAAGTCGGCCCGCATAGTGGCCCATGACATTTTGCATATCCCTTATCTTGAGCCGCGCGGTGCGGTGATGGCGCAGATCGAAATAGGCGGCTTTGATCTCTCGATCTTTGGCATGCATCTGGATTTGTCCGGCCTCTGGCGCCGTCGTCAGGCTGCTGCGATCATTAAACTGGCGAAACATTATGGTCTGGATCGATCAACCATATTAATGGGTGATCTGAATGAATGGAGCGCTGCACGCGGTTGTCTGAACGACTTCGGCCGCAGTTATAATCTGGTCGAATGCGGCCGTAGTTTCCATTCTCGCGGACCGATCGCAAAGCTTGACCGGATCATGCATTGTGATCGCTTGGAATCAACCGACAGCGGCGTGCATGACAGTGCAGCGGCGCGCAAAGCTTCGGACCATTTGCCGGTTTGGGCGTACATGCAGGCGGCTTAGTCTTTGCGATGTTCCCAGGATCACCGTGGCAATTACGGTTGATGGACTAGCATCCAGGCATCAACCGCGCGTTTGGCGCGTTTTTCCTTGTCCGCAGCGGTCATCTTGATTTTATGCCCATAGCGCAGGAGTAAATCCATGCGGCCCATCACCAACCCGGCAAACATCTCTGCTGACGCTTCCAAATCATCACTTTGAATTTCACCCTTTTCAACCGAAGCGCGCAGGAGTGCTTTAAGGCCTTCGGCCATTCTGAGCGGCCCGTTTTCCAGAAACATCTGGCCGATCGCCGGATCACGTGTCACTTCCGCAGCCAATATGCGTTCCATCCGAACCCTGTCTTCCCGCATCAGAAAGTCGAGCATGCCGCGCGCGGCATGCAAGAGAATCTCGCGCAGGCCTTTCTCTGCGAGATTCTCCGGCACGAAATTTTCGCGCATCTGGGCAGATTCCGTGCGAACGACTTGTACAAACAGATTTTCCTTGTCTTTGAACCAGCTGTAAACCGTGACTTTGGAGACCTGCGCGCGCGCCGCTATCGCTTCGATTGTGGCGGCGGAGAAACCGTTGGCGAAAAATTCCACACGCGCCGCTGCCAGTATTTCGGCAATTTTGCGCTGGCTCGCCGGTCTATCGGTAAGCGCATGTGTCTGATTCTTTTCCGTATTTGTCACGGCAATCCCCTGATAAGGACTCTACTCTATCAAATTGAACGCTATCGTACAAATAAAACGTTGACGTTCATTTTCTTCGGTGGCAGTTTAGCAGCGCTTGGTAGAGTCCAGGTCGTTGTAATGGTGCCCCCAATTGTGACCAGAAGTCTTTTCAGAATAACATTGTCCTCAAGTGCAGTTGCGATGCTGTTGAGTGGCTGCGCGAGCATGGCGCCCGAATCACAGGCGCCGGAAATTGCCGCAGGCGTTCCCCAGCAATATAGCAAGACCGATGCGAATGGCGCTTATGAACCGGCGCAATGGTGGACCTCTTTTCAGGATCCGGTTCTCAATGCACTGCTGGACGAAGCGCTGGCGGAAAATCTTGATCTGGCCGAGGCGGCGGCACGATTGCGCGCGGCAGAAGCCCAGGCCCGCGTTTCCAAAAGCGGTCTATTCCCTCAGATCAACGCCGATCTGGGTAGCAGCTATTCGGATACACCAACCGCTGGAACGGGCTTTGGCGCTGGCGGCGGCGGGTCGCGTTTCCAGGTGGAAAGCTACACTTCCGGTCTGGGCTTTTCCTATGAAGTCGATCTTTGGGGCCGGTTGCGCGATGATGCCCGGGCAGCGCGAGCGGATGCGGTTGCCGCCGCCGCAGATTTGCAGGCCGCGCGTCTCGCGGTGATGGCGGAGACGATCACCAGCTATTTCGATATTGTGGATGCCCGTGATCAGATCGCTTTGACCACCAAGATCATCGATGTGCTGGGTGACCGGGTCGAACAGACCGAAAATCGCTATCGTCGCGGTTTGGCGTCGTCATTCGAACTCTATCAAGTGCGGCAGGATTTCCGAAATATACAGGCCGGATTGCCGCAGCGCGAGAGCCAGCTGACGGCAACCGAAGGACAATTAGCGGTGCTGGTTGGCCGCTATTCCGGCAATATGGACGAATTTCTCGCAAAGAAACTTTCACCACAGTTGATATTTACCTCCATTCCTTCCGGCTTACCAATTAATCTGCTGGCACAGCGACCGGATATATATGCCGAAGGCCAGCGGTTGGAAGCCAGACGATTCAATCTCGGCGCCCGCAAAGCCGAGCGCTTTCCATCGATCAGCCTTTCCGCTGGCACGGGAACGCAGGCGGGCAGTCCGTCGGGCCTGTTGGATATATTCGATAAATGGGTGTTCAACCTTGGTGCCAATTTGACTGCTCCGTTGTTCCAAGGGGGCAGAATCAGAGCCAATATCGATGTTGCCGATGCGCAATATTCACAACAAGCGGCGGTCTATGCTCGTACCGTTCTCACCGCCTATCAGGAAGTTGGTGCGGCGATTGAACGCTATGAGGAAGAACGACAGCGCTATCGCTTTCTTTTCTCGCAACTCGACGAAGCGACGGCTGCCGCCGAATTGCAATCGCGGCGTTTTGCAACCGGTGTCGGCAGTTATGTCGACTATCTTGATGCCTTGCGGGCGCAATATCAGGTGCAATCGGCGCTATCTTCGGCGGCCCGAGACGTCGCCCTAGCACGATTGGCAGTGCACCGGGCGCTTGGTGGCGGCTGGAACGAAAAAGTGCCGACTATACCTGCCGTTGATGGTGAAAATTCCGTCGTCAGCACGTCAGAAACTGAAGGAGACAAATAGTGCACCGTCAACGTGTTATCGGCGGACTGATCTTGCTTGCAGCTATTGCAATTGCGGCACTTTTGATCTTTTTGCGACCCGAGCCAGCTGAAAAACCGGAGGAAGAAAATATTCCGCTGGTGCAGGCGGCGCCGTTGGAAATTCGCTCCGGCAATTTAATGGTTCAGGGATCTGGTACTGTCCGTGCGCGCGAAGAACTGACTCTCTCCGCCGAAGTTGCCGGTAAGCTCGTCTATGTTAATCCCGGCCTTAGAGAAGGCCAAAGAGTCAGCCGCGGCGCAACCCTGTTTCGCATTGATACATCGGACTATCGTAACGCTGTACAAACTGCGCAGGCTGATGTCGCTTCGCAAAATGTTGCGCTCATGGAAGCACGTGAGGAAGTGGCTCTGGCCAAGGCCGAGCTTGAACGCTTTCAGCAACGCGGAGCAAGCAGCAGCGCCTATGCCAGTGTCGATGATAGCGACTATGCGGCACGGATTTTGCCACCGGCCGAACTGGCGAAGAGTCAGGGGACCAATGGCCAAGCGAGGAGCGCAGCACCGACCAACGGTTTGGCGACACGCGAGCCACAATTGCAATCTGCGCGGGCCGGGCTGAGGCGTGCCAAGGCACAGTTGGCTGATGCGCAAACCGCATTGAAGCGAACCACCGTCCGGGCACCTTTTTCCGGTGTGGTACGGTCTGAGGATATTGCGGTGGGCAGCTATGTGGCACCCGGTCAGTCGCTCGGTTCGATGGTTGGCACCGCCGATTTTGAAGCGGTCATCCCTCTGTCGGAAAGCGAAGCCGCCTTGATACCGGCGCTCTGGCGACCAGGCAGCACTCGTATCGAGGCCTCGGTTTTTTCCAACTATGGCGGGACACGCTATCGCTGGCAGGCCTTTGTTGATCGCGCCAATAGTGTGCTCAATCCGCAGACCCGGACGATTGATGTGTTCCTGCGTATTCCCAACCCCTTGCGCGGAGCAGCGCCAGCAGCGGTTCAGAAAGAGGGTCAGAAATCAGCCGGCGCATCGGGAGCGCCCCCGCTATTTGTTGGTAGCTTCGTTGACGCGGAAATCACCGGACGGGCGCTCGATCAATATGCGGTCGTGCCACTGGCGGCGCTGAGACCCGGCAATCAGATATGGCTCGTACGGGAAGGCAAATTGCGCATCGTAAACGTCGATATCATTCAGCGAACGGACACCCAAGCGCTTGTTTCCACCGCCGGTCTCGGCGCAAAACCAGTGGTGATCTTGAGCGCTCTGAAAACACCGACAAATGGTCAGCGCGTCCGGGTTGCCGAAGCGAGAAAAGAAGCGGCGGCGAATGCCAAGCCGGCCCCCAAAAAGGCCAAGGTGACCAAAAAGGCCAAGGCGGATAAAGCGCCATGAACGTACCGGCCGATCCATCCGGAACGCCCCCATCGGGACCGGAGATACCGAGCAAAGCGGTGATGGAGCAGCGCGGTGTTGTCGCCTTCATGGCCCGCAACGGCGTCGCCGCCAATCTTCTGATGCTGTTCTTTTTGATTGCCGGCATCGCGTCTTTCGGCACGATTGTGCAGGAAGTCTTTCCTGAAAACAGCCTCGACACAGTACAGGTAAGCGTCGCCTATCCGGGCGCGACACCGGATGAAGTCGAAGAGTCGATTGTCCAGAAAATCGAGGAAGCCGTGGAAGCGGTCGATGGCGTCAAGAAAGTGACGGCGAGCGCCAATGAAGGATCGGGTTCCGTTTCCGTGCAACTGGAACTGGGTACCGATATTGATCGGGCACTGGATGATGTCAAAGCGGAAATTGACCAGATCCAGACCTTCCCCGACGAAGCGGAAGAGCCGGATGTGAGAGAGCTGACAACGCGGCAGAGCGTGGTCCGGATTGCCATTTTCGGCGATGTGTCGGAAAACGCTTTAAAGGAAGTCGCTTACCGGTTGGAAGACTCGCTGGCAGCGCTGGATGAAGTGTCTTTCGTCGATACGAGCTCGATCCGCGATTATGAGTTATCTATAGAAGTCCCGCAAAACACGCTTCAGGCCTTGGGTCTGTCGCTCAATGATATTTCGCGAACCGTCGCGGCGAGTAGCCTTGATAGTCCGGCAGGCTCTATTGACACCGACAATGAAGAAGTACGTGTCCGCACCATCGGTCAGAATTATGATCAGCAGAATTTCGAAGATATTGTGCTGGTCAGCAACCAAGATGGCGCGCTGATCCGGCTGGGTCAGGTGGCGGATGTCAAAGACGGATTTGAGGATTCGGATCTGATCTCCCTGTATAATGGCAAACCGGTAGCCTTTGTCGAAGTCTTCCGGACCAGCGACGAACGCGTGCTGGATGTCGCGGAAGCGGTGCGCCTCTATCTCGAAGAAGATTTCAAGTCGACCCTTCCGGAAGGCGTATCCTATGCCATCTGGAGTGATGATTCCGAGTTGCTGGACGACCGGTTGAGCCTGCTGCTGAAAAACGCTGCCATCGGCCTCGTCCTCGTCTTGCTGGCTCTTACCCTGTTTCTCGATATTCGTCTTGCGGCATGGACGGCGGTCGGGATCGGTGTGACCTTTGTCGGAGCGATTTTCCTGCTCGATCTGGCAGGATCCAGTATCAACATGTTTTCGCTTTTCGGGTTCATTCTCGCGCTAGGACTGGTGGTTGATGACGCCATTGTTGTGGGCGAGAACGTCTATGCCCAGCGGGAGAGCGGGCGCACTGGGCTCGGTGCATCGGTTTCCGGAGCGCGCCGCGTTACGATGCCGGTTATTTTTGCGGTTCTGACGACGATTGCAGCCTTTTCATCGATATTTGCCGTTGGCGGCGTAATCGGCAAGCTGATTGCAGATATCCCGCTGGTTGTTGTGTGCGTTTTGATCTTGTCCTTGATCGAATCCCTATTGATTCTGCCAAATCATCTCAGTCATCTGCCGCCGCCTGGTGCACCGCATACCAATCCAATCACCCTCTTTTTCGAGCGTGTGCAGGGTAAGGTGAATGAATATTACCAGGCGTTTGTCGATGGTCCGTTAGATCGCGCGCTGCACTTCGCTATCCGCATGCCATTTGTCATTCTTGCCGGCGCAGTGGCTCTGTTAATCGTCTTTGGCTCGTTAATCCCTGCCGGTATTATCAAGGTCGGTTTCTTTCCTTCGGTCGAGGCCGATGTCGTGACGGCGAGCCTGGAAATGCCCGCAGGCTCAACAATTGAGCAAACGGAAAAAATCGCGTTGCTGATCGAAGAAGGTGGACGCAAAGCCTTCGCTGACTATCAATCGGGACGGCCCGAAGATGAAGAGTCGCCATTGCGTGGGATATTTACGAGAATCGGTCAGGCAGCGCCCAGCGGTGGCCCGGAACCCAATGGCGGAAATACGTCATCCAGCCTCGCCAGCGTGCAGTTCAGCTTCATCCCCGGGGACCAGCGCGATCTCGAAGCGAAGGCATTCGAAAATGCATGGCGCGAAGAGGTCGGGCTTATAGTCGAAGCGCGTTCACTCGTGTTTGCATCAGAACTGATCTCGGTCGGCGCGCCAGTCAATGTTCAGTTGTCCGACCCTGACCCCGCTATTGTTGAAGCCGCTGCCGATAAACTGATGGTTGAGCTCAACCGTTTTGCCGGACTGTTTGACATTGAGACGGACCAGGACGCAGGACTGCAGGAAATTCAGCTGCGTCTCAAACCGGAAGCCCGGACCCTTGGCGTCACGCTGCAGGATGTCGCCTCGCAAGTCCGTGCCGCCTTTTTTGGAAGCGAAGCGCTGCGTGTGCAGCGCGGGCGTGAAGATGTGCGGGTCTATATCCGCTTGCCGGAAGCAGAGCGCAATTCCGTCGCTGATGTCGAACGTTTCCGAGTGCGTGTTCCGGGCGGCGAAGTGGCTTTGGGCACTCTGGCAGAGGTGTCGTTCGGCCAGGCTCCTTCGATTATCCGCCGAACCGATGGCCGCCGGGTGACAACGGTAACGGCCGATCTCGATGATGAAGTCGTCACCGGTGAGGAAATTGCTAATGCGCTCAACAATGACATCATGCCGCGCCTGCAGGCGGATTATCCGCAATTGCTTTACACAATGGGCGGTGAACAGGAAGAGCAAGCGGAGTCGTTTGACGCGTTTTTCCCCGCCTTGACCTTCTCATTTCTGGCGATCTACGCATTATTGGCAATCCCCTTCCGTTCCTATCTTCAGCCTCTTATCATTATGGCAGTGATCCCATTCGGCATAATAGGTGCGCTGATCGGCCATATGTTGCTCGATATTCAGCTGGTTATTCTGAGTGTATTCGGGATTACGGCTTTGGCCGGCGTCATCATCAACGGATCGCTGGTCATGATTGATTTTATCAACGAGAATCTCCGAGATGGTATGCCAATTGAAGACGCGATCATGAAGGGTGCAAAATCACGGTTTCGGCCGATCATGCTCACATCCTTGACCACGTTTCTGGGCGTCGCTCCGATTACCTTCGAAACCAGTCTGCAGGCTCAATTTCTAGTGCCTATGGCGGCAAGCCTTGGCTTTGGTGTATTGTTCGGAACGGTGATACTGCAATTGCTGATCCCCGCGCTGGCGGTTCTGGAGTTTCGCGGTAAACAGCGCGTGAAAAGATGGTGGGCGGCGCGCCGAGAAACCCCAGCGACGGCCTGAATCAGGTTAGAAACGTCTGGCTTCAGGCGTAATAGGCGACGCTTTGCATTCCGGTTGCAATCAATTGCTGATCGCTGTTCCAGATACTCATGAACTGGCTACTGGCGCCATGGTCGGCATGATGAGTCTGGGAGTCGATCAGCCACCAGCCATCGGTAGTCGCCGGATGATCTGCGATAATATTGATTTGCCAGTTCATCGAGCTGACCATGGCGTTCTTGTCGAGCAGGCCCATTATCGAAGGAGGCAGGCTATCACCCATGCACAATATCTCTGCAACCGGATCAAGATATTCCCGGTCTTTGAGCCGCATCCAACGGGTCAGGCGATTGGTTTTGATGCTGGTGTCGATCCGCTTGCCGACAAATTCCATTTTTGACGTGAAAAATTGCGGCGGGCCGCTGTGCAGTTCTTCTTCGTTGGGCAGAGGCGGGAAGTCTGGAGGCGTCATGTCATGGCTCTGGATTGCAGTTTCCCGTTCGCTTGCAAAAATGAAATTGCAGTGCAGTCCAAGCCCCTTGTCACCGAATAATTCCGACTGGACAAAGGCCGTGCTACGACCGCGGCGGAGCATTTTTGTTTCGGCGGTAAGCGCGCCAAATAATGGTCCGGTAAAAGCGATCTGTGCCGAACGCAGCCCTGGCAAGCTATCTTCGATATGACTGGCCGCATGATAAGCGAGTGCCGTTGACACGCCGCCAAAGGCTGTCCGGCCCTGGGTCCAGCCCTCTGGTAAGGTGATCGGATTGGCCTCTCCTCCCTTCCCGCATTGGTTGAGTAGTTCGGCTAAGGTTACCGTTTTGTCGGCATTTTTGGTCATCTGATCGGTCATCATTGCGGCTTATCGCGAGAAATGAACGAAATCCACTAATAGATTGCAGCCGCGATTTACATATTTCGCAACTTGGACTATAGGAAGGGAAGGATTTTCAATCTCTTACTAGGAGATATTTCATATGAGTTACAGCAGCACTCTCACCCGGGCCGATCTTTCTGACACGATGAATCGCCAAGTTGGCCTATCTCGCGCCGATAGCGCCGTGATGGTGGAATCCATTCTCGATCACATGATCAAGGCCTTGATTGATGGTGAAAATGTGAAAATCTCGGGTTTTGGGACCTTCGTTTTGCGTGACAAGGGCGAGCGGACCGGTCGCAACCCGAAAACCGGCGTTGAAGTTCCGATTGCACCGCGGCGGGTTTTGACCTTCCGTGCCAGCCAGACGATGCGCGACCGTATCATTGCGGCCGGGTAATCTGAAAGGTCGAGTAAGAGTATGACCAAAGACAGTGGCGCATTCCGGACAATAGGAGAGCTTTCCAAAGAGCTTAACATCAAGCCGCATATCCTGCGCTATTGGGAAGACCAATTCGGAATGCTCCAACCGTTGAAGCGTGCCGGTTCGCGGCGCCATTACCGTCCTGAAGATGTCGAGATGGTCAAGACCATCAATCGCCTGCTCAATGAAGAGGGCTATACGATCAAAGGTGCGCGCAAGTTTTTGACGTCTCGCAAGAATAAACCAACGGCTCCCGCGACTGAGAAAGTCACTGCTGCTGCGATACCAATGGCAGCAAAGGCCAGTGAAGATACCGGCTTGATGCTGAAGGAACTGAAGACGATCCGTGATCGGTTGTCGAGTGCACTAAGCCAAGCGTAACAGACTCGATCGCTAGGGTCTCATCGAACAAAAAAGGCCAGCTTCAGGCCGAAAGTCGTGTGCATTGCGATCCCCGCAATATTTCGCTCAGCCGATCAACATCTTCGATGTCATGATAGAGTCCAAAACCGATCCGCAATACATCGCCGCGTACATCTGTAACCACTTTCCTTTCGGCAAGCGCCTGATGTAGCCTGGCAGCATTTGCACTTTGGAAGGCCAGAAACCGCGCGTGCGGATTCCCATCTATCGGGTTGAGCAAACGCATCCCGGATAAAGGGCTATCGTTCAGAAAGTGACGCTGAAGTTCAGCGATATGGTCTGAAATCTTATCAGTCGTCAGACCAGCTTCCGCAAGCATCGCCTGTACGGCATTGAAGCGATAAAGCCCCGATGGATCAAAAGTGCTACCAAGAAACCGCCGTCCGTCGGGTGCGTAACCCACTTTCCCGGGCGACAATGCGAGATCTTCGAAAGCTGCATACCATCCGGTCACCGTCGGTCGTGGCGCAAATCCTGGCGGTGCGTGCAAGAAGCAGACACCCTCACCGGCCATCGCATATTTATAACCTCCAGCCATGTAGAACAATCGATCCGCAACGTCTGAGAGATCGGTATCCAGAGCCATGAAGCCATGATAGCCGTCGATGACTGTCCAGGGGCCTTCGGGCCGCGAAAGCGCGGCGAGTCGATCAAGGGCGCTTATGACTTTTCCGGAATTGAATAGCACATGGCTTGCGAATATCAGGTCATAGCTGCCGGATTGGGCCTTATCGATCAGGCTATCGGCAGCAACAGCATCAACGACCACTGTTCCATCCTCTGCCCAACGTTCCATCTGCCGGCGAAAGCTGTGAAATTCACCATCGGTGGTCAGAACACGAACCGGACGGGTTGGAATGGCCGAGACTATCCGGACAAGAAAATCATGGGTATTCGGCGCAAAGGCAACGGTCTGCGCGTCGGGAAGCTTGAGTTCGGATGCAACATGTCTCTGCGCTTCGGCCCAGACTGGACCCATTATCTTGTCCCATTTGTGATCCGCGAGATGCATGGCATCTTCGCAGGCCTTCATATGACCTTCAAAACTAGCATCGGGCCAAAGATGATGACTATGTGCCGCGAAGTGAAGCCGGTCGGGATCGGCCGACAGCGCTTTGGAAAAAAGATGTTTCCAGCTCACAATGCCGTGCGCAGGGACCAGAGTTCGGGAAAGGCACGTTTGGGCAAAGTGGACTGGAGGTAAGAAACGCCGGCGGTACCACCTGTTCCCATTTTTCCGCCGATAATCCGTTCAACCGTCAGCACATGCTTGTGCCGCCAGGTGGCCATGGCATCATCGAGATCAACCAGCTTTTCGCCAAGCTGATAAAGCTCCCAATAGCGTTCCGGATCGCGATAAACCTCGAGAAAGGCTGCTTCAACATCGGCGGACGGGATGTGGGATTTGCTGAAATCGCGGTCAAGCAACTCTTCCGGAATGGCAAAACCGGCTCTGGCCAGCGCCGCAATCGCATGGTCCCACAGGCTGGGGCCCTCCAGTGCGGATTGCATTGCGGCTTGTGCATCTGGCCGATCCTCCTGATATTTCAGGAATGCCTTATCCTTCAGACCAAGCAGATATTCGACCGTTCTGAACTGATCGGACTGAAAGCCCGAACTGCTTCCCAGGACATGGCGAAACCGGCTGTAGTCGCTTGGCGTCATCGTGGACAGCACGTCCCAGCTGAGGGTCATGACAGCCTGTATCCGGCTAACCCGAGCCAGCGCCTTGTAAGCGGGCACCAACGCATCACCGGAAATTTGCGCAATCGCCAGATGCAATTCACGAATAATCTGTTTCAGCCAAAGCTCTTTGGTCTGATGGATGATGATGAACAACATTTCATCGTCCAGATCAGACTGAGGATGTTGCGCTGAAAGGAGCGTATCCAGGCTAAGATAGCGCGCGTAGGTTACGTCATTCTGTTGGGTCATATCGAAACTTAACCCTGGTGGAGTACAAAGGGAAGGGATTCGATTTCGTTGTCGGACCGCAATCTGTTTGCTCGGCCTGAAAGTTTCAGAAACTCGCGCAGCCTCGAAGGCCGGACATTTGCCTATTCACGAACGGTCGATCGAAAATATATTGCTACTGCCCATATTTCAAAAGCAATGACAATGTCCAAACAAGGCCGTCCTGGCTCCATCCTGTGACATCTTCAATCAACCACCCGCGATCCGCATCATATTTCCAAAAGTAGGATATTCGTGTTGGGTCATCGAAATTGTCAAACTGAGCAACGATGATTTCCCTTTTCGGATCGTCCGGGGAAAGGGCCGTTACAGCGACTCTTTTGATTTGCAAATTGGTTATCTTGGCGTCCTGGCCATTGACCATCCAATCAAAATCCAGATGTCCGATTCCGGTGCCATTGATCGAACCGCGAGCTTGATCGTCTGACAAAAGGTCTCCCAGTTCCGCAGACATCGGCATTGGGATATCGACAATTTCTGCATTATCATCGCCGGCTTCTGGTTCTGCATATAGCTGTTGAACAACTTCCAGTGGTACGACCCGGTCGTCAGCATGTGCTGGAAGCGCCCAGAATCCCAAAAGCAAAATAGCAGTTTTCAGCAATCGCATGCTCGGAGAATAGTATCTGTTCCATTTTGGTCAACCTCCGACAAGCCCGTCCCCCAAGGGCGAGTGAGCAAGCGGGCTTTGATAAATTGGATCAAGCTGAAACCGATTTTGGAGCTAGTCGTTTTGATTTCGAATCGTGACTCACAATATGTGCACGTATCGCGGTAGGATCCTATCCGGTACGGAACCAGATTCAGCTTGTCCGTCTCTCTTGCATCCCATCCGTTCGTAAAATGGGGCGGCATCTGGGTCTGCCTCCACGATCAATATCTTGGCTCCCAAATCGCGGGCTGTGGCCAGCGACCAGTCGTACAGTTGCTTTCCTATCCCTTGGCCAATCCGATCAGTATCGATAAAAAGTTTTTCCAGATAGCATCCGGTCGGGCCATTCGAAACCTGTGCAATGCCCGCCAAACCGCTCCGATCCTCAGCCGCAATGACCTTGTCGTCAGTTAGGTCTGCTTCTGTTAGCGTGAGTTCTTCTCGGCACGAGGCCATGAATGCCTCGTCGTAACCCCAATAGGCTTTGGACCGGAGGCATAATTCTGAAGCTGCCGATAACTCAGTCGAGCCTAATGAACGAAGAATCAGGGTCATGCCAAAATGTATATCAGACCTGAAAACGAATGTCTGTCTTTGTATCCAAGTCCGACTTCACTACCCGCTAATTATAGTCAGGTCCCAATTCCGGATCGAGATCGCGGGGGCGGGTGAATCGGTTCAGTGTCGCGCAGCTGTCTGCAATGTCGGACCAATTGCCGATATCCAGGCTGAGCTCGGCCAAGGCAGCCGTTGGATATTTCACTTCTACCGCTCCACGCGCTTCTGAAGACCCGTCATCGGGAACCAGATCAAAGATCAGGTCTTCCAGACCTGGATTGTGTCCGACCATCAGCACATGTTCGGCATCCGCATTGGCGCTGCGCAACACATCCATCAATGTGACCGACGATGCCAGATAGATTTTCCGATCCCATTTTGGTTCGAAAGACAGGCCGCTCGCCGGTTCGACATGTTCCAATGTTTCGATAACCCGAACAGCCGGGGAAGCGAGGATTTGATCAAAGGACATCGCATTGCGCTTGATAAATTTGCCTATGATCGCGGCGGCGCGCTTGCCCTTGTCATTTAGCGGACGATCGAAATCTCTGGCTACGGGGTCATCCCAGCTGGATTTGGCGTGCCGTAAAAGTGTCAGTCTTTTCATATACCGCCCGATTTATCCCCTGGAATATCCGTTTGCCCAGCGTCATGCCCGAAAGATATGTCAGGGGAAAGACTGGATTGCACAGTTTTGGTTTTAGCCGCTTTTATTTCTGCCAATGCCTGTGCGAGCGGCATGCGTTCAACTGGCGTGCCCTCCGGAAAAGCGGTCAGCAGGCGAGACGGGAAAGCGGATGACAGGATAACGAAATGCCCATGATCATCGGCACGCCGAATGATCCGGCCAAAGGCCTGGGCTAGCCGGGCGCGGATGATGCGGTCGTCATAGGCGCTGCCGCCACCGGCCAAGCGTCGGGCCTTGTGCAGGATATCCGGGCGCGGCCATGGAACAGATTCCATGACGACAAGCCTCAGGCTGCGGCCGGGGACGTCTACGCCATCGCGCAAGGCATCGGTGCCGAGCAGGCTGGCCTTGGGATCATCACGAAAAATATCCACCAGCGTGCCCGTATCGATGGGATCAACATGCTGCGCGTAGATCGGCAAGCCACTTTGCGCCATGCGATCGGCAATACGGGCATAGACGGTACGTAGCCGCCGGATTGCTGTGAACAGGCCCAATGTTCCGCCGCCTGATGCTTCGATCAGTTGCGCATAGGCACCAGCCAGCCCAGCCATATCACCGCGCTTCACATCGGTGACGATGATGACCTTGGCCTGCTCTGCATAATTGAACGGGCTGGGCACTTCAAATTCTTGTACCGCCTGGTCGAGATGTACCGCGCCACTGCGCGCGCGGGCTGTCTCCCAGTCGCCGCCGCCTTTCAGCGTAGCCGATGTGATCATCAAGCCATGGGCGGGTTTGGTAACGACCTCGGTTACGGGAATGGTCGGGTCAAGCCAGTGACGGCAGATGCCGATATCATATTCGCGGCCCTCAAACCGGTCGATCATCAACCAGTCGACAAAATCGGGATCGGCCGGACCGCCAATGCGTGACAACAAGGCGAGCCAGCCGGACAAAGTGTCGCAGCGCCAGCCGAGACTCGATAGGGCTCCTTCCATACGGGCACGTGCAGGTCCGTCCATCCAGTCCGGGCCTTCCTCGATCAGATGCTCGATCCGCTGGCCAAGGCGAACCAGGGGCTTGAGTAAAGCATCAATCGCTTCCGCGGCATTGGCGACCGCGTCGATCATCGGACCTTCCACATCGGTAAGCTCAGTTTCGAGACCATAGCCAGCATCCGCGCTCTGGCTCTCGTCGCGAGCGAACACCATATGGCGCACCTCGCCGAGCAGCGCTTCGACCGGTCCGAAGGGTTCGCTTTCGGACAAGCGCTGAAGCCAACCGTCGCTCGGCAGGGCTTCTGCGGCATGGCAGGCGCTTTCAATCGCGCGGCCGCCCTCGTCATCATAGGAAGCGAGATCAGCAAGCCGCGCGGCAAGGCCCCGGCGGCGCCCGCGATTCTTGCTTTCCGGGCCGATCACCCAGCGGCGTATCTCGATCGATTCCTGTCCGGAAAGGCGCGCGGCGAACATGGAATCCGCGGCATCGAAAAGATGATGGCCTTCATCGAAAATCAGCCGCGTGGGTGCGTTCTGCTGTTCCCTTCCGCGCGCTGCATTGACCATCACCAGCGCGTGATTGGCGATCACAATATCGGCTTGCTGGCTGGCCCGTGCGGCTTTTTCGATGAAACATTTGCGGTAGTGGGGACAGCCTGCATAGACGCATTCCCCGCGCCGGTCGGTCAAGGCCGTCGACCCGTTGCGCCGGAACAAGGTTGTCAGCCAGCCGGGCAAGTCGCCACCGACCATATCGCCGTCCTTGCTATAGGCTGCCCAGCGCGCAACCAGATGGGCGAGTATCGCTGCCCGCCCGGCAAAACCGCCTTGCAAAGCATCTTCCAGATTGAGCAGGCAGAGATAATTTTCGCGACCTTTGCGGACGACGACTTTTTTGCGGAAGATATCCTCGTCCGGATAGATACGCCGGGTTTCCCGGTCGAGTTGCCGTTGCAAGGCCTTGGTGAATGTCGAAATCCAGACAGCGCCGCCCGCTTCCGCTGACCAAAGCGATGCCGGTGCAAGATAGCCCAAAGTCTTGCCGATGCCGGTACCTGCCTCGGCCAGCAGCATATTCGGCGCGCCCTTCACGCGGCGGGGATTAAAAATTTTGGCAACCGCCGCAGCATAGCTTTTCTGACCTTCGCGGTCCTCCGACCCTTGTCCAGTCAGAGAGCCAAGCTGGGTCAGCGTATCCCTTTCATCCATAGTCACCGCGCGCGGGGCAGGACGAGGGGTTTCTTCTTCCCATTCCTCGAGCTTCGAAAACAGCCAGCGCTCGGTCTTGTGAGGTTTGTCGAGACGTTTGGATATTTCGCCTGCCCATGGCCAACGCAAGCGGTAGAGGGCTTGCGCGCTGCTCCAGGCGCCTTCGCGTTCTGCCCAATGCGGTGCTTGTAGTCCTGCCAATAAATGATCTGCAGCCAAGCGGTACAGTCCAGCAATTTCCGCTTCCTGTTCGACCGGCTCCAGCCCCAGTGTTTTGGCGAGACCGGCTGGTGTGGGCACCACAAATTGAGCCGGGTGAATGAAGGCGAACAGCTCAAGCAGGTCGAGACCGGAAAGATCGGGATAGCCCAATCTTTGACCCATAAGCGGCGCGTTGAGCAGAATATGCGGTGTTTCGGCTACACAGCCAATGGCCTCGCCCTTGCCAATCGCACGGGATACACCATCGCTGCCGCATATCCAGATGCCACTGTGACTGGCATGCAGCGATGGATAGGGGAGATTTTTAAGGAGAGACGAATTGGTCATAAACGGGCCATTTTCTGTATAGCGATCAACGCCTCGTTCGCGTTCTTCACTCCCGTAAGATCGATATTGTTGTACAGCATTTCGGAACTACCATTATCCGACGTACATGTCTCCACCATGATCCAACCGCCGAACCTGCCTTCTTTAACAAGAGTAGCATCGGAAACTATGTCATTTCTTATCGCGCGATATATTTCTTTTCTAAATGGGCGTGTTGTTATGATCCGTTGATTGGTGATCATCGTTCTACCAAAAATACTTGCGACAAGATCATGAAAGCCCTTGCGAATTTCTATCCAGGCCCCGAGCAGTGGGAACCCAAGCAGGAATATGGGCAATAGAGAGAAAAGCACAGACGTCGGAAACCAAAATGCTGGTTTCTCGCCATCATATGTCCAGACATGAATGACCCAAAATACAAAAGAAGAAAATACGGCTCCAAATAGACCAAATATCATAATATGGGACCGCTGAATTGCACCCAGACCGAGCCGCTCCGACCAGTAGACTGTTTCTCCCGGAGCAAGCATTTCCGATTCATAATCATGTTCAAAAATAGTAAGTGATGGATCTATTTCCAGTGGAACTTGGCTATGTGACAATGCTGACCTGATTAGGGAAGGATCAAAAATTCCTACTGTATCAAGTGTCTTGTTTTCACCTTGCTTGTTGATATCCGAGAGGTTGAAAATAAGCTGCTGACGCCCCTTTGTTAGCGGGACCGCTTCGACCAATAGGACATCTTTCAGAGACCAAGCGATTTTTTTATTTCCCAAATCATGTACCAAAAAGCTTTTGCTAATCTGCAATTTTGAACTTCTCGATACCCGGATATCATGAGCTAGCTTAAGCAGTATCCATATCGGTATAAGAATAAAGCATAAGGGCAGAATAGTCTCGGATAGTTCTGCTAGCTGTATTTCGCGACCAGACAGAATGGTGGCCAAGCTCTTTGTGCTATCCGATCCATAGATCAGGAAATACATTCCTGCTGTTATGAAAAGCAGCACAAAGGCCACAACGAACATCAGCGAAAGCCATAAATTTCGAGGCCGATAGGCTTGTTCCCAAAGGATAGCTTCTTGGTTCAGCCTCAAGGTTCGTTCTTGTAGCAACCTATCATTTGGCAGAGAGGGATAAGAGCGGTTTTTGAACATATTGCCCGATGTAAATCAGCCCACTAGCGCGACGCCGGTATAGAAACGATGCGCTCCGAATAAGACAGCGTAGAGCACCAGCGCGATCACCATGCCCATCACCTCACGGCCAACCGTTGCCGTCTCTGTTGGTTTGACCCAAACACCCTCGTTGCGGGAAACCGTGAAAATCGAGATTAGTGCCCATAGGCCGAGACCGCCAAAAAGTACGACTGAACGGCTGTCACCGTTTGCGATCAAATGGCCGGCGGCCCAGACCAGCATGCCGGTCAGCATCGGATGGCGTATGAACTGTTTGATCTGGGATTTGCCCTGCGCTGCGCCGAACAGGAAAATCGAAAAGACCATCAACAGCATATTGAGATGCCGGCCCCAGGTTGGCGGATCATAGACAAATTCATATTGAGCCGTGCGCCAGCCATAGATCATCAAGGCTATCGCAGCGACAATCAACAACGCCACAAGTCCTTGATGCGGGCCTTCTCCTATTTTCGTCCGAATGTTGGTTCTCAGGCCCGGAGCGACCGATTTGACAAGATGAACGATGCTCCAAAGCAACACGCCCGCGATCAATGCACCCATTTGAAATCTCCTGCTTTTGTGCTGTTCTAACTTGCTATAGACGGTAATGCTACTATTGGCGCAGAACCAAGAAAAATAAACGACCTAATTGATTGAACAGGACTATCTCATCGTGACCGACTATCGTGAAGCAGCACAGCAATCCAAAGCATGGCCTTTTGAAGAAGCCCGCAAATTGCTCAAACGCTATCGTGGTGAGCGCGGTGCGCCTGCGCCCAAGCCCGGTGGCGAGCCAATGTTGTTTGAAACCGGATATGGGCCATCCGGCCTGCCGCATATCGGTACGTTCAACGAAGTGTTGCGCACCACCATGGTCCGGCGCGCTTATGAGGTATTGACCGGCAACTCGACGCGGTTGATTGCCTTTTCCGATGATATGGACGGCTTTCGCAAAGTGCCGACCAATGTGCCCAATCAGGATATGCTAGCCGAGCATCTGCATAAGCCGCTGACACAGGTGCCGAACCCGTTTGACACAGAGTATGATAGTTTTGCGGCGCATAATAACGCAATGCTGCGCGCATTTCTTGATCGCTTTGGCTTTGACTATGAGTTTATGTCGTCAACCGAGCAATATACATCCGGTGCCTTTGACGAGACGCTGAAACTGGTGCTCGCGCGCAACCAGCAAATTCTCGACATCATGCTACCCACGCTCGGCAAGGAACGGCAGGCAACCTATTCACCCATCTTGCCGATCAGTCCGAAAACTGGCCATGTTCTGCAGGTCCCAGTCGAGATTGTCGATGCTGAGGCGGGCATTGTTCGGTTTGAAGATGACGGCCAGATGATTGAACATAACGCTCTCACCGGCGGCGCCAAACTGCAGTGGAAAGTCGACTGGGCGATGCGTTGGGTTGCTCTGGGCGTTGATTATGAAATGTACGGCAAGGATTTGACGGACAGCGGTGTGCAATCCGGCAAGATTGCCAAGGTGCTAGGCGCCCGCAAGCCTGACGGCCTGATCTATGAAATGTTTCTGGATGAAAAAGGCGAGAAGATTTCCAAATCGAAAGGCAATGGTCTGAGCCTGGAGGAATGGCTGCGCTATGGCTCCGAAAACAGCCTTGCTTTCTATATCTTCCGCGAACCCAAATCAGCCAAGCAGCTGCATATGGGTGTGATCCCAAAAGCTGTGGACGAGTATTTTCAGTTTCGCGCGAACTGGCATGAGCAGGCCCCTGACAAGCAATTGGGTAACGCTGTGCACCATGTCCACGGTGGAGATGTACCGTCCGATACAATTCCGGTGACTTTCGGGTTGCTGCTCAATCTGGTGGGTGTGATGGGCGACGCGGACCGAGAACAGATTTGGGGCTATTTGCGTCAATATGCGCCGGATGCGACGCCGGAGAAATATCCTGATCTGGATGAGTTGATCGGTAATGCGATGGCTTATCACAAGGATTTCATCGCGCCGACATTGCGGCGGCGGAAACCGGAAGGCGTCGAATTGGCCGCGCTGGAGCGGCTGGACAGCGAACTGGATGCGTTGCCTGACGATGCAGCGGCCGAGGACATCCAGACGATTGTCTATACAATCGGCAAAGAGGGCGGCTTCGACAATCTGCGTGACTGGTTCAAAGCGCTTTACGAGACCTTGCTGGGCAGCTCGCAAGGCCCGCGCATGGGCAGTTTCATCGCGCTCTATGGTGTCGACAATACACGCAAGCTGATCGCGGAGGCGCTGTCATGAATAGCGACATAAGAGGATATCATCTCGCACAGATTAATATCCTGCGTTTCAAACGGGAGAAAGATCATCCGGCCAATGGCGACTTTATGGATGCTCTTGACCCGGTAAACGCACTGGCGGACGAAGCGCCCGGATTTGTCTGGCGGTTGGTGGGTGAGGGCAATGATGCCGTCGATATTGATCCGGTTCCGGACGATCCGCGTCTGGCTGTGAACATGTCGGTTTGGGAAGATGTCCAGTCGCTCGGGGATTTTGTTTACAAAAATTCGGAACATCTTGCGATCATGCGCCGCCGCAAAGAATGGGCTGAGCATATTGATGTTTATCAAGCCTTATGGTGGATTCCGATCGGTCATATTCCTTCGGTGGAAGAAGGTTTGGGGAAAATCGACCTGCTAGAGCAGCATGGAGTGTCAGCCGACGCCTTCACTTTCCGCCAGCCGTTTGACGCGCCGGACGGAACGCCTGCTATTCCTGTTCTGGATGAATGCGCCTGATGATCGATATTTTCACAACTGGCGGAACGATCGACAAGATTTATTTCGATGCACTGTCGGAATATCATATCGGTCCGACTCCTTTACCCGACATATTGATGGAAAATAATGTCTATGTTCCGCACCGGGTGACGCAACTGATGCGCAAGGATAGTCTCGAGCTTACCGACGATGATCGGAAGGCAATTTATGACGCAGTGGCAGCCAGCGATGCGGACAAAATTCTCGTGACGCATGGCACTGATACGATGGTGCAGACCGGAATGGTCCTGGCGGATATAAAGAATAAAACCATCGTATTGACGGGTGCCATGCAGCCGGCAACCTTACGCAATAGCGATGCTGAATTTAATGTCGGCTTTGCACTGGCCGCTACCCAGACATTGCCACATGGCGTCTATATCGCGATGAACGGCGAAGTATTCGATCCTGCGATTACCAAGAAGGATCGCGACGCGCACCGTTTCATTCGCGCATAGGTTTCTGCAACCACGGGCTCCGGGCGATGGCTTTTGTGACATAGGGCATGGCCAACAGCATGGCCGCAATGGTTGCGATCATCACCAGATAAGCGACGGCACCATAAAAGGTGAGACCGGGCGCGGTCCACATCAGTAATACATCATTGCCACCCGGCACGGTTGCAGCACCAATACCCATCAGAAACCCGCCAGCCAGATTTGCAGCGGCCAGCTTCCACGTCCCGAATTGCGGATGGAATTTATTTTTCAACCAGCTGCTGAAAACTGCTCCAGCAAACAAAGCGATGACCGCAAGCTCGACCGTCATGCCGACGGACAGGCCCTGGCCAGCGATCAGACTATTGAGCACCGCCGCATAGGACCATTCCGGGCGCGTGCCATAGATAAGCGCGGCAGTGACACCGATCGTGAGCAAGGCGAGCATCGCCATGTTGCGTTTGACGATGATTAGCCAGAGACTGAGCAAAGATAGGGATGCAAAACCGAGCAGCACGGCCTGCTTGACGATACTGTCTTCGATTGCGGTTCGTCCGATCGCCACCACCGGGCCAAAGGGGTTAAGCGTCTCGACACGCAACAATAACATGGCGAGTGCCAGACCGACAAAGGTCAAGATATAGCTGAACTTGCCTGCCCCAATATAACCAACTGTGCCAACAAAACAGCCGCGATTAATGAGCGCCCCCACCCCCATGATTGCCGCGCCGAAAAACAGCTGCCAGCCAATTTCGATGTCGACAGGAATATGGGCCCGTCCGGAATATTGCAGAAGCAGAAACAATACCAGCCCAGCCCAGGATGCAACGATAAGCAAGCCGAACAACCAGTCCATCTTACCATCATCTATCCAGCGCATCGTAGCTGCAACGGTACAAGTTGCTGCCCGAACCAACGCAAAGCCAAGCAGAAAAGCCAAGGGAATGATCAGGAAGGCCGTCACCTAAATATCACTCTTTCCAGCTACATTCTCTGCAACCTCATCAAGATAGCGCGCATCACCCATAGCGACCGACAGGATCATTGCTCCTTGCAAGGCGGAAATAATATGAGGGGCGTTGAGATTTGAGGACGGCTCCGTTTCGGCCAGAGCTGTTTCTGTCCATGTCATAAGCCGCGTGAAATAGCTGTTCACCGCCTCTTGTACAGCAAGAGGTAACTGCGGACTAACCGATCCCAGGACCGCGCACAGGCAGCTGCTTTCACCTTCAGCATAGGCCGCTTGATAGGCGTTCACCAAGCGGGCGAGGCGATTTTTTACGGTATCGCTTGGTGCGTCTGGTGCACCCAGACTATCCAGCAAGTTTTCAGTATATCGTTCGACCACAGCCTTGCCGAGATCTTCCTTGTGCGGGAAATGATAGTGTACCGACGCACTTTTCATATCGAGCGCAGCAGCAATGTCGCGAAAGCTAAGCCCCGCAAAGCCGCCTTGGCGATAGCCGCGTTCGGCAATATCCAATATCTGTTCGCGCTTGCTAATCGTGCATGCTCCCACCTGTTTCGTTTACCTATCACAAGATAGGGGTTGATCAAGTGTGATTCCAGTGATACCTACCTATCGATAGGTAATTAGCAAGAAAGGCCCTGACCATGAAGATTTATGATTTTGAAGGTTTCCCCAATCCGGCGCGTGTTCGCATTGCGCTGAAAGAAAAAGGCTTGTTCGATCAAGTTGAATTCATCTCCATCAATGTACCCGAAGGCGAACATCGGAGACCTGAATTTGTGAAGAAGAATCCATCAGCGGCCGTGCCAGTGCTGGAACTGGACGACGGGACGACCATCTCGGAATGCAGTGCGATCACGGAATATATCGATAATCTGACCGATGAGCAGGAGCTGACCGGAAAAACGCCGAAAGAGCGCGGGGTGATCGCGATGATGCAGCGCCGCGCCGAGGCGGGATTGCTCGACGCGGTCGGCACCTATTTTCATCATGCTACGCCCGGACTGGGGGAAGCGATAGAAATCTATCAGTGCGCGGAATGGGGCAACCATCAAAAGGAACGGGCTGTCTCGACCATGTACTACCTTGATGGTGTGCTGGCTGAGCAAGCTTATCTTGCCGGCGATACGTTCTCGGTCGCCGACATTACGGCCTTTGCCGGTCTTGGTTTTGCCGATTTTGCTGGCGTCGAAACCCCTGCGGATTGTAAAAATCTTGCGCAGTGGCGCGCAAAGGTGGAAGCTCGTCCGAGCATTGCCGGTTGAATGGAGACTCGCAAATGAGAATCAACGCCGATTTCAATAAACCCGTGGTTCTTCGGCCCGAGGATATGCACTGGGTGCCTTCTCCCTTGGCAGGCGTCGAGCGCAAAATGCTGGACCGGGTAGGCGGTGAGGTCGCGCGCGCGACGTCATTGGTGCGCTATGCCCCTGGCAGCTATTTTGATCCGCACGTCCATAGCGGCGGTGAGGAATTTCTGGTTGTCGACGGCATATTCTCTGACGAGCATGGTAATTTTCCGGCGGGCACTTATGTGCGCAATCCGATCGGGACCAGTCACAAGCCGCATAGTCAGGACGGCTGTGTCATATTGGTGAAACTCCATCAATTTGACCAGGCAGATACTGCGCATTTTTCGCTCGATATCAACGCGCTGGAATTTGAAGACGGTGGTGCGCCCGGTGTGGATTTTGCCTGGTTACATCACTTTGAAGGAGAGGATGTAAAGATCGTAAGATGGGCGCCGGGCAGCAGCTATCCCGAGCATGTCCATGAAGGCGGTAGTGAAACCTACATACTGGAAGGCAGCCTGTCAGACGAACATGGTGATTATCCTACTGGCACATGGGATCGCACACCGCCGGGATGGATGCACACACCCTATAGTGAAGAGGGATGTCTGGCCTGGACAAAAACCGGCCATCTGACAGCTGAAAAACTTGGGAAATTTTCCGCCTAGGCTGTGGCGGGCCGGGTCACCTGTTTCAAAACATCCCGATATCCGCTCGCGATCGTCATTCGCTTGTCCAGGCCTGCCGCCAACAATAATGCGTGCGCCTTAGGCAGGTTATAGCACGGCACGCCCATGAACAGGTGATGCTCGCTATGATAGTTCACCCAATAGGGCGCGACCGTCGTGCGCTCAAGCAGGTTCGCATAAGTGGTTCGGGCGTGGGTGAACGGATCCCCGCTTCCCGTAGTGGTGCAGGCATGTTCGGCAATATTGCGAATACGCAAGACCAGCTGAAAGGTCGTGGCAAGTGCGATAATCCAAATAAGAAACGGAATGACCCCCAATGTGAGGAGGCTGACCGCCAGAACAATTAACTGGATCAGAATAAAGCGCCCGACCGTCCTTGTGGTGCGCATTGCTCCGTCCAAATCCGTTACCGGAGCTGAAACACCTGCGGCACCACCACGATTAAATGCCGTGCCGGCAGACGTGTCCCTCTTGCCATTGCCCTTGGCCGAGGGCGATCCCCGCAGCATTGCCTTCAGACCAAGCCACGCCGCTATCATCTGGCCGCTGCGCTGTTTCAAGAAAGTCTGCCCAGTCAAATCGCGAATAGCTTTGCGCTTCATGCTGGCTGGTGTCGTGGGAAACGGTTTTGACAACCCAAGATCAGGATCTTCCGGCTGTTGCGTATATTTGTGATGGGTCAGGTGATAGGCTCTGTAGCTGTGGAGGTCGCTTCCAGTCGCTGCGCCAGTCAGCCATTGTCCGACAAAATTGTTAATCTTACGATTGGGATGAAGCAGACCATGCGCGCCTTCGTGCATCAAGATTGAGAGACCCAATTGGCGCCCGCCGACAATAGCGACGGCAAAGGGGAAAGCGATGAGGCCCGCTAGCCAGTGCCAATCCCATAACAAGGCCGTACCCGCCAATATAGCCGCAATCGTCAACCAGCCATGCAGGGTCAACCAAAGGCCTCGCGAGGGTGATACACACGTCAAGCGCCCCCATTCATCGCGGGAAAAAACATCAGTAGGTCGGGCGGCTTTAACAACTGTCATGATCGCTATAATAGGCTAATTTCCGCCAAAAAGCCATCATTTTGCATGACCTGCAACAACCCAAGCATTCCGTACCGTAAATCGGCGTTGCAGGTCTTATCTGATGATCATTGGTGATTGGTCTTAGCGGCTACCATTCAACCTTTTGGCCGCTTGAACGCTAAAGTTCGACCAGACCATTTTCGATCGCATCGATCCGCTGACGCATAGCGGCGCCGGTGTCGCCATTATCTGTTGCGCAAACCAATGTACCGCCGCCTGCCGCCATCACCCGTTCAATATCGGGCCACATGGCATCGGGTGTTTTTGCATCCCGCCACATGCCGGCAATTTTCGGGTCCATCCGCCGCTCTCCGCCAAAACGCTCTGGTCGGGCCTTCGCACCATCCCAGATTTCGGTGTTGAGCAGGCCCGGGCATAATATTGTGGTTTCAATATCCTTGGCAGACAGCTCGCCGCGTAGCGCCTCGGCCACTGCCATGGTGCCGTGTTTGGTTGCGGCATAGAGCGGAAAGTCGCCCTCGGGCGCGCGCAGCGCTGCGGTCGAGGCGGTAATCCCAACATGGCGCGGATCGCCTTGCAGCAGGGGGACAAAGCATTGTGCCGTCCAGATCGCGCCGAGGATATTAACATCATAGGCCCAGCGCACCTGATCGGGCTTGCCTTCCAGGATCGATGCTCCAACGCCCACGCCTGCGTTGATCCAAAGCATCGCCAGATCGCTATAGTCCCGCGCGAACTGGTCAGCCGCCTCTGCGACAGCGGCACGGTCACTTATATCGAAAGCCATTGCAAAGGCGTTGCTGCCTATATTTTTCGCGACCTCTGCTGCGGCGTCTTCACGGATGTCCTGAACACAAACCGTCACACCCGCTTCTGCCAGTTTCAACGCGAGCATCTTGCCAATGCCATCACCGGCTCCGGTCACCAGAGCGGTGCGTCCGGCATAGCGAGACAATTTGCCCATTCCTTTACTCCTGTTGCAGTTCTTCTGCCAATCTTAGCATAAAGTCAGCGCCGCGCGAGAATTGATCGATGCTGATATATTCATTGGGCTGATGAGCCTGTTCAATCGATCCGGGTCCGCAAACCACGGTTGGAAAACCGGCCTGCTGAAACTGGCCCGCTTCGGCGGCATAGGAAACGACCCCGGCGGGCATATTGTCACCGGTAAGTTTGCGGACAAAGGCTTCTGCTTCCCGGGAACCCGATTGATCCAGTGGGGGAGCGTTGGACAGCTGTTCCACGCGGACGCCAGTGCCGGGAAAAGCTTCTTTCAGCTGCGCGTCGATGGCGGCTGCTTTTGCCTTGAATGGTTGCAAAATCATATCGGGGTCGACATCAGGAGGGCAGCGCAGATCAAAAACAAAATGCGCGCGACGGGCTAATATGTTGGCTGCAGTGCCGCCTTCCATCTTGCCGATCGTCAGCGTGGCATGTGGCGGTGTGAACGGAGAGTCGGTGTCGGCTTTCTCCCACAATTGCCGAGCCAGATCGGCAAGGTCATGCATCAGTTCGATTGCCACCATGTTCGCGGAAACGCCTAGATGAGTAAGGCTGCTATGTGCTTCATGACCCAGTATTTCCACTTCATGGACGCAGATGCCCTTGTGACCCGTGACAACCTTCATCATCGTCGGTTCGCCGATAATTGCCAGAGCAGGTTGCGGCAGGGTCGCGGCAATTTCCTCGATCATCGCCGGTGCGCCGAGACAGCCAACTTCCTCGTCATAGCTGATGGCCAGATGCACAGGACGCTTGCCTTGCTTCAGCATTGGGACGGCGGCGAGCGCGAGCGCTATGAAGCCTTTCATGTCGCATGTGCCACGCCCGTGTAGCAAGCCATCCTGCTCGGTCACGACAAACGGGTCGGTGGACCAATCCTGTCCATCCACCGGCACGACATCGCTATGACCGGATAATATGATGCCGCCTTCGACATCGGGACCTACAGTTGCGTAAAGATTGGCTTTGGATCCGTCGGCATTGCTGACGCGAGTCGAGCGAATCCCGTGTCCTGACAAATAGGTCTCGACCCAGCTGATCAATTCAAGATTGCTATTTCGGGACGTCGTATCGATGGAAATAAGCGAATCGAGGGTCGATAAAGCCGGTTCAAGTAACAGATTTGTCATAGCAATTACATAAACCTAGCATGAACAGAATGGAATCAGTTTAAAAAAAGCTTTATCTTTCAGCAGTTTTACAGCAAGTTACACAGACCTGTTTGGAGAGTTGAGGGAATCTGGTTAGGGCGACTTACCGGATGGTTAACCAAATGTTTAAAAAAAATTTTGTAAACCGGTCTGAGATCAAAGGTTCCAAATCGCTTATGAACAGAGACAATTCCGTAGAACAGGACCTGGACCTGCTGGCTGGACTGGCTGCGAAATTGCTCGCGACGCCAATAGCAACGATTACTCTGTACGATCATGATACTGAAAACGAATGTGCCACTACACGTAAAGTTTCGCATACTGCCGTGGCTTGCGATGCCGGATGGGCAGCCAACAATCCGGATATAGATATTGCACAATTGGGTAGTCCTCGAAGTGCGATGACTCAGCATCTGGGGCTTTATGCATCTGTCCCGCTGCGCAATGGCGATGGATCGACTATTGGCATGGTTGCTTGTGCTGATGACGAGGCACGGGATTTGACCGACAATGAATTGGGTGTTTTGAAGCATATCACGGCGCTAGCATCCGCCGTCATTCATGCTTAAAAATATTAACGCTGTCATTTAACAGATTCAGAATGGTGAAGAAGCGACGCTGACCTGATTTCAGGCGTCAATTTCCGATGATTGCAAGGCGGCTTTGCCGCGTGCGGTGATCATCGAGTCAAGAAACCGGGGTCCGGATCCCGATCCGGTCAAAAATGCCTCATAGAGGATCATGCCATTATCGCTAAGTGTTTGGACAGTGTCGACAAACAGCGCAGGATTGCTGCCTTTATCCTCTGACTCGATCACATCGGGAGTCATCGTAGCCGAGGACGGCCAGGCTTGGTTAAGCGATCCGAGAACATAGCGTTCTGTATCGGACAAGGTCGCTTCGGGGGAGTAAGCAGGTGTCATTTTCTATCGCAGACCAGATCAAATTAAGTATGCCCCACTCGCTTTGATTGCGTTAACCTTTATTAAACTAAAAAGTTAAAAAAGTGTTAACAGCGGGTTATCACTCGTTTGACTTTTTAGTCCATTTCTAGTGCTCTCACTATGCCGAAAAGCTAGGTTAAACCTGGCTCTTAAGGCTTTCGGCGCCTTATAATTTTTTGCTGCTATTTGGATAGCGAAGACGGTTGTTCTGCCCTTAACGCCAGACGAGTTGAATCAACAAACCGGATGTCTGAGTGATCCTTGCACGGGAAATTACCCACTTTTGTGCAGCAGAACATATTTGACATTTTTTGATATTAACATAGATATCTATATATTAGACAAGTATGGAGATTCGAATATGGTTTCACGAAGAAAAGTTCTGGTGACCGGGAGTGCATGGCTTGTGCTGCTGGGTGGCGGTCTCGGAGCATATGTTGGAACACGCTCAATTGCCAAGGCGCAGGAGCCATGGAAACGGGCTGCAACGGGTTTCGAAGATCCACGGCTTGACGCGCTGGCTTACGCTATCTTGGCGCCCAATCCACATAATCGCCAACCATGGCAGGTTCGTCTTCAAGGCGATGACGGCTTTACGGTCTATTGCGATCTGGAAAAACGCCTGCAGCATACTGACCCGCCCAATCGTCAGATTACGATTGGCTTTGGAACATTTCTTGAACTGTTCCGCCAGGCCGCCGCAGAAAAAGGATATCGTGCGGAAATCACCCCTTTCCCCGAAGGCGAGCCCGAACCGGTTCTCGATCGCCGCCCTATTGCGTCTGTAAAGCTTATCAGGGAACAATCGGTTCCACGCGATCCGCTATTCGGAACGATATTGAAGCGCCGCAGTACCAAGGAAGCCTTTGCTCCCCGCAGCGTTGACAAAGAGACATTTGCCAAGCTGCAGGCCATGGCATTTTCCGGGCAGCCAGAATTATCGTCATCACTTGCAACGACGAGCGATGCCGAGCGCGTTGCCAAATTGCGGGAACTCAACTGGAAGGCGTGGTCGGTAGAATATGATGTTGCGCGTACCCAAAAAGAGAGTGTCGATTTGATGCGGATCGGTGCGGCCGAGGTAAATGCCAATCCGGATGGCATTGATATGAGTGGACCAATGATGGAAGCGATGCGGCTGAGCGGCGTGGTCTCGCGCGAGGCGCTCGCGACCAAGGGGTCAACCGCTTATGAGTCCGGCATTTCCATGTATAAGGAGATACTGGATAGTACCAGCAGCTTCGGCTGGTTGATCTCGCCAGACAATAGCCGAACGACACAATTGCAGTCTGGTGCTGCTTGGGTTCGGATTAATCAGGCCGCTTCAGCCTTGGGGCTGGCCATGCATCCAGTCAGCCAGATATTGCAGGAATTTCCCGAAATGGCCGATCTTTACGATGAATATCATGATTATCTAGCTGTGGCGGCGCCGGCAAGGGTTCAGGGTTTCTTTCGCTTCGGCTATGCTCCTAACCCGGAAGCCTCACCCAGATGGCCGGTAGAATCACTCATCCTGAACGTCTAAAGGGAGTTATGACCAAAGATGCAGAAGCCAAGCCGGCAGGACTGGAAGGCGATCCGATTGAATTTGCAGTGATGACCGAAATAGGAATCATCAACCAGCTTGCTGATAACCTGTTCCAGGCGCATTTGCCCAAAGGTATGACCGTGGCGCAATTTTCGGTGCTCAACCATCTTCTGCGACTGAATGTCCGGGAAACCATCAGTGAGCTTGCCAGTGCCATGCAAGTCGCTCAGCCGACCATGTCATCAACCGTTCGCAAGCTGGAAGACAAGGGGCTGGTGGAATTGATCCACGAACCCGATGATCGCCGGATCAGACGGGTCGCCGTAACAGCGGCTGGAGCGCAGCTCAGAAATGATGCAGTGGCAGCGCTCGCACCCATGGCGAAGATACTGCGCCAAAATATTCCCGAAACAGACTGGCAGGCGATTTTGCCGCATTTAAACCGTATCAGGGTGTTTCTGGATCGCTTGCGAAGCTGACCTTGTTTCCACTCAGGAACCGACAGCCGTCTCTTTATCGTTTTTTGCTTCCAATGCCTTGGCTTCGGCCTCTTTCAGCAAAGCTTGTGCGCGTTCCGTCAAATTTGTCTGATGCGGGCTATGGGCAAGCGGACCGAGCGTATGGGCGGCCCAGTCATATTTCTTCTGCAAAATAAACTCGTTGGCCATCATCCAGCGTAATCCATTGTCATAAGGCGCCAGGTCCAATGCATGGGCAAGGCCATCTATAGCGATCATCGGCGGATCCATGCCCTGTTCCCGGTAGCTGCGATAAAATTGAATTAGTGGAATGGGATGATCATTTTCGATTTTGTTCAGCTTCACAAATTGTCGGCGCATTTTCTTCCATGCGGCGGCTTCGTCTTCTGCATCAGGAGCCAGTCGAGCCAACGCATAGCCTTTCTGGATATGTGCGTTGATCTCTTTAGGGTTTAGCACCAATGCACGGTCCGCTGCAGCGATTGCTTCGGCATTGTTTCCAGCATCATATTCTGCTTCGGCCAAGGCAGCGAGGACAGCGGGGTCATTTGGATGCTCCGCAGCAACTATCCTTGCTTCCAGCACGATCTCTGATGCTTGTTCGGTGTTCACGCCGCGTTTGGAACGGATCAGCAGGGGCATGATGTCTTCTTCGCCAGCGCGCAGCCTGCGTACATTAATCTTACCTGTTTTCAGAAGGTCTCCGGGAATATGATATGTCGTGATTTTGCGTTGTCGAAGGTAACGGTTGAGGTCTTTGTCCAACTGATCGAGATCGCCAAATGCACCTTTGGCTGCAGCCATTTCGTCTGCGCTCTGCGCAAGACGAGCAACATATTCTGACAGCTGCCCTTTTCGGTCCGGTGAGAAATGGAGCATATGATAGAGCGCCCAACTCTGCCCGTAAAAGGAATCATATCCTTTTGACTTTTTCTCGGCATATGCTTTGGTATCGAGGAGCAGCTCTATGGGTACGTCCTTGGCTAGTGCCAGTTCATAGGCGCGGCCCTTTGAGGAAAGACCGACGCTAACGCTTCCGTCTCCACCGAATTTGGCGGTGCCATAAAATTCCGCAAATCCCTCGTTAAGCCAGCGCGGATAGGTTCGAGCAGCTGATGCCATCAGGAAATGATGGGCATATTCGTGGAGCAGGATTAGCTCGGATTGCGACATCTCCGTACGCGAACTCTTGACCTTCGCTACAATTGCCAACGAGCCGCCAGCGCGCGGAATATAGAAGCCGCCGATATTCTTGACGTCCCCGCCATGAAGAGCGCGCACATCGCCAAGATTTTTTACGACATAGATGGTGACCCGATTGGACGGGCTGGGTTTTGTTGTCGGTCTATTGAACAGCAAGCGCATGGTGTCATGATAACGCTCCAGTCGGTCGGCAAATTTACGAACGGCCTTTTCACTCTGATTGGAATAGACGATGAAATGGTCGCTGCTGGCTTCATGCCAAGCCGCCTGAGCTGGCGCCACGAGCATCAATGAAAAAATGGCCAGAAGAAGAGAACGAAACATGTAATATTGCCCCTATATTGTATATTACACTAATCGGGGGTGGCTATACGGGCAACAGAGACTTTTGAATATCAATCGATTCATTCGAAAATCTTCCCGCCTCAACGGCCGAGGCCTGCAAGCTCCCTTCCCATAAAATCGATGAAGGCGCGCGCATGAGGCGCGATCAGTCTGCGAGAGGGAAAAGCGATGGAAACGGGTACTGAACGCGCATAATAGGCCGGGAGTATCCGTTGAAGGGATGGCGGTTCCGTCGATCGGTCCACCAATATATCCGGCAAAACTGCGATCATCGTCTCCGACTTTGCAAGTGCCATCAGTAGCCATGGGTTCATCGCGATCAATCGCGGTTTCAGATCGATCGTGTGATTTTCGCCTGCCTGATCAGTCAGGATCAATGATGGTGCGCTGCGCATACCGTGATGGAGAAGCGCTAGCGGTTTGTCGGCAAGCGTCCCGATATCCTCAATCGGTCCGAGACTGCGAAGCGTGCTGTCCGAAGCATAGAGGCTAGCCGTCACCATGCCAATATTCTTAGAGATCAGGCTTTGGTCCTGCGACGGTCCAACACGCAGGCCGACATCGAAGCCTTCGGCAATGAAGTCGACAGCTCTGTCGGAAAGATCAATGCTGAGATTGACCTCTGGATAGGTTTGAAGGAACGATCCGATGGCTGGTGCCAGCAAAGCCTGGCCCAAAATTGTCGGAGCGGTAACTTTCAAATCTCCTGCTATGCGTTCGGAGGTGCGCGCCAGTATTGTTTCTACGCTCTGCGCTTCCTCCACCATACGCCGGGCATGGTCCAAGATTGCCAGAACGGCCTCGGTCGTATTCACTGACCGGCTGCTCCGCGTAAAAAGTTTTACACCGGCTCGCTCCTCCATCTTCTGTAAGCGCCGACTGAAAGAGGCTGCCGGCATATGTAATGATGCCGCCGCTGCCTTGAAGTTGAGGTGACGTTCAAGGGCGATCAATACTTGCGCATCGATGATTTCTGCAATGATCATACCGGTTTCAACAATGCTGCGATCTGAAGCTGTTCATGGATTTCCCGCTGTCTGAGGGTCAATATTCCACAGTGGATATAGGGCTTTAACACCCAATAACCAGTGTTGATCAATTCATGAAATGGAGAATATTCATAATGACCCTTCCAACTTCCGAACTCACACCCGACAATTGTGCCTTTCTCATGATTGATCATCAAGTCGGGTTATTCCAGTTCCTGACCTCGATGGAGCCGCTGCACCTGAAGAATAACATTCTTGGTCATGCAAAGACAGCAAAGGCATTTGATATCCCGGTCATTATGGGGACGAGCTGGCCGCTTGGACCCAATGGCCCGACAATGCCGGAGCTGGTCGAAGTGTTTCCGGATGTCGAAATTATAGATCGACCCTTTGTGAACTTCTGGAATGACGAATCCTCGCGAAAAGCGGTTCAAGCAACTGGGCGCAAGAAGCTCGTCATCTCCGGTCTCGCTACCGAAGTCTGTGCAGCATTCCCTGCGATTTCGGCGCTGCGTGAAGGCTATGAAGTCTATGTTGTGATCGACGCTTGCGCCGATTTCAATAAAGAGATTACCGAGATTACAACCCAGCGACTCGCTGCTGCGGGGGCCATAGTAACAACTTGGGTGGCGGTGCTTGCAGAGTTATGTGCCAATACCCAGGTCAACGGCGCCCATATTGGCACGCTTCTCGCCCACCACATGCCGCAATATTATGCTGCGATGAACAATTTTCTCGCGACCGCCGAGCATGCTGACGAAGTCGCCAAAGGGGTAGGACTTACCGGCCATCCACCAATTCAATAAAGACCAGCAGATACGCAAAGGCGCTCGACAGCAATTGCTAAGCTGTCGAGCGCCTAAAAATTATAAAGCCCAAGAGACAGGCGAGGCTTTAGCTCTGGGTAACGATCCAGTCGTCGATTTTCTTCTCCAGCACGGTCATAGGCAAAGAGCCGGTGTTCAGTACTTGATCATGAAACTCGCGTGGATCGAATTTGTCACCGAGACTGTCCTGCGCTTTTTTCTTCAGCCGCTGAATGGTCAGAGCGCCGATTTTGTAGGCGAGTGCCTGTGACGGGATCGCAATATAGCGTTCGACTTCGGCGGTCGCATCGGTTTTACCCATGCTGCTATTGTCCAGCATGTACTGGATGGCCTGTTCGCGCGTCCATTTCTTGCTGTGCAGGCCGGTATCAACCACCAGCCGCATGGCGCGGAGCATTTCGTCGTCGAGATGGCCGAAACGCTGGTAGGGATCATCGAACATTCCCATCGGAAAGCCCAGCTTCTCGGAATAAAGCGCCCAGCCTTCGACAAAGGCAGTATTACCGCCAAAGCGCATGAACTTGGGTAAAGCCTCATTTTCCTGTGCCAGCGAAATCTGGAAATGGTGACCGGGTGCGCCTTCATGAAGGTAGAGCGTGGTCATGCCGGATGTATTGCGGGACGGCAGATCATAGGCGTTGAAATAGAATACGCCGGGACGCGAACCGTCCGGGGTGCCGCTCTGGTAAGAACCGCCGGCCTGAAACTTTTCAATCGACTCATCATAAGGGCGGATCTCAAGAGGAGATTTTGGCAGCACCTTGAATTGGGTCGCGATCACCTTGTCGACTTCCTTGCCAAGATCATAATAGCCCTGCGTCAAAGCCTCACGGGATTCCGGGTGAAATTTCGGGTCGGTGCGCAAGTGAGTGAAAAATTCGGACAAGGTGCCCTTGAAACCGACTTCGTCTTTAATCGCTTCCATTTCAGTCTTGATCCGGGCGACTTCGCTAACGCCAAGTTTATGGATATAGTCGGCTTCCAGTGGCAGCGTTGTCGTGCCCTCGATGAGATGTTTGTACATCACGTCGCCGCCTTTCATGTAAGACAGGCCAACGCCTTCGCGGGCGACCGGCAGATATTCGTTTTTCAGGAAATCATGCATGGTCTGATAAGAGGCGAATATCTTCGTGGTCATCGCTTCATATTCAGCGGTCAAGCGGGTTTTGTCCGCTTCGCTGAAATCTTCCGGAAATGCTTTGGTAGGCGCCATGAACGGACTGTTTTCGAGGCCCAGTCCAATTTGTGTGGCGAGCTGCTCGACCACATTGCCAACAGTCAGCTTGGTTTCCACCACGCCGCTGTCCATGCCCTGACGGAACCGGCCAACCGAACGGTCGATTAGCGTGATAAACTCGGCATGCCGTTTCAGATTGTCTTCGTAATTTTTGACCGTCTTGAACGGTGCCGCACCCTTGCCGGACGCAAAGGTTGGGTAGAAAGTGTGAAAGCCGCTAAAATGATTGAGCGGGCGGACAACGGTCAGGTCCATAATCTCTTTGGACATGCCTTTGATCGCCTGTTTCTTGTTCCGCATGAAAACGTCATAGGCAATCTTGTCGGTGACACTCAGTTTGCTGCGGTCAATCGCCGTCAACGCGGCCAGCTCCTTTTCTTCTGCAGCCAGTTCGGCAGCGAAATATTCGTCGCTGATATAGTCACCCAGACGATCGGCATAGCGCTCGTCACCTCGGAACAGGCCACCAATAGGATTGCGCCGTAAACTGTCTTCATCACTCTGTGCGAAAAGCTGCTTTAACTTTTCACTCTCTGTGGTCGCGCGCACGGTTTTCTTTTGGGTGGTATCCTCTTGTGCTGCCGCTGTGCTGGCGATGGATACGTTGTGGGCGTGGGCGGCCGAGGTGGCGGCCAGCAGACTCGCACCCGCAAGGAGAACAAGAGACTTTTTGATCATGATATTTCCCTAATTTTAAAAGCTGTTATGCACGGCTAACACGCCTTGGTTTCACCTGCAACGATTGCCGATGTCGTTGGTCGAAAGGAGTCGGTCGTTGATCTTCGATTCTGTGTCGGTCGTTGCCCAACCTCGTGCAGTCAAGTGTGCTTACTGTTTCCAGCGCCCTTTCCAACGATTGAGGCGAAACCACTTGGTGATGATGTATTTTGTACCTTTGACGACTGGCGTTCCGGCATGCAGTGTATTGAGATTGGGCCGACCATCCAGTCCCATATTGTTCCACACCAGCAGCATGCCCTTCCGCGGCTCAACCTGATAGTCGAGCTGAGGGAAAGCGGTGGCCCCGCCTTCTTCCGGTTCATTTAGATACGCCATGGCGGTCCAGCTGCGCTGCCCTCCGTTTGTCGCTTCAACCTTGGTCCAATAGTCTTCGGTCTCGTGAAAGAAATCGTGATGATCCTTAAACTCCTGACCAACCTCGTAGCGTTGCCCTTGCAGGACCTCGCTATGCGAATTTTCCAGTCCCATGAGGTCGCAGATGGATTGCTCGATGCGCTGGATGTCCTTGTCATGCGCGCTGACATTGCAGCTATAGCTTGTCCGATAACCATCGCGCTCTGTTCCGGTATAGAGGCTGGAGGGAACGGCTTGGTCATCGATCATGTCGATCAATAACGCACAATCCTTGTCGGTCAGAAAATTCTGACACACGAACAGCTGTGCATACGGGCTTTCCAGCCACTGGACATGAGGATGGGCATTGAGCCGATCAGTAACGGACCGAGTGATCTCGGCCAGTCGCTTGGGGCTGTTGTTGCGGGTTGCTTTAGTCTTGATGGCAGGCGCGTTCATAGGTCTTAGTCAATCACCCGGCCGCGAACCATGACCCAGTCGATATTTTCCAGCACGGTGACATCCTCAAGCGGATTGCCATCAAAGGCAATAAGATCAGCCGAATAGCCAGTAGCAAGACGGCCGATTTGCTCTTCCATGCCAAGCACCTTGGCGGCTAAGGTCGTTGCGCTTATCACCGCTTCACGGGGTGTCAGGCCATGGCGGACCATTAGCGCAAACTCTTCCGCGTTACGGCCATGACCAAATACGCCGGCGTCGGTCCCAAAGGCGACGGGAACACCCATGTCTTTCGCCATGGTAACGGCCTTGCCAACGCTGCCCAATGTCTCTCGAATCTTGTTCTCGACAACGGGCGTATAAATGCCTTTGCCCAATCCCTCGCTCACGCCCTGGAATGCCATCAGGGTGGGGACGAGTGCAGAGCCATTGGCTTTCATCGCTTTGAGCGCGGCTTCATCGGCAAAAGTGCCATGATCAATGGTGTCGATACCGGCCCGCGCTGCCGCTTCAATTCCGCGCGCACCGTGTGCGTGCGCCATGACTTTCAGGCCAAGCGAATGTGCCGTATCCGCAATGGATGTCATTTCCGCATCGGTAAAATGTGCTTCCAGGCCTCGACCTTGTTGGGAGAGCACGCCGCCGGTTGCGGTAATCTTGATAATGTCCGATCCCGCGCGAGAGGCTTTGCGTACCTTCTCCGCGCACTGTATCGGGCCAGTACAGCTATAGCCGCTAGCCAGTGCATCGTTAATATCTTCCTTGAAACCGGTCGTATCGCCATGACCGCCGACAATCGCGAGGGCGGGACCCGCGGCGATAATCCGTGGCCCAGGAATGACCCCCTCAGCGGTCCCTTTGCGGAGCGAGAAGGCGGAATATTGCGAAGAACCTGCTTCGCGAACGGTTGTGAAGCCGGCTTTGGCTGTAACCAGAGCATTTTTTGCACCAACCACTACGCCCCATTCGGCCGGTTCCGTGGCCTGTTTCCAGAAATCTCCGCCAGGATCGCCGGTCAAGTGGACGTGTAGGTCAATGAGGCCGGGCATGACGGTTTTGTCAGACATATCGACAATGGTGACGTGCTTTTCCGGTGCGGAAGGCACCACAGACCCCGAGGCAATATCGATAATTTTCCCGCCACTGACGGTGATCGTTGCCGGACCGGAAGCACCTTTGGCCGGATCGGCGATCAGATTGCCGACTTTGATGATGGTGACCGGTGTCATCGGTTTCTCTTCCGCTGCCACTGCTGGAGCTGCAATACCCAGTGCCGCAATTGCAATTAGATGCCGGATCATATCTCAATCGTCCCCTATAGATGTTTTTACCTGTGTGCGACGAGCGGCAGGGTGTTTCAAGGGAAATATGGATCAAGGCCCGCAATCATCTCTGATTACGGGCCTTGCCTAAGGATTCCGGTTTTTCTGACTTAGTAGAAGAAATCGTAAATCACATCGACCACACGCCCGTCATAGGTGTCTACCAGCAACACGTCGTCATAATAACGGACCCAGCGGTAGCCACCATAGGCCGGCGGCAGACGGTAACGCCAAGGGTCGTTGATCCAATAGCGTGATCCGAAGAAGGCTGATCCGAGATAGATACCGATATTCCAGCGCCGGTAGTTATGCCCGCGATAGGGTGCATAATAGCGACCTGCCCGATAGTAGTTACGGTTGTATTTGCGGTAGTTCCGCCAGTTATAGCGACGGTCGTTCCGCCAGCTGCGATTCCACTTGCGATAGTCACGCCGTGCATCGCGATATCCTTTGCGATAACCCCGACGGTCATTGCGGTAGCCATAGCGGCGTCCGTCCCGATAACGCCGATCAACGCGGCCATTATTGTTCCGGTCAAAGCGCCGGTCTATCCGGCCGTCGCGGTTCCGGTCAAAGCGCCGGTCCACACGACCATCCCGGTTGCGGTCTCCGCGCGCAGCGGCCCGACGGTTTTCACGATAACGCCGATCTATGCGGCCATCCCGGTTGCGATCGACACGGCGGTCTACCCGGCCATTATTATTGCGGTCGAACCTGCGATCGATGCGGCCGTCGCGGTTCCGGTCAAAGCGCCTGTCGACACGACCATCCCGGTTGCGATCGCCGCGCCTGATAGCACGCCGTTCTGCACGGTTGCCATTGCGCCGGGTAGCATCCCGTCTTGCTTGGCGATTAGACCGACCAACATCGGCTCTGCTGCGGCTGCTAGAAAAATCACGATCGACATTGCCATTTTGCTGACGAACGGTGCGGCGCTGCTGCCGCCGTTCGGCGCGATCGCCCGCGGTCATCACGTTCGTTCTTCCGCGATTATTACGATTTTCGGCGCGTGTGGCTCTACGGGCTTCGCGATTTCCATTGCCTCGATTGGCGCGTCTCGCCTCGCGATTGCCGCGATTGGCTCGACGTGTTTCACGATTGCCACCACGATTGCCACGATTGGCGCGGCGCTCACCGCGGCCATCACGTTGCAGAGCGGCGCTGCCGGTGAGGTTATTGTCAAAAACTATGGGAGCGACGGCTCGCGTGTTCTGATTGAGATTGGGGGCGAGGTCTGCGGCGGACGCTGTCGCAGGCGTCAACATGGTGGCTGCCATCAAGCCGGTTATATAAAATAGTCGCATAGGTTACTCCTCACTATGCGACTCCGTTTGCCGCATCTGTGGAACAAGTCATAGCTTGTTAACCCTGTCAGATAGCTGAACTCGGCTGTAATATTCAGGAAAGAATCGACTTATATGAACAGAAAATAGTCTGTTGCGACGGAAAACTAGTCTTTCTCATCCTTCTCGAGCCACTCTTCGAGCCATTTGATGGTATATTCGCCGGACTGAAAACCTTCATCATAAACCAGCTTTTGATGCAGCGGGATGGTTGTTTCGACGCCTTCAACGACAAATTCGTCGAGCGCGCGGGCCAGTCGCATCATGCAGCCATCACGGGTTCTGCCATAAACGATCAGTTTGGCGATCATGCTGTCATAATAAGGCGGGATCGAATATCCGGCGTACAGCCCGCTATCGACGCGGACATGCATGCCGCCAGGTGCGTGATAGCTCACTACCTTGCCGGGTGAGGGTGCGAATGTTTTTGGATTTTCGGCGTTGATCCGGCACTCGATCGCATGGCCTTTGAATTCCAGCTCTTCCTGTTTGACCGAAAGGTCGCGACCATCGGCAATGCGAATCTGTTCGCGGACCAGATCAAATCCGGTAATCATCTCGGTCACCGGATGCTCAACCTGCAGGCGAGTGTTCATCTCGATGAAGTAGAACTCGCCATTTTCGTATAGAAACTCGATTGTGCCAGCGCCGCGATATCCCATGCCCTTCATGGCATCGACACAGACCTTGCCCATCTCTTCGCGCTGATCTTCACTGATCACGGGGGAAGGTGCTTCTTCGAGCACTTTCTGGTGGCGGCGTTGTAAAGAGCAATCGCGCTCGCCGAGATGAATGGCATTGCCGCGGCCATCGCCAAAGACCTGAAATTCGATATGGCGCGGATCGCCGAGATATTTTTCAATATAGACAGTTGCGTCACCAAAGGCCGCCTTGGCTTCCGTGCCGGCCTGTTGCATCTGGGTTTCCAGCTCGGATTCGCTATTCACGACTTTCATGCCGCGTCCGCCGCCGCCAGAGGCTGCCTTGATGATCACCGGATAGCCAACCTCAGCTGCCACCTGTTTGGCCACTTCAATGTCGCTTACCGCGCCATCGGAACCCGGCACGAGTGGAATGCCGAGATCGCCAGCGGTCTTTTTGGCAGCGACTTTGTCGCCCATGACCTTGATATGTTCAGGCTTCGGGCCAATCCATTTAATGTCATGCGCTTCGACCACTTCGGCAAAATGCGCGTTTTCCGACAGAAATCCATAGCCGGGGTGGATCGCATCTGCGCCGCTGATTTCGGCTGCCGAGATAATCGCAGGAATGCTGAGATAGCTATCGGTCGCCGAAGGTGGTCCGATGCAGATGGCTTCGTGCGCTAGCCGGACATGCATTGCGTCTTCATCAGCGGTGCTGTGGACGGCGACGGTGTCGATGCCGAGTTCACGGGCCGCGCGCAAGATGCGAAGCGCGATTTCGCCGCGATTGGCGATCAGGATTTTGTTGATGGTCATGCGCCGCGTCTCATCTATGCAATCACAACGAGCGGCTGGTCGAATTCGACCGGCTGGCCGTTTTCAACCAATATCGCTTTGACTGTGCCAGCGCTTTCCGCAGCAATTGGGTTCATCACCTTCATCGCTTCCACGATCAGCAATGTATCGCCCACGGCGACTTTGTCACCGACACTTACAAAATCACCTGCATCGGGATCAGGTGCCAGATAGGCGGTGCCGACCATCGGGGATTTTTGAGCACCGGCATGATCATCCGCTGGTGCTGCTGATGAAGCTGCTTCTGTAGCAGGTGCAGCGGCGGGTGCTGGCATGGGAGCTGGTGCAGCTACTGCATGAACTGGTGCAGGCGCTCCGCCACCACCACGAGAAACCCGGATTTTCCGGTCACCATCTTCGACTTCAATCTCGCTGAGGCCAGCGCCATCCAATATCCCGGCAAGCTCCCGGACCACATCGAGATCCACATTCATATTGCCATTACTGTCTTTTTTTGCGGCCATTTCTGGTTCCCATAATGAAGTTGAAATTATGTTCTAAAATTTTTGCGCGGCGTCGAGCGCCAACTGATAACCCAAAGCACCAAAGCCGCAAATCGTTCCTTTTGCAACCGGTGCAATCAAACTCTTGTGGCGAAATTCCTCGCGTGCGGCCGGATTGGATAAATGCACCTCAATCACCGGCACGTCTATCGCCTTGATAGCGTCATGAAGCGCAATGGATGTGTGAGTCAGCGCACCGGCATTCAGGATCACCGCCTGCGCTTCATCAGCGGCGGCTTCGTGCAGCCAGTCGACCAGATGCCCTTCATGATTGCTCTGGCGGATATCGACATCAAGGCCCAGGCCATGGGACTGATCCTCAAGTTGCCCTGCAATATCATCAAGCGTATCGGCTCCATAGATTTCCGGTTCCCGTATTCCCAGAAGGTTGAGGTTGGGGCCGTTCAGGACAAAGACGGTCTTGTTGGTGCTTTTTCCCTCTGACAATATATTGTCCCCTATATGGCGCTTTTGGTTGCGGCACTGCTTAGCTGTTTATATGGCCTCTTTATAGGGCTCGATTCCGAAAAGCGAGATCAAACACATGGAAACATTGGTAATGCCGGAAATTTCAATTCAGCTGAATGGCGATAGCAAGCGTATAGCAGGCGGCATGTCTGTCGCCGATCTGGTGCGGTCGCTGGATCTCGAACCCGAGAAGGTTGCCGTGGAACGCAACCGCGAAATCGTTACCCGCTCGACATTGGCTGATGTCACAGTCGAAGATGGTGATCAGTTGGAGATTGTCCATTTTGTTGGCGGCGGCGATCATGCGTCAGAGATTGGTGCCAATGATGGCTGGAGCGTTGCCGGTCAAAATTTCAATTCCCGCCTGATTGTCGGGACCGGCAAATATAAGGATTTTGAAGAAAATGCCGCTGCGGTCGAAGCTGCGGGCGCAGAGATTGTCACCGTGGCGGTGCGGCGGGTGAATGTGATGGATCGCAATCAACCGATGCTGACCGATTTTATCGATCCCAAGCAAGTAACCTATCTGCCCAATACTGCTGGCTGTTTTAATGCCGACGACGCGATCCGCACTTTGCGGCTGGCGCGTGAGGCAGGTGGCTGGGATCTGGTAAAGCTGGAAGTGCTGGGCGAAGCGAAGACGCTGTACCCCAATATGCGTGAGACATTGGAAGCGACCGAAGTGCTAGCCAAGGAAGGCTTCAAACCGATGGTCTATTGCGTGGATGATCCCATCGCTGCGAAACAGCTGGAGGATGTAGGCGCGGTTGCGATCATGCCCTTGGGCGCGCCTATTGGATCGGGGCTTGGTATTCAGAACCGCGTCACCATCCGTTTGATTGTTGAGGGTGCCAGCGTGCCCGTGCTGGTCGATGCCGGCGTCGGCACCGCCAGTGATGCAGCGGTGGCAATGGAACTGGGCTGCGATGGCGTGCTGATGAACACGGCGATTGCCGAAGCCAAGGAGCCCGTGCGGATGGCCCGCGCGATGAAGCTTGCCGTGGAAGCCGGCCGCGAAGCCTATCTGTCCGGCCGGATGGGGCGGCGGATGTATGCGGATCCATCCAGTCCGCTTTCCGGACTAATCTAAGAAATCAGCTGATTCGTTCGAATCAAGGCTGATTTAGCGCCATAATACACCCCGATTCGGTGTCATCCGTAACCAATTGAATAGTAACAAAAGTTACATTGTTTTACTTTGATCGACGTTCTGATGTCGTTGGTCGAAGCTTTTTGCTGTTCGCCGACCAAAATGGCCGTTTATAGAAGTTGAGATGCTCGCCGCCCGGCCTTCCCCTATCTAAGAATACGAGGCGGGAGCAGCAACACAGTCTCATGGCTCTTCCCCGAGCTGGTCGAAACATACTGCTCCTGCCGTCATACCCCCTCCTGCTTTGAGCGGGATCATCAGGGCGAAGCCGGCCCCCAATTTTCCGGCTCGCCCCAAATATTGTTGAGGAGTGAACACATGAAACATTCAATTTTAAGCAAAGGTCTTTTTGCTGCCGCCGCGATTGCTGTAACCGCAACCGGATTTTCGGCCAGCGCCAGCGCACAGAACCGGACGATCACATCAGTGGCAGTGAGCTATTCTGACCTTGATCTGACGAGCGAGGATGGCCAGGAAACACTGGATGGCCGCATCAGAGGTGCCGTCCGCAAAGTCTGCGGTAGCTATGATTCCAAAAGTCTTCGCGACATGGCTGATCATGGCGGCTGCGTCAAAGAAGCTAAATTGTCGGCCAAGCGCGCCAAAGTGTCGCTGATCGCCAGGGCCGAAGCGGGTACGCTCGGCAACGGCGCAATGGTAGTTGGTGGTCGCTAAGATCAACGTGAAAAACAACGCAAGAGCCGCGAACCCCAATTAAGCGGCCCTCTATTTGGCCAAACTACCTGATAACCCCGGTGCCCTTACACCGGGGTTTATTTTTGTCTGTCTGCCTGTGAATGGTGTTAACGTGAACGGCCGTGACCGTGCGTAAGCCCAGACGAACGAATTTACCGTCCTGCCAGTTTTTTCGCTTCTGCCAGATGAGTCCGGCCGATTCGGATTTCGGTGCCGCATTTCAAGCACGCTATCCAGATCCCACCGCCATCGTGCCGCAGGCCGCCAATCCAGTCGCGCCGAACCAGATGAGACCGATGCAGACGGATGAAATGTTCGGGATTGAGTCGCTCTTCAAGGCCGGTAATCGTCTGGTGCAGCAGATAGCTGGTGCCACCATGATCGCTGTCCGCTTCGCCGCCAACATGCAGTCGCATATAGTCTCTTTCGGCCTCGACCCGATTGATTTCAGAAGCAGCAATCCGGCGCAATTCCGATTTATAGGGTACCCAGAATTCCTCTGCCCACGGAGATTTACTGTTGGCTAGTGGCACTTGTTCGGTTTTGCGTTCGAGTACCCGGGAAATGGCAAGTGAAAGTCTGTCTGTCTCGACCGGCTTCAGGACATAATCGATCGCGGCGACACCAAAAGCTTCTACGGCAAATTTATCAAAGGCGGTTACAAAGATAATCGCGGGCGGATTGCTTAGATCCGAAAGGTTCTTGGCAACTTCCAGTCCGTCCATGCCCGGCATCGCAATATCGAGCAGCAGCAAATCGGGCTGCAACTGCTCGGTCAGGCGGATAGCCGCTTCCCCGTCACTGGCTGTGCCGACCAGGTTGATATGCTTCTGGCGCGCACATAAAAGTTGCAGCCGTTCAATTGCCAGTGGCTCGTCATCAACAATCAATGTGTTGAGCTGTACAAGAGCAGGGGCCGTATCGTCCGCCATATTCAGATATCCGCTAACAGAGGCATGGTTAGTTCCGCAACAAATCCGCCGGTTTCGGGTCGGTGGGTTTGTAGCTTGGCCTGAGTGCCAAATCTAGTCTCTAACCGGTCACGGACATTGGCCAGGCCTATGCCATTATTCTGGTCGCTGGCTTTGTTTTGCGATTTGGTTTCACCGTCATCGGCAACGGTCAGTTTCAGAAAATCCCCCTCAGCTGATGCGCTGATGGCGATGGTCACCGGCCGCTTGCTATGGGCCACGCCATGCTTGATCGCATTTTCCACCAGCGGTTGCAGGATCAGACCAGGTACCAGCACGTCATCCAATTCCGCCGGAATATGCGTCTCCGTTTTCAAACGCTTGGGAAAGCGTACGGCTTCAATATCGAGATAGAGATTTTGCAGATGCACTTCTTCCGACAGAGCGACATCTTCGAGCGGATCTCCAGAGAGGCTGGTGCGATAGAATTTTGACAGGTTGAGGATCATTTCCTCGGCTTCTTCGGGCTGGCTGCGCATGACCAAGGTGCTGAGGCTGTTAAGTGTGTTGAACAGGAAGTGCGGATTGACCTGATAGCGCAAGCTGCGCAGTTCGGCGTCCTGCGCTGCCTGGGCAAAACGAGCCGCCTTGCGTTCCACGGTACGGACTTCCGAGGCATAGCTGAGTGTCAGGTATAACGACGCCCAGCTGATCATGAAGAAGAACCGCGAGATGCTGTCTTCAACAATCACCTTAAGCGCAAAATTCTCCTGCTCCATATATTTGCGCATCTCCTCCATATTCTTTTCATCGAAAAGGCTTTGGGGATCGTAGACATTGAACATGTAAAAGTTGAAAGCGGCGATCGCGATTGCGCAGGGGATGGCTCCTGCAAAAGCAGTAATGATTCGGGTGGAAAGTGCCTTTTCCTCAAAAAGCCGCAGCAGCCGATATAGCATATAGGTGATGGCGATACCCAGAATGGTCACGAAGACCCGGCGCACGGCCAGTTCTTCCTGCGCCGGCCAGTCTCCGACCGCGGCTCGCAAAGTAATGATGACCACATAAAATAACCAAAAACCGAGGATCGACAGGATTGCGACCTGTTGACCAACCGATGGTTTGTGATTTCCGATGTCGAATTTTCTCATTAGACGCCTAATTTCTCATTGGCTGACAGCTTAGGATAAAATGGTATCAATTGTCTCTATCGGAATCGTGTCCGGTCGAAACAGGGTTGCCGTTGGTCGAAACTTTCGGTTGCGGCCGTGTAATTTCCACGATTTTTGAACCTCTTGGGAACAAATTTCCGCCAAATCCTACTATGATTAATCAAATCCTAACCATGTTTTGGTCAAGTGACGTTCGTGGGGACAGACACTGTTCCAGAGTAGGAGTTACGATGACCAAAGCCATGCAACCGGTACCAGGCGCAATGACCCTGTCGGAAATGAAAGAATTTGCGAGCTTTGGTTCGGCGACCCAACGCTATATCCGGCGCTCGCTTGATGTCGGGCTGGAACGCTCCGATGCGATCGAAACCTGGTCACGTGATGCGGTCGAGGAAGCCGGTATCAAGGTACAGATGAAACTCTACAAGCGGCTCGCCGATATTCGTAAAACCATTCCGCAAGACTGTGCGGTCGACGGCATCGAAAAATTCATGCCGGCCTTGATGACATTATCGGCCTATGATCTGGGGCAAGGGCGGATCAATTGCTTTTCCGCCTACCGTTTTCTCTATGAACGGCTGCTCGGTCCTGATGCACGGCCATGGTTGCCCGGTAGTTTCTGTGCCGCTGCCTCCCTGCCACATTTGCATCCGAAGACCCGCAAGGGCCTGTTGCAGTCGATCAGCGAAGCGGCAGCCACGGCACCGGGTTGGTCTACCCGTGAGCCCAGCTTCTTCCCTGAATGGGTCGAGAAGGTGGATATGAACAAGGCGGCACATTAAGCCGGCTCTCTCAGATATTGGTTTGCTGGTTTTTCTAACAGCAATCGGCGGAAAATAAGAGTTTCTGCCGGAACAGCCTTGCGCTTGTCGGACGTCTCCATGATAGTCAGCTGTAGTCGACACAAGGAAAGCTGACATAAAGATGCGTCCCTACCGAAAACTGATTGTGGCATGGCTATGCCTGTTTTTTGCTTTCCCGGCGCTGGCCGGTGAACCAGTGTTCCCGGGCGGCGGTGCGGTTGGTCTTGAGCCACCCGGAGCCATGACAGCCGCGGACAGTTTCGCAGGATTTCGGGATAGTGCAGAAGGGGCCTCGATATTGATCGCGGAATTTCCAGTGGAAGCCTATGCGGAAATCGCGCCTCAGTTTACTGCTGAAACGCTGGCAGCGCGTATGAAGGTCACCAAGCCGGTCGAGAAGCTTACATTGACTGGTGATGTCGAAGCCGTTCTGGCAACAGGTCTGCAGACTCAGGCGGGTATTGAATATCGCAAATGGGTGATGATCGCGCGCAATAGCGACAGCACCGCAATGGTGACCGTGCAGATACCATCGGCCAGCAAAGCCTATCCCGATGCCGAGGTGGAAGCGGCGCTGCAATCCGTTCGCTTCCAACCGCGCGGGTCATTAGAAGACGAAATTGCGCGATTGCCGTTCGCTATCGGTGATCGGGCTGATTTCCGGGCCGTACGTACCCTGGCGGGAAGCGGCATGATCCTGACCGATGGCCCCAAGGACGTGGTGGCTGATGGGTCACAACCCATTGTCATCATCGCTTCCAGTCTTGGCAACAATCCTGCGATTAGCGCACTAAGCGAAGAGCAGCGTGAGCAATTGGCGCTCAAGGCCATCCAGGGTCTGAACTTCACGGATTTCCGGGCTGAGACCACAGAGGTTGAAGAGGATGGTGATGTCGTGATTTCCGGCAGCGGCACGAATAGTGGCGGACAGCAAATGATGCTCCGCCAGATCATGCGTTTCGGTGGGGGCGGCCATGTCCGCACGGTGTGTATCTTTACCACTGAACAGAATATCGCGGCACGCTGTGATCAGGTGGGTCAGGCGGTGTCTTTGAAGGCTAGCGCAGAAAGAGTAAGTGCGGATTAAGTCGTGGCAGTTTGCACGTTGTCCAGCAGGGCGGCTTCAAATTCGCTTTCGGCCAGGTCGATGAGATGCCGATCATCTTCGTTCCATGGATGAAAGCCAGGTAGGAAGAATTTGATCCACGGCAAAATGACCTTCCGCGCCACGCCGGGCGTGAATAGCAGGAAGCCGAGCAGCTTCATCTTGGTGCGCAAGCCGGCAAAGCCATCCTGTGCGAGCAGATCGAGCGAATCCCGGTAGCGATTGGTCCAGAAATTGCGCGTGATGATGAGCATCATCAGCGATTTGACTTTCCAGCGCTGCCATCGCGACCAGTCGCGGGTCGCATAGAGCCAAGTGTCATAGGCCACACCCTTATGCTCGATTTCCTCAAGCGCATGCCAGCGCCACAGATCGGCGGTTTCCTTGTCGGCATTCTCAAAATGCTTCGGATTGGCGATGAATTGCTGCGCCATGATTGCTGTGAAATGTTCGAGGATCATCGTCGCCGCGAGATTGGCGATCGCAGGCCGTCCCTTCGTCAATTCAAGCGACTCGGCAATCCGCTTTTCGATTTTGTCGGTATCATAACCGGATTCTTCTACGCGGCGGTTAAGTGCGACATGTTCGCGGGTATGTATGATTTCCTGCTTTACGAAGGCGCGAATTTCTTTCTGGAGCTTCTCCGGTGTGACATCGCGAAAAGCTTTCACACTTTCGATAAAAAACGCTTCCCCGCGTGGGAAGGTAAGGGATAGCGAATTGTAAAAAGCCGTGGCAACGGGATCGTCATTTAGCCACCATCGACCCGGTTGTTCTTCGGTATCGCGGCCAAAGCGGCGATCACGCGGTGTTATCACGTGATCTTTCGGTGTCGGAGTTTCAATTGTTTCCGGTTCAGCTTGCGCGCTGCCCAGCTTGTTCATAAGGGGCATGTTCATAAGGGGTCGCTTTTGCATAAAATGCGGTTTAAATTAGATTTTAGATATTAGGGTTACTTACAAAGATGTCAATAGCTAAACGACGCCTCTCGCCTCAGGAAAGCCGCAGTATGGCCTTGGCCGCTGCCCGTGACCTGTTGATTGAAACCGGACCGCAGGCGGTGACGCTGAAGGCAGTTGCGTCCAGGATTGGCCGGACGCACGCTAATTTGCTGCACCATTTCGGGTCCGCATCGGGCTTGCAAAAGTCACTCGCGCAATATCTGACGGATCAGGTTTGTGGGTCTATCGCAGAGGCGGTACTGAAATCGCGGACGGGTGAGGGCAGTGTGCGGGATATTGTCGATCTGACCTTTGATGCATTTGACAAGCAGGGGGCAGGGGCTTTGTCTTCGTGGATGTTGCTAACCGGCAATGAAGATGCGCTGGACCCGATTGTCGATGCAATTCACGCACTTGTCGACGAGGTTGGTGAAGGTGGTCACGAAGACCGCGAGATGCATGAGGACACGCTGACGCTGGTCCTGATGGCATTGGGAGATGCGCTGATCGGAGAGCGGCTTGCCGGTTCGCTCGATCTGCCGAGGCATAGTGCCCGTGACCTTGCCGAGCGGCATCTGGAACATGCACTGGACCGCTGGAAGCAGGAACACGGAGCCTGAAGCGGCGGCCCTTCGGGAACAGGTCCTGCTATTGAACGAGGATTAGTGCGTTAGTTCAGGCGGTGGCAAACAGCGCATCATCATTGGCAAAGGCTTTGAATTCCAGTGCATTGCCGCTGGGATCACAGAAAAACATCGTTGCCTGCTCACCCGTTTCACCGCGAAAGCGGATGGTCGGTGCGATTACGAATTTTGTCCCATGCTGCTTTAATCGCTCTGCCAGGGCTTCCCATTGAGCCATGGTCAGCACCACGCCGAAATGGGGCACGGGCACATTTTCGCCGTCTACCGCGTTGGTCGTTGCGTCTGGCTTTGCATTGGTATCGAGATGGGTCACTATCTGATGACCGTAAAGGTTGAAATCAATCCACTGATCACTGCTTCTGCCTTCTTCGCAGCCCAGCAATTCGCCGTAGAAATGACGGGCGGCCAACAGATCATTGACGGGAAAGGCGAGGTGAAAGGGGCGAAGTTCAATGTTCAAAATTCTGCTCCTTTTTCTTGGGCGCGGCCAGCGCAAAACAATGGTCAATATCCAGCTCGGACTGGTTTTTCCGCCGCACGCTCATGTCTTCACGAATCTGCGTCAGAATGACATCGCTTTCATTACCACTTTTGCCTTGCCCCCGCATGGTTTCGCGGGCCCGGCTGTCGAGAACAAAGGCCAAGGTCTTCAAATCCTGAGCCATTTTGGACAGCTTTTCCCGTCGGTAGACTTCCTCATAAGCGAGCTGCATCATCACCGCGCACTGATTCAGAGTGGGTTTCGGCTTTGCGGGTAGTTCGGTATCCAAAAGCGGCAGACATCGGGCCATTTCTTCGGCAACGACTTCCTGTGGCCCGGCAACATTTTTAACCTTGGCCTGTTGGTCCACAACCGCAGTCAGAATCGCGTCGCGCACTTGTTCACGCGACCGACCTGTCTCTACCATGACCCGCTCGCCGACCTGACCAGCATAGGTCCGGCCACGTTCCGTGAGCAAGGGATAGGAAAGCGCGCTCTCTATCCCGCGCTCCTGTTCCGATGCGACGATCGCAAAAGCAGCAACACAGGAAAGGTCCCGTTTGTGAATATCGGTCAGAGCGGTTGCTTCTGGCTTGTCATCGGCTGGTGTGGGTTGCGCTAGCGCCAGCAATATCAACATGATTTTTTCCATGCCGATCCTATAGCGGGGCATGATGGTTTGCGGCAAACAACAATTGCCAAATAACGCTTTCCTGCAGTCCAGCCAGAATGGAAATCAGCAATTACATCCTGTGAAATCGCTATCTGCTGGTCTGCACGAATGTCCCAGATAGCTAAATTGCGACGTTGTTTTAGAGTGATTCTGGTCCGAAACTGTATAATCTTACGCAGATATTATATGTTCAAAAAATTCGGATAGTCGGTAGTTGGCAATTAATGTTTGAACCTGTCCTTCGAAAACGGCACAAACCGACGGTGCAAATTCTTATTGACCTGCTCCGCAAATATCCATTCTGGCTGTCGCTAATTGCTGGCACGCTTTCGGCAACCGGATTTGCGCCATTGGGCCTGTGGCCAATCAGCCTGCTCGCGCTGGCTTTATGGATCGCGATTATTGATAGCGTCGAGAGTCGAAAGGCGGCTTTCTTTTCCGGTTGGCTATTTGGTCTCGGACATTTTGTTGTCGGGCTCAACTGGATCGCCAAAGCCTTTACCTTTCAGGCGGCGATGCCCGAATGGCTGGGCTATATCGCGGTGGTCCTGCTGTCGCTCTACCTGGCTGTCTATCCCGCATTAGCAGCACTTGGCGCCTGGTTGCTCGGAAAGGGGCGACCGATTATATTCGTCCTTGCCCTTGCTGGTTTCTGGATCATTACCGAATGGCTGCGCAGCTGGGTCTTTAGCGGATTTATCTGGAACCCGCTGGGCGTGATCGCGGTCGATGGCAGATATGCCTTAAGTGCCCGGTCCATTGGGACCTATGGCCTTTCCGGTGTGGTCATTGGCATCGCTGGTCTTGTGGGTTCAGCGGTAGGCGGAATAATCGCCCTAAAATGGCGGATCATTGTGCGCAGAATCTTTGATCTGGCCATTGTCGCCCTGGGTGCTGCAACTTTGGCTATGATCGGCAGCGGAGCTGATCGCGCGCCTTCTCTCGAGCAGCCCAATATCACGGTGGTCCAGCCCAATATTGGACAACAGGACAAGTGGCAGGCCGGTTATGAAGAACAAAACCTCGCCAAATTGGCCGGGCTCACCAGACGCGAAGATAATGAACCACGCATTCTTTTCTGGCCGGAAGCTGCGATTCCAGATTATCTCGAAACCGGCTATCCTCAGCGCTATTATTATGGCCGCCAGCCACCAATGGTGCGCGCGCAGCTCGCCAGCTTGATGAAGCCCGGCGACGTACTGGTGCTCGGTGCGCTGAAGCTGGAATTTGACGATACGGCACCGCCGGATGGAAGGCGGGCTATTGGTGCCCGCAATAGTGTGTTTGCAATGGATTCAGATCGCGAATTGCTTGGCCGCTACGACAAAAGCCATTTGGTTCCTTACGGTGAATATCTCCCGATGCGGCCGCTTCTCTCCGCTATTGGTCTGTCGCGGCTGGCGCCAGGAGATTTTGATTTCTGGCCGGGTCCGGGGCCGCGCTCCTTGGAACTGGGCCGCTTTGGTAAAGCTGGACTGCAGGTCTGCTATGAAATCATCTTTTCCGGCCAGGTCGTGCATCAAGAGGACCGACCCGATTTCATCTTCAATCCATCTAACGATGCTTGGTTCGGTGCATGGGGGCCGCCGCAACATCTCGCTCAGGCGCGCTTGCGAGCGGTTGAAGAAGGGTTGCCGGTCATTCGCTCGACGCCCACCGGAATTTCCGCTGTGATAACCAGTAAGGGCGAAGTGGTTGAAAGCATCCCGATGGGGCAGGCGGGCCGGATTGATACCAAATTGCCCCCACCGGAAAACCCCACATTGTTCGCGCGATATGGAAATATCCTGTCGCTGGGATTTGCGCTGATTTTGCTCATCTGCGCCATTGCCATCCGGCTTCGCGCGCGTTAAGGAGCGCATATAAACCTTTCTTTATATCCGAACTCCGCGCCCCCCGGCGGCAAATACTAGGAAAAGCCATGCGTTCTGAATTTATCTTTACCTCTGAATCTGTATCCGAAGGCCATCCGGACAAAGTATCCGACCAGATTTCGGATGCGATTGTTGATCTGTTTCTGTCCAAAGATCCCGAAGCGCGGGTTGCGTGTGAAACCCTGACGACGACCGATAGGGTCATTCTTGCGGGCGAAGTACGCGGCAAGGGCATGATCGATACCGATGGTAACTGGGCGCCGGGCGCACAGGAAGAAATCCAGACGGTTGTCCGCGAGACAGTCAGGAAAATCGGCTATGAACAGGACGGCTTTCACTGGCAAAACCTGACTTTTGAGAATCACCTTCACCCGCAATCCGCCCATATTGCACAGGGCGTCGATGAAAGCGGCAATAAGGATGAAGGCGCCGGCGACCAGGGCATCATGTTCGGCTATGCCAGCGATGAAACACCAGACCTGATGCCAGCAACGCTGCAATATTCGCATCAGATATTGAAGCAGATGGCAGCAGATCGCCACAGCGGCAAAGCACCGTTTCTAGAGCCTGATAGCAAGAGTCAGGTGACGTTGCGCTATGTCAACGAAGTGCCGGTTGAAGCGACCGCGCTGGTTGTTTCCACCCAGCATGCGCCCGGCTATTACAAGGATAGCGACAATCCTGCACTGTACGAAGAACTGCGCGAATATGTCATGGGCGTGTTCCATTCCGTGCTGCCAGATGGCTTTATTACCGACAACACCGTCATTCACGTTAATCCTACTGGCCGCTTTGAAATTGGTGGACCGGACGGTGATGCGGGTCTGACAGGGCGCAAAATCATTGTCGATACCTATGGTGGTGCCAGCCCGCATGGCGGCGGCGCTTTCTCTGGCAAAGACCCAACTAAAGTCGATCGGTCTGCGGCCTATATCACCCGTTACCTCGCGAAAAACATCGTTGCTGCCGGTCTCGCCAAACGCTGTGCGATCCAGTTGTCTTACGCCATTGGCGTCGCGGAACCCTTGTCGATCAATGTCGATTTGCATGGCACCGGAACAGTGAGTGAAGAGAAGCTGGAAGAAATACTGCCGAAACTGGTCCGGTTGACGCCAAAAGGCATTCGCACTCATCTTGGCCTCAATAAGCCGATATACAGCCCGACCGCGGCCTATGGGCATTTCGGACGCAAGGCTAATGGCGACCTTTTCACTTGGGAAAAGACCGACTTGGTGGATGCTCTAAAAGCGGCTTTTTAAATCGCATCAGGGCTGCTAACGGCGCTGGATGACTAGCAAGCAGAATCAGGATCCAACAACCATCCGTCAGCTTTATGGGCGGAGGCAAGGCCATGCGCTCCGCGAAGGGCAGGTCGAACTGGTGGAAAAACTGCTACCGCAAATCAGTGTCCCGACGGAGGGGCCGGTTTCCTCACCGGTCCTATTTGGTGATGATCGGCCACTACATTTCGAGATTGGTTTTGGTGCTGGCGAGCATATGGCAGCGCGGGCCGATATGCTGCCCGCTCATGGTTTCATCGGTTGCGAGCCCTATCTGAATGGTGTTGTTGGTGCGTTGCAGCATGTTCGTGAGGGAGTTTTGCCCAATATCCGACTGCATATGGGCAATGCGCTGGATGTATTGGAACGGATTCCAGATGGCAGCTTGAGTTTTGTCTATTTGCTGCATCCCGATCCCTGGCCCAAGGCGCGGCACGCAAAACGGCGGTTTATGAACCATGGCCCGGTTGATCTGATCGCAGCCAAGCTGAAGTCCGGTGGCGAATTTCGTTTCGGCACTGATCATCCTGTCTATCTGGAATGGGCGATGATGATCATGAACCAGCGCAACGAGTTTAACTGGCTCTGCGATGGTCCAGAAAGCTGGACGAATCGTCCGGGCGGATGGCCTGAAACGCGCTATGAAGCCAAAGCCCGGCGGCAGGGGCACGAAGTCTGGTATTTTCGCTATCAGCGCAAATGAGACTTTAGCGCTGTTCGGCGTTAACGTCGTTTTACTGCAATCTATATTTGAATCGCCTTGTAAACAGCCAGTTAACCGTGAATTTATTCGCCGCCGTAGGTATTTTGTTAACCCTCCCAATCTATAAATTGCTTAACCAAAAAGACTGGTCGCACAGCTATTGGATTTTCTAGGAGGCCACACATAGGAATGGGCGGCATTTCATCACAAACTGAAGTGGCAGATGCTGCACCCGCAATCGTGGGCAGCGCAACCCCGGCTGACCTGAACATTCAATCCCGCAACCGGCACTTTGCCAACGCGGCGATGGAGCGTCGGCACTGGGTTGGTGGTGATCCGTACGCGACCGCCTTTTTTAATGCCTTGTCGATCACCTTTCCAAAGGGTGAGACCTTTTTCATGAAGGTGCTCAAGCAATATCGCGACGAAGTACCTGAAAAACTTGCCAGAGAAATTCGCGGCTTTGTCCAACAAGAGGCCGTGCACAGCCGCGAGCATTTGTTTTTTAACAAGCATATTGAAGAATCAGATTTTGATATTTCAAGGCTGGAACAGACGTTGAGCGATGTCATCGACAATATCGCCAGCAAGCCGCTAATCATGCAGCTGGTTGCGACAACCTGTCTGGAACATCTGACCGCTATCATGGCGGCTGAATTTATTGCCAATCCCAAGCATTTTCAGGATGCCGACGAAGAGCAGCGCAAAATGTGGCTTTGGCATGCCTCTGAAGAGGTAGAGCACAAGGGTGTCGCCTACGATACCTGGCTGTACGCGACCAGAGACTGGAGCCGGGCAAAGCGCTGGGCAACCAAGTCACTGTTCATGGCCCGCATTTCACTCGGCTTCGCCAAGAACCGCACAAAAGGGATTTTTGATCTTTTGCGGCAAGACGGTATTTCCGGTCCGCGTGCATGGTTTGGCTTTCTTCATTATGCACTGATCGGTCCTGCTCCATTCCGGCGGACCCTATTGCCATGGTTCCACTTTTTCCTGCCCGGCTTTCACCCCTGGAACAAAGATGACCGCGGGCTGATACAGCTGGCCGAAAGCGAATATGAGGCTGCGATCATGGATCCGCCCGAGCAGGACGACAATATTGCCACTTTAGGCAAACATGAACCGAAGAAACCCCTAAACAAGGTGGCGTAACTGGCTCACGCCGCTAGCGGTCGGACGACGTCGCCTTCCATGTCGCATTCCAGAGACAGTTGAAATTCAACCGCAGCAACCGAGCTATTGCGCCCCTTGCTAAACCTAGGTGCCGTACGACCCGTGCGCCGGAAACCCAACTTAGTGAGGACATTTCCCGAAGCCGGATTATCGACGAAATGACTTGCGACAATCTCGCGGTGACCAAGGGCTTTGGCCGTCTGTAGAGCAGCGTGGCCTGCTTCTGTAGCATAGCCGAGACCCCAATGGTCACGACCAATCCAATAACCCAGCTCGACGCTGCCATCGGCCATCACATCGATACCGCAAGTCCCGACCAGGCAGGGGGATCCTGCCGTGCGCCGGTAGATCAACCAGCGCGGGCTTTTGGGGTCATGTGGCAGCGACAGGAAATGATCCGCATCATCGCGGTCATAAGGCCATGGCGCGCTGGCCAGATTGCGGACAATCGCTTCGTCATTAATCGCGTGGAACAGCGCATCGGCATCTTCGGGCCAACCTGGTCTCAACAATAGTCTTGGCGTTCTAGCAAACATCGGGACTCTCCATTTTTTGGCTAACTTGGCCAAAGTCAAATTTAACCGTCCCTGCTTTGATTTGACCGGCCCCTACTATGGGCGGATGACAAGGCAGTGACATTTTCGACAGGGAGAGACAAAAAAAGGGAGAGGGGGTGACCCTCTCCCTTGAATTTGGAAGTTCTTTCGAACCATCCGGGTCATCCCTCAAAGGACAACCCGTTATCGATTGTCCGGTTATTCGGCGGCTTCCGCCATGGCATCGACTGACACATATTTGCGGCCAAGCTTGCCTTTGTGGAATTCCACTTTGCCATCAATGAGCGCAAATAGGGTGTGGTCTTTGCCCATACCGACATTGCGACCCGGATGGGTCTTGGTTCCGCGTTGGCGGATAATAATATTGCCAGCCACAACAGCTTCGCTGCCATATTTTTTGACGCCTAAACGGCGGCCTTCTGAATCACGGCCGTTGCGGGACGAGCCGCCTGCTTTCTTATGTGCCATGGTTTAGTCCTTTTTCTTCGCAGCCGGCTTTTTAGCGGCTGGTTTCTTTGCTGGAGCTTTTTTGGCTGCAGCTGGTTTGGCTTCTGTTTTAGCAGCAGCTTTTTTAGCGGCCGGTTTAGCAGCAGCTTTCTTTGCTGGAGCCGCCTTCTTTGCTGGCGCTGCTTTTTTCTCAGCAGCCGGCTTTTCGTCAGCTGGCTTGGCAGCGGCTTTTTTAGGAGCAGCTTTCTTCGCAGCTTTCGCAGCACCAATGGCGCTAATCTTCAGCACAGTATGCTGCTGACGATGGCCATTTTTTCGGCGATAGTTATGCCGACGGCGCTTCTTGAAGATAATGACCTTCTCGCCTTTTTCCTGCGCAACAATTTCGGCAGCCACGGTCAGACCTTTGACGTCTTTCATCTCACCGCCGTCACCGGCCAGCAATACGTCATCAAGAGTGACCGAATCACCAGCTTCTCCAGCTAGTTTTTCGACTGCGATTATATCTCCTGCGGCAACACGATATTGTTTACCGCCGGTGCGCACTATAGCGAACATGGCATTTTTCCGTTTCAATCTTGTGGTTCCAGCGCGCAAGCAAGGAAACGCGAGTCTCTCGGCTCACGCTGGAAAGATTGCGCAGCTACTAGATGGACATGGCTGTGTCAACCGGTATTGGCCGATTTTCAGGCAAGATTTTGCTGTCTTCTTATGCCACTATGACGGCACCGCTATCGCAACATAAAGGCCATTGCCGCATCAAAGGCCTCAGCGTAAAGATGATTTCATGAGATTACCTGTATTTTTGATGCCACTTCTTGGCTTGTCATTGTCCGCTTGTGTCATGCAACAAGGAGACTTTCCGTCGCTTGCGAAACGGCCATACGAGGATAAACCTGCGATTCCTGATATGGATACAGCGACAGCAGATCCAATGGAGGCCTTGCCGTCCGCACTGAGAAATGCGGTTGATGCAGCCGTCCAAGAAAGCAACACGGCGCATCAAGCCTTTTTGCAGAACCTTCCTAAGGTGCAGAAAAGCGTATCTGCAGCGCGCGGTGCTGCACCCTCCAGCGAATCATGGGTGGTGGCGCAAATGGAGCTGTCGTCACTGGAAATGAATCGCAGTCCGTCGGTATCTGCGCTGGCAGATCTCGATTCGCTTTTCATGAAGCGGTTGGATCAGGAATTTACCGGTGAACAAAAAGGGGCAGCTGGTCTTATTGCCAGATCACGGGAAAAAATCGAGGCTCAGGTTGTTTCCCAGCAACGAGAGATAGAGCAGTTGAAATCAGCTATGCGCTGATCCGGGTTATTTTTGAGCAGCTTCTACCGCTGCTTTATGGACTTTGGCGTTCTCGACATAATGGGCAACACCCATCCGCATGCCGGCAATGGCCGGTTCGGTCAGTTCGCGCATATATTTGGCTGGTGATCCTGCCCAAAGCTGTCCGGTCGGTATTCGCTTGTTGGGCGTCAATGTCGCGCCAGCGGCCAACATCGCGTCGCCTTCAATCACACAGCCATCCATGACCGTGGTGCTGAGACCAACAAAAGCCCGGTCTTCCAGTGTCGCACCGTGTAACATGACCATATGACCGACCAACGCATCCTCGCCAATGATTGTCGGATGGCCGTTGGGCGTGACCGGTGTAGCGCTGTCACAGTGGATGGTCGTGCCGTCCTGAATATTGCTGCGCGCGCCAATTTTAATGAAATTCACATCGGCACGGATCACACAATTATACCAGATGCTAGCTTCTGGCCCGATCTCTACATCGCCAATGATTTTGCAGCCCGGCGCAATGAAAGCCGATTCGTGGATCTTTGGTGTTTTACCGTTAAACGGCAGGATAAGAGGATCAGTCATTTAGAGGTTTCCTTACAGTAGGTGACGTGCCGCACCAGATCGCTTTTGGGGTCAACTTTCGGATGGTCGAAATCAAGCTCTGGGAAATGTTTCATGTTCAAGCGTTCCATGACCGCTCGGCTGCGATGATTATGTTCGCTGGTGATGGCCCAAACTTGCTCATCCGGGAATGTTGCAGCGGCCCATTCACAGCATTTCTGGGCTGCCTCGGTTACGTAACCATTACCCCATTGCGCAAAGGCCATTCTCCAACCGATTTCCAGTTTGTCATATACTGGCGTTTCTTCACCACCTCTTATGATGCCGCACCATCCGATCAATTTTTTGTCCGCTTTTGTTTCCAACGCCCAGTAACAATGACCATGCTCTTTCTGATAATCTTGCAGCCAAGCGATGAGGTCGGCAACTTGCTGGCGTGTCATGATAGGGCCAAGCGTTTTTCTTACTTTGGGATCGCTGTTGATTGCGTGGAAGATATCGAGATCATTCTCCCGCCATCCACGCATGACCAAACGGTTTGTTTCCAATTGAAATTCAGCCATGGAGAAGCGACTCAGTCATGCTTCAGGTTTCCAGTCCTTGGCTTCAATTCGGTAGACTATCGTGGGGTTCAGATCCTCACCATAGTTGGGATCATGAAAGTCCAGTTCCGGTCGATGGGTCATGCCGAGCCGTTTCATCAGGCCCCATGATGGCTCATTACCGGGAACCGTGAGGGCAACAACAAAGGGAGCTTCATGGCGTGTAAAAGCGGCGTCCATAGTCGCCGCTGCAGCTTCCCTGGCATAGCCCTGGCCCCAGACATCCTCGCGCAGCCGCCAACCGATTTCGAAGGCACCGGTTAATTTGGCTTGCGGTGCATTGACTCGTTTCAATCCACAGAAACCCAATAAGGCATCATCGGATTTGCGTTCAACAATCCAGAAGGTATGGCCAAAATCTCGGTCATAGCCCCTGATTCTTTCAACTGCTTCCAGAAACTTCTCGCGGGTTTGAACACCGCCGAGCCAGCGCGTGACTTTGGGCGTGTTGAGATATGTCATGAACGGATCAATATCTTCGTCCCGCCAACCACGCAGGCGCAACCGTTCGGTTTCCAATATGATGTCACTCATGGAGAAGCCGTGCCGCATCGGCGGCGAAATAGGTGAGGATGCCAGAACAGCCGGCGCGTTTGAACGCGATCAACTTTTCCATCATCAAGGCATCGCGGTCGCCGACGCCTGCTTCTGCACCGGCGCTGACCAGGGCATATTCACCCGACACCTGATAAGCAAATACCGGCACGTTAAACTCTGTCCTCGCGCGATAAATTATATCGAGATAGGCCAGGCCGGGTTTGACCATTACGCTATCTGCACCTTCGGCAATATCGAGGGCGATTTCCCGCATCGCTTCATCGCTATTGGCGGCATCCATCTGGTAGCTTTTCTTATCCCCTTTCAGGGTGCCGCTCGAACCTACGGCATCGCGGAACGGTCCATAAAAGGCGCTGGCATATTTGGCGGCATAGGCCATGATCTGGACATTATGATGATGTGCTAGTTCCAGCGTGTCGCGAATAGCACCGACCCGTCCATCCATCATGTCGGACGGCGCAATAATATCTGCCCCGGCATTCGCCTGATTAAGGGCTTGCTTGGTCAACATATCGAGAGTTCGGTCATTCTCGACATAGCCATTGGCATCAATCAGCCCGTCTTGGCCATGGGTTGTATAGGGGTCGAGCGCGACGTCGGTGAGCACGCCAATATCGTCTCCCAACGCATCCTTTACCGCTTTTGTGGCACGGCACATGAGATTGTCGATATTGAGCGCTTCCGCACCGTCCTCGCTGCGCTTTTCGGCCGGCGTGTTCGGGAATAGGGCAATGCAAGGAATTCCCAGATCACGTGCCTCTTTCGCTCGCTCGACAACAAGGTCCACCGACCATCGTGAAACACCGGGGAGCGAGGTGATCGGTTCCTCAACATTGCTGCCCTGAGAAATGAACAGGGGCCAGATCAGATCTGCCGGCGTCAGGACATTTTCCCTTACCATGGCTCTGCTCCATGCAGAAACACGAGTGCGGCGCAGGCGGGTGCGTGGAAAAGCGGGGCTTTGGGTCATGGAGCTTAATATAGAGCGACGACACGCAAGGGCAATTGAAATAGCATCTTGAACAGCTTGCGGCGAAGGATTGCTTCTTTTACATCCATCTCAAGAATTGTGAAGCGTGGACGAAGATGGGCAAAGCCCTCAGATTTTCTCCATCCGGTTCGCTCTTCGTCGACATTGCCTTGTCTCACTATGAATAAAAAGGAATGCCTCATGTCTCACCGGTTTCAATGCGTTGTCCCGGCCGTTCTGGCGGTCACTCTTATCTTGTCTGGATGCGGCAATGCAGATGATGAAAACAGCCTGACGGGCGCCTTTAACAAAAGCTTCGATGAAAGCTGGACGACCGAATTTTTAGCAGGCTGCGTTACTGAATCCACCAAGGCCGGCGCGACGGAAGAGGCCGCTACACCAATATGCAATTGCCTGGGTGAAGAGCTGGATAAATCGTTGGATGGTCTTGGCGAGAAAATGAACCCGCCACAAGCGAAGTTGGATGCAGCCACCGAGATTTGCCTCGGAGACATTTAGAACCGGGCCGACTAGCTGATCGAAGCTTTGGCCAGCCGATTGATTTCTCGCTGTTGCTTGGGTGCGTTTGATGCGCTTTTCAAACTTCCCAATGCTGCGCCAGGCGTGACTTTTTTCAGGCGCTGCAATTCACCTTTGAAACGGCGCAGTTCCTTGCCGCTCAATTCCGAGCGTTGAACAAATTTGACCGAGTTGGGATTGATCGTGCGGCCATTGCGATAGAGTTCATAGTGGAGATGCGGTCCGGTCGATAACCCTGTTGAACCAATATAGCCGATAATCTGGCCCTTGCGGACGCTGCGGCCATTGCTCACCGCGATGCGGCTCATATGAGCGTAGCCGGAAGCAAGACCGCCGCCATGTTTGATCTTCACAAATTTGCCGTAGCCGCCTTTGCGGCCAGCAAATGTCACCTTGCCATCGGTCACCGCATAAATCGGGGCGCCATAGCCGCCGCCAAAATCTAGACCGCTGTGCATGCGCTTATAGCGCAGGATCGGATGCCGGCGCATGCCATAGCCCGAAGTCTTGCGGCCGCGCGTTGGACGGACCAGTTCGCCACTGGATTGGCCAACGCCGGAAGCTTCGAACCAGTTTGCCCGACCGCCGCTGGTCCATTTCAGCATCTGTGCTTTCGATTTGCCACCGCGATCGAGGCCAGCATAAAGCAGCTCACCAACTTCGACCTCGCCGGTTTCAGCGCGGCGATAACCCAATATGATATCAAACTCGTCCGTGGATCGAATATCACGCGATACTGACATTTTCTTGCCAATCACCCGGAGATATTTTTGGACAGCTTCGGTCGGAGCGCCAGCCGCACGGGCAGAGCGGTAGAGGCTCGAACCAACCACGCCTTTGATGCGCAGAGGAGTGTCGTCGACCATGATCGGTTTGCGGTTGAGCTTTAGCGCACCATCGCTACGAACCACTTCCAGATTTAGGTCAAAGCGAGCACGAAACGCCAGTTGGTCTAGCGGTCTAGGCTGGTTTTTCGCCGGACGGCGGCCGAGGGTCACATCAATTTTGGTGCCCGGCTTAATTTCGCCCAAAGAAACAGCGCCAGAAACCATCTCGGTCACGTCGCTTGCTTCCTGGTTGGCCACTCCGGCCCGTTGCAATACCCGGCGCAGGCTATCGCCACGGCCCAAGGTTGCTACCAGCTCGATGGATGGACGTTCAGGGCTCTGTGCGAGCGGTCGCACGGCGTCGGTGGCGGCCATCCGGATACCGGTGTCGCCTCCATAAGCAAGCGGGGCAATGGTCTGAGATCGTGCCTGATCGGCGCGGGCGCCGGTTAGCGCCGCACTTTGATGGCCTCTGATAGGGCCAAAATCCGGTAAGCAAGAGATAGCGACACCGCAAAGCAGAACCAAAGTGGCGAGGCCGCGCAGCCAGGTGAAGCTTCCGATATCCTGGCCAAGATCAGGGACCCAGTCGGTCTGGGCCAGCCTTTCTTGCCAATCCTCAATCCTGCTGGACCAAGCCTCGGGCACAGCAAATACCGGCGCGGGCGGTTCTGCTGCAATGGCGGCAGCCCCATTTCCCTGATCGGCAAGCATGTCGATACTCTTGAACAAATGCACCCCTTGGCGACGCTGTCTTATCAACGCAAAGACAGTATTCCATCGCAATGTTGTTTCTGTCTCTGTGAAGGAACAAGGTTAATGTCAATTTAAGATCCGGCCTTGAACGCGAGCTATGCGGTAAAACGTGTAAAATCGCCGATATCCGGCCAGATACCCAAGAATCTTACTGAATCTGAACTGAAATTGCTTGCCAGTTTGGTGAAGATACGGTGAGATAGCGCCAATGCCTGACTTCTCCCAGTCTTCCGTTATTGCCGTTCTTGGCCCTACCAACACCGGTAAAACCCATTTGGCGGTCGAGCGGATGTGTGCCCATTCCAGTGGCATGATCGGCTTTCCGCTGCGGTTACTGGCGCGTGAGGTTTATGATCGTGTCGTCGCCCTAAAGGGCGTTAACCGGGTCGCTTTGGTAACCGGCGAGGAAAAAATCATCCCCAAGGATGCACGCTGGTTCCTCTGTACGGCTGAAGCTATGCCGGTCAATCGCGATTTCAGCTTTGTCGCAATCGATGAGGCGCAGCTCGGCATCAACCCGGAGCGCGGGCATATATTTACCGACCGGATGCTGAATATCCGCGGCCGGGACGAAACAATGATTTTGGGATCTGACAGCTTGCGGCCGCTGATTGAAAAACTCGTTCCCGAAGCAGAGATTGTCAGCCGTCCGCGTTTTTCGACACTCAGCTATGCAGGGCCGCGCAAATTATCCCGGTTGCCTCGTCGATCCGCCATTGTCGCATTTTCTCTGGAGGACGTTTACGCGATTGCTGAGATGCTGCGCCGCCAACATGGCGGAGCGGCAATTGTGATGGGCTCACTCTCCCCGCAAACCCGTAATGCACAGGTCAAAATGTACCAGGACGGCGAGGTTGATTATCTTGTCGCAACCGATGCAATTGGGATGGGTCTTAATCTCGATGTGTCCCATGTCGCATTTGCAGCCTTGAAAAAATTTGATGGACGCCGCCGCCGTCGTTTGACGCTTGCGGAAATAGGCCAGATTGCTGGTCGGGCAGGCCGCCATCAAAAGGATGGCAGTTTCGGCATATTGTCGGGATTGGCCTCTTCGGACGAGCTGGAGCCGGAAGAAATCGAACGATTGGAAGACCATAGTTTTCCAATGTTGGAGTGGCTCTATTGGCGCAATGCTGAACCGGATCTGGAAAGCGTGACCAGCCTGATAGCATCGCTTGAGGACAAGCCGAGGGACCGGCTGTTGCAGGCCGCTCCTGAAGCCGTTGATCTAGCGGTATTGAAGCGGCTGGCGCAGGATCCCAATATCAGGCGTCTCGCCGTCGGACGCGATAATGTACGTTTGCTCTGGGAGGCCGCCTGTATTCCCGATTTTCGGAAAGTGGGCGCCGATCATCAGGCACGGTTTATCGCCTCGCTTTGGCCCTATCTGGCGCAAGGAAATGGTCGTATTCCGCATGCCCGGATGGCACAGGAAATCACCCGGTTGGAAAATGTTCAAGGCGATATCTCGACGCTTGCTGCCCGGATTTCTGCGGCCCGCAGCTGGAGTTATATTGCCCAAAAAACGCATTGGGTTGAACAAGCGGACCTGATGGTCGAACGCACCCGTCAACTCGAGCGGCGACTGAGCGATGCTATGCATGTTCAACTGACCCAAAGATTTGTCGACAAGCGCACTCGCGTTTTGATGCGCGGTTTGCTGAAGGGTGCGTTGCCGCAAGACGTTGCATTGGAAGCCGACGGTGCGGTATTGGTTGACGGGCTGGAAATTGGGACGCTGAAGGGCTTTCAATTTGTCGTGCCTTCGGATAGCCGGAGGGAAGACCGCAAGATGCTGCTTGCTGCAGCGGAAAGATATTTGGGACCGATTATGACTGATAAAGCTGATGCGCTCGCTAAAGCTCCTGACAGTGAATTAACGCTAGCCGCGAATGACGCCGGGCAGCCAGTAATCTATTGGCAAGGCGCGCAGCTTGCTGTGCTTATCAAGGGTAAAAACCTTTTAAACCCGGAGATTAATTTTGATCGAGCACTGAAGGATATCGCGCCAGAGAATGGCAAAAAAGCCGAGGCGCGGATCAAGCAATGGGTTGAAGCGATGAAGGCGAAGCATTTGGAAGGGCTCGTCAAAATTGATGTGCTTGCCAATGATGAGAATACACCTGCTTCGGTGCGTGCGCTTTTTGCCCAGATTGTCGAAGCAGGCGGTATCATCGCACGCCGACAAATCGATCAGGCTGTGCGTGCGCTTGACAATGATATGCGCGGGGTTGCCCGGCGCGGAGGGTTGGTTTTCGGAGCGCTTGACATTTTTCATCATGCGCTGATGAAGCCGGGCGCTGTGCTGTGGCGCACGGCCCTGTTTGCCGCGCTCGATGAACAATCAATGATTGCACTCCCTGGCGATAATGCTGTTCATTTGAAGGAATGGACATTCGCAGCGCCCGATCATGCGAGCCGACTGGGCTTTCGCAAAATTGGCGGTGAATATGTCCGGGTCGACATGGCCGAACGGCTGGTAAAGCAAGCGCATGAGGCGCGGCAAGCTGGTCCCGTTTTTGCTATTGATCCTGCGCTTGCAACTTCGCTGGGCTTGTCAACATCGGTACATGATGCGCTGCTTGATATGGCTGGATTCGAAAAAACCGATGATAAGCCGCAAAATGTGGAGCTGAAAAAAACCGAAGATACCGCGGCGGCCGCGCCGGACTCAACCGAGCCGGAAATGTCTGGCGAACCATCGAGTGATGACGCACCATCGACATCTGATCCATCAGAAACGACAGATCAGCTTGCCGTGCCCGAGACGCCGTCAGTCTATTGGCGGTGGAAGGGTATGGGAAAGGCACGGTCCGGGAAGCCAAATAAAAACCACGGCAAGAAGCCGCGCGGCAAGCGCCCCGGTAAGCCCGCCTCCGGATCGCGCAAGGCCGAGCCGGTTTTGGCCACTGCAGGCGGCGCTTTTGCCGAACTGGCTGCTCTCAAGGAGGCAATGAAAAAATAGGATGCTGCTTTGAAGAATAAAAAGGTCGCTAAACCGGACTCTGACCCTTTGGCGCTCAGGATCGATAAGCTGCTTTGGTTTCTTCGTTTTGCCGGCAACCGGACAATGGCAAAAAAACTTGCCAGCAAAGGACATGTCCGCCTGAATGGTCGGCGTGTAGATCGTGCTCATATGATGGTCCGGCAAGGGGACATCTTAACTATTCCGCAAGGCCGAGAGGTGCATGTCATACGCATATCGATGTTGCCGCTCAGGCGCGGCAGCGCTCCGGATGCACAAAGCTGTTTTGAACGGCTGCGCACTGGTGAATGAAATAGGACCGAAAACCAACTGTTGACGTTGCCAATTTTGCACAATAGCAGGGATGAGATGACCGCACAAAAGGCGGCTCTTTAGATGGAGTAGACGACCCGATGACTTATGTTGTTACCGACGCATGTATCAAATGCAAATATATGGACTGCGTTGAAGTCTGCCCCGTTGACTGTTTTTATGAAGGCGACAATATGCTCGTCATCAATCCCAGCGAATGCATCGATTGCGGTGTATGTGAGCCGGAATGTCCTGCTGAAGCAATTTTGCCCGATACCGAAGATGGTCTGGAAAAATGGCTGGAAGTGAATACGAAATATTCGGAAAGCTGGCCTAATATCACCGTCAGCCGCGAGCCACCTGCCGATGCCGATGAATTCAAGGGCGTGGAAGGCAAGTTTGAGGCCCATTTCTCGGAAAAACCCGGCCAAGGTGATTAAGAGAGTCTTTTAGGACCTCAAGCGCGGGGCGGCGACATCCGTCGCCTTGGCTATCGCGCCATAAGGCGCGGCGGCCGGTCGGCCTTGCCTCACTACGTTCGGACGACGAACTAGAGGATCATGCTCTCAAAGTCGCGCTGAACCGACGCGAAGCGGAGGCAAGCGCGACTGCGCGCCCGAGCTTATGCGAGGGAAGCCAAGCGGGCGGATGCCCGCGCCCGGCGCTTGAGGTCCTAAAAGTTGTGCGGTGCAACGATAAATTGCTTTTTTGTGACGAATCTGTTAACAATGGTGTTGGTAAGCGGCTGGGCACGGGGGGTGTTCGGTCGTTATGTATATGAACAAAAGGGTTTTTTCGTCGGGGTTTTTGAGAAATTTGATCGAAATCATCCTTCTTTTCCATAGAGAAAGAAAGGCTTTTTATGGCTGCGAATACGCTGTCCTTTGATGTGGGCGATTATGTTGTTTATCCAAAACACGGTGTGGGCCGTGTGATTGAGCTGCAAAATGAAGAAATTGCAGGTATGCAACTGGAACTATATGTTCTGCGCTTCGAAAAAGAACGCATGACATTGCGTGTACCAATGAACAAGGCAGAAGGCGTTGGCATGCGCAAGCTGTCTTCTGACAAAACGCTGAAAGAGGCGCTTGAAACACTGAAAGACAAGCCCAAGGTCAAACGCTCCATGTGGTCGCGCCGCGCGCAGGAATATGAAGCGAAGATCAATTCCGGCGATCTTGTCTCAATTGCTGAAGTGACCCGCGATCTGTTTCGTGCTGATGATCAGCCAGAGCAGAGCTATTCCGAACGTCAGATATTCGAAGCGGCGTCCAGCCGTCTGGCTCGCGAATTGGCTGCGATGGAGGAAACCGACGAGCCAACCGCTCTGGCGAAAATCCTGGAAATCCTGAATATTGCAGCACCGCAATATTACGAGGTAAAGGAAGACTGATCCGACAAGATCAGAATTTGATACCTATCACCAAAGGGCCGTCTCAGAAATGGGGCGGCCTTTTTCATGGGTTTGGTTGACGCTCCCCAATATCTGGTTTTGCTGAGAAACCGGCTATTTCGCTGTTTGTCTTCGGCCCTGCGCACCAAATTTTCCTTGCTCCGCAAATTGAAGCTCCCTAGACAGCCGTTTGCTAAAGGTTCCCGGAGACGGGATTAAAAGGGAATTCGGAAGGGAAGTCATTTCTTGATCCGAAGCTGCCCCCGCAACTGTGATTGGTGAGCCGGTCTGTCAAATCCCACTGGACGTTATGTCTGGGAAGGGGACGGACCAAGCGATGATCCAAGAGCCAGGAGACCTGCCGGTAGCTGTCGTTCTATCATGCGGACGGGGTGTGCCATATGATCGAGGATTTCCTCGCGTGGCGACGATTACTATCGGGCCCCGCATGTGGAACTTCCATAGGCGTTAAATATGCGTGGCCTTTTTGAATGATTGTCAAAAAGGAAATATCGTGCGTTATCAAAAACTAAAATCAACTTCTGCAATTGCCACTGTGGCGTTGTTGCTCTCACCGCCCGCTTTTGCTGAAACAGCTGGAGCGTCCTCTGGCGAGGATGTCATTGTCGTCACGGCCGGACGGTCTGAACAGGCAATTTCACAAACCGGACAAAGCATATCCGTTCTTGATCAGGACCGGATCGAACAGCTTCAGAGTGTCACTGTCACCGATCTGCTTCGCATCGTGCCGGGTGTTACCATCAACAGCAATGGCGGCGTCGGGACGGTCAGTGCGGTTAATATTCGCGGGGGCAATTCCAGTCAGACCGTGGCCTTGATTGATGGCGTTAAAATCAACGATCCGGCGTCTCCAGGTGGCGGCTTTGACTTCGGAAATTTGCTGACCGGGAATATCTCCCGCATCGAAGTGTTGCGCGGTTCGCAATCGGTGATCTGGGGTAGTCAGGCGATTGGTGGTGTGGTCAATATCATTACCCGTGAACCTACCGAGGAACTCGAAATCAATGCGCGCGGCGAGTATGGATCGCGTGACACGGCGCAGCTGGTGGGCAATATCTCGGGTGCTGTTGGACCGGTCGCGGCCACCTTTGGTGCAGGCTATTTTACGACCGACGGATTCTCTGCCTTCAATACCGAGCGCGGCGGCGTTGAGCGTGATGGCTATCGAAATTTCGGCGCAAATGGTAAGGTAAAAATCACCTTCAACGACGAAATTTCAGTCGATCTGCGCGGTTACTATTCCGATGGCAAAACCGATATCGATGGATTTACACCAACTTTTCAATTTGGTGATACGCCCGAAACTAGCGAGACAGACGAATTTGTGGGCTATGCCGGATTGAATGTCGCGTTGTTCGATGGCCGGTTTAGAAATCGATTTGCGTTCGCTTACACAAATGTTCGGCGTGATAATTTCAATCTCGATTTTCAGACATTTGAATCTCGCGGCGAGAATGAACGGGTTGAATATCAAGGCATTCTCGACATTTCCGAGATGTTCGGAGCGACCTTTGGTGCGGAAGCGGAAAGATCAAGCTTTAGCGCCACCAGCTTTGGTTCTGTGACACCCGAACAGGATGCGACTTTGACCAGCTTCTATGGGCAATTGCGCATAACCCCTCTGGATGGTCTGACCGCTAGTGCCGGCCTGCGTTATGACGATCATAATAGTTTTGGCGGCGAAACGACTTTCGCTGGTGATGTGGTTTACAGCCCTAATGAGGGCGACACGACCTTTCGTGCCAGCTATGGAGAGGGCTTTATCGTACCATCCCTGTTCCAGCTGTTCAGCGATTTTGGTAACGCGGTTTTGCAACCGGAAACCTCGAAGAGTTGGGATGCCGGTATCACTCAGCTCTTGGTCGATGGCAAGCTGGAGCTGAGCGCAACCATATTTCGGCGCAACAGCAGGAACCTGATCGACTTTATCAGCTGCCCGATCCAAGCCGGTATTTGTAACGACCGGCCCTTCGGCACTTACGACAATGTCGGACGGGCACGAGCACAAGGTGTTGAATTGGGTGTGACTATACGGCCAGTTGAAGAACTGACGATTGCGACCAACTACAGCCTGATAGATGCCGAGAACCGCGACACCAACCGGCCATTGGCACGGCGCCCGCGGCATAGCGTCAACACATCGGTGGACTATGATTGGTCCTTTGGTCTGCAAACCGGCGCGACGATTGCGCATGTCAGTTCCAATCTCGATAATGCGTTCACCACCGTCCCGACACCGGGCTATGTGCTTGTCGATCTGCGTGCCGCCATGCCGATCACTGACAATATAGAGATTTACGGTCGGGTCGAAAATCTGTTTGATGAGGAATATGAAACGATATTCCAGTTCGGTACAGCCGGTCGCTCGGCCTTTGCCGGTGTCAGGCTGCGTTACTGACATGAAGCAAGCAGCCGCCAGGTCTTCCTATCTAGTCATGCGAGCCATGGCTGGAGGATGTCTGGCGGCTGCTGCACTTATGTTCTGGCCCTCAACTCTGGCGGATGCCGAAGTGATCGCTCGGGGTGCCAAAGTGGCCTTGCCCGAACAGCCGAAACGGATTGTCTCGATCAACCCGTGCGCCGATGCCTTGCTCATGCAATTGGCAGAGGCTCGGAATATCAGGGCCATCAGCCATTATTCACATGACAAGCGAGCGACTTCTATTCCGTTGACACAGGCGTTGAAGTTCAAGGCGACGTCCGGCACGGCCGAAGAAATTATCGCAATGCGTCCCGATCTGGTGGTGGCAAGTTCTATTGTCGCGCCGCAAACGGAACGCGCCCTGGACCGGCTCGGCATTGCGTTGATCAAACTGTCCATTCCGCAAAGCGTGGCAGAGAGTCAGCAGCAAATTGCCGAGCTAGCCACCATAGTCGGTTCCCCTGATCGCGGCATGCAACTGAACCAGCGGATTTCAGCAGCATTCGAAAAGGCAAAGCCGCAAGACAACAGGCCTGTTCCGGCCCTGATCTGGCGCAGCGGAGGGCTGGTGCCAGGTGGTGGGACTTTACCTGACGAGTTGCTGCGCCGCACTGGTTTTGAAAACCGGAGCCATACATACGGGCTAAAACAATGGGACATCCTGCCTCTGGAGCATCTTGTTGCCCGGCCGCCACGCCTGTTATTCTCGGATGCCGGTGGTGGCAAAGAGGCGCGTTCGCGGGATCGGATGCTGTCTCATCCGGTATTGAAACGCCTTTCCCACCGGATCACCATATCGGATTATCCCGCGCGTTTGCTCAACTGCGCGGGGCCGACGCTAATCGAAGCGGTGGCCGTTTTGTCTGCCGCACGGCGCAAGCTTGGACCGCCCTCATGACTGGCTTGCGGCTCAATATCTTGCTTTTTGTCAGCCTTGTCCTGGCGATCATCTTGTCGTTGGCGGCTGGCAAAGTCTGGGTTGATCCTTCCGCTTGGTGGGGCGATGATCTTGGCGCCCTGATCATCATGGAACTGCGCCTGCCGCGCACTTTGTTGGGCGCGGCTATCGGTGCCGCCCTCGGCATGGCAGGTGCCACCATGCAAGGATATTTGCGCAATCCGCTTGCCGATCCCGGAGTTTTCGGTGTTTCAAGCTCCGCAGCACTGGGTGCGGTATCCTCCCTCTATTTCGGATATGCGGCTGCGGCGTGGTTGTTACCGGCCTTTGCCATGGCCGGTGCGGGTATAGGCATGGCGCTACTGGCTCTGCTGGCTGGGCGATCAGGCAGCTTGATCCTGTTCACGTTGGCCGGTGTTATTCTCTCCAGTCTTGCCGGCTCTCTGACATCATTGATGATCAGCCTGGCGCCAACCCCTTTTGCGACCACCGAGATCGTTACCTGGCTGATGGGCGCGCTGACAGATCGCAGCTGGGATGATGTCAAGTTGGCGGTACCCATTATCGCCTTGGGTATGCTGTTTTTGTTGGCCACCGGTCGGTCGCTGGATGCCCTTACTTTAGGTGAAGATGCAGCGCGATCGATGGGCGTCAATGTGCCGCGCCTACAATGGCTCGCCATCATTGGTGTCGGATTGACCGTCGGAGCATCGGTTGCGGCGGCGGGGATTATCGGCTTTGTCGGCCTGATTGTTCCGCATCTGGTGCGCCCCCTTGCCGGTCATCGGCCCTCAGCCGTATTGCTGCCATCGGCTCTTGCTGGGGCTCTGTTGCTCGTCTTGGCCGACAGTCTTGTGCGGATCTTGCCGACGGTCAGTGAATTGCGTCTGGGTATTGCGATGGCGCTTATTGGCGCACCCTTTTTCATGGCTCTGCTCTTCAAGATGCGCAGGGAGTTGGCCTGATGACCCTAAGCTTTCAAAACCTGTCTCTGGTCTTGCGCGAGCGAACCATCTTGAATGACATTAGCGGCCTGTTCCAATTGGGTCGCGTCACGGTCATACTGGGAGCAAACGGGGCGGGGAAAAGTAGCCTTTTGTCATGTCTGTCCGGTTTGCGGGACCCGCAAAGGGGGGCGATAACGCTGGACGAAAGGCCACTTGTCTCGGTGGATAGCAAGGAGCGCGGACGGCTAATCGGTCTGTTGCCTCAGCAGCCAGATATCCACTGGAACATCGATGTCAAAACACTGGTTGGACTGGGTCGCCTGCCTCACTCCGGCGGTTGGGGGATGAGCAGTGCTGACCATCAGGCCATAGAGAAGGCGATGGTTGCAACAGATTGCGAAGGTCTTGCCAATCGCAAGGCAATGCGCTTGTCTGGCGGGGAACAGGGTCGGGTGCTGCTGGCGCGTGTATTGGCGGGAGAGCCAAAATGGTTGCTCGCAGACGAGCCATTGGCGAGTCTGGATCCCGCCCATCAATTTGATGTTTTGGAACGCCTCAAAAACTATGCTGCGGCCGGGAACGGCGTTATTGTCGTTTTGCATGACCTGACCCAGACCGCTCGATTTGCCGATGATGTCATGGTTATGAAAGATGGTGCGATCATCGCTGCCGGACCGGGTGACCAGGTGATGACGGCGCCGATCATGGCACAGGCTTACGGTGTTGAAGTCCAGATCGGCACCAGCGATGCGGGCGATCCTCTGGTGGTCCCGGTGCGCCGCCTTCCATAATCTAAACGGTCACTACCCAAACATATCGAATCTCTTGCCAATCATACCGAATCTTTTGGTTGAACGGTTGGCTGCCGCACTCTGCTCACTCGCAATATCTGCGCGCACCAGATCCGTCTTTTTCGCCGTAACCGTGGCACGTTACTTGCCTTGAATCCTTAAAATTCACTTTCCGTTTGACAGTTCCATATGGCGCAACCTAGATAGTAATGCGAATCATTTGCATTATCAATACGAGTTGAGGGAACTCTCTATGAAATCACTACTGTGCTGGCGCAAGCCGGTCCTGACTTCGAGTCTGCTTGCGCTTTGCATGTCACAAACGGCCTATGCGGCCGACGAAGTTGACGAGTCCTTCGACGAAGAAGAAGGCATTACCGTTACGGCAACACGGGCACCAATTGCGATTGAGGACGCTCCCGTGACCGTAACCGTGATTGATGGTGAGCGCATCGCAGATGAACTGGCGACCGATGTTCGTGATATCATCCGCTTTGAACCCGGAATCTCGGTACGCCGCGCGCCCGCTCGCTTCGGGGCAGCTCTTGGAACCACGGGACGGGCCGGAAATGAAGATTTCAATATCCGCGGTATTGGCGGTAACCGTGTTCTTATTCAGGTTGATGGTATTCGGTCTCCACAGGGTTTCAGCTTTGGCGCGCAGGATGTCGGGCGCGGTAATGCGACGGATATCGGTCTGATCAAATCCGTGGAAATCCTTCGCGGCCCCGCCTCGGCCCTATATGGCAGTGATGGTCTGTCCGGCGCGGTGAGCTTTACAACCTCCGATCCGGTTGATTTCATACAGGATGGCAATAATGTCGGCGGCTTCGCACGCGCTCAATTCAGCTCCGCTGACAATGAATTTTCCGAAACCGTTGCTATTGCTGGTCAGCTTGGAAATCTTTCGGCGATGCTTGCTTATTCCCGGCGTGATTTCGAAGAGCTGGATAATCAGGGCACGGTTGATTCCGAAGGGGCTTTGCGAACAACACCCAATCCCCAGGACGGAGAGTCTAACGCCTTCTTGGGAAAGCTGGTCTTCAACAGCGGCGATCACCGTGTCCGCCTGACCGGTGAATATTTGGAACGCGAGATTTTCTCTGACATACTCTCTGGACGGGGACCTGTTTTTCTGTTTCCGGGACCGCCAAGCTGGATCGTCGATGACTTGACTGCCGAAGATACAACGGAGCGGGTACGCGCCTCTCTTGATTGGACCTATGACGCCGGTGATGATGCCGCTGGTCTGATCAACTACGCGCATGTTGCCGCCTATTGGCAAGATGGAGAGGATGTCCAATTTTCGGATGAGGACAGATCGCCAACCGGTGCTCAGCCACGTCCGGATCGAGAGCGGCTGAACAGTTTCGAAAACCGGGTCTATGGTGTTGCTGCCGACTTCCGAACCAACTTTACGACCGGACCGATTACGCACACGCTGACCTATGGCGGTGATTACAATATCACCCGGCAGGAAGGCCTGCGGGATGGCGTGGAACCACCCTTTGGTGAAACATTCCCATCGCGTGCATTTCCGGTGACCGATTTTTCATTAGGCGGTTTGTTTGTTGGCAATGCGATGGAATTTGGTGACGGCACCTTCACTCTTTATCCCGCATTACGATTTGATTTCTATGATCTCGACCCGGAAGACGATCCGCTGTTGCCTAATTTTGTGCCAATCGGGCAAGACGGGTCAAAATTCTCCCCTAAGATTGGCGCGGTTTTAAAGCTGGGTAACGATGTTCGGCTATTTGGCAACTATGCACGCGGGTTTCGTGCTCCGACGCCCAGCCAGGCAAACAATTTTTTTGAGAATCTTGCTTTTGGATATACTTCCGCACCCAATCCCGATCTGAAACCGGAAACCAGCGAGAGCATCGAAGCGGGAATTCGTTACAATGCTGATGGCTTTGACCTCGGCCTGACAGCCTTCACCGCAAATTATGACGACTTCATTAGTCAGGAAGTCGTTTCCGGCTCATTCTCCCCTGCTGACCCGGCAGTGTTCCAGTTCGTCAATCTTAATAATGTCGACGTCCGCGGTATCGAGGCCCGCGCTTCCTACAAGGCTGCGAATGGTTTTCGCGCCCGGTTTGCAATTGCCTTTGCCGATGGAACCGTAGAAGCGCCAGATTCGACTGACATCTCATTGTCTACGATCGATCCGCTAAATGCCATATTGGGACTGGGCTATCGTGATCCGAACAATCGGTTCGGCGGCGAGGTGATCCTGTCCTACAATGCCCGTAAAGAAGCAAACGAGACTATTGGCATATGCACGGATGCATGTTTTCGGCCAGGTGAGTCAGCAATATTCGATGCGACAGCATTTTATCGGATTACCGAAAATGTCACGGTTCGTGCGGGTATCTTCAATATTACCGATAAAAAATATGCGCTGTGGAGCGACGTGAGAGGACTCGCGGCATCTTCCGATATCACGGACGCATTTACCCAGCCCGGACGCAACGCCAGCATTTCGATCAGCGCCAGTTTCTAGAAATCGCAGAGCACACACACAGAGAGATACAGGAGATCCACGATGAAACTTAGATATTATGCAGGTCTTTTGGCCTTCGCCATCACGCCAACCCAAGCATGGGCAATGCAGCCCGGTTCCAGTGAGACAATACCGATCAAAAAGGCTGCTTTTGAGAAAGACCGCGCCGATATTCTTGCCATGGCCGGGAATTACAAAGTGCGGTTCGATATGCAGGAAACCACCGCCTGGCAAAAAGGCTATGAACCGCTCGATCGCAAGATATCGGGTGGCAATGAAGTGGTGAAGGTAATCGAAGATACAGGTACAAAAATCATTCTTCAGCATTTGCTGGTCGTCGATATGGGTGACGGCAAGGACTTTATCGTCAAGCATTGGCGCCAGGACTGGGAATATGAACCGGAAAAGATACTGGTCTACTCCGATCGCAACCGCTGGAAACTGCAACCGGTGCCGACGGACCAGCGGGCCGGTAAATGGTCGCAGACCGTCTATCAGGTCGACGACAGTCCACGCTATGCCGGACTTGGCGCCTGGGAGACCGAAGCTGGCGTCAGGCGGTGGAGTTCCAACTGGACGTGGCGTCCGCTGGCCCGGCGCGATGCGGTGCGGAATACGGTCTATGACCGCTATTTTGCGATCAACCGCCATTCCCCGAAACCCGGCGGTTGGATCCACTTTCAGGATAACACGAAAATGGGACTGGTTGATGGCAAGCTCCAACCCATTGTTCAGGAATATGTGCTCAATAGCTACACCAAATTTGACGATTATAACGTCAAGGCAGCCGATGATTACTGGGCCAAGACCAAGGATTACTGGACGGCGGTACGCGCCTCATGGGATCAGGCCTTTGCTTCTCATCGCGGCGTGACAGTCGAAGAAGAAGCGCAGACTGGTACGGTTATCAGCGGCGAATTGCTCAGCATGGGGACGAAAATTGCGGATGGCGAGATGGATACGAAAAGCGCCACCGAGAAAGCCCGCAGCCTGATTGTCAATGCAACGAAGCCCGGTGCGGTGAGAACCGCGCAAAAATGAAAATAAATCTTGCAATTGCCAGCAAGTTTGGGGACATCGATCCCACTGTTTAAGGAACAATATATGCGATTTGGTATCTTCGGTTTGATTATTGCGGCACTGACCCTGTCCGCATGCGATGGCGGACCGTCTAGCGATGGCGCTGGGTCCGGTGACGATGAAGGAAAAATGCTGATCGTTTTTTCTTCGCGTCATTACGATTCTGATTATGCTTTGTACAAAGCCTTTGAAGAAGAGACCGGCATTGAAGTCCGCACAATTGAAGCCGACGGCGATTTGCTTGTCGAGCGTCTCAAGGCAGATGGCGAGCGCAGCCCGGCTGACGTGATTGTCACGGTCGATGCAGGCCGGCTCTGGCGAGCAGAGCAGGAAGCGCTTTTCGCGCCCCTAGAGTCAGAGAACCTCAATGAAACGGTTCCGGCCGCGATGCGTCATCCTGATGGCTTGTGGTATGGATTGGCCAAACGTGCCCGCGTCATTGTCTATGCCAAGGACCGGGTTAATGCGGATCAGCTCACCGGTTACGAAACGCTCGCCGACCCTGCTTTCAAAGGCAAGGTCTGCGCCCGTTCTTCCGGTAACATCTACAACATCTCCTTGCTTGCAGCGCTTGTCGATCGCTGGGGAACCGAAAAGGCTCAGTCCTGGGCGAGCGGCGTGGCGAGCAATTTTGCCCGTGATCCGCTGGGCGGCGATACTGATCAGATCAAGGCTGTGGCCGCTGGCGAATGTGACATTGCCCTGGTGAATCACTATTATTTTGCGCGCCTGATGAACGATGATGACGACAAGAAAATCGTCGAGAATCTTGCCGTATACTGGCCGAACAGTGAAGCGGGTGTCCATGTCAACGTATCGGGAGCTGGCGTCGCGAAACACGCGCCCAACCCCGACCTGGCCCGGCGCTTCATTGAATTTGCAATGACCCCGAAAGCGCAGCGCTTTTTTGCCGAACTGACCAACGAATATCCGGCGGTTCCATCGGTTGAATATGAAAATGCCGCGCTCGAAACACTGGGTGAATTTGAAGAAGATCCGATCAGCCTGTCAAAGCTGGGTGAGAATCAGGCGGAAGCACAACGGTTGTTTGACCGAGCCGGTTGGCCCTGACCCATCATTTGAACGCAATCGGGCATCATAACAAGCAAAGGTGGCGCGGGATCGGTCCCGCGCCATTTGGCGTTTTTGCGGCTTTGGTCTGCACGCTGCCGGTTGTGGCGCTGATCCCGATGGCGCTGACTGGCGGTGGTTCTCATATGGGCCATCTAATCGACACCCAGCTGGCCAGCTATGTCAGCAATTCTGCTGCGCTCGTTGTGATTACCGTCATCGGCACGATCTTGCTGGGGGTGCCAACCGCCTGGCTAACGACACGTTATGATTTTCCGGGCCGCAAACTGTTGCTGGTCGCGCTGCCTCTGTCTCTGGCGATGCCAAGCTATGTTTCTGCTTATGCCTGGATGTCGATGACCGCTGTTGGCGGGCCCGTCCATGACGCCACTGGTGGATTGTTCCCGACGGTTAGTGGTCTTTTGGGCGCTGGATTTATCTTCTCCATATCCTTTTATCCCTACACATATCTGCTGGCGCGACAGGCCTTTGAGAGCAACGGCACCAACAGTTTCGAAGCCGCGCGCACATTGGGCGCAGGGCCATGGCAAGCGTTCAGGAAAGTCACTCTGCCGCTCGCTCGTCCTGCAATTATGGCAGGCACCGCGCTAGTGGTCATGGAAACGCTCGCAGATTATGGCACTGTGGATTTCCTCGGCACACCAACCTTCACGGTTGGAATTTTGCGGTCATGGATTTCCTTTGGCGACCCAGAAGCTGCTGCGCGCCTGGCGCTCATATTGCTGATTGTCACATTATTCATTTTTGGTAGCGAAAGACTGGTTCGCCGCCGGTCTCGGGTCGCAGAGCTAGGTGGCCGCAACCGTCCGCAACACCGGGTTGCACTGTCACGTCCGGTTGCACTGTTCGTCTGCCTGTGCTGCGCCATCCCGGTTCTGCTCGGTTTGGTCGCTCCGGGCTTGCATCTCCTGACCCTGGCGTTGGAAACACAGCCGGTGCGTTCCCCCATTGATGCCTTTTGGGGCACGATAACCGTCGCCTCGCTATCCGCGCTCGTCGCTGCGTTTCTCGGACTGGGCGCTGCCTACGCGGCCCGCACGGGTGGATGGTTTGCCCAAGCCTCAGTTCGCGCTGCGCATGCCGGCTATGCGGTACCCGGTGCAGTGGCGGCTCTTGGTGTAATCGTCATTCTGGCCGCTATGCAGGATTTACTCGACAGCGTTTCACCCCTTGCTGCACCAAACATTGCGGGCGGGGGGCTGGTCGCATTGCTGTTCGCCTATCAGGCGCGATTTGCGGCTGCGGCTATAGGACCTTGCGAAAGTGCGCTGGTCCGGATTACGCCTAGCATGGATCAGGCGGCTCGCTCGCTTGGCGCCAATCGCTGGGCAGTCATCGGGCGCATCCATGTTCCGCTTGCTTTCAGCGGCATTGCAACAGCAGCATTACTCGTGTTTGTGGAAGTCATGAAGGAATTGCCCGCGACAATGATATTGCGACCGTTGGATTTTGAGACACTTGCGGTGAGTGCGCATCACTATGCGTCTGATGAGCGGCTGGCACAGGCAGCCTTGCCGTCCCTGATGCTGGTCGGATTGGGCCTGCCGATCATGATCTTGGTGAGTTGGCTGGTGTCGCGGCGGCAAGCAGAAAGCAGCGCACCATGACCGATGTTGTAATGAAGGCGCGTGCGCTGACAAAATCCTGGCGGGGTCGGCGCGTACTCGATTCTGTCGACATGGATCTCAAGCGCGGGACGATTACGGCGGTCCTCGGTCCGTCGGGAGCAGGCAAGTCAACATTGCTGCGCGTTTTTGCCGGCCTTGAGGACGTCGATGCCGGTATCGTGACAAGTCCGGACCAAAAGCTGACCGAAGGCCAGGTGATCATTCCACCAGAGCAGCGTAGTGTCGGACTGGTATTTCAGGATTTCTCGCTTTTTCCGCATTTGACGGCGCTTGATAATGTCATGTTCGGCTTGCGTAGCGGCACGGCCGCGACGCGCCGCGAAACAGCAATGGACCGGCTGGCAGCGGTACAGATGGATGACAAGGCCAAGGCTTATCCGCACACATTGTCTGGCGGCGAGCAACAGCGGGTAGCGTTGGCCCGCGCGCTCGCTCCCGAGCCAGAGATCGTGCTTCTTGATGAGGCTTTTTCTGGTCTTGATTCCCGGCTGCGCGCGGATTTGCGCGACATGGCGGTGCGCGAACTGAAGAAATCCGGGGCTGCGGTTCTGGTGGTTACTCATGATGCGGAAGAAGCGCTTTTCATGGCGGATGAGCTGGCCTTGATGGTCGACGGCGCTGTGATCCAGTCTGGCAAACCTTCAGAAGTCTATCTGAAGCCGCAGTCGTTGACCGGTGCGCGCTTGCTTGGTGAAGTGAATGAATGGTCAGGCCCGGTTGCGGAGGGTGTTCTTCACACGCCATTTGGCGCGGTAAAGGCGGATGGATTTGCCGATGGTACGGATGCAACGCTTTTGGTGCGACCCGAGGGCGTGGTCTTGGAACAAAAGCCAGACGGACCTTTTGCGATTGTGCAGTCCCATCCACTGGGTGCGACCAATGCGGTCAGGGTCAGGGCATCATCCGGCGAATGCTGGGAGGCAAGAGCGCCCGCTTCTTCGCCTTTGGACCCCGCAAAAGCAGTGACCGTTACGCTGGACCCGGTGCTGACAACCATTGTGCAGGCGGAATAGCTGGCTACGCATGATCAGTGCAAATGACGCTAGTGAAAATCCCGTGATTTGGGAATGATGCGGACGTCTCTGGGGTGGCGATGAACACTATGGGGCAGGGGCTTGCGTACTTCATCTGCACGGGCCAGCGGCACATCCATGATATCATTGGACAGTCTTTGCAGTGCATCACTCCGGTCCGTCAGATGATCTGACACAACATGGATGACATCGGAGTCGCGCTGGATGATGCCGCGTATGTCTATCAACCGCGACTGCATGATGGCTTTGCGATATTCCTCCATCACATTCGGCCAGATCACCAGATTGGCGACACCGGTTTCATCTTCCAATGTGATGAAACACACGCCCTTGGCACTGCCCGGGCGCTGCCGGATCAAGACGAGGCCAGCAAGCGATACGCGTTGTCCGTTACGCATATGTTTGAGATCATCGCAGCTGGTATAGCCCTGGCGTGACATGCTTCGTCGTAAAAAGGCCATCGGATGGGCTTTAAGCGACAAGCGCAGGGTCTGGTAGTCGGCGACAACATGTTCGCACAGGGGCATCTGGGGCAAAGTGAAATCAATATCCGGACCTTCGTCGCGTTGATTATTGAACAGCGGCAAATCAGGTGCATCGCGCAATGCCCGGCTGTTCCAAAGTGCCTGGCGGCGATCCAGTCCGATCGACCGAAACGCATCAGCCGCGGCCAGCTTGCGCATGCTCCCGCTGTCCACATGCGCACGGGTCTTGACGTCCTGCATGTCCGTAAAGGGAGTGTGGCGAGGCTGTACGATGCGCTTCGCGACGGTCATGGCTATGCCGTCTACCTGTCGTAACCCAAGGCGGACGGCAAATATGCCCGGCGTAACCGGCTCCAGACTATTGTCCCAATCGCTATAATTTACGTCTGGCGGGCGCACTGCGACACCATGTTCTTTGGCATCGCGGACAATCTGTGCTGGTGCATAAAAACCCATAGGCTGGGAGTTCAGCAATGCGGTGCAGAAAACATCCGGGTAATGGCATTTGATCCAGCTCGAAATATAGACCAGCAGCGCAAAGCTGGCGGCATGGCTTTCGGGAAATCCATATTCCCCAAATCCTTTGATTTGATCGAAGCATCGCTGGGAGAATTCGGGATCATAGCCGCGCTCGACCATCCGTCCGACCATTTTGTCCTGCAGCGTTTCAATTGTCCCGCGCGATCGAAATGTCGCCATCGCCTTACGCAGCTCGTTCGCTTCAGCCGGACTGAACTTGGCGGCATCAATGGCGATTTTCATTGCCTGTTCCTGAAATATCGGCACGCCCAAGGTCCGGTGGAGGATATTCTTCAACTCATCAGGATCATATTGGGGGCCGGGGGACGGGTATATGATGCTTTCTTTCCCTGTACGTCTGCGCAGAAATGGATGGACCATATCGCCTTGAATTGGCCCCGGTCTGACAATCGCGACCTGAATGACCAGATCGTAAAATTCCCTTGGTTTCAGGCGTGGAAGCATGTTCATCTGGGCCCGGCTTTCGACCTGGAATGTCCCGACACTGTCCCCTTTACACAGCATATCATAAACGGCGATGTCATCTTGCGGAACGGTAGCCAGGTCAAATCGTTTGCCATGATGGGCTGCGATCAGGTCAAACGCCTTGCGGATACAGGTCAGCATCCCCAGTGCCAGGACATCGACTTTGAGGATACGCAGCTCATCAATATCGTCCTTGTCCCATTCGATGAAACTGCGGTCCTTCATCGCACCATTGCCGATGGGGATCGTGCGCGTCAGCGGGGTCTCCGTCAAAATGAAACCACCGACATGCTGTGAGAGATGGCGCGGCATCCCGATCATCTGGTCGGCCAGTTTGATCGTGCGGGCGATTAATGGATCGCGCAGATCCAGTCCGGCCTCAATCGCCTCCTTTGTCCCGACCTCACGGCCCCAACTGCCCCAGATGGTTTTGGCCAATGCCGTTGTGACATCCGGCGACAGACCCATGACCTTGCCAACTTCACGCACGGCCATGCGGGGGCGGTAGTGGATAACCGTTGCGCAAAGGCCGGCGCGGTCGCGACCGTATTTTTCATAGATATGCTGAATGACCTCTTCGCGGCGTTCATGTTCGAAATCGACGTCTATATCAGGTGGTTCGACACGTTCTTCGCTGATGAAACGTTCGAAAAGCAGATCATTTTTGCTGGGATCAACGGCAGTGATCCCCAAGACATAGCACACGGCCGAATTTGCCGCAGACCCGCGTCCCTGACACAATATGGGTGGGCTCACTTCATGACGGGCAAATTGGATGATGTCATGGATGGTCAGGAAATATTGCGCGATGTCGAGTTTCTCGATCAGTGCGAGTTCTTTTTCCAGAGTCATCTGTACCTTGTGCGGTGTCCCGTCCGGATAGCGGTCTTTGACCCCTTTCCAGGTCAACTCAGTCAGATATTCCTGTGGTGTGCGCCCTGCCGGGATTGTTTCTTGCGGATATTCGTAGGACAGCTGCCGCAGATCGAAGGTGCAGGCATCTGCCACATCGCGGGTCGCGCGGATGGCATGCGGCCATTCGGCAAACAGAGTCACCATCTGGTCCGGTGATTTCAAATGCCGCTCTGCGTTGGCATCAAGCATGAATCCAGCCTGGGTGATTGTGGTTTTATGCAGAATACATGTCAGGATATCCTGTAAAGGCCGGCGGTCAGGGGCATGATAATGGACATCATTGGTCGCAAGAATGGATAGGCCATTATCTTGCGCCACACGGTCCAGAAAGTTGATCCTTGCGCGATCATTGCTGCGGTAGAGATAGCTGACTGCGATGTGACGCAGGCTCGGTAAAACGCGGACCAGATCGGGCAAGCCGGCAGCAAAATATTCCATATTGTCGCCCGGTATCGCAATGAGTTGCACATTTTCTGCATGAGCGACCAGATCATCCAGTGAGATGTCGCAGGCGCCTTTTGCCTGCCATTCTCCTTCCGCATTGTGCATCTTGCCTTTGGACAGGAGCATGCACAGGTGTCCGTAAGCCTCTCTGTCACGAGGGTAGGCCAGAAACTCTTCACCGCCGATGAGCCGCAGGCGGCATCCGATGACAGGGCGTATATGTGCTTTCAGCGCTTCTGCATGAAGCCTTACGACGCCCGCCATGCTGTTGAGATCAGCAACGCCAAGAGCATCATAGCCCTGCTGCCATGCTGTCGAGACAAGATCGACAGCATCAGACGCTCCCCGCAGAAATGAAAAGCATGTCGTTACGCCCAGCTCGACATAAGGCGCAGCGGCGTTTCGCGTCAGGCCTTCTGCATCCAAGGTGCGCCTTGGACGTTGGTTGTCCATCTCGGGCATCAGGCAAACATCCCGTGCACGAACCAGCGCGGATCGCCACCGCGTCCATCATCATGCAGTCCTTCGCGATAGAGCCACAGACGTTTGCCGGACTGGTCCTCGATCTTGTAATAATCACGCAACCGTGTGCCCGCGCGGTCTGTCCACCATTCCGGGGCAATCCGTTCGGGGCCTGTATGGCGGACAACTTTATGGGTCTGTCTGCGCCATATAAACTGTGCGGGCGGACCTTCCGGCACAGCATAGACCACCCGCACCTCCTCTGGCAGTGACAGCAGCCGGATGGGGCGCTCTTCAGCGACGAGAGAGGTTCTGGACAATGGTTCATCATGCAGCGCGGCTGTTCTGATTTCTGCACGTTCCGGGATGTGACTTTCGTGCAGGACCGGCCGCCTGACAGCATGGGGGCCAAATTTCGCAGTGAGACGATCAATCAGGTGCGGCAAGGCAAGGTCATCCTCGGCCTTTCCGTCCAATTGATTCTGCACGCACGCAACGGGTTCCACTACGCTGGCTTCCAAGGTGATGAGATCAAAGCCAAAGCCAGGATTTATCCGTTCAAGCTTGTCATCAAAAAGCCGCTGCAAATGCCGGGCATCACGGGTCGGTGCAGATGTGGCTGCGGCAATGGTGCTGATCTCGCCGTCCGTCCGGTATACCGTCAGATGCAAGCGGCGACAGCCAAGATCCCGGCGCGTCAGCTGTACACATAAATCGACGCATAGGCCGGGCAAATGGTGGGTTGGATCCTGGATAGGGTCTGCCAGACGCACTTGCGCCTTGACCTTCGGCAGGGCTTCCACACTGGCCACGGGTTCCGCAAGATGCCCCATGGCCTGATCGAGGCGGAGCAACGGATTGCCATCCAGTGTGGCCCGTACAAATCGCCGTGTAAGGGAAAGGCGCGGTACCTTTGCCAAGGCCCCGATCGTCTTGAGCCCAAGGCGGTGCAGCAAGATCAGTGTCTCGGCATCAAGGCGCAAACCACTCACCGGCAAAGGCGCCAGCATCTCTGATATTTCGTCTTTCGGACAGATCGTCTTCACTTGACCATATCGGGCCAAAGCCCATGCCGCTCCCCATGTCGGTGCTATGGCAAGCCGCGTTGTCATTCCCAGCAAAGACAGGCGGGCCTCGATCTCGTCCAGCATCTGCGCTTCGCCGCCCCAAAGATGATCCGCGCCGGTGGTTTCCAGAATAAGACCATCCTTGCCATCCACGACAGTCCACGGGCACCAGCGACGGGCCCAGAGCATCAGCCGTTTCAGTGCCAGTATATCCCCTGCAATATCGGCATATTCAACACGCAGGTCAGAGCAGACCGCCTTGACGTCAACAAGCTTGGCACCTTCGGCTATGTTCGCAAGTCGTGCCGCCTGGTTTGTAGCATAGATGATGGCGCCATGCTGGGCTTCGGCGGCCAAAATGGTCGCGGCATCAGCGGGCGGTTTTTCTCCGCTCCGTTCCATCATCCTGGACCAGCGCTCCATCGCGAAATGGGGCAGAAAAATTGATATTATCCGCCGCCCGGTCATAGCTCGCCACCCATGTGCCAGGCGCTTGCGTGCGTGAGCGGAACAGCTCGACCTGCCAGCGCGGATCGCCGGGCGCTTGCGAGTCGTGGATATGGGGATGCGATGGCACAGAGGCGATGCGCCACCTGTTCCGCGCCGCGCTCAGATCGGGCGAGGCACCCCGGCGGATCAGCCAGCACGGAACCTTGTGACGCTCCGCTCTGAGTGCCAGCCGTTTGGTTGCCGTGAAGGTCAATGCGCGCGGATCGCCCCACAATTCTGCGACAATGGCGCCCAGAGACTGGCAGCGCAAGCCTTCTTCGGCAGCCCATAGAACATCGACAGGACGGTTCAGGTCGACCTGAATCATCGACCGGCCGGGCAAAGCAGGCAAATAAGGATGTCCGGATTCCATTTGTGACTGGCGGTCCTGAATCCAGAGAATCGCTCCGGATATGCGCCGCAATTCGGACAAGATAAATCCGACAGCTCCCGCATCGGACGCCGTGGCAGGAAATGCCTCCGACAGCATGTTTCCGCCACTTTTCACGGGTGCCCCCACCCGTTTTAAAGGCAATCTTGTAACGTTTCCAGTTTCGCACTGCACAGAGAATCCTAACTTATGTTCTCTATATGTTCTAATATGATTCGTATATTTTGCAACTGGAAGAGAAATAATATCCGCTAATTGCAGATGGATCGCCGCATATTCCAATGTCGGTTTCGCTCCGCAAAGCAGGGGCCAAGCGATGTCAGGCAACACCCGCAACGACAGTGTCATGATGGGAAGATTAAGCCAAAAGTACCGAGCAAACAGCCATGAAATGGCGCACCCGAGAGGATTCGAACCTCTGACCTCTGCCTTCGGAGGGCAGCGCTCTATCCAGCTGAGCTACGGGTGCTTGGTATCAGATACCGACAGAGCGCTTAGCAGCGGGCAGGCCGCTTTGCCAATCACTAATTTTGCAGAAACGGCGCTAACTTAGCTTTCGTTCTTTTCCGCCTTTTCGCGTTTGGTCTTGGTGATTTCCTGAAACCGTCCCAAACCACAAGCGCCGCGTGTGTCTATGCGTCCTGCCGTACTATCCAGCACACGGATAATATCGACATTGCACAACCGGTTGGTTGACGTGCGGTAGGAAAAGGCTTCTTCAAAGCGCAGGCCGCTGCATTTGTTCGGCAGATTGTTGCGATAAATGTCGCCGTTGCGCATTTTGAAGTCGATCGTCTTATCATCAATAACATCGGTTGAACGGATCTGTGACCGGTTGATGCAGCTTTTCGGCTCGCCGACTTTTTCGATAATATATTTATCGTCTTTCGAGCGTTTTTCGCCAGCATAGGCGACGCCAGTCGTCGCGATGGCGGCACCGATCAGGGCCGGAACTAACAGTTTCATAAGATCTCTCCTAATATTCAAAATTGACCCATCTCGAAAAAAATACGCCTCTTAGGGTTTCTGAAAGCTGAACGGCGATCCGAGCCTTTGGCGGGTCAGGGCGTTTGTATCAGGGAGCAGGTGTTTTCTTTTTGAACCGGCACAGGTCGGCGACCGGACAGCGCCAGCATTCCGGTTTGCGCGCCTTGCAGATATAGCGGCCGTGCAGGATCAACCAGTGATGGGCGTGGACACGAAACGGGCCGGGTGTTTGTTTCTCGAGCTTTTTCTCGACCGCCAATACGGTTTTTCCCGGTGCCAGTCCGGTGCGGTTTCCGACCCGGAAAATATGTGTATCGACGGCAAAGGTTTCCGCTCCAAAGGCGCAATTCATAACAACATTCGCGGTCTTTCTGCCCACACCAGGCAGCTTGGTCAGCTCATCGCGATCCGCGGGAACATCTCCATCATAATCGGAGATCAGCAATTCAGACAGAGCGATGACGTTCTTTGCCTTGGTATTATAAAGCCCGATAGTCTTGATATGCTCTTTCAGGCCATCAAGGCCGAGATCGACCATCTGTTGCGGCGTTTTAACTTGCTGGAAAAGCAGCCGTGTCGCCTTGTTCACGCCAATATCGGTGGATTGGGCGGACAGCGCTACGGCAACAACCAGCTGATAGACATTGCCGAAATTCAATTCTGTTTCGGGCGATGGATTGTCGGCTGCCAGCCGCGAATAAAATTCGAAAATATCGTCCTTTTTCATGTGCGTACACTCATTTCAGGCCGAGCATATCGGTCATGTCGTAGCGGCCTGGTTGCTGCTGGGTCAGCCATAGCGCTGCCTTGACCGCGCCGCGTGCAAAAATCATCCGGTTTTCGGCGCGGTGGCCCAATTCGATGCGTTCTTCATCCGTGGCCAAAATAACCTGATGGTCGCCGGCCACCGATCCGCCGCGCAGTGATGCAAAGCCGATCGCGCCTTTTTCCCGTGCGCCGGTCTGTCCATCCCGCCCGCGCTCGCTGCTGTCCTCGAGACGGATTCCGCGCCCCTGTGCAGCGGCTTCGCCCAACAAAATGGCGGTGCCGGACGGCGCATCGACTTTATGCCGGTGGTGCATTTCAACAATTTCAATATCCCAGTCATCACCAAGGCGCGCCGCGGCTTCCTTTACCAGCGCCGCCAGCATGTTCACGCCCAGCGATGTGTTGCCGGTCTGCAGTACCGGAATAGTCTTTGCGGCGGCATCGATCGACAAATGATGGGCGGGTTCAAGTCCGGTGGTGCCGACGAGCAGCGGCTTGCCGGCTTCGGCGCATGAATCGAGCCGCTGACTCAGCTCATCTGGCATGGAAAAATCAACCAGCACGTCGCTCTTGGCAAGCAATTCGGCAAAATCATCGTCCTGATCCACGCCGCCTGCATGGTGCAGTTCCTGCTGTTCGCCAATAGCGTTGACCAGCGCGTGACCCATGCGGCCTTTGCTTCCGATTATCCCGATTGATGTCATGTTTCCCTATCCCCAGGCTTGCATTATTGGGCTGAAGCTGCTGGCATAGCGTTATGCGCGAAATAAACAATATTGTCATTCTAACCGGTGCGGGGATTAGCGCGGAAAGCGGCGTTGCAACCTTTCGCGGGCCTGATGGTCTGTGGGAAGGGCACCGGGTGGAGGATGTCGCGACGCCAGAAGCATTTCAGCGGGACCCGGCACTGGTTCAGAAATTTTATGATGAACGACGCGGCACTTTGCAGACCGTCCATCCCAATGCGGCGCATAAGGCGCTGGCCAGACTGGATGCGAGATGGGGTGGCGATCTTTTGGTGGTGACACAAAATGTCGATGACCTGCATGACCGGGCCGGATCACAGCGGCTGGTTCACATGCATGGCGAGCTTTTGAGCGGATTATGTCTGGCCTGTGGCGAGCGCTCTGCGGTGACCGAAAATCTGTCCAGCGGCCCGGCCTGTCCCCATTGTGAACAGATCGCGCTGCGGCCCGATATCGTCTGGTTTGGCGAAATGCCCTATCAGATGGAGCGGATCGAGCTGGCTTTGGCGCAGTGCGATTTGTTCGTTTCCATCGGTACCTCTGGTGCGGTCTATCCGGCGGCCGGGTTTGTCCGGTCAGCGCAGCATTACGGGGCCAAGACGCTGGAGATGAATCTGGATCCGTCTGACGGCAGCCTCTATTTCGATGAAAGCCGCATGGGCAAGGCCGGAGATCTGGTCCCCGCATGGGTTGAGGATATATTGACCAATGAGTGAGATGAAGGGCCAATGCCATTGCGGCGCAGTGCAGATCACGGTTCCGGCACCACCCGAAGAGACATTGCAGTGCAATTGTTCCTTGTGCCGGAAAACGGGTTGGCGAGGCGGTTACTGGAATCCGGATGTTGTGACTATCGATGCGCAGCCGGAAATGCTGAACAGCTATGTGCAGGGCGACAAGATGATCACTTTGTGGAATTGCAAGCATTGCGGATCGCATACCCATTGGACACCGCGCACGGCACCGCCGGATCGCATGGCGGTGAATATGCGCATATTTGATCCGGTTGACTGGCAGCACTTGCCCGTGCGGGAAGTGGATGGGGCCAGTCTTTAGATCGGCATGCTAGTTTAGCAGATTAACCGTCACAAAAAGATAGATCACCCAAAGTGCCATTGCGAGGATGGACAATGTGGAACATGTAACGCCGAGCTGGCGAAACCGGACCGTCTTGTCGGCAAAATGTTGATACATGCCATATATATGGATCATCCGTCCGATCAGAAACAGCGCCGCCAATCCGGTCAGAGTCCAGTGGTGGGCGTTGGTCATTTCGAGCAAGGCGAGCAGCAAGATCGCTATCGGCGCATTTTCGACCAGGTTGGAATGACAACCGCGCACCATGTCCATTTTCGGATCGCTGCCGGTGCCGAAACTGGTCTCGGTGCGCAGCCTTTGACCGATGACCTTAAATATCAGAAATATCATCAGCAAGGCGCAGATGGCGGCGGTTAAGGCGGTTACTGGTAATGTCATATACTTGTCTCCCCTGTTGTCAGCGACAATTGCGCAATATCGGGAGAAAGGCAATTGGCTGCCCCGCTACTAGCTCTCTGCAGGTTCTCCGCAGCTTTTGCATTCGGGGTCCTTGGGCAGATTGAGACTGCGCATCGAAGGCTTGAGGCCGTCGAACAGTTGCAGCTTGCCCGCTGGATCATCACCAAAGCCAGTAACCACGCGGATCGCTTCCATGGCGGCAAAGCTACCCATCAGTCCCACCATGGCCCCGAGCACGCCAACTTCCGAACAATTGTCGCAATTATCCGGATCGAGTGCATCGCCGACAAAGCAGCGATAGCAGGGCTTGTCTGTTTCCCAGCCGCGAAAAACACCAAGCTGCCCCTGAAACTGGCCGATCGCCGCCGATACCAGCGGAACTTGGTGCGCAAGCGAATAGTCAGATACGAGCAGCCGGGTCTGATAATTGTCCGAACCATCGAGGATCACGTCAAATTGCGCAAAAAATGCTGCAGCATCGCCGGAAAAATGCTGCGCGGTAAGCCTTTGATTAACCACGTTTATTGTGACATCCGGGTTGATCCCCTGCGCGGCCCTTTTGGCAACATCAACTTTCGGTTTTCCAACATCATCCGTCGAAAAAAGAACCTGTCGCTGAAGGTTGGACAAGGACACGACATCATCATCAACTATCGTCAGTGCACCGATTCCGGCGGCTGCCAGATATTGGATCGCCGGACAGCCAATACCACCGGCACCAATGATTAGCGCATGGGCATCAAGAATTTTCTTCTGACCAATGCCACCAATATCTCTCAGGACGATATGGCGCGCATATCGATCAAGCTGGTCGTCGGTTAGCGCGCTCATTCAGGCCAGCGAAAATGCATCGCTGTTTTATACCAGGTGTTCTTTCTGCCATTTGATATCGGGCCGGCTTTGCTGCCATATTTGTTGAGATGTTTGACCATATAGGTTTCCAATTCCCGGCATCCGCTTTCCACCGGAACAACTTTGGCTAGCTTGCCATTAGGAGTGACCAATATTGCCGCTTCGATCCTGGCATGAACCCATTGCTCAGCGGTCGGCAGTTTGCATTTTGCTTTCTTGGCTGCACGTTCCGCTGCCAGTTCATGACGCGCCGCATAGTAGATTGGCTTGGTAAATTGCGCCGTTTCCAAAGCGGAATAATCCGTTGGCATGGCAGAGGCAATATCACCATTTTGCGTAGTGGTGCTGGCGAGAGCCATGGCAAGAAGAAGGTCAATCATAGGTCATTCCTTTCTAAGAGCTTTCCAATTCGAATTTATATACCGGTGGAACCAAAACCACCAGAACCTCGTGTAGTTTTATCTAAATCAGCTACTTCCACGAGATTTCCGCGTTGCACAGGCGCCACAATAATCTGAGCAATTCGGTCGCCACGCTTGATGACAAAGTCCTCTTCGCCAAGGTTGGCAAGGATCACCTTTATCTCGCCGCGGTAGTCGCTGTCGATCGTTCCGGGTGTATTGAGCACGGAAATCCCCTGCTTCAGCGCCAAACCAGATCGTGGGCGCACCTGCACTTCATAGCCTTCCGGAATGGCGAAAGCGAAACCGGTGCCGACCAGACCACGCTTTCCAGGTGCTATAGAAGTCGCTTCGGCTGCGCGGACGTCCATGCCAGCAGAGCCGCTGGTCTCGTAACCTGGCAAGGGCAAGTCGCCAGCCCCATCCAGCCGTTTCACGGCTATCTCAATCGGTTCAAACATTCGTCCCTCAAATTTCTTCAATGATTTTGCTGACCAGACGCCGGGCGACTTCTGGTTTGGGAAGGCGTTCCCAGATTTCGGTACCGTCAGAGGTTACAATATGCACACTGTTTTCTGCGCCTCCCATGACGTCACCGGAAACATCATTAGCAACAATCCAGTCGCAACCCTTCTTGGCCAGCTTCGCACGGGCATGCTCTTCGATTTTTTCGGTTTCGGCGGCAAAGCCTATCAGCAAATCTGGACGGTTCTCGTGCTTTGCGAGGCCCGCCAATATATCTGGATTCTCAACCAGCGTAAGCGGCGTGGGTTCATCGCCCTTTTGCTTCTTAATTTTCTGATCCGCACGTGCGTCTGCCCGCCAGTCGGCGACGGCGGCTACCATGATCGCAACATCGGAAGGCAAAGCGTCGTGCACGGCTGCTTTCATTTCCAAGGCTGTTTCCACATCGACTCGCATTACGCCCGCTGGGGTTGGCAGGTGAACCGGCCCGGCCACCAAAGTCACCTGCGCGCCGGCTGAGGCCGCGGCTGCAGCAATGGCAAAACCCTGACGGCCAGACGATCGGTTGGCAATATAGCGCACCGGATCAATCGGTTCACGCGTTGGGCCAGCGGTAACGAGCACATGTTTTCCATGGAGCGGCCGATGCTGGTCGGGCGCAAAAGCCGGCTGACCTTCCAGTGGATTGCGACCGAGTTCATTTTCACCGATGAGGGCAGCTGGTTCAGCATCGCCGTCGAGATGGCGGATGATTTCGGTCATTACCGCAGGCGGCTCGGGCAAGCGGCCCGGTCCGAATTCGCCGCAAGCCATGTCCCCTTCGTCGGGCGGCATGACAATGACACCGTCGGTGCGGAGTTGTTCGATATTGCGCTGCGTCGCCGGATGATCCCACATGCGCACGTTCATCGCCGGCACGGCGAGCACCTGCGTATCGGTGGCAAGAAGCAGGGTGGTGGCAAGATCATCGGCAATACCGCCAGCCATTTTGGCCATCAAATTAGCTGTTGCCGGACAGACGACGACCAAGTCCGCCTCGCGGGACAATTGGATATGACCCATTTCGGTCTCGTCTTTCAGCGACCAGAGCGTTGTGTGCACTTCATTTTCGGAAAGTGCCGCTAGAGTCATGGGTGTAACAAATTGCGCGCCTGATTCGGTGAGAACACAGCGCACCGTCATGCCAGCCTTCTTGATAAGCCTGATCAGTTCACTGGCCTTATAGGCGGCAATACCGCCACCAATAATCAGCAGGATATGTCTGGATTTTGTCATAGCCAGTTTTGTCCCCACATCCATAGCGCTCCAGCGCCTGCCGATGCGGCTATAACAGCTGTCAGGGCATAACGCCAAAATCCGCCATTTTGGCCTGGTTTGCGACGTTCCCAGATTAGCTCCACATCGGCCACGGGCGGTGGCGGCGGAGCACCGCCTTGACGCGGAAGCTGCTGATCGAGCCGGCGGACAATGTCAGGCAGCATCAATAATGTATCCATATCCGAATTGATCCGGTCGGCAATCGCTGCCTCTGGTCCCAATTCGCCGCGGATCCAGTTTTTCACATAAGGCCCGCTGGTATCCCACATATTGATGCCAGGATTAAGGTCGGTGGCAATGCCTTCGACCATTACCATGGTTTTTTGCAGCAGCAGCAGATGCGGCTGGGTTTCCATGTCGAAATCGCGTGTAATCGCAAACAGGCCGTCGAGCATATCGCCGACAGAAAGCTCGCTGACCGGTTTGCCGCGCATCGGCTCACCAACCGCGCGCAAAGCTGTCGCAAAATCTTCCATATTGTGATGATCGGGCACATATTGTGCCTCGAAATGGATTTCTGCCACGCGCTTGTAATTGCCGGTCGTAAGGCCATAGAGAATCTCGGCCAACCAGAAGCGCGCTTTGCGATTGATGCGGCCCATGATGCCAAAGTCGATGGCAACGATTGTCCCATCTGCTTTCACGAACAAATTGCCTTGATGCATATCGGCGTGGAAGTAACCGGCCTCGATGGCCTGTTTCAGAAAGGTGTGGACCAGCCGGTTGGCAATGTCGTTGAGATCATGGCCCGCGCTTATCAGGTCATCTCGGCGCGATATTTTGATACCGTCAACCCAGTCTAGCGTGAGCACGCGCCCCGATGTCCGGTCCCAGTCTATTGCTGGAATCTCAAACTGCTCCACATTGGCCATATGCTCAGTGAGTTCGGATGCCGATGCTGCTTCCCGGCGGAGGTCAAGTTCGCGCATGGTCCAGCGACGGAAATTGGCAATAACCAGCTGTGGACGCAGCCGTTTGGCCTCGCCGCCAAAGGCTTCAAGATGGGCCGCCGCCCATTCATAGGTTTCAATATCGGCGGTGAATTTCTTGATAATGCCAGGGCGCAGCACTTTCACCGCAACGTCCTTGCCTTCAATGGTGGTCGCACGGTGGACCTGGGCGATGGACGCCGCGCCGACAGGTTCCGGGTCGATATGGCTGTAGAGCGCACTAATAGGCTTGCCGAGGCTTGCCTCGATTTCTTCCGCGATTTTTTCAAAGGCAACCGGCGGCAAATTGTCCTGCAACTGCAGCAAGTCACGGGCCGCTTCTTCGCCAATAATGTCGGGGCGCGTTGCCAGTGTCTGGCCAAGCTTGATCGCGGCAGGGCCAATGGCTTGCAATGCGGCGGAATAATTTGGCGTCTTCGGCTGGATTGTACCTAGCCGCGCAATCCGAAACAGCCGGCGCACTTGCGGGGGCGTCGTCTTATGCTTTTCTATGTCGCGTAGTGCACCATGTTTGGCCAGCGTGCGGCCCCATTTGAGCAAACGAAAGATATGGGTTCGGGATGATGTCATGTCAGATAGGTGCTCAGGCTTTCCAGCCGCTATGGATGGCAACCAAACCGCCCATCATCGGTTCAACCTTGGTCTGTGCGAAGCCCGCATCCTCAATCATGCCGCGAAATGTCTCCATCGCTGGAAACCGGTCAATAGATTCGGCCAGATAGCGATAGCTGTCTTCATCATCTGCCACGGCTTTGCCGATTTTTGGCAAAACTCTATGCGAGTAGAAATCATAGACCTTGTCAAAACCGGGCCACAGCGTCTTGGAAAATTCCATGCAGTAAAAGCGTCCGCCATAGCGCAAGACACGATGTGCCTCTGCCAACGCCTTTTCGATATGCGTGACGTTGCGAATACCAAAGACAATCGTATAGGCGTCGAAATGGGCATCAGGGAAGTTTAGCTCTTCCGCATTCTGCTCGCTCCAGACCAGTCGGCCTTCTCCTTTTTTGATCGCGCGGTCGAGCCCTTCGGAGAGCATATCTGGGTTGATATCGGCCACCGTTATATTGGCTCCGCTGTCGACCATACGAAACGCAATATCACCGGTGCCGCCGGCCATATCGAGAATTTCCTCGCCTGCGCGTGGCTTCACCCGACGAACAAAGCGATCCTTCCACAGGCGATGGGTGCCCGCGCTCATCGCATCGTTCATCACATCATATTTGCTCGCGACGCTGGAAAAGACCTGGCCGACGCGGCCGACTTTTTCGTCTTCATCCACCTCTTCATAGCCGAAGGAGACTGTCTTGGTTTCAATCATAAAATTGGCTGCTCGTATCTTTGGAATCGGCCCCTTAGAATCTGTCCAGGAGCTATTTTCAGTGACAAGCATTAGACGACGCTTGGCAGCACTGCAATCACCCTGTAGCTGCTGGACAGAGCGAAATTGCGAAATTTTGAGGGGCATGATGCCGGAATTACCAGAAGTTGAGACCACCGTCGCCGGTTTACGGCCGGTATTGGAGGGCAAAAGACTAACTCTGGTGGAGCCACGCCGGGCCGATTTGCGCCGTCCTATCCCGATCGACCTGCGCCAGCGGATGACGGGGGCCAGGGTGACGCAACTGGCGCGCCGTGCCAAATATGGACTGATCGAGACGGATCGTGGAGACGTGATGATCTTTCATCTAGGTATGTCGGGACGATGGCGGATTGACCCGGCGGAACTGGAAAAACATGATCACCTGGTTCTGGAAACCGAGGAGGACAGGCGGCTGGTGCTTAACGACCCGCGGCGCTTTGGTTCGCTGGATCTGGTTCGAGCAGACGAAATAGAGCAATATGGACCGTTCGCTGCAATGGGGCCGGAGCCTTTGGGAGACGATTTCACCGGTTCCTATCTCAAGGCCGTGACCAAGGATCGCAAGGCGCCGATCAAACAATTGCTGCTCGATCAGCGCAATGTTGCTGGGTTGGGCAATATATATGTGTGTGAGGCGCTACATATGGCAGGAATTTCGCCAAGCCGGATGGGTGGCGGTATCTCAAAGCCGCGCTATGAAAAATTGGTCGTGGCAATCAAACAGGTGCTGGCGGCCGCCATTGCTGCAGGTGGATCATCCTTGCGCGATTTTGTTCAGCCAGACGGGGAACTGGGTTATTTTGCCAAGGAATGGCTTGTTTATGGCCGCGAAGGAGAGGATTGTGCCTGCGGTGCCCCGGTCCTGCGCAAAGTCGATAGCGGCCGATCCACCTTTTACTGCCGGAAATGCCAACGCTAACATGCATCTGTGCCGGTTTGACTAAGCTATTGACGGGAATCATCTAGGAAGCTAATGACCGCCGACTTGAGCCGAGGTTGCATATGCGATTGTCGGCTACCCAGCATTTCAGTTTTGAGGAAATTTCATGGCTAATACGCCGCAAGCAAAGAAACGTATCCGTCGCAACGAGCGCCGCACGGTCATCAACAAGAACCGCGTGAGCCAGATTCGCACGAAGATTAAATCCGTTGAAGCAGCTTTGGAAGCTGGCGACAAAGCCGCTGCAACCACTGCTCTTGCTGCCGTTCAGCCAGAACTGGCTCGCGGCGTTGCACGCGGTGTGTTTCACAAAAACACTGCATCACGGAAATTCAGCCGCCTGACAAAACGGGTTGCTGCGCTGGGATAAGCGGTTCCGGCTGCGGCCGGATAGACTGATGAAAAGAATCACCCGTCCGGTTTCTGGCGGGTTTTCTTTTGCTCGAATCAAATAAGCATCAATCCGCTGCGGCGAATCATGGCAAAAAAACCGACCATTCCAGCGGCGGTTTCGTCGCTCATCTCAATAAATATGCGACGACCATCCTGTCGATCCGCTTTGCGGACAAATATTTTCTCTCCGGTCATGCTCTTGATCCAGCGCAAAGCGGTCGTCGGCGGAACGTTCGCTGCTATACACAGGCTGGATACCGACACTTTAGTGCCTTCGAGTTGTGCAGCCATCAGATCGAGCAGCATGTCCCAAGCGGGATCGGCAAAAAGTTCGGTATTAAAATACTCGTCACGCAATCGCCGGGCCTTGATCAGGCCACGCACTTCCGCGGCAGATATCTGGTGTCCCTGGCGACTAGGAACTTCATTGCTTGTATCGTCCAACGGATGTTCTGGCGATGGCATCGGTTTGAAACTGACCGGCGAGTCTGCAACATCTGTCTCCGTTGCGGGAGACGAGCTATCGATCAGGGATTGTTCCTCGCCAGATTCTTCTGTCGCTGATAATCGGACCAGCGCCTTGGCAATCCGCTCGACATCGATTGAGATGTTCTTGAGATCCGAGAGATCAATTTCGTCCCGGTCAGCGAAGAGACTGCTAATGGGTTGCTTGGTCCGATGTTCGAGGGAAACAAACAGTTCCGCGACGCTGTCGCTCAGCAAATGTTCGACATTGGGATAGGCGACCGCCGCTAACGTGAAGTCGAGCAGATCCAGATCAGTGCGAATGAGCAGGGGCAGGCTTGCAGTTTCACAGAAGTTCTCAACCTTGCCCAAAGCCGTTTCCTGGACTTTGTTCCACTCTGTAATATGAATGACGATGGCAGCGATACCGGATGTTTGGTCGAGATTGTCCGCTGTGAAATCCATGGCCAGCGGCATACATTGCCCACCGAGCAATTCGATTGCCTGAATATAGAGGGCACGAAGCTTCGGGTCATCGGATATAAGGACTATCTGCCCGCCCCAAAGGTCATCGCTGGTGACTTCATCCATGGCGAAATAACTCTTTCATACTATCCGCTAGAAATATTCTACGATGGTCTAACATCCTGCTTGCTTGCGTCAAAATAATATCGTTGCGTTCGTCAAATGATCTAAAAAATACAATCTGCTTTAATGAATTTGTGGAGAATAGAATTACGGAGGATCAAGAAATTTCGTCTAAAAAGTACAAAACCGTCGGTGAGTCGAATTATATAGTCGTTCAATGGTGGTTCAGTATGATATCAGTAAGATGTTCACCAGATGGCGGGCAATGGAAGGAATGATGATGACAGTGTCCAAATTTACCGGGCCCAAGAATTTGAAATTGACAATTTTCGCGCCTCTCGCTGTTCTGGCACTCGGCGCATGTGCGAGCCCGTTTCGTGCAGACGTCCAACGGTTTGAAGCGCTACCGCCAGCGCAGGGCCAAAGCTTTGCCGTCGTTGCGTCTGATCCGGAATTGTCCGGTGGAATCGAGTTTTCTCAATATGCGGCACTAGTGGAGCAGCGGATGGCCGACCTCGGTTATCAACGCAGCGATGATCCGGCAGCGGCGCAGCTCATTGTAAGCATGGACTATGACGTCGACACTGGGCGTGAAAAAGTGGTTGCCGATTATGATCCATTTTTCGCCACCGGTTTCTATGGTCGGCGCGGCGGATTTTACGGCCGCAATCGTTTTTACGGCCGCCATCGCTATCGCTATGGTTTCCACGATCCGTTCCTGTTTGGGGGCCATGGCTTCTCGGGCTATGGCGGAGTTCGGAGCTTTACGGTTTTTACCACTGAGCTGGATTTGAAGATTGACCGACAAGCCGATGGCGAGCGCCTTTTTGAGGGCAAGGCAGAGGCGAGATCACGATCCAAGAATCTGACTTATCTGGTGCCCAATCTGGTCGAGGCGATGTTTACCGACTTCCCTGGCAATAGCGGGGAACGGGTCCGAATCTCTGTGGCGCCGGAAAAGAAACAATAGCCAGCAATAGTCTTCGCAATGCGATGATTTAAACGCCCGGTCTGTTCGGTCAGCTTTCCAGCTGACGGAGCAGCATCCGGACGTCATTGTCCATTTCTGTATCTTCACCGCGCAATTGCTCGACGAGTTTGACAGCATGGATGACTGTGCTGTGATCCCGGCCACCGAACTTGCGACCGATTTCAGGATAGCTGCGCGGTGTCATAACCTTGGCCAGATACATTGCCACCTGACGCGGCCGTGCAACGGCTCTGGCACGGCGTTTGGATGACATCTCGTTCCGGTCGAGTCGATAATATTCACAGACCGTGCGTTGGATTTCGTCAATTGTGATCCGGCGGCGACACGCGCTCAATATATCTGATAATTGTTCTTCGGCCAGCTCTCTGGTGATCGGCCGTCCTGTAAGCTGGGCATAGGCCAGCAGCTTGTTCAGGCCGCCTTCCAGTTCACGCAGATTGCGGCTAATTGTCCGGGCAAGAAATTCGATCACATCTTCCGGCACATCCTGATGTGGCATGCTGGCAATGCGGTGCTGCAGAATGTCGCGGCGCAGCTCGAGGCCTGCGGACTGGATGTCTGCAACCAGTCCCATGGACAAGCGTGACAATAATCGCTGATCTACGCCGTCCAGTGCCTGTGGTGGCCGGTCGGCGGCAACAACAACACGCTTGCCGCGGCTGATGAGGGAATCAACCGTATGAAGAAATTCTTCCTGCGTGGAGTTTTTACCGACGATGAACTGGATGTCATCGATCATCAAAAGGTCGGCCTCTCGCAGTGCGGCCTTGAACTCCATGGCCTCATTGCGACGCATCGCCGAAACAAATTCGATCATGAACCGTTCAGCCGACATATAGATAATGCGCGCATCGGGAAATTCGCTGCGATAAGCATGGCCAATGGCATGCATCAAATGGGTTTTGCCCTGACCGGTTGAAGATTGCAGATACAGCGGACTGAACAGTGGCTTCTCCGGAGATGCCATGCGTTGCGCTGCGTTGAGCGCCAGAACATTGCTATTCCCGGCAATAAATTCGTCAAAGGTCATGCGCGGATCGAGGTCGAGCCGGAATTTTCCGGATGGCGCGTCAGTAATATCTTCGCGCGCGCTATTATTGGTTTGTTTGACCTGTGCTATTCGCGCGGTGCCCGCTTTGGCGGCGAAGGTGATGGTTTTGACATCTGGATAATGGTTTTTCCAGACCAGAGTGAGCCGATCAGCATATCGTTCGCGCACCCAGTTCGCAGCAAATTCGGAAGGCAGGATGAGTTGCAGCTCACCATTGGAAGAATCGAATCGCGATAGCCTGATTGGCTTAATCCACTGGCCAAAAATCTGGGCGCCAAGGTCTCGGCGCAACCCGGAACAGATTGTCCGCCATGTGTTTTCCAGTTGAGAAACAAGCTCGTCCCGATTTTCTGTACTGTGATTTTCCACGGTGACCGCTGTTGCCTCAATAGCTGAATTGATCCCCGCCTTGCCCGATTCTTGTACCACTAACATCCCCCGAATTATCTCCACCCGCGTCATTGCGGGACCGCTCATCAGCCCGAAATTTCCTGAACTTTCCAATCGGTTCACAGCCAAAGGAACCGCAAGGTACAGAAAACCTTATGTTGAAAACCCGTTTTCAACGCTATTTTTTCAATGTCATAGAGGCCCGAATTTTCGAATCCGTAACCACCAGCCGATGTCTCTTAGTAAGCGCGTCGCAGCGAGTCGGACAAGGCTGTCGACGTAAAAAAAATGAAATAATTAGATTGACAGCGGCAACCTGTCGAAAAATCGATTATTCTGGTTATCTAATTGATTTAAAAAGAATAATTTCTGTGGATAGTCGGGCACTAGCTGCGAATCGCGGAGAGAGCTAAGGTTTTGCAGCTTGTTACAATTTCGAGTGCAGCAATGACCATTAAACCGCTGGTATTCTGTAATTTTGAAAAACTCTGCGCGAAGATGCTTGCCAAAGCCGTTATGATTTGGCAATGGCCCCAAACACTTCATGGGGCTGACCTATGTAAGGGCGATTAGCTCAGTTGGTAGAGCGCTTCGTTTACACCGAAGATGTCGGCAGTTCGAGCCTGTCATCGCCCACCATATTCTATTTAACCTCAAGCGCCGGGCGCGGGCATCCGCCCGCTTGGCTTTCCTCACATAAGCTCGGGCGCGCAGTCGCGCTTGCCTCCACTTCGCGTCGGATCAGCGCGACCTCAACGGTATAACCGAAGCGCACATCTTGTTGAGCATCGTCCGAGCGCAGCGAGGCAAGGCTGACCGGCCGCCGCGCCTTGCGGCGCGATAGCTAAGCGGGCGAATGCCCGCGCCCGGCGCTTGAGGGAATCAACAAAAACTCCCGCCGGGCGCTTAGGGTGAAACAAAAACCCCTTCACTTCATCCCTCAGCCAGCGTCTCTTCCATCAACATAGCTGCGCGTGCGCCGTCCCAGTCCATGGCACCGATCACACGCCACACCTCTTTGCCTTGCGCGTCATATAGGACGGTAGTCGGCATCAGGCCGGATCCGAATCCGAAGCTCAGTCCATTTTCCTGATCGGTATAGGCCTCCAGCTCATCAAATCCTGCTTCGGCAAAAAAGGGATCGACTTTCTCTGCGCCCTGAATGTCTTGTGAGACCACCAATACCTGCAACCGGTCTTTCTCACGCGCGGCCAGTTCGTCGAGCATAGGCATTTCAACCACGCACGGTGCGCACCATGTCGCCCAGATGTTGACCAGCACAGGCTTGCCAGTGAAATCGGAAAGACGCACAACATTGCCATTGGGGTCTTTGAACGGCGTATCAACCATCGAACTGCCACGCAGCGAAATATCAAGCTTTCCGACGAGACCGCTATCGCTTTCGATGGTCTGTTCTTGTGTTTGGGAGCCATCATTCCCTTGCTCCGCTTCGCCAGATTGCTTATCGCCTGATGGCATGTCACAAGCGGCAAGCATCGCCGGTAAGCTAAGAAACAGGAATATTCGCATCACTAATCGCACATCAGATTCCAACAGCCAGAGTTCAAACGCGATGTGGGGCGGCCGGTTCGCGGATGGCCCTTCATCAATCATGCGCGAGATAAACGCGTCTATCCCGTTCGACAAGAAATTATGGCGCCAGGATATTCGCGCGTCACTTGCGCATGTCGCTATGCTGGCCAAGCAAGATATTGTCGAGGCGGAAGATGCCACCCTGATAATTGATGGCCTCAATCAAATTGCCCAGGAATATGAAGCAAACGGCGTACCCGAGAACCTGGATCTCGAAGATATCCATATGACGATCGAAGCACGGCTGACCGAGATTATCGGCCCTGTTGCCGGACGGCTGCACACGGCGCGTTCGCGCAATGACCAGGTGGCGACATCTTTCCGCCTTTGGGTCCGCGATGCAGAAGAGCAGGTCTCTGCTGGCTTGTGGAATTTGCGGGAGGCTCTGATTGCGCGAGCCAAGGAGCAAGCCGATACGATCATGCCCGGCTTTACCCATTTGCAAGTCGCTCAGCCGATTACGATGGGCCATCATCTGCTTGCTTACTATGAAATGTTTGCCCGCGATAGCAGCCGGTTTTGGGCGGCCACGCAACGGTTGGATGAATGTCCGCTCGGCGCAGCGGCGCTGGCCGGAACCGGCTTTCCAAATGACCGGCAAATGACTTCCGAAACTCTGGATTTCGCAGGCGCGACCCATAATTCGATGGACAGCGTCTCTGACCGAGACTTTGCGCTCGATTATCTGATGGCCGCCGCCCAGACGGCGTTGCATTTGTCCCGGCTCGCGGAAGAGATTATCGTCTGGGCCTCGCAGCCATTTGGCTTTGTGAAGCTGTCCGATCAATGGTCCACAGGCAGCTCGATCATGCCGCAGAAACGCAATCCAGACGCGGCGGAGCTGGTGCGCGGCCATGCCGGACGGATTGTCGGCTGTCTGAATGCCTTGATGATGACCATGAAGGGTTTGCCGTTGGCATATTCCAAAGATATGCAGGATGATAAACCACCGGTATTCGAAGCACATGATCTGCTCGCGCTCTCGCTTGCGGCGATGACCGGCATTGTCGAGAGTGTAACCTTTGTCCCTGAAAAAATGCGCGCGGCGGCAGATACCGGTTTTTCTACGGCAACCGATCTTGCCGATTGGCTGGTACGGGCGGTCAACATACCTTTTCGTGAAGCCCATCACATCACCGGCGCTGCGGTCAAACTTTGCGAGGAACGAGGATGTGATCTGTCAGACTTGGCAGCCGAAGACTTGACCGCGATTGATCCGCGGATTGCCGGCCATGATGTGCCCGATCTGAGTGTTGAAGGTTCTGTTGCCAGCCGGACCAGCTATGGCGGAACGGCCCCAGAGCAGGTAAGACAGCGGATCGCAGAACTGGAACAGACGAATCGCTTATGAAAACATCCTGTAAAATAGTAGCCCTTGCATCGCTTGTCATATTGTCCGCTTGCGGCAATCGCGGTGCGCTGGAGCCGCCCAACGGTCAGTCGCTGCCGCAAGCTGTTTATGGCGAAGCTGAAAGGCCAACCGGCGAAGAGCTGATCACGCCATCGACCCAGGCGCAGCCCGAACGCAGTGATGAATTGCTCCGCCGGTCCGAGAAACGGCAGGATGACAAATTCGATCTGCCGCCAACTGGCTAAATCCGCCCTGACACTGTTTCCCAATTCCGAAAGCCCCGTTTGATGGATCATTTTCAACTCAGAGATGGCGTGCTGCATGCCGAAGATGTAGCGCTCCCCGATATTGCTGCGCAGGTCGGCACACCGGTCTACGTCTATTCTCGCGCAACGCTCGAACGTCATGCGCGTGTGTTTCGGGAAGGATTGAAAGATGCGGGCAAGATCCACCTGGCTTTTGCGGTAAAATCCAACCCCAATCTGGCTGTTCTGCGCATTCTTGCCAATCAGGGCTATGGTGCCGATGTCGTGTCCGGCGGGGAGCTGGAGCGGGCACTCGCGGCAGGGATGAAAGCCGAGGATATTGTCTTTTCCGGCGTTGGCAAAAGCCGCGCGGAACTTACCCTCGGCCTTGACAAGGGCATCGGCCAGTTCAATCTGGAATCGGAAGAAGAAGGGCAGATGCTGTCTGAAATTGCTGCCGCCAGAGGGGAACGGGCACCGGCCACCTTGCGGGTCAATCCCGATGTTGACGCTGGCACGCATGCGAAAATTTCCACTGGGAAAGCGGAAAATAAATTCGGTGTCGCCATTGATGTCGCGCCCGATATTTTTGCGCGACTGTCCGAATTGCCCGGTCTCAATCTCCGCGGTGTGGCGGTTCATATCGGTAGCCAGTTGCAAAAGCTGGATCCGCTGGAAAAATGCTATGCACGTATGGGGCAGCTCGTTCAGGATTTGCGCGATGCCGGACATAATATCACCCATGTCGATCTTGGCGGCGGTCTTGGCGTGCCATACAAGCCAGAGGAAAATCCACCAAGCCCGGCTGACTACGGCGCGATGGTCGCGCGGGTCACCAAGGGCTGGGAAGTTACCTTGATGTTCGAACCGGGTCGCGTGATCGCTGGCAATAGCGGAGTGATGATGACTCAGGTCATCCGGATCAAGCCGGGTGTGAACAGCGATTTTGTGATTGTCGATGCGGCGATGAACGACTTGATGCGGCCCGCCATCTACGATGCGTGGCATCATTTTGAAGCGGTCCAGCCCAGCGGGAAGACAATGACCGCATCCATTGTTGGTCCGATTTGCGAGAGCAGCGATATTTTTGCAAAAGAACGCGAAGTGGACCGGGTGAAAACAGACGATCTCGGTATTTTCCGCACCGCTGGCGCTTATGGAGCAACCATGGCCAACACCTATAATAGCCGTCCGCTCGTACCCGAGGTACTTGTCGACGGCGACCAATATGCGGTGGTCGCCGAACGCATCGAACCGGCAACGATCATGGCGGCGGAACATGTGCCGGACTGGCTGAAATAGCCGATGGATCAGCTTCCCATTTTCGTAACGCTGAGAGGACGCAAGGTCATCTTGCTCGGCAGCGGGGAAATGGCGGATGCCAAACGGCGCCTTTATGAGCGAGCAGGCGCAGACATTACGGATGATGAGCAGGCCGATGCCGCCCTTGCCGTTGTGGCGCTGGAAGATGACGACGCGGCGGCAGCCGCAGTCGAGCGGCTCAAGGCACGCGGTCTGCTGGTCAATGCCGTAGATCGCTCGGCAATGTGTGATTACACCACACCAGCAATTGTCGACCGTGAGCCTGTGCTCATCGCCATCGGTACCGGCGGAGCTTCGGCGGGCCTCGCCAAAGCGGTACGGCAAAGACTGGAACAATTGCTGCCAGCAAGACTGGGACAGCTCGCCACTGGTCTTTTTGCAGCGCGCAAACGGATCAAGCATCTCTGGCCAGACGGAGCCGATCGCCGCCGCGCAATTGATGCGGCGCTAAACCCCGGCGGACCACTCGATCCCTTTGTTGACCAAGATGGTGCGGCGATTGACGGCTGGCTCGAGGATCCGGCGACAGGCAACCGGACCGGGTTGATTGAAATGAACCTGCACAGTGCCGATCCTGATGACCTGACCATCAAACAGGCGCGGCTTTTGGGACAAGCCGATATTATATATGCGGACAGCAGCATAGCGGAAGACGTATTGGTTCGTGCGCGTGCGGATGCTGAACGCTTTGATCTGGATAAACTTGATGCGGCACAGATCACAGGTCTGACATTGGTGATACGCCGTAACTGAACGAAACAGGGACTAAACGAAATAGAGACTAAACGAGACAGGGACTAAACGAGATAGGGGATCGGCATGACATTATCATTGAGCCAAGGCGAAATCATCGCAGTGCTGCAAACGGCACTGGCTCCAGCGTTTCTCCTGGTAGCGGTTGGTGGCATGCTTAGCCTGTTTGCTGGGCGGCTGGCGCGGATTATCGACCGGTCGCGGATCTTGCAGGATCTTTTTGGGGAAACCGAAGGGTATGAGCATCAATGTGTTGTTGATGAACTGCATGATCTTCAGCTGCGGATAAAAATCGTCAACAGCGCTATCTATCTCAGCGTGATCAGCGCGATTGTCGCTTGTGTGCTGATTGGGTTGCTCTTTGTGATGGGATTGACCGGTTTCGATTTATCCGGCGTGATAGCCGGTGCGTTCATCCTTGCGATGAGCCTGCTTTCTATTGCGCTGATCCAGTTTTTGCGGGAAGTCCGCATTGGTGTCCGGGATTTCATGATCCGCGAGGAATATCTGGAGAAGACCGAGGAGCGGGTCAAGCGGCGCGCATCTTGACACGGCCTCAAATAGACTTAGGCCAAATAATCACAACAGATCCAATCAAAGCGCCGCCTTTGATCACCAAATGGAGAATATATCATGCGTGAAGCTGTCGTCGTATCCTATGCCCGCACCGGGCTTGCCAAAGCAGGCCGCGGTGGCTTCAATATCACACCGCCAATGACGATGGCGGCCCATGCCATCAAACATGCGGTCGCCAAATCAGGCGTCGAAAGTGACTTTGTTGACGATAGCCTGATGGGCAATGTCGCACATGCAGCCCCCAATATCGGGCGTAATGCAGCACTGCTCGCTGGGCTCCCCAAAACAACGGCGGGAGCGACGATCAACCGTTTCTGCTCATCTGGCATGCAGGCCATTGCCATGGCGGCGAACCATATTCGCGGCGATGGTGCGGATTGTGTTGTTGCTGGCGGAGTCGAGAGCATTTCGATGCAAGGGCAGCGCGCTCCGGAAGGCAGCATCGATAACGAAATCCTGAAAATTGCGCCTGATATCTTCATGCCGATGATTGACACTGCAGATATTGTAGCGGAGCGCTACAACGTGAGCCGGGAGTATCAGGACGAATATTCCCTGCAATCACAGCAGCGTATGGCCAAAGCTCAGGAAGCCGGGCTATTCGCCGATGAAATCGCGCCCATGCAGACGAAGATGAAAGTCGTCGACAAGGAAACCAAGGAAGAAAGCATCGTCGACTATACGGTTGACCGGGACGAGTGTAATCGCCCGACAACAACTCTGGAAGGCCTGGCCAAATTGCCACCGGTCATGGGTGAGGGGAAATATATTACGGCTGGCAATGCCAGCCAGCTATCCGATGGTGCCGCTGCGGTCCTGCTGATGGAAGCCAAAGAAGCTGAACGGCGGGGGTTGGAACCTCTGGGTCGTTTCGTGTCATGGGCAGTGGCCGGTTGTGAGCCGGATGAAATGGGTATCGGCCCGGTCTTCGCTGTTCCCAAGCTACTCGAACGGCAGGGTCTGACCGTCGATGATATCGATATTTGGGAACTCAACGAAGCCTTCGCGAGCCAGTGTCTCTACAGCCGCGATCGACTGGGCATTGATCCCGAAAAATATAACGTCAATGGCGGTTCTATCTCTATCGGTCATCCTTTCGGAATGACCGGCGCACGCTGTGCTGGACATTTGTTGCAGGAAGGCCGGCGGCGCGGTGCAAAATGGGGCGTTGTCACCATGTGCATCGGAGGCGGTCAGGGCGGCGCCGGATTGTTTGAGATATATTCCTGATCCTTCCGGACAGTCGGCATCAGCAACAGTTAAGGAATAGAAGCAGTTTTGAATCAACTAACGGACGAACAAGTCGAGCGCCGGTTGTCGGAGGCTTTGGCGCATCGCTCTTCGGTGCCCGCTGAAAAGCTGATAGCCGGGTTGCTCCGCACATTTAATCTTACAGCAGATGGTGCTGATGAGTTTGTATATCCCGCGCTCGCGTCAACCGCACGCGAACGAATTTTTGGTGGACAGGTGATCGCGCAAGCGATTGTTGCGGCAGACCGTACGGTGGATGAGGAAAAGACCATACATTCGCTGCATTCCTATTTTCTGCGCGCTGGCGATGAGACAAAACCGCTTCATTTTCGAGTGCACCGCGACTTTGATGGGCGCAGCATCTCGAACCGCCGGGTCGTTGTCCGGCAAAATGAAAAGGTCATATTCAACCTGACTGCTTCGTTTCAAAAACCAGCAGACGGGCTCCAACATCAGGTTCCGATGCCGGATGTATTACCGCCCGAAAAATGCATGAGTATGATGGAGCAAATTGCCCGTAACCCGCAGGTATCGGATAAGCATATCCACCGGATGAGCATGCCACGTCCCTTTGACGTGCGAAGCTTTCGCCCGGAAGGCAAAAGTGAACCCGCGCGCCAGTATCAATGGTTCAAGACCGTTGCGCCTCTACCAGATGATCCACTGACGCATCGGGCAACCTTGGCCTTCGCATCCGATATGGGATTGCTCTCTACCTCGATGATCCCGCACGGACTGCACTGGACCACACCCGGATTATTCTCGACCAGCCTTGATCACGCGATGTGGTTCCATGATGATTTCAGGATCGATCAATGGATCTGCTATGTGATGGACAGCGACTGGACCGGCGGCACGCGCGGCCTTAATCGCGGTTCGCTTTACACACAGGATGGCAAGCTGGTTGCATCGGCCGTACAGGAAGGCCTTATCCGCGTCACACCGAAAAACGACTGAAGTTTAAAATAGTGACTTCAGATCGCGTTTCAGTATCTTGCCATTGGCGTTGCGCGGCAGGCTGTCCTCGCTGAACAGCACTTTCACCGGTACCTTGAAATTTGCCAGCCGCTCACGCACCCATGATTGCAGTTCTGCTTCATTAGCGGATCGGCCCTGAACAAGATGTACGACTGCTGCGGGTTCCTCGCCGAGCGTCTTATGTTCAATACCAATCAATGCGGCATCCATCACCGCAGGATGATCATAGAGGACATTCTCGACCTCGGAGGAGTAGATATTTTCCCCGCCGCGGATGATCATGTCTTTCGCGCGGTCGACAATATGGCAGAAACCTTCATCGTCCAGACGTGCCAGATCGCCGGTCCGGACCCAGCCATTGACGAAGGTTTCGGCCGTTGCATCCGGTCGATTCCAATAGCCTTTCACGACCATCGGCCCGCGCGCCCAAAGCTCGCCAACCTCGCCAATCGGTAATTCATGGGCACCATCCTCACTCATGACTTTGAGGTCCGCCGCAGCGACCGGCGGGCCGCAACTGGTCGGGCGATTGAGATAATCCTCGGCGCTGTGGGATGTCACCGTCGCCATGGTCTCGGTCATGCCCCAACCATTGCCGGGCAGGGCGCCAAAGACCTCGTAGATTTTTCGCGCCAGTTCCGGTGCAGACGGCGCGCCACCATAGCTGATGGCATCGATGGAACTCAGATCATATTTTTCACGGTCCGGATGCTCGATCAATTGCCAGGCAATGAACGGCACGCCGCCGGTTGCATTGACCTTTTCCCGTTCGATAATCTCCATCGCCCGCACCGTGTCCCATTTGTGCAGGAACACCATTTTATGCCCACCGTGCACGGTCGGCATCATGATGGCGGAACAAGCGGTGCAATGGAACATCGGCACTACTGTTAAACCAACCCGAATCGAGGGTTCTGGCAATTCATTGCCCCGGCGCAAGGCCGCCGCCGCGCCCGAATAGCCCACCGAAATAGCATTGGTGGTCAGGTTGCGATGCGTACCGAGCGCGCCCTTGGGCTGGCCGGTTGTGCCGCTTGTATAGAAAATCGTCGCCGGATCATCCGGTGCCATGTCTACCGCTGGCAGGTCTTGATCGGGAAGATCGGCATAATCATTGGGCCGCCCAATAATCTCTTCCAGTGCCTGCGCAGGATCAGCCAATGCGCTCTGGCTACGTGCCACAATGGCATGTTTCAGATCCGGTAACTGGCTCAAATGCGGGGAAATCCGGTCCCAACGCTCTGCATCACAGAGCAGCACGCTGGTTTCAGAATTAGCCAATCCAAAAACCAGCTCCTGATCCGTCCACCATGCGTTGAGCGGCACAACAATCGCACCGATTGACGCCGCCGCGAAGAAAATCACTGGCCATTCCGGCAGATTGCGCATGGCGAGCGAGACCCGATCACCTTTTGACACACCAATATTCTGAAGCTCCAGAGCGAGAGCTGCCACTGCCCGATACCAGCTCGCATAGGTGACGCGTTCATCTTCAAATATCAGAAACTCGCTCTCGCCATGGCCGCGCGCATGTTCCGCCATCGCCGCGAGTGTAGGATGCGCGTTCTTCCACACGCGGGTGGGCACACCATCAATATCGACCGTCTCCATTTCAAACGGCTGACCTGGTGCACACAGCAAGGCGTCCACGTCTTTGCGTGTTCGCACGGGCCATCCAGCGGGCGGTGTCCACTTTTCCAGTGGATCTATAGCTTCAGCTGACAAATAATCTCTCCTGATCGATAGACGCGACCCTATCCGTTAAACTTCCCGCCTGCAGCGGCTTTTTCTTCCAACAGCTTGGCAATGGGCAGGCCATGTTTTTTCAAGCCCGCAACCACGTTGTCGAGCCCGACTGTATCCGACCAGAACATCGGACCACCGGTATAAAGCGGCCAGCCATACCCATTGATCCACACGACATCGACATCACTCGCGCGCTGGGCCATGCCCTCTTCGAGGATTTTCGCGCCCTCGTTGACCATCGGATAGAGCAGGCGCTCGCGGATTTCGTCTTTCGAAATGTCGCGCTGTTCCTTGCCCGCTTTCGATGCGAATTCGGCAATAATCTGTTTGACTTCATCAGAAGGCGTACGTTGCCGCGCCTCATTATAATCATAAAAGCCTTTGCCGACTTTCTGTCCCCAACGGCCAGCGGCACATAAGGCGTCGCGCAATGTTTCGATACGCTCCGGATCACGGTGCCAACCGATATCAACCCCGGCGAGGTCAGACATTTGAAACGGCCCCATCGGAAAGCCGAAATCCAGCAATACGTCATCCACGTCCCAGTAGTTGGCGCCTTCCATGATCATGATATTCGCCTGTTCCTGACGCGGGCTGAGCATCCGGTTGCCGATAAAGCCAGGGCAGACGCCTGAGACGGCTGCAACCTTGCCGATTTTCTTCGACAGCTTCATCGCGGTCATCAGCACGTCATCGGCGGTCTTCTCACCGCGCACGATTTCGAGCAGTTTCATGATATTGGCGGGCGAGAAAAAGTGCAAGCCGAGCACATATTCGGGCCGTTTCGTCACCGCCGCGATTTCGTCTATGTTCAGATAGCTTGTATTGCTGGCGAGGATCGCACCCTGTTTCACAATGCCATCCAGCTTTGTGAAGACCTCCTTCTTGACATCCATATTCTCAAACACGGCCTCGATCACCAGATCGCAATCGGCGAGATCATCATAGGACAGGCTAGGCGTCAAAATGCTCATCGCACTTTCAACCTGCTCCTCGGTCATCCGTCCACGTTTTGCGGTGTTCTCGTAATTTTTGCGGATGACACCGACGCCGCGGTCCAGCGCTTCCTCTTTCAGTTCGACAATGGTCACCGGAATGCCAGCGGACAGAAAGTTCATGCCAATGCCGCCGCCCATGGTGCCTGCGCCCAATATCCCGACTTTCTTGATTGGGATCAGGTCAATTTTAGGATCAATGCCGTCAATTTTATTGGCCGCACGTTCAGCGAAGAAATAATGACGCATGGCAGCCGACTGGGTGCCGGTCATCAGCTTCATAAACAGCTCGCCTTCTTTCTTGACGCCATCGGCATAAGAAAGTTCGCCTGCTGCTTTCACCGCCTGAATACCGGCTTCCGGAGCATCGAACCCTCGGATCTTGCGGCCGTTTTTCTGACGGAATTCGTCAAATATGGCCGGGTTCTTGATGCCATCTTCATTGGCGGTGCCCTCGGACGAGCGCGGCGGTGCCTTGCCGATCTGTTCGCGCGCAAAGGCTATCGCATCATCAGCTAGACTGTCCTCGCTGACGATCTGGTTAACCAAGCCGATGGCATGGGCCTTTTTGGCTGAAATAGGGTTGCCGATCACCACCATCGGCAAAGCGGCTTCTGCCCCGACCACGCGCGGCAAGCGCTGGGTGCCGGCAGCTCCGGGGATCAGGCCCAGCTTGACCTCTGGCAGACCCATTTTTGCTGATGGCACTGCGACCCGGTAATGACAAGCCAAGGCAACTTCACAGCCTCCGCCCAATGCGGTTCCGTGGATCGCTGCGACAACCGGCTTGTCACTAGCCTCTAGACGATCAATTGCTTCGCCCAGATTGGGCCCCTGCATCGGTTTGCCAAATTCGGTAATATCCGCACCGGCAAAAAACGTCCGTCCGTCACAGCGTATGACCACCGCTTCAACCTCATCGTCGGACAGCGCTTCGTTTATACCATCGACGAGCCCTTGGCGTACCGCCGCACCAAGCGCATTGACCGGCGGGTTGTTCGAGATGATGACCAATATATTCTGATGTTTTTCGGTGGTGACGACAGACATTTTTTTCTCCTGCAAGGTCATATTTGAACGCCAAAGACATGCGGCGCGACGTGAAGACATAGCTCGAAATTCGGGCAGGCGATTCGAATATCACAAAGAATAAGGATATGAAATCAGGCTTTTGCTATCGATCCGATCCTGACGGTATTCGGCACGTCCCGCTGCGCGTGATTCAGTCGGGACAGCGTGCGCAATTTTCGGCTCGGCAAGGACAATCCGATCAGGTTGATTGGCACGCATCATGATGGTGAAGGGATCCAAAAAGGGATAAAGTAATCTAACTTGCAAAATGGATGTTTTGGAAGTTGTACACATCTGTAAAGCTGGTTAGCAAAGCCAGTACAGCATCACAGTTCGTCGATGCTAAGAAGGGGGAATACATGAAAACACTTTTTGCAGGTGTGGCTATTGCCGCATTGACTATCACGCCTGTGTCCGCACAGCTTGCGGATGATACACAAGCCGTCGCTCCGGTGGCTCCGGTCATTGTCAGTCCGGAGCAAACAGCTCCTGAGCCTGTCGAATTGAAACCGCTGATCCTGAAAAGCGGGACGCCTTTAAAACTGGCAGTGGCTAAAGAAGTGAACAGCAGCACGCATGATGCGGGTGATATGTTCGGGCTAACCGTGTTGGAGGATGTTCGGGTCGGTGACACGGTCGTCATACCAAGCGGCACCCCAGCTTCGGCCGAGATAACCTGGCGGACCGGCAAAGGGGCTTTTGGAAAGTCCGGCAAGCTGGAATTTTCCATGCGCTCTGTCGAACTTGATGGTCAAAGCATTCCCATTACCGGCAACTTCCGGCAGGAAGGCGAGGGCAATACGGTTGCAACTGGGGTTGGCGTTTTGGCTATAGGTGTTTTCGCCGGATTTATTACCGGTAAACGCGCCCGGCTTCCCATGGGCCGGGAACTGTTGTCTCAGGTTGCCCAACCATTGGAATTTTCGCCTGATGGCAGCTTGTCGCCATCTTTTGATTCCGAAAGCGCGATGGCCGCTGCGCTGGCAGACACGCCTCTCGGACAATGTAAAGCGGAAGCCGAGACGATCTCCAAGCCGAAGAAGCGGCAAAAAGCGCTCAAGAAATGCTATAAAAAACGCATGGAATAGTTTGCAGGGTGCCGCACCGGGATTGGCGCGGCACCCGCATTTTCTCGACGTCACTAGAGAGCAATCGAGAGATATTTGCAGTCCGATTTAGGTATAACGGTGGGCTCGTCCGTAAAGACATCATTTTCTTTTTTGACAGATTTGGCGAACGACTTTTAGCACGGTAAACGTTCTGCTTGCGGCACAAACTTAGCTCAGTCGAACTGTTAAAACTGAAAACGAAAAGAGCGAAGGTTGTAAGGTAATTCGGGGGGTATTGTAGTGGTTAGTTGGCATTCTTACCAGCAGGACAAATTGCGTTTGTTTTGTTTTGTAATGTTTACGGTCTTCCTATCAGTATTTCTAATCGGTCCAACTAGCGCAAAGAAAAACTTAGAAATATCTTATCAATCTCTCCCCAATTGGGTTCTGGATGCTTCTGTTCCTGACACTAATGAAAAGCGAATACGAGCGGTCAGTGACGGAATTTATCACCTGATAGATGATACACAAATCAGGATCGGGGCGCGAGGAGCTGACTATTTTCTCAGGACTACACAAAAGATCATTGATCGCAGTGGATTAGAAGATGCCTCCCAGATCCAACTCACATTTGATCCTGAAATAGACAATCTAGTGTTGCACAGAGTAGCCGTCTGGCGTGATGGAAATATGATTGATCAAACGGCGACTGCGTCGGTCGAAGTCATGCGCCGTGAAAGCGAGCTTGAAGAAGGGATTATAACAGGACAGCGCACAGCGCACTTGAGATTGGACGATGTTCGAGTCGGTGATGTTACAGATATTGCCTGGAGTCTTAATGAAAAAAGTAGTTATTGGCCGGGGCATTTTTTTGGCAAATATGCTCTGGGCTGGTCGGTTCCGGTTGCTATGACTCGCCTTCGCGTGGTCATGCCTAGAACGCTGGAACTAAATACCAAGCTATCAAATGGAGCGCCAAACCACGAAGAAACCCTTGAGAATGGAGCAAGAGTTCTTACCTGGGCTACAATTGATCCCGACCCGATACCCTCGGAGAAAGACACTCCAAAATGGCGCAAGCATTGGCCAGCTGTACAACTCTCAACAATGTCAGATTGGTCTTCAGTCGTCAGTTGGGCGCTACCATTCTATGATGTTGATTCGTCTCTTCCTTCAGACCTAGCCGCTAAAGTTGATGCTATTGCGGCGAGCTCTGCTGATCCCAAGACTCGAGCGACAAAGGCATTGTGGCTTGTGCAGGATTCCGTACGATATACTAGCCTTTCCATTGGTGTCGGCGGTTATCGTCCCCGAACACCTGCTGTCACATGGAAAAGCGGTTTTGGTGACTGTAAAGACAAGACAACGCTCTTGATTGCTGTTCTGCTTAGACTTGGAATTGAAGCAGTGCCGGCCTTGACCGACACTGACACTGGCCGAGGCCTGATCGATTTACAACCCAGAGCGGATGCATTTGATCATGTCATCGTGCGAGCCGACGGTCTGGGAAAGCCGATATGGCTCGATCCAACTGGATCGCATGAAGGCGGAGTTATTCCGTATATCGCAGATCAAACCTACGGATTTGCCTTGCCACTGGTCGCTGGTCAAACCCAACTGCAGGAAATTCCCGCACCCACGCCAGATAAACCGACAATAGACGTTGTCGAATCCCATATCCGTTCAGACAACGGCGTAGAGATTGCTATTCACACTACTTATAGGGACGACGAGGCAAATATAAAACGCGCGAGTATCGCCGATAGTTCACTGTCATCCCTCGAAAAAAATGAGATTGAATATTATCAAGACCTTTTCCCAGGCGTGAAACAAAGAGGTGAATTGATTGTCAGCGATAACCGCGATCAAAATATACTTGCAATAGAACAGAACTATTTTTTACCGGCGACTGCACCAGATTACCAAGACACCATAACTTCATATCAAATCAACGCATGGACTTTGGGTGATCTCTTTGACACGCCTGACGCTGCGGAGCGTAAAACGGCCCTCGCTCTTCCTAACCAGATTAATCGGCGGCATGTTTTCAAGTTGACAACTCCAGGGATGAGGCCGGAGTTGCCCGATGCTGAAACGATTTCGAGCAATGCTTTTGACTTCAATAGAGTTAGCACGCGAAACGGGGACAATGCCATAATTGAAATGAGTTTGGTTGGAAAAACAACCATTTTGGAGGCCGTGGATGTCGCTGGCTATCGCAATGATACAGAAAGGCTGACCAATCTATCGTATGAATTTATCGATCTTGACGACCAGTTTGGATTCGTCGGATCAGAGCTCTTCTTGATCATTGTAGGGCTGGCGCTGGTTGGAGGAATAGTTTCGCTGACATTGGCGGTGCAATCGTTGAAAAGCGCCGAGGCTATCGGAACCGTTTCCGGGTCATTTAGGCCAATGAGCATTTCCAAGTTTTTGGTGATGAGCATTTCGACCTTTGGGGTATATCTTTTCTATTGGTTCTGGCGATGTTGGCGTCGACATCAGCAAACAGAAGGCGTTGCTATAAGTCCTTTCTGGAGAGCATTTTTCAGCATATTTTGGGTATTTGAGCTGTTCAAGGCCGCGCGTTCAAAAGCTGAGTTGCAAAAACCACTGTGGTTAGGAGTCATTGTCAGCATCGGCTACTTCCTGACTTCCTTGACTTCTGCGATTGTAGAACAATTCGATGTTCAGTTCGGGATCAGTTCAATAGCGGCCATAATGGGGATAGTGGTGCTTATACCAGTGGTTCAACAAATAAACTCAGCCAATGATCGAGAGCTAGTGATCGAAAGTGGTCGGTATAACAAACGGGACTGGTTAGCGGTGTTTTGCTGCTTGCCGTTTTCCATAGTTTTGTTCGTTGTTTGACCATCATAGATTGATAGAATTGATTACAGTGCTTCAAACACCTACTTCCGATCTGATCCAGTACAGCCACAGCTAACCCTTAATTCTGGAGCGGTTCGACCGTTCCCAGACGTATATGATAGAACCAAATCTAGTTTTTCGCGGCTTGATGATCGTCATTCTTGTGCTGTTTGCGAGTGTATTTGCGATCATTTATTTGCGGGATTCAAAGCAACGCATGGCCGGTTGGCTTGCCTTGGCCTATATCGCTGGCCTCGCCGCGTTTTTGATGGATATCAGTCGCGCGATTCTAGACCCGGTGATATCCGACATCATCGCAAAAACATTGTTCTGGTGCTTCAGCATTGCCATGGTTCTGGGTCTTTTTGATCGCTATAAATCCAGCTACCCGTCTCGGAGAATAGGCGGAATTGTAGGCATTGGGTTTGTCCTGTTGCTCTGGTTCAGTTTTGTTCAAACAGATGTCATCATGCGATCGGTGTTCTCGTCCGTTACGGCAGGATTGATTCTGATGTGCGCGTTACCGCTGCTTTGGAAGAACCGAAGTGGCGCTCTTGAGAATATCATGTTCGTCATAGTTGCCGCGTTGTGCTCGATGTACTTTCTACGCCCCTATATCGTTTATGATGTCTTGGACGCCGCTCATACGGTGGCAGACTATCAACATTCCACCTTTGCAATCCTGCTGCATGCAACCAGTGCATTTTGCGGTCTGGCCTGCGGTGTCGTCATGCTGATTGTTGTTGGGCATGATACTATTGAAAAGCTCCAAAGGGCGGCGACAATCGATCCGCTTACCGGAATCATGAACCGGCGCGGATTGGATCAATATATAATCAAGGAACTTTCGGAAGAAAGTGCGGCTGATCGAGCGATCATGATTATCGATCTAGATCTGTTTAAAAGGGTAAATGACAATTTCGGGCATGAAACTGGCGACAAAATATTGATACGTGCCGCAACAATCCTGCAAAGGGTCACTGGAACACTGGGCAAAGTTGCCCGAATTGGCGGTGAGGAGTTTGTCGTCATTTTGGATGGACCGAGTTCAGCGGATCGCTTGGTGGTGGCTCAACATCTCAGATTGTCCGTTGGTATGCTTGCGCACCCGGAAATTGGCGATTCCGAAAGAGTCACAGCCAGCTTTGGCATATCTATTATTGCTGAAGACGAGAGCTTTGCCATGGCATTAAGGCGGGCGGATCGAGCCCTTTATGAAGCCAAAGCCGATGGCCGCAATTGCGTGGCGGAAGCGTCCAATGACAATATGATTAGCAAAATCAGATATATGGAGCGGTATTAGCTACACATAACTTGCGTGTGGTCATTGCCTTGGAAACGGATAAAGCAGCTAAACAGATATATCAGGGCCGCCATGCCAAGCCAGCGCTGTGCGATTATTTCTCCGTCAAGATCCAGTCGACGGCGGCATCGGCATGGATTTCGGTGCTGTTATAAATTGGCAGAATATTGGCCTTGGTATCGATGATCAGATCAAGTTCAGTGCTGCCTAGCACAACGGCTTCGACTTCCTGTTTGGCGATATTGGTGATGAAGGTTTTCAATGTTCGCTCCGAATCGCGCTTCACTTGGTTGAACATCAGTTCCTCGTAGATGATCCGTTCAATCTCCTCGACCCGGTCTTCGTTCGGCGGGGTTAGGGTAATGCCCTTGCCGACCAGCCGTTTGCGGTAGAAGCCCTCGGTCATCACATTGCGTGTACCCAGCAAGGTTGCGGTCTTGATCCCGTCCGCAATCATCTTGTCACCAACGCAATCGGCAATATGAAGAATTGGCACACCGACTTCAGGCGCAACCTGTTCGTAGATTTTGTGCATGGCGTTGGAGCAGATCAGTATCGCAGTGGCGCCCGATGCTTCCAGACGTTTGGCCGAGCGGGTCATCAGTCCTGCCGCCGCATCCCAGTCATCGTCCGACTGTAGACGCGCATAGTCATTGAAATTGACGCTTTCGATCAGCAGATGCGCACTCGCAAACCCGCCCAGCTTACGCTGTACTTCACCGTTGATCCGGCGATAATAGCTCTCGGTCGAGACCCAGGACATCCCGCCAATCAGACCTAATTTACGCATTGATTATATCCCTGATAAAGTGAGCCGCTCTACAGGAATCGGATCATCCTAAAGCGATTTGACGATATCCTCGCACATTTTCTTCGCATCGGACAACAGCATCATGGTCTGATCCATGTAAAATACTTCATTGTCGACGCCGGCATAGCCGACTCCGCCCATCGAGCGCTTGATGAAGAAGATCGTCTTGGCTTTGTCGACATCGAAAACCGGCATGCCGTAAATCGGTGATCCCTTATCGGTTTTGGCCGCCGGATTGACCACGTCATTGGCGCCGATGACAAAAGCGACATCGGCTTGCGCAAACTCGCTATTGATATCTTCCAGCTCGAACACCTCGTCATAAGGCACATTGGCTTCGGCGAGCAGCACATTCATATGGCCCGGCATCCGTCCCGCCACAGGGTGGATGGCATATTTGACGCTGACGCCTTCTTCTTTGAGCATATCACCCATTTCCCGCAAAGCATGCTGAGCCTGTGCCACCGCCATGCCGTAACCAGGCACGATGATGACATTTTCCGCTTGCTTCATCATATATGCCGCGTCTTCGGCGCTGCCGCGTTTCCATGGCCGATCGATCTTCTCTGCCCCTTCTGATGGCCCACTGTCGGCACCGAAGCCGCCAGCGATGACGCTGATGAAGCTGCGGTTCATAGCCTTACACATGATGTAAGAGAGGATCGCACCAGAGGAACCGACCAGCGCACCGGTAATGATCATGGCAGTGTTACCCAGCGTAAAGCCCATGGCCGCTGCTGCCCAACCGGAATAGCTGTTCAGCATCGACACCACGACCGGCATATCCGCGCCGCCAATGGGGATGATCAGCAGGAAGCCGATAACAAAGGCCAGCGCGACAATGATCCAAAAGACCATCGCTGTCTCGACAGTTGGCAGGACCGCGAAATAGGCGGTCAGGCCGATGATACCCGCGAGCACGCCGAGATTGATGACATGGCGGCCGGGCAGCATGATCGGCGCTCCGGACATATTGCCGTTGAGTTTCAGGAAAGCGATAACCGAACCAGAGAAGGTAATCGCGCCAATGGCAACGCCCAAGCCCAGTTCGATCCGGCTGACGACCAGTATCTCGCCCGCTGAGTCGAGAATATTGAACGCCCCGGGATTGAGATAGGCGGCAATACCGACCAGCACCGCTGCCATACCAACAAGACTGTGAAAAGCCGCAACAAGCTGCGGCATATCGGTCATGGGAATACGTCGGGCAATGATGAAACCAATCGCGCCACCAATGGCTATCGCAACACCGATTTCTGGCAAGCTGGCAATGTCATGGGTGACCAGTGTTGTGACCACGGCGATCAGCATGCCGATCATGCCAAAACGATTGCCGCGTCGACTGGATTCCGGCGAGGACAGACCGCGCAGAGCGAGAATGAACAGGACGCCAGAGATTAGATAGGCCACGGCGACCCATGGATTAACCGCTTCGCCCGATGCCGCCATCGCTGGCGTCGCGAAAAATAGCGCCGCTGCGCCCCCCAATAATGCGCGCATTATTTGCGCTCCTTTTTCTTGTACATTGCGAGCATCCGCTCGGTCACGGCAAAGCCGCCAAATATGTTCACGCTGGCCAGAACAACACCCACCAGCCCCAGCCATTTCGCGGTCTGACCACCATCAGCCTGCGATCCCGCAGCAGCCGCTATCAAGGCCCCGACAATGATCACCGAGCTAATCGCATTGGTCACCGCCATAAGCGGCGTATGAAGCGCCGGCGTCACTGACCAGACCACATAATAGCCCACAAAACAGGCCATCACGAAAATTGAGAGAATTGATATAAAGTCCATTTTTTTGCCCTTAGCTCGCCAGAAGGCGCTCGTTCACAACTTTGCCGTCTTTGGTCAGACGGATGCCAATCGTCACTTCATCATCATCCGGAAGGACGGGCCGCTTGGCCTCTTCATCCCAATAGGCGCTGAGGAAATTATAGAGGTTGCGGGCAAACAATGCGGAGCTATCCGCAGCCAAGGTCGAGGGCATATTGTTCGCACCGTAAATCTTTACGCCATGCTTTTCTACAACCTTGCCGGCGACAGCGCCCTCGACATTACCGCCTTGTTCTGCGGCCAGATCGACAATCACGCTGCCGGCACGCATCGTGGCAATCTGGGCGTCACTGATCAGTCGCGGTGCCGGGCGTCCCGGGATTAACGCGGTGGTGATCACGATGTCCTGTTTGGCGATATGCTTGGATACCAGTTCAGCCTGCGCCTTTTGATATTCCTCGCTCATTTCGGTGGCATAGCCGCCGGTGCCTTCGCCTTCGATGCCTGCGACATCTTCGACAAAAATAGGTTTGGCGCCAAGCGATTGAATTTGTTCCTTGGTTGCAGCCCGTACATCGGTTGCTGAAACCTGTGCGCCCAGCCGACGCGCCGTCGCAATGGCCTGCAGACCGGCGACACCGACACCCATGACAAAGCATTTTGCCGCCGACACCGTGCCAGCAGCGGTCATCATCATCGGAAAAGCACGGCCATAATGGGAACCGGCTTCGATCACTGCTTTGTAACCGGACAAGTTCGATTGTGAGGACAAGATATCCATCGACTGCGCGCGGGTGATCCGCGGCATGAATTCCATAGCCAGAGCATCAATGCCCAGCGCGGCATATTCATCAACTCGCGCCCGCTCCCCAAATGGGTTGAGGCTGGCCACCAGCCATGCGCCCTTTCTCATACCCTTCAGCGATTTTGGTTCCGGACCCTGCACGCCCAGCACAATATCGGCATCTTTCAACACCGCCGCGCGCGTGCCAATGCTGGCCCCTTGTGCTTCATAGTCCGCATCCGCAATCGATGCAGACAGACCAGCCCCTTCTTCCACCGCCATGGTGGCGCCCAGTGCCGTGAACTTCTTTACCGTTTCCGGGGAAGCACTAACCCGCTGCTCACCGTCGGCGAGTTCTTTCAATACCGCAATTTTCAAGGATTATTCCAATCAGCTGACAATGAGGATGATGACCAATATCGTAACCAGAGCTGTGATGATCGATCCGATCTTCAGCCAGGACAAAAAGCGGCCGTAATTCTCTTCTGCCGATTTCATATTGTTATCAGAAGCCATGGTTCCTCCAAATATTCGAATAAAGATTGTCGCTGCTCTAACCATATATATCGTATCGCTCAAGGCCCCGCGGCGTGATTTATCCTAATAAGAGTGATAGAAAATATCAGCCCTTCTTAATCCGGTCTTTACCCCTCGTTGCTACATTATTGGTTCATTCTGGCACATATGGGATAAAAATGGCTCAAAACGGCACAAAATTGCTGATGTTAATCGACGATGAGCCGGCACAATGCCGGTTGATCTCCGCCCTTGCATCGCGGGCCGGCTATCGCACCATCTTTGCGCGTGACGCCGAAACCGCGATCGCGACATTGGGTACACAAGATGGCATGATGCTTGATGCGATCATTCTTGATCATTGGGTGCCAGGCCCAGAAGCCACCGAACTGATTGCCGAACTCAAATCCCGTCGACCGGCCCTGCCAATCTTGATGCTTACTGCCGTTGGTTCAGTGACCGAAGCCGTAAATGCGGTTCGGGCTGGTGCAACCGATTATCTCATCAAGCCCGTGGCGCCGGAGCAGATGCTGCAAGCGCTCACAACGGCGGTTGAAAGCTCAAAGGAGGTTGGTGAATTACAGCCGCTGACCGAAAAAATTTCTGCACCACTGGAGTTTGAAGAAATTGTTGGTGCAGCTCCTGCCTTTCGTGCGGCCTTGGCTATTGCCGCCAAAGCGGCGCGGGCCCGGGTTCCTGTCCTGATTGAGGGCGAAGGCGGTGTTGGCAAAGAAGTGATTGCCGACGCCATTCACGCTGCGAGTCCGCGTTCCAAACTGCCCATGCTGAAAATCAACTGTGGTGCGATTACGGGAAATTTGCTCGATTCGATTCTCTTCGGTCATGAAAAAGGTGCGTTTACTGGCGCATTTGACCGGAAAATTGGTTTGCTGCAGCAAGCCGAAGGCGGGACAATCTTCCTCGATGAGGTGGACCGGATACCAGCCGAGACTCAAGTTCGCCTGCTGCGCTTCCTGAAAACATCAGAAATTCAGCCTTTGGGCAGCCCGAACAGCTTTCAGATTGATGTACGGATCATTGCGGCCACAAACCGTACTCTTGATCAGGAGGTCAAAAAGGAACGGTTCCGCGAAGATCTCTATTACCGGATGAATGTCGTTCAATTGACTATTCCACCTTTGCGTGATCGCACCGGTGACATACCGGCACTGGCGCGTCATTTTCTGTCGCGCCTTGCGCTCCAGCCCGGTCTGCGCAGCCTTGGTATTACTGATGAAGCGCTCAACCTGCTGCGCAGTTATCAATGGCCAGGCAATGTCCGTCAGTTGCAAAGCGTTTTGTTCAGAGCGGCTGTAATGTGTGACCGCGATGCACTGACCTGCGATGAGTTTCCTCAGATCGCTTCCTTTGTAGCGGAATCTGGAGATGAGCATCACCATGTGGCCAGTAGCCCCGAAGGTATTGGAATCACGCTATATAGTGAAGACGGTAACCTTCGACCGCTTGAAGAGATTGAAGCCGATGTCATTCGCTTGGCAATCGGCCATTATCGCGGCCGGATGACAGAGGTCGCGCGCCGGCTCGGCATTGGCCGTTCGACTCTTTACCGCAAACTGGCAGATCTGGGAATCGATAACGCGGCCTGATCTTCCCAGTTGATGTTTAGGGCTTCACTCCCTAAGTCTACCATCTATGACAAACATGCGACCTTCATTCTCGATTTCTGCAGCTCTTTCTGCTGTTCTGATTCTTTCTTCCTGCGGCAAACAAGAGGCCGTTGGTGACGTGCCGTCGAGTGAAGAACTGGCCGAGCAAGCAGATGCTGCCAGTAAGGCTATTCGCGACGAAGAGGCTGCGGCCAATGCAGACGGCGACGCACCGGTTATAGATAGCGCCGAGATGACCAGCTACGCCAATGCTCTTCGGGGATTTTCGATCATGGTTCCGAAAGATTGGGCAGCTGATGAAACGGCCAGCGACGACAATGGCCGTGTGTTTGACGACGCGCAATCAAAGGCAAAGCTTACTGCTGGCTGGATCGAAAATCGGGAAGATGCTGATCTTGCCGCAGCTGTAACCGAGCTTGAAAATGCCGGTGAAGCTATGACCGGTGACTATGTGAACGAAAATGAATATCGGGCATCCGGTCTTATTGAAGAAGGCACCAAAACTGCGCAACGCATCCTTCGCAAACCAGATGGAACAATGATCAAAGCGGCAATCACCTACCCGGTGGATAGCGCCGAAACCATTGATCCACTGGCAAAGCAGATTTTGGATAGTCTGACACTGCAATAGCCACCATCTGGTCAGTCCATTGATGAATGGACTTATTGCTAGCGGTCTAGTTTTGCATCGAGGAACCCTGGAACTGGGCCATTCCAGCCATCATCACCTTCATTGACTTTGTCTTCAGTCGGGCTTTGTTTTCTTAATTTGGCATCTTTCTTCGCGGTTTTTTCCGGACGCTTTTGAGCGGCCATCTGTTGGTCATCAGAAGGTTGCTTTTTGGGCTTGTGGCTCTTTGGCTTGTCAGCAATCGGTTTTTTGCTGCCCTGCTTTTTCTCAGGCTTGACCGACTTGCTGTCCCGCACTGGAAGTTTCATGCCGGTAAGTTTTTGAATGCTATCAACATGTTCATCATCACGATTGGTGACAAATGTAATAGCAACACCAGTCGCACCCGCCCGGCCCGTACGACCGATCCGGTGGATATAGTCATCGGGATGCCAGGGAATGTCGTAATTCACCACATGACTGACGCCCTTGATGTCCAGCCCCCGGGCTGCGACATCGGAGGCGCACAAGATATTGATCTCGCCGGATTTAAAGCGGTCGAGCTCTGCAAGGCGAGAGCTTTGGTCCATATCGCCATGAATCTGCCCAGCATCAAAACCATCCTTGCGCATTTGCTGGCAAAGATCGCGCACTTCGGTTTTGCGGTTGCAAAAGATAATCGCGGTATCGACACCCTCATTGTCTAATATGCCATAGAGTAGTTTGCGCTTTGCCTTAGGCGCGACATGGATAATTGATTGGTCAATAGATGTGTTGGCAGTTGCTGGCCGCGATACCTCAACAGATTTCGGATTGTTGAGAAACTGATCAGACAGTTTCTTGATTGGCGGCGGCATCGTAGCGGAGAACAACATGGTCTGCCGGGTTGTCGGCAGTTTTGAACAGATCTGCTCGATATCCGGAATGAAGCCCATATCAAGCATGCGATCTGCTTCGTCGATCACGAGCAGTTCACAGCCGGACATCAAGATGCGGCCACGCTCAAAAAGATCCATCAACCGGCCCGGTGTTGCGATCAATACATCGACACCTTTTTCCAGTGCCTTGATCTGATCGCCCATTGATACACCGCCGATCAAAAGCGCCATGCTCAAATTATGATTCTTGCCATATTTCTCAAAATTCTCAGCGACTTGAGCCGCCAGTTCCCGTGTCGGTTCCAGAATTAGGGAGCGCGGCATTCTGGCCCTGGAGCGCCCATGCGCCAGAATGTCGATCATGGGCAAGACAAAGCTTGCCGTCTTACCGGTTCCGGTCTGTGCAATGCCGATAATGTCCTTCATCATCAGCACGGGAGGTATGGCCTGCGCCTGAATGGGCGTGGGCTCATCATAGCCGGCATCTGCTACGGCTTTCAACAATTCATCAGAGAGGCCGAGGTCGGCGAATTTCATAGTGTTTCCGGAAAATTACGGTGCATTTACGCACAATCAACAAGCTTGTAAAAGCTTTACCGGGGGATGGTGCGAAACGCCGCTTTTGTCAAGCTATCTGGAACTATCAGATCGTTAGACGGGAATAGTCACTCCGGAACCAAAAGTCGAAATCTGTCAATCTCGCATTTGGAGCCTGTCCGGGAATGTAAAACATCCCTGTCGGTGCAGATTTTGCCGTCACTCGATTTTTCCATGTAGAATCCGGAATAGAAGCTACGCGCCTGGCATTTTTTTTTCAGGCGCGCGCGGATTTGTTTGCGGTCCCTAGTCACCAGATCCAGATACCGTTCCCCAAATCTCTGGACTCCCAATATGCTTCGCATCGGAAGGCATTTGCCAATTTTCTTTTGCTTATAAGTTGTTGGCCGAGATGAACGGGCAATATCCGCCATCGCTGAAGCCATTAACGGTCGGCGACGTGGTACCCGGATAATGACCCGTTTTTCGATCCGCACTTGTGCAAATCGTTGTCCAGCGGGGGCAACAAAAAAACCCTCGGTCTTGTCGGGAATACCGGTTTCGGGCAGCTCTGAGGCGACCGGTGCCGCCAACAGCAATGATGCATAGAGTGTAAGACTCACCGAAAACCCCTAGTTATCATCATCATGCCTATAACGGTGCAGATTGAACAATTGATGAACTATCTTTTCTACTCATTTCTTGGCCTTTGGTAGCAATGCCGCTATATTCTGGAAAGTCCCTTAAATTCTGGAGCATATGATGTCGGAAATGGCCGATTGGTTAAAGAGCATGGCTGAAATTGTCGGGCCAAAGGGTTTTACCAGCGCGCCTGACGATATGGAACCTTGGCTGACTGATTGGCGTGGTCGCTATACTGGAAAGGCGCTTGCCCTCCTTTCACCAGCCAGCACCAAGGAAGTTTCAGAAATAGTCAAAGTCGCTCATGCCCATGCGATTTCGCTCGTTCCTCAGGGTGGTAATAGCGGAATGGTCGGAGGTGCTACACCTAATCCAGAAGGCGAATCTGTTCTGCTCTCGCTGCGCCGAATGAACCGAATCCGCGAGATCGCATCTGGAGATCAACTGGCGGTCTGCGATGCCGGCGTCATCCTCCAGAATTTTCACGAGGCACTAGACGAGCATGGCCAACGTTTCCCACTGACGCTGGGCGGCAAGGGATCGGCGACCATTGGCGGCCTTGTATCAACCAATGCCGGTGGCACTCAGGTTTTGCGGCACGGCACGATGCGGGCACTGGTTGCTGGGCTGGAAGCGGTATTGCCTGATGGTAGCATCTATAATGGATTGTCGGCGCTCAAAAAAGACAATCGTGGTTATGATCTTAAACAGCTGCTTATTGGTGGAGAGGGAACGCTGGGTATCGTGACTGGCGCGACGCTCAAAACGGTTCCGGCTTTGATTGACCGCTGTGTAGCTTGGGCTGGCGTGGCTTCTCCGCAAGCGGCCCACCAGCTGTTCAAGTTTCTTTGCTCCCGTGAAAATCAATCATTGGAAGGCTTTGAAATCATTCCGAGGACCTGCCTGGACTCGGTGTTAAAACATATTCCTGATACGCGCCCGCCATTGGAACAGGGGGCGCCATGGAATGTCTTGGTTGAATTTGTGCGCGACCAACCCGGTGCGGCTGATCCACGTGAAGTGGTTGAATCATTGCTAACCGAGGCGATTGAAAAAGATCTTATTAGCGACGCTGCGATTGCTGAGAACGAAAACCACGCCGAGGCATTCTGGAAAATCCGTGATTCGATTTCTGAAGCAGAACGAACTGATGGTCCGGCGCTGCAACATGATATCAGTGTACCGGTGGCGCAAATGGCAGATTTTATAACTGAGGCCGGTGCGCAGATTGAAACCGCATTCTCGGGCACAAAAGTAGCGGCTTTTGGCCATATGGGAGACGGCAATGTCCATTTTCATGTGAAGGCACCTGACGACGTGACCACCGGCCCTGAAGGGGTGAAATGGATGCTGCAGTCTTCTCAGACAGTTTCACCAATGGTTCATGATCTCGTCGTGGCAACAGGTGGTTCTATTTCTGCCGAACATGGCATAGGTCAATCTAAGCGCGACGAGCTGGCGCGCCTTTCCGGCGATGCTCGGACTTTGACGCTGCGCGCAATAAAGCAAGCGATTGATCCGCAAAATATAATGAATCCGGGCAAACTAGTTCCGCTTGCGTCTGCAACGCCAGCCTCTTAAAGCAGCCCCAACAGACAAGTTTACAGTAATCTATTTTGGAGAAAAATTATGGCCAGCGCGCCGCAAGCTCAAGCTCTTCCTATGTTCTACAAGGATTTGGTTCCGCTCAATTCTAAAGAACATGGAGGCTGGAAAGTCAAAGGGCTGGATGATGCGTCCTTTATGCAAGAACAGCACGCGATTCCCTTGACAGTTGATGAGTTTTCCAATGCCGCCCGCAACTATCCCATTGTCTTCTCAGTGGGTGAAAATAGCGTTCCTCTGATCTTGATGGGGCTGAACGAAGGTGTGAACACGTTCATGGGTGAAGATGGCCGTTTCAACCAACCTGCCTACGTTCCTGCTTATGTGCGCCGCTATCCATTCATGCTCGCAAAATTGCGGCCTGATGCCGACGAGCTATCGCTCTGCTTTGATCCTACAACAGGAGCCATCGGAGATTATAAAGATGGCGAGGCGCTTTTTGACAAAGACCAGCCTAGCGAAAAGACCAAGAGTATCCTGGAGTTTTGTGAACAATTTGAACAGGCTGGTCAACGTACTGGCCAGTTTGTCGAGGAACTGAAGAAACTGGATCTGTTGATGGATGGTGAAGTTGCTATCCAGCAGACCGGCGTTGAAAAGCCGTTCGTCTATCGCGGTTTTCAGATGGTCAATGAGGAAAAGCTTCGGGACATGCGCGGCGATGAACTGCGCAAAATTAACCAGAACGGCATGTTGCCTCTAATCTATGCGCATCTTTTCTCGCTCCAGATCATGCGTGAGGTCTTCGCGAAGCAAGTTGAAGCAGGTAAGGTGCCCCAGGTAACTGAGGCTCCAACTGTCTAAATGGCGCTATCAGGCCTTTGAGAATATTTGTGATCCAGTGAAGTAAACTATCGTTTTATTAGGCGCTTCACTGGATCATTGGATTTATAAGATCCTTTTTTCGAAAGCATCAACTGGTCCCTGAGGACTTGATCGGGTCCAATTATCTCACTTCTATTTGGGGTGGCTTTCCCGATAACACAGAATCGGACCAATAATTTCGTGATTGGGTCTTGCAACTCGTTGCACAAGAGACCACATTACGAGTCGTACAGGTTCACATCCCCCGATTGGATCTGTACCGGCATTCTTTGAATGCCACCTCCCTGAACCTTGGCCACCTCGCCGTAATGGCGGGGTGGTTTTTTTTAGCTTTGCTATAACTGTCGTTTACTCGGCGGCAGTGAGCAGAAACTGCTTGTCTATCTGTCCGGCCAATCGTGAAGCCAGATTAGCAATGTGGCCGGCCATCTCCGGTAACCGGCAACCGGGTTCCTGCAGTGATTCATCCAGATAATAGCGGCGGCTGACTTCCAACTGCAGGGCATGAATATCTTTCTCGACCTTGCTGTGGCGCTCCAAAATATATCCGCCGGCGTAAGGATGGTTTAGCCGTGCCTGGACTCCAGATTGCTGAAAGAAGGACATGGAAAGCTCTGAGTAGCGTGAGCCCGCACTGCGACCAAATCGATCGCCGATAACGATATCGGCATTTCCTTGATCTTCATCCAATGGCGGCATGCTGTGCAGATCCAATAAAATGGCACAGCCGAATTTAAGGCGCATCCGCTCTAATATTCCGGCAATGCTGTCATGATAGGGTTCATGACAGCTATTCAGACGGTGATCTATGTCTTTCCATTGCCACTTTTTCCTCCACAAGCTGCCAACACCGTGCAAGCGGCTGGGCACGACGCCCAGACCTCCGCGAACCTTCCTGCTGGGTGCAGGTACTTGAGATGTGGTCAAATCAACGATCATATCAGCATCAATTTCTGATCGATTGCGGTTCAAATCTACCCATGCCCGAGGCCGGTGAGCAATAATTGCCGGAAAACCGCAAGCGATAGCCGTGCTGGCGAGGCGATCGGCATACCGATCTTCCAACCGCAAAAGATGCGCCGCAGATACGGCTAGATTCTCCATTATTTGATCGGGATATACTCGCCCTGCATGCGGGACGCTGATCAGGAGCGGAAATTGCAGGTTGTTGATATTATAGGAGGAAAAAGGACCACCGAGAGCCTCAATATCGCTCAAACTATCGATATTTTGATTGGTCATTATGTTCTCACTCGTTCCTTTTCCCAATATCGCATAAAAAGAGCTCACAGAACCAAAATATTAAGAGATTTGCTCCTATAGTTAAGTTTAGGCATAAACGCTTTAGTTTTTGAAGACTATAACGACAGGGAATGGCCCGAAAATGATAAGAATTCTTCTTGCGGAAGATGAACAGGCTATGCGTGAACATCTGACGCGCGCGTTGCAAAAATCTAATTATGATGTCGTCGCGGTCGATCGCGGGACAGCAGCTTTGCCCTATCTCGAAGCAGAGAAATTTGATCTATTGCTGACCGATATTGTCATGCCAGAGATGGATGGTATCGAGTTGGCTCAGCATTGCGCCAAAGTATCTCCTGATACGCAAGTCATGTTCATTACAGGATTTTCTGGTGTGACCTTGCGTGCCGGTGAATCGGTACCGAAGGCAAAAATTCTCTCAAAGCCGTTCCATTTGAAGGATCTCGTTCTTGAAGTGCAACGGCTATTTGAACCAGATAGTATCGGTGAACTGAATTAAGTCTTGCACCCTGTCTAGGGGGTAGCTAGACGGCCTGCAGCGTGGGCGTATAGCTCAGTGGTAGAGCACTTCGTTGACATCGAAGGGGTCGGGAGTTCAACTCTCTCTACGCCCACCATTTTTCTTAATCATGTATCAGAAAATGCACCATAGTCAGGCAGCGAGCGCGATATGCGCTGCGAGATCTCGGCTGGGTGAACGACCATGCCACGCCGTATATGCCCGGGTGAAGGCACTCAATTCACTATAACCCAATTTGGTCGCAATTTCCGAAAGGGAACGTGTGCCTTCAAGGAAATAGAGCTGACAGGTATCGCGGCGTACTTGTTCCAATATCTGCCGGAAGGAGGCACCTTCCGCAACGAGCTTGCGCCGTAGAGTTCGTTCGGCCATTCCGAAGGTGGCCGCAGCCGCGTCAAGACCGAGTCCTGATTTGTCTAGCAAATGAAACAGGTAATTATAGCTCAGTTTAGCCAATGGAACCGATTTTTCCCCATTAATCTGAAACTGGGCGAACTGTTGTCCTGCAGTCCGCACAACCGCCGCATTGCGGAAAGGATTGGGCAGATCGACAAGGCTCTGATGAAATTCCAGACAGGTATCTGGTTGATTGAAAAAACATGATAATTTGGGTGCACGATATTCTGTACTGATCAAACTGTCGTAGTTTTTCCCTCCCCTGTTGCGGAAACATGCAGCCTTAATCACCGGGGGTCCGCCCCGCGTTATCGTCTGAGCAACATGACACAGGATTGAAAAAACCACAGCAACCAGTTCGTCGGCCGCATCTGATTCGCGATCCCAGGTCAAACGGCATTGATGACCAAGCTCCTGCCAATTGAGAAGCGGTCTATGCATACCGAAATCAAGTGCCGCTGCAGCAGCCTGCAGTACATCTCTCAAAGTTGGTCCAAACATTGCTGCATGACTAAAATCTGAGAAACCGGAGGGCATCATTTCCCTGCCAATATCGGACAATATGGTATCGCTGCCAAGTTCCTGAGCTGTCGTGTGACACAAGACACTGACGGCGTTGCTCCCAAATCTCGTTCGCGGATCACGCAGTTCTGATTCGGCAAGGCCCAATGCTTCCAGCAGAACAGGTTTCCGCGCACCAATCTCCAGGCAACTGCGAAAGAGTCGATTGAGAAACTGTGATGAAACACTTATATTGTCGTAACTTGTTTGCCCCATCGATACAGCTAGGGCCAGGATATCTGTAAGCTCAATGCTCTTTCGACCAAAATGTAAATTTGACGATCAACAAGTCATCTGCTGCCCATTTGGACCGCATTGATCGCGTCGATACGAAGGCTCAGGTAGCTCTATCCTGATCCATAATGACCTTCAGTATCGAATGACGCTTGCGCCCCAGGTGAAACCGCCGCCCATCGCTTCAAGTACCAGCAGATCATCCGGTTTTATGCGGCCATCACGAACAGCAGCATCAAGCGCCAAAGGCACCGACGCCGCCGACGTATTTGCATGCTGATCCACTGTCTTGATTACCTTTTCAGGCGCTAGGTTTAGTTTTTTGGCAGTCGCATCCAATATACGGGCGTTGGCTTGATGCGGCACAACCCAGTCAACATCATCCATTTGTTCACCGGCGGCATCCAATGCCTCGGTCAATACTGATGACAGATTGACAACGGCGTGACGAAACACTTCTCGTCCCTTCATACGAAGCTTTCCAACCGTTCCTGTCGTACCCGCACCCCCATCTACATAAAGTAACTGGTTATGCTCGCCATCTGCATGAAGTCGCGTCGACAGCACCCCTTTTTCTGTTTCTTCGCCAGAAAGAATGATCGCACCTGCGCCATCACCAAATAATACGCAGGTCGCTCGGTCTTCCCAGTCCAGGATTCGACTGAATGTTTCCGCGCCGATAACGATCGCATTTTGTGCGCTGCCAGCGCGTATCATGCTCTCTGCAACGGACAACGCATAGAGAAAGCCCGAGCAGACCGCCGCAACATCAAAGGCAACGCATCCGTTGCAGCCCAGTTCATGTTGCACGATCGTTGCGGTTGCGGGAAAGGTCTGGTCTGGCGTTGCAGTGGCCAATACGATCAAATCAATATCATCAGCAGACAGTCCCGATATGTCGAGTGCTTGCCGTGCCGCGGCTGTCGCCAGACTTGACGTTGTTTCATCATCCTCTGCGATATGGCGAAATTTTATACCGGTGCGTTCAACAATCCATGCGTCGGTGGTATCGACTTTTTCTGCGAGTTCAGCGTTTGACACTTTCGTCCGCGGCAGGGCCGAGCCGGTCCCCTTAATGACCGCGCGGCGGGCGGTCGCGCCACTCATTTGCCAGCTAACTCCACTGGAGGTAAACTGCTGATCTTATTCAGATCTTCGCTAATGCGTTCCAAAATGCTGTCCTCTACCAACCTTGCGGCAACTTCTACCGCATTGGCTACGCCTTTTTCATCGGCACTTCCATGGCTTTTTACCACGACACCGTTCAGGCCCAGGAAAACCGCTCCATTGTGATTGTTGGGATCGAGATGTTCTTTCAGCAATTCTGTCGCCGGTCGAGAAATCAGAAAGCCGATCTTGGAGCGCAAAGAGCTTAGGAAACTGCGTTTCAACAGATCGGTGACGAAGCGTGCAGTGCCCTCAAGCGCCTTTAGCGCAATATTGCCTGAGAAGCCGTCTGTCACGATTACATCAACTTCGCCGGTTGATATCTTGTCCGCTTCCGTGAAGCCTTGAAAGTTCATTGCCAGGCCATCAGCATTTTTCAATGCTTCGGCAGCGACTTGCAATGTTCCTGTACCCTTACCGTCTTCTGTTCCGATATTCAGCAGCTTCACCTTTGGCTTTTCAAAGCCATGCATGATCCGGCTATAGGCTGCACCCATTACGGAAAATTGGACCAGATTGCGGCTGTCGCACTCGGCATTGGCGCCAAGATCCAGCATCACGACGTCGCTGTCTTTCATGGTTGGCAGCAAAGCCGCCAGGGCCGGACGATCAATGCCCGGCATGGTACGTAGCGCAAGTTTCGAGATTGCCATCAGGGCACCCGTATTGCCGGCGCTCACCGCAGCACTTACTTCGCCTGATTTAACTGCGCCGACTGCCATGCCCATTGATGTCTTTTTGGAGCCGCGTAGCGCCTGGCTGGGTTTCGCATCACCGGAAACGACATCTTCAGCGTGTAATATTTCGGAAGCGGCGCTAAGATTGGGATGGCTTTTCAGCGCTTCCTTGATCTCGTTTTCATCACCGACAAACAGGAATTGAAAACCTTCGTGCCGATGCCGGGCTAGAGCAGCGCCGGCAACCATCACGCGCGCGCCGACATCGCCGCCCATCGCGTCAATTGCGATTCGCGGCCTCATCCCCACCGGTTATTCCCCTTGATTAAATGCGTGATGGCGTGACGATAGTCGACCAAAGTCCGAAAGACTAAAGGTCGACTGCCATTACTTCACGGCCATTATAGAAGCCGCAAGCCCCACACATATGGTGAGGGCGCTTCAGTTCACCGCAATTGGAACATTCTTGATAGGCTTCGACTTTCAAAGCATCATGAGAACGGCGCATTCCGCGCTTGGACGGCGTAGTTTTTCGTTTAGGGACAGCCATTGCTAAGCCTGTTCGTTAAATTTCAAATTTCATATATGTGTATAATAAGCCAAACGCCGCTTTTGAGCAAGCTTACCTCTATATATCTACAGAGAATCACCGACTCATGCGTAAGCGAATTACACGCGAAGGGGCGCGTATAACGATTTTCCCGTGCGTTGCAAGCATTGTGCTTCTATAGGCAGGGGATAAATTCAAAAGCTTTTTGGGGGAACGATGATTTTACCGATTACACTTACCATTGCCGGAGCCGCAGCGATGGTCAATATCTGGTTAATGATCCGTGTCGGACAGGTCCGCACATCAGAGAAAGTCAGCGTTGGTGATGGAGGAAATGAAAAGGTTATTCGCCGGATGCGTGCCCATGCCAATTATGGCGAAAGCTTGCCGATCATTTTGATTCTGATTGCGGTTATCGAGCTTGCGACCGGTTCCCATACATGGCTGTGGATTGTTGGCGGCCTCTATATGCTCGGCCGAATTGCCCATGGTGTCGGAATGGATGGCGGAAAACTGGGCAAAGGCCGCACAGTTGGAACTATACTGACACTGCTTATCACGCTTGGTCTTGGCGCCTATGCCATTGCGATTCCCTACTTTAGTGCGACAGACGCAAGTACGTCACCGGTGACGGTTCAAGCAGGCTAGCCCACCGTTCGACTAAGCGCTTGCGCCTGAGGAATGTGTTTGGTTTGCGACCAGGAAACGCCCGAAAATCCATCCGCCAAGTCCGCCCGCAGCCATTTGCGACAGAAAGCCGAGTGTTGAACGCGCGCCGCTGATCGGAACGGTTTGAAACATCATATACATTAGCCCCAATGCGGCGCCAATTGCCGCTGCTCCAGCAATTGGATAGGCAATATTTGCCAGATTGGGGAGCAGCCGCTTTAGGAGAGCTGCAATAGCAAATGCGATCAAAAAGCTAAGGGCAATGATCACAAAATATAATAGCATATTGGATATATCGAATAAGGTCATGTTAAGCCGATCGCCCCATGTCACGGGAACGCCATGCGCATTCATCACAAATTGAGAATTGACCGTTGTTCCCACAATATAGGTGATCAATGCTCCTCCGAATAGTCCGAGAATAAAGCGTAAAAAACCGGCCATAGTGATAACTCCAGAAGAACATCGAACCTAGCTTCTTTGGCAGGCTGATCAAGCGTAAATGCTTGTAGACAAAAGCCTGGACATGATTGAAAGTCGTAACATCAAGTTCCGGGGATACAAAATGCGCAGCAATTCAATCATTCTTTCGATACTGGTGTCCTGCCTGATGATATCCTGTGCCGATCAGGGGGCATCTTCCTCCGGTGTCAAAACCAGCGAATTGGCTGGCAAGGCCGACCCTGCGCCAATAAACTATGAAATTCAGACCGTCGCAGATGGCCTTGATCATCCCTGGTCTCTCGCCTTTCTTCCCAATGGAGACATGCTGGTGACCGAACGTACCGGCAAACTGAAGCGTGTCGGCAAAAATGGGAAGACTGATCTGGTTCACGATTTTACAACTGGCGAACCGCATCCAACAGTACACTTTGGCGACGGCATGCAGGCCGGGCTGTTCGACGTTGTTCTGCATCCGCAGTTCGAGTCCAATAGTCAGGTCTACATTTCCTATGCCGCGCACCAAGGGGACCAGAATAGTTTGCTGCTGATGCGGTTTAGATATGATGACGGCGCCGCGCCGCGTCTTTCGGAGGGAAAACAGCTATTTGCCGCTTCACCGGCTCGTGTGCAGGGGAATCATTATGGTGCCCGTATTCAGTTTTTGAGCGATGGCACATTGTTGATGCCGGTCGGGGACGCATTCCATTTTCGCGAAAAAGCCCAACAGCTCGACACGCATTTCGGCAAAATTGTCCGCCTGAACGACGACGGTTCGGTGCCAGCAGACAATCCATTTGTGGATAGGGAAGGGGCTTTACCGGAAATCTGGAGCTATGGTCACCGCAATCCGCAAGGAATCATTCTGGCTGCTGATGGGCGGGTTTTCGCCCATGAGCATGGACCTGCTGGCGGTGATGAGATTAACGAGATCAAGCCCGGAGTAAATTATGGATGGCCGACGGTTTCGTATGGGTTAGACTATTCTGGTGGTCGCATATCGCCGTTTGAAGCGCGTAATGGTACGGAGCAATCGCTGGTCCACTTTACGCCTTCAATAGCCCCTTCCGGGTTCGCACAATATTCCGGAGAAGCTTTTCCGGACTGGCAGGATGATCTGTTTCTTTCTGCTCTGGTTCTAAAGCATGTGCGCCATGTCGAGATGGAAGCCGACGGCTCTCTGGGAAAGCAGACGGAACTTTTTGGTGAATTGGGAGCGCGATTCCGTGACGTGCGAACCGGACCGGACGGTTATTTATATCTTCTGACCGAAGATAAATCCGGGCCCGTCAGTAAAATTCTGCGCGTCGTTCCCAAACGGCCTTAGCGCGCCGCCAAAACATCATCCGCCACAAAGGCATTGGTTTTGCGCTCATAGCCAAATTGGCTGGTCGGCCCGTGGCCGGGAATGAAGGTTACATCATCGCCAAGCGGCCAGAGTTTTTGAGTAATGGCGTCGATCAAGTCCTGATGGTTGCCGCGCGGGAAATCAGTGCGGCCAATGGATCCCTGAAAAATAACATCTCCAACCACCGCGAGCTTGGAAGGCTGATGATAGAAAATAACGTGACCGGGCGTATGTCCCGGGCAATGAATGACATCCAGGATGAGATCACCAACCGTCACTTGATCGCCGTCATTTAACCAGCGATCAGGTTTAAAGCTTTTGGCCTCCATTCCATAACGCGCGCCATCACCATCCAGTTGCTCGATCCAGAACAGATCGTCCTTGTGCGGCCCTTCGATTGGCAAGCCGAGTTCTTCGGCAAGCATCCCGGCTTGGCCGCAATGATCGAGATGGCCGTGGGTGATGATGATTTTTTCCAGGTCAACACCATGTTCGGCGACCGCTGCCTTGAGCCGGCCCAAGTCTCCGCCTGGGTCACTGAGTGCAGCCTTGTTTGTCTTGGTACACCACAAGAGGGTGCAATTTTGCTGGAGCGGTGTGACCGGAATAATCACGGCCTTTAAAGGAGCTTCTGTCATGCACAGCTATTTGGCGGGGCGGCCAGCAAGTTGCAAGGCCTGATAGTGTTAAGTGGCTGAGAGTGACCGTCTATAGCCGCCGACCGGTCCAAACCACGCGCCCAATGATATTGACCTCTCGCGGTTCGACATCGCCCCAGTTGGGATAGCGATCATTGTCGCTGCGAATCGATAACTTGCCTGACGGTCGAAGCGCCAGCCGCTTTACCAGCAGAACATCGTCCATCCGCAGCACGTAGATGCCATCGCGCAAAGGCCGTTCAGCAGCACTGTGGTCGACCATGATATCGTCGCCATCACACAAGGTCGGGTCCATTGAATCGCCATCGACAGAGATTAGCGACAAGTTGGCCGGATCAGGGCCAAGCTGTTTCAGCCATTTCGCGCCAAAGGCCATATTGTCTTGAATGGCGTCATCGTCCGCCAACGATCCGGGGCCGGCAGACGCTTCGACTTGCAGTTGCTTGATTCGAACGAGATTATGGCTGGCAATGCTGGCTGAGCTGCCACCTGGCATCTGACCCGTGCCGCCCAGCACTTGCTCGTCGACCGCATAAAACTCCGCCAGCTTTCGCCGATCATTTTCATCGAGTTTCTTGGGTGTACCACGCTTTATATACTGCTGAATATAGGCGGGGTTTTTGCCCAGCATCCGGGACAATGATGAAAAATCGTCACCATTTTTCCGGATCAACTGTTCCAGATTACTGCGTGGATCTCCCTCCGCCATTGGTATCGCTTGGGCCATATAACGGATTTAGCCTCAATGACCGGAATTGGCAATAGGAAAAATCCTAGACATGTAGGAAATTACATTTCAAATAGGAAAATGCCTATTTTGGACGAGTCGTCAGCCGAAATCTTGTCCGCAGACTGCTTAAACTGAACGGAGATCAAGCAATGTATCTTATAAGGAAAATCGAGGTTTTCATGCGCGAATCGGGCATGGCATCGACGAAATTCGGACGCCTAGCGGTCCGCGATCCACGCTTTGTGGACGACTTGCGCAATGGCAGGCAACCAGGGAGCAAAATTTCAAAACGTACGGAACATTTCATAAACAAATGGAGAAATGATCATGCGGGCTGAAACCGTTGAGAGAGAGAAACCAAAGGATCGCAGCCATAGGGATCCGGGATCGAGAATAGTTGAACAGCTGCAAAAGCTGTTCGGTGCGGATTATGAGGTGACGATGGTGCGAGAGCGACCATGGGCCAGTATCACCTTCTCCGGCACCCGGCATATTCTAGTTGTTAAACTGGCTGTGCTCGGGGAGATGCCCGGGATCGGTTCAGCTTGCAATCAGTTGCCCGACTATGAGTTTAATCTGCCCGGCCAATTTGTCGCTGACATTCTAGTTCACAGCGAAAGCACCAGCGACCAACAGATCACGATCGAGTTGCTCACCATCAATGATCCAGTGGACAACGGGTAGCAGGTCGTTGATGAAACCCGATTAACGCTGTGCAGTCATTTTTTCGAGAGTCCCGAGTGCCGCTTTCAGTGCGGCATCCATATCGGCCTGTTGAGCCGCTTGCACCTGTTCGGCGGTTCTCTCAACTTCCTTGAGGGGCGGATGTGCAATAGCAGGCGCTTCTCCATGCATCTCAGAGGCCGGTGCTGTTTCGGGTGGTTCTACGGTCTCTGCATTCGCCATCATAGCATCAGTAGTTCGGCTAAACGCATCCAATTGTTTTAAGCGGTTCAAGCCGGACTCAAGCCGATCAGCCAGTTCCGCGATCGTAAGATCTGACAGATCTTGTGCTGCTACTGGCATATCAGGCGATACTGGCATCGCGGGTTCCTGCCGGACAGGTGCTGTTTCATGAGCCGCTTCAGAAGCTGGCGGTGTGAACGGTGTAATTGAAGGCATCACAGCATCTGACATCTCATCCGCTTGCGCCTCTTGAGTTTCCGCGTCTGGAACCTCTGAAGCAGCAGTGTCTTCAAAGGGTTGAATGGCTTCGGCAACTGGCGACATTTCGTCCGTTTCCGCAAATAAAGGCGGACGCTCTGGTGCAGCGGATTCGCTGTCGACTTTGCGCAATTGCGGCAAGTCAGCAAGATCCATAACTCTGGCTTTGTCCTTTTTCGGCTTCTTCAGAAATTTTGTCAGCGATTTGGCATCGAATTTAGGCAGACTGAAGCGACTCTTTTTCGCCTTAGCTTCCTCTTCCAGGTCCAGTTCGATCGGACTGGCAGCATTAATTTGTTCTCGAAGTGCAACGCCCATGTCAGAGCTCCCTTTGCGATTTAGAAATAAGTAAATTGTTGATGCGGATACCATCCCCGCCAGAATAGCGATGAGGCCGCGCGCCGTGTTGCCCAGTGGCGGTGCCGCGGCGGGCACGATTTCCGAAAGCCCTGTCGCGCCGATAATGTTTTCCAGATAAATATGCGGGAGCGTGACAATAACCAGCGCGGCGCCAAATCCGGCGGCTACCGAAAGGACTGGGTCCTTAAACCGTGCTATATTGCGATCCGTCTGTTCCACCATGTTCTCCGCCATATCAGGCTGCTCGCTCATAGGATTTATGTGCAATCAGCCTTTGGTAAACAGGTTTGTAACGCAAAATGTTTGACGACCAGTTACGATCCGCTTCAACAAATTTCTTTGCTGCTTCAATGGTTTGTGGCCATTCGGCGCGATTTTTCAGCAAATCAGCCAATTTTTGCGCCGTTTTTTCCGGAGATCCTGCCGGAAATAATGTGCCGGTGAGGCCGTCCTTTATCAGCTCGCGATGACCACCAATATCGGATGCCGCGACAATCCGGCCCTGAGCCATGGCTTCCAGAGGCTTCAGTGGCGTGACCAATTCGGTGAGCCGCATTGATTTGCGGGGATAGACCATGACGTCCATAAGGCCGTAATAACGCTCCACTTCATCGTGTGGCACGCGTCCGGTAAAGCTGATCGCGGATGTCGCAGCAGAGGCCGTGACTTGTTTTTTCAACTGCTTTTCCATGGGCCCCCCGCCAACCAGCAAGAGATGCGCGTCCGGGCACAGTTCTAGAAGATGCGGCATCGCGGCGATCAGGTCATCCAACCCTTCATAGTCGTAAAAGCTGCCGATGAAGCCGAGTACGGACTTGCCGGTCAGGTTCAATTGATCTCTAAGTTTTTCGTCGGGCGCTGGCGGCTTTCCGAACAAGCTCATATCGACGCCATTGGGCGAAACGGTGATTTTTTCTTTCGCAACGCCCCGGGCGATTAGATCGGACTTCAGGCCTTCGCAAATGACGGCAACGGCATCTGCTCCGGCAACAACATGATTTTCAAGCTGCCGCGTTAGCCAATAGCGCGGACTGCCTTCTCGGCCAGTGCCATTTCCGACCGCCGCATCTTCCCAGAAAGCGCGAATTTCATAAAGCAGCGGCAGTCCGGTCTTTTGAGCGACCCTCAGCGCGGCCAGCCCATTGAGCGCCGGGGAATGTGCATGCAAGACGTCGGGTCGCCATTCTTGCACCACTTCGGCAATGCGGTCGGCAAGGACCGAAACTTCTCGCCATTCGCGAACCGGTGATGGACCGCTCACATCGCTCAACGTGCGGAAAAAATTCAAACCGTCGACCTGTTCCAGTGGTTCGGCCGCTTCATAGCCATGCTGATCTTGCCGAACGCCGGTTACGCCAGCAACCTGCAGGCCACTGGCTATTTGCGCCTTCATGATGGCTCGTGTGCGAAAGCAATATCCGCTGTGCAACGGCAGGCTGTGATCCAATATGTGCAAAATCCGCGTCATGGCACAAGTCGTTGCCAGAAAAGGATTAACGTCCCGTCAACCCAAAGCCTGTATCGCACCCAGATGTATATATGAATCTGATGCGTTAGTTGAGGCTGCCAAACTCCATATGATCGATAATTTTTCCATCGCTCTGACCCATGGATTGCTGCTGATCGCGGTATGGCGCCTGATTCACCGGCCCGACCTGGATTTCGAGGATCCACCCGAACCGGATGCAGAGCCTGACGGCTTTCACATGCCCACGAGTCAATCGCTCAAAGGTCAATCTGATGCGTGATCTGGTTTTTGTCGCCTATTTGCTTGCTCTACTGTTTCTGGCGTTTAAGCGGCCGTTTATTTTCACGCTTGTCTACGCCTATATCGACATTGTTGCGCCTCAGCGGCTAAGCTATTTTCTGCTCAATTCCATACCCCTATCGCTGATCGTTTTCGGCATGGCGTTCTTGGGTTATATGGTCGCCGACGACAAGAAAGACAGCCGCTTTTCCGTGCGACAAGGGGCGATGGTGCTGTTGTTGCTCTATTGCGGCTACACGACATTTCAGGGGGCGTTACCCGAAGATGCGATGGAAAAATGGGACTGGGTCTGGAAAGCCTTGGTTTTTGCTATATTTCTGCCGCTAACGTTGAGGACGAAGCTCCGGATCGAGGCGCTGACCTTGTTCATGGTATTGTGCGCTGGCACGCTGATCATAACCGGCGGTATCAAGACATTGGGATCCGGTGGTGGTTATGGGGCGCTGGTGCTGCTGATCGACGATAATGCCGGACTGTATGAAGGCTCGATCATCTCTATGGTGGCGATTGCGATCATCCCGTTGATGCTTTGGTTGTCGAAACATGGCACGATCTTTCCGCCCGACTGGCGGGTTAAATATTTTACCATGGCACTCATCTTCGCGGCTTTGCTGATCCCGATCGGCACCCAGGCGCGGACCGGTCTGGTGTGCATTGCTGTGCTGGCAGTGCTGCAGTTGCGCTTTGTCAAATACCGCTTTCTCTATGCCGGTCTTGCGGTGACCATCGGCCTGATGGCCATCCCGTTTCTACCGCAAAGCTTCTCCGATCGGATGGGCACGATCCAGAACTACAAGGCTGATGAGTCGGCCTCGACCCGCATCGCGGTTTGGGAGTGGACCATCGAATATGCCAATGCCAATCCGATGGGCGGTGGGTTTAACGTCTATCGGCTGAACAAGCTGCGTTATGAACTGGCTCCGGATAAGAAGGATGACCAGCCGGAGCCGGAATATGAATACGAGCTGGAGGATGAGGGACCGATCGAAGTAATTGATGAAGCCCGCGCCTTCCACAGCAGCTATTTTGAGATGCTCGGTGAACAGGGCTATCCTGGCCTTGCCCTGTGGCTGTTCATCCATCTCGGTGGGATCTGGCGGATGGAAGTGCTCCGTCGGCGCTATCGCAAGACCACCAAAGAAGGTGAGATGTGGGTCGCTCCGCTGGCCATCGCGTTAGGTAATGCCCATATTATCTACATGGTCGGATCACTGTTTGTCGGCGTCGCGTTTCAGCCCTTTGTCTATATGCTGGTCGCGCTGCAAATCGGCCTCGACACCTATATGAGCCGCCGCGCACAAGAGGCGAAATGGAGCCCGATTTCGGGACATCTGCCAACCCGTACATGGTCGCAAGCCGCCTCCTGATCCGCGGCCCCTGTTTCCAGGACCACAAAGCAGATGACAGACGCGCATAGTCCGCTACGATCATCGGATGACATCTCCTGCTGTTCCGCTTTCTGTCTCCGCAACTGCTGAACGCTGGCCAGTCAATGGCTCGTTCGTCATCAGCCGGGGGGCCAAGACTCATGTCGATGTTGTTGTCTGCACGGTCAGCGACGGGACCCATAGCGGTACAGCAGAAGCCACGCCGATCTACTATGAGGGTGAAACCGCACAAAACTGTGTTGCCACCATCGAGGCCTTTGCCAGCGCCCATGAGGTTTTTGACCATCAGATGTTGCTCGATCAGGTGCCGAGGGGAGCCGCCCGCAACGCGCTCGACTGTGCGCTGTGGGACCTTGAATGCCGGCAGCATGACCGGCCACTGTGGCGCCATGCTTCTTTGCCCGAACCCAAGCCGCTGATTTCTGCCTTCACCATTTCCCTGGCCGATCCCGCCAAGATGGAAGTCGATGCTCGCGCCGCAGCCGATACCCACAACCTGCTCAAGCTCAAACTATCCGGCAGCAACGACCATGAGCGGGTAGCTGCCGTCCATCGCGGTGCGCCCGCAGCGCGGCTGATTGTCGACGCCAACGAGAGCTGGGATGATCTCGATATCGCCCACGAAGCGGCCACGCTTGCGCAATGGGGTGTTGAGCTGATCGAACAACCTGTGAGTACCGGAAGGGATGCGCTGCTTGCCGACGTCCGTTCGCCGGTCCCGCTCTGCGCCGATGAAAGCTGTCACACCAGCGCGGATATTCCCAAGCTCGCGCGTTATTATCAGGCGGTCAATATCAAGCTCGACAAGGCCGGTGGTCTTAGTGAAGCGATCAATATTGCCGATGCGGCAGAGCAGGCCGGACTGGAACTGATGGTCGGTTGTATGCTCTCGACATCTCTCGCCATCCGCCCGGCCTTTGCGCTGGCCCAGCGCGCCCGATGGGTAGATCTTGATGGTCCGTTGCTTCTGGCCAGGGATCGGAAAGAGGCCATGCATTTTTCAGATGGTAAGGTCAGCCTTGCTGGATAAGGCCGACTTTATCCGTCATATGATTGCCTATCTGTGTCCCAGGACCCTGCCTGAAGGCTGACCGTATTGCAGCAAAAGCAAAGACAACGGACTGCAGCCGGCGCGTGCTATTACTGACAGTATTGTCAATGTTCTTGGCAAGGGATCAAAATTGCGTCATTATCCGTGCAATTGGGAGAGAAATATGATCCGGACCTTACTTGTCGCCACCGCTTTGTGCTGCGCTATGCCAGCGCTGGCCAAAACCATTACTGTCGAAGCCGGCGCGGATGCGCAGGAAAAGCTGCAGGAAGCGCTTATTCTCGCTGAGCCGGGTGATATTGTCGAACTGGGAGCAGGAACATTTATCCTTACTGACGGCCTGTCACTCGATGTCGATCAAGTGACCGTTCGTGGTCAGGGGATGGACAAGAGCATCCTTAGCTTTGCGGGACAATTGGGTGCAGGTGAAGGCCTGCTGGTCACCTCTGACGATGTTGTCCTCAGAGACTTTGCGGTCGAAGACAGCAAGGGCGACGGGATTAAATCGAAAGGCGCAGACCGGATCGTCTATCATGCCATTCGCGTTGAATGGACCGGTGGGCCCAAGGCCAGCAACGGCGCTTATGGCATTTATCCGGTCGAGGCCAGCGACATATTGGTGCAGGACAGCGTAGTGCGCGGAGCCTCTGATGCCGGTATTTATGTCGGCCAGTCCAAGAATATCATTGTCCGTCGCAACACCGCGATAGAGAATGTCGCGGGGATCGAGATCGAAAACAGCTTTGATGCGGAAGTCACCGAAAATTTGGTGACCGAAAATACCGGCGGCATATTGGTTTTCGACTTGCCCAACCTTCCGCAAATGGGCGGACATAATGTGCTGGTCGCGCGCAACGCGATCATCAACAATAATACCGATAATTTTGCGCCCGAAGGCAATATTGTCGCCAGCGTCCCTGCTGGGACGGGCGTGATGGTAATGGCCAATCGCAATGTGCAGGTCGTCGAAAATGCGATGATCAACAACGGCACGAGTAACGTTATGGTGGTGGCCTATACGCAGAGTTTTAATGATCCCAATTATGATCCGACTCCGCGCGATGTCTATATCGCTGATAATGTCTATGGCCGCGCCGGATTTGCTCCGGATTTTGAAGGTGGTCAGCAACTGGCCGCGGCTTTCGGTGGCGCGCTGCCTGGGGTTTTCTATGATGGGCTTGGAAAGGGCCTGATTGTCAATGACACCGTATCGGTGCTCAATCTCGGGCTGACGAAAGTGGGGCAGTCGCCCACAGAAGCCAAGCCATCGCTCCATGAACAAAAAGGCAAAGGCGAAACCGTGGCCCTATCGCCCATCGTCCTGCCCGCATCGATGGAGGCTGCACTCAAATAATGCGCACCTTGATCGCCGCTATTTCTATTTGCGTTGCCGGTTTCGCGGTCAGCGCGGCGCCCATTGCGCCGGTGGCCGATACGGCGATCACAGCAAAGGGCATGCCCAAAAAACTGTCGGACTTCGGCTTTTTTACCGATGCCGCTGGCTGGAAACCCAATAAGGGGGTCGAGCTCTATCAGCTCAACAGCGCCCTGTTCACCGACTATGCCGAGAAATATCGTTATATCTATATACCCGCGGGGCAGCAGGCCGTAGCGGATGGCGATGGCCTGCTTCAATTTCCAGTCGGTTCAGCACTGATAAAAAGTTTCGGCTATGAAATCGACGGAAAAGATCGGCTGCTGGAAACACGGGTTCTGTTGCACCGCGCCGACGGCTGGATTGCCTTGCCCTATGTCTGGAATGCCGAGCAGACCGAGGCGACACTGAAGGTTGCAGGAAAACGGATTCCGGTGCGCTTCACCGATCCATCGGGCAAACAGCGAGACATTAGCTACGCGGTTCCGAACAAGAACCAGTGCAAGGAATGCCATTCGTTGTCCGGTGCGGTGATGCCGATTGGCCCGAAGTCGCGCAACCTGTCGCATGATACACTCGACATGCTGCTGAGTAATGCGATGCTGGAGCAAAAATCCGGCTCTCATCCACCAGTGGTTGACTATGACGACGACGCCATGCCACTGGAAAGCCGCGCGCGCGCCTATCTCGATATTAACTGCGCCCATTGCCACAACCGGCAAGGTTCGGCCAGCAATAGCGGTCTGTTTCTGACCTATGAGGAAGAATCGCCGGTCCATCTGGGTGTCGGCAAACGCCCGGTTGCTGCCGGACGCGGCAGCGGCGGTTTCGAATTCGCGATTGCGCCGGGCAATCCGAACGAGAGCATCATGATGCATCGCCTCAAAAGTCTGGAGCCCGGTGTAGCGATGCCGGAAGTCGGCCGTTCGTTAGTGCATGCAGAAGGCGCTGCCTTGCTCAGCGAATGGATTGCGAAGATGGAGAAGGATTAAACTCTTCTCCTATTTCGCGCGGGTCCAGTTCTGGCCTTGGCAGAAAAAGGCAATGCAGCCCTTCATTTTCAGCTTTGTCGGCGAAAGCAGTTCTACTTCAGAGCGATAGGTTTTCCCCGTCTTGGGATCGTAAACCTTTCCGCGCCAGATTTTGCCATCCGGTTTGAATCCGGTCAAAATCGCAGCGCCCAGCAGTTTCCGGTTACGTAGCTTCTTGTTCGGATTCTCGGTATCTTTCTGATTGACGCCATTGGGGGGTGTCACCAGATATTTGTGAATGCGTCCGCAGACCGTATTGCCGCATTTGCTGATTTTGATAATCGCATCGCGGTCCTGCGTTACCCAACTGCCGTTAATCGAATCCGCGGCCAGCGCCGGCGAAGCGATCAAAAAACTGCCAGCAATGGCGATTGTCTGAAGGTTTTTCATAGTTTCGGTCCACCCCGATTGAATTTATGACGTCTTTGTTTGCGTAGATAATGTTTCCTGGCTTGCCGCTGTCTGAACGCGCCGGAATAATTTCCCGTTTTCCGCCCACAGGATAAACAAAAATGAAGCGACCCCGCAAAAGAAAAATCCAGTGACCAGCGGCAAGGTAGTGCCATCAAATTGCAAGCCAATGGCACCGCCAATCGCAGCGGATATCAAGGTACGGGTGAAGTTCTGAAATGATGATGCGACCCCTGCGCTTTTGCCGAAAGGCTGCATCGCGATGGAACTGAAATTTGCACCGGTGAAGCCGACCATGCCCATCGAGGCCGCCAGCAATAGAACAAATATCGGCAAATTCAACCAGCCCGCCAGCGTGACGCCCAGATGGATGATCGCGACAAAGATGAAAAACAGTAATGCTGCCTGCGAAACCCTTCGCGCGCCAAAGCGCATGACAATCCGCGAGTTGATAAAATTACACAAGGCCATCGCCATAGCGTTGACGGCAAAGATGAATACGAACAGATCAGCCGCGTCGAAAGTCTTGAAAAATATCTGCTGCGCCGATGCGATAAACGCAAAAAGCGGTGCCATCATAAGGCCGCTGGCAAAGACATGGCCGACCGCGTTGCGATGGGTTACCACGCCGCCCCAGGTCTGCGCCACCGAAGCGGTGTTGATCATGATCTTGTTTTCGGGATGCAAGGTTTCGGGGAGGCGCACCATCACCCATAGAAGGACCAGCATGCCAAAGCCGGACAATACGATGAAAATCGTTCGCCAAGGCGCAAAAACCAGCACCAGTTGACCGATCATCGGGGCGAGCACGGGCACGGCCATGAACACCATCATGATGGTCGACATCATCCGCGCCATCGCATCACCTTCATAGCGGTCCCTGATGATGCTGTTGGCCAGTACGCCCATGGCTGATGCAGCAAGGCCCTGGATGAACCGCGCGAGCAGCATCAGATCATAGTTATCGCTGATCGCGCAGAGCAGTCCAAACAGGATGTATACGCCGGTCGTGACCAGCAAAACCGGTTTGCGGCCATACCGGTCGGCGAGCGAGCCGTAGAGGATCGACCCTATGGCCATGCCGTAAATGTAAGACGTGATGGTCCATTGCCGGTCATTCTCACTGGCCAGTCCGAAATCATCGGAGATCAAGCCCAGTGCCGGCAGCATGATGTCAATTGCCAGCGCGTTCAGCGACATCAGGCTGGCCATCATGATGATCAGCTCGGTACGTCCCAGGGGAAATGGAAGCTCTTTCGTATTCACTGGCGGGCTATGGCAACTATTATTCATCGTGGCTATAGGTGAAAATGCTATGATCGCTGGCCGACATACGAACAGGGAGTTTTCGGGATCGTGAAAAACGGGAAGTTGTGGCTTTGGGGTATGTTGATGGTGTTGCCTTTCATGGCAACTCCGGCCGCTGCTCAGTTACCAACGCCGCCGATTCCCGGTTGCCAATATGCCTATGGGAATATCTATGGCAGCGTTAATGGTGCCGCCGTAGGCCAAGCGATGAAAACCTATGACGGCACGAAGATCGCGTCGCCCGAACAGCTCGCGGGCTATTCCAAGGTCGCTGGTGACAAGACCATCTTGATCGAAGGCGGCAATTTTTCGGGTTGGGATTTCACTGGTGTCGAACTGTCCAATATCTGTTTCGTGGAGAGCGATCTCAGACGATCAGATTGGACCGGGGTAAAGGCGCCCGGCGTTGGTTTCATTAAATCAAATTTGGATGCAGCCGGAATGATCGGCGCGAGAATGCAGGATATCCTGATCCGCAGCAGCGTTTTTTCGCGTGTCGATGCCAAAGCTGTAGACTGGAGCAGCGGCAAATTAGATGGCGGCTGGGATGGTGACGTCGAGGGGCTGAATATCGATGGCGCCAACTTAACGGGTTTCAAATTTGATTGCGGGATTACGGTTATCGATGGCTGCCCGATTGCGCGGAACGGCATCAGTGCGCAGGTGACGAATCTCGCTTTCGTCGATATCAGCAGCTTTGGTTTTTACGACGCTAACGTGACCGGTGCGATATTGAACCAAACCGTCATCAGTCCGCGTCAGTTAACCGCTTTCAAGGATGCCAACAATATGGGGGCAGTGTTTCTGGCTGGCGGCGATGAAAAGGTCATGGTTCTACCAGAAACCTGGGCGGTATTGATGGCCTCAGCATTAGCGGCAGAGGATAACGATGCGCCGTCCTTTGATTGCGGCAAAGCCAGAACGGATATCGAGAACGAGATTTGCGGTGAATATAACAGCAGCATGCGTTTCTATGACCGGCAAGTCGCCACGCTTTACAAAGAAGTGCTCAAACGGGATCGCAGCGTGAAGGCCAGTCAGAAAGCTTGGCTAAAGCAGCGAAACGCTTGCGGATTTGAACAATATCCGACCGACTGCCTGCGCGCGTCCTATGACCAGCGTGTTGGCCAGCTGATCGGGCTTTTGGGAGAAGCGGATTGGCTGAAACCCGGAGAAGAAGCGTTGTTTCTGGAAGATGTCCTGCCGCTGACCGATGATATCAAGCAATCCTCTAGCTATGGCCAGCTGGTTCCGATCTTGGCGGGAGAAGCGCGCGCGAGCCTGTTGGTCAAACGGAGCATGGATGGCGGTCTGGAAGCTTTTGGAGATGCGATTGGTGCCAATGCCCATATATGCGGGCTAGGCGTCAAGGGCCTGCGCTTTGACCGAGCCACTGGCTGGTACAGCATAGCGCAAGAAAAAGATGGCGTGACCCGCAACTTTCCCGTGTTGCGCTATCATGACGGGCGCGTGGAAGTTTATAAAAGCGGTCAATTGCGCGGCGATGAAGATAGCCCAATGATGAACTATGTCAGTTGCGGCGCGCGGGCGAGCTTTCCGCCCATGATCCGGATGGCGGTTCCTGAAGCGGTGATCGAGCGATACCGTGAGGCTGCCGAAACCGAACGATGACGGAACAGCTCGGCATCCGCAAAATCATCCATATCGATATGGATGCGTTTTTTGCCAGTGTTGAACAGCGCGATCATCCCGAACTGCAAGGCAAGCCGGTTGCGGTGGGCGGTTCGGCAGCGCGTGGTGTGGTTGCTGCAGCGAGCTATGAAGCACGGCAATTTGGTGTGCGCTCGGCCATGCCGTCGGTAACCGCAAAACGGCGTTGTCCCGATCTGATTTTCGTCAAGCATCGCTTTGACGTCTATCGGCAGGTATCACAACAGATCCGGGCAATTTTCCGCAGCCATAGCGATCTGGTTGAACCATTATCGCTCGACGAGGCCTATATTGATGTGACGCAAGACAAGATGGGGGTCGGCAACGCCACCCGCATTGCAGAAATGATACGTGCGGAGATCAAGAAACAAACCCAGCTAACGGCCAGTGCCGGTGTGAGTTATAACAAGTTTATCGCCAAAATAGCCTCGGACCAGAACAAGCCGGACGGAATTTGCGTGATCAAGCCTCATCAGGGAGCGAATTTTGTCGCTCAACTGCCGGTACGGCGGTTCTTTGGTGTTGGCCCCAAAACCGCCGAGCGCATGGCCAAGCTCGATATTCACACCGGCGCGGATTTGCGCGCGCAGTCGGAGGAGTTTCTTCGTCAGCATTTTGGCAAGTCGGCGGGCTATCTATTCCGCGCCTCTCGCGGCGTGGACCACCGCGAGGTCAAACCAAATCGCATCCGCAAGTCTGTTGGTGGCGAACGCACCTATGGCAAAGATCTGGTCAGTGACACAGATCTCGAAGAAGCGATCGAGAAGATTATCGACATTGTCTGGAATAGCATCGAGAAGTCTGGATCGCGCGGGCGGACGGTGACGCTGAAAGCGAAATATGCCGATTTCCGGCAGATCACCCGATCCAAATCACTAGATCGCAATGTCGAAGGCAAGACTGAATTTGCCGATATCGGTAGGGAGTTGCTAGCGAGCATCATGCCGGTGGAAAATGGCGTGCGGCTGCTGGGCCTGACGCTGGCGAATCTCGAAGGTGTTGAAGAGGCGGACAAGATATCCGCCTCTCACAACGATGATACCGAGCAATCGGCGTTTAACTTCTGATCAGAATTTGAACCCGGCTTCAATGCCCCAGATACGCGGTTCGTTAACGAAGCCGGTCAGGTTGTTAAAGTCGATTCCACCCACCGCTGACTCGTCGTTGGTGATGTTGCGAACAAAGCCGGCAACATCAAAGCTGTCGGTCTGATAGCCGATGCGCAGGCCGCCCTCGAGCTGGCCACCATCCTGAAACTCAACCGATTCGTAGAGGAAGAAGTTGATTTTCGAGCGGTAGGACCAATCGGTAAAGGCATAGACTTCGCCAGCGCCGACAGGAATGGAGTAGCGTGCTGTCCAGTTGGCAATCCAGCGCGGGCTCTGTGGCAGGCTGTTGCCGTCGATGCTAACAATTGCCGCCGAAAAGGGTGCTGCTGGTGTGACGATCGGATCCAATATGGTGCAGAGCGACACATCCGGGAAGGTGTCGACCCGGGTTGCACCGCAAGCAGCTGTTGTCAGACCATCATCCTGAATCTCGGTGTTATTGTAGCTGAGGCTCGCGCTGAGCAGCAATTCCGGGATTGGTTTGAATTCCGTGTCGAGTTCAAAACCATAGCCGCGGACATTGTCGGCATTGATCAGGCGATTGGCGTTAATGCCGCCGCCTACAGCCGTGAGCTGTGCATCATTCAGATTATAGAGAAAGCCATTGAGATTGATCCGCCCGCGGCCATCCAGCACGGTGGCTTTGACGCCTGCCTCATAGGATTGGATGGTTTCGGAATCGCCAATCGTCACACCATCTTCCAATGGCGTTGCAGTTGCTGGGGGAAACAGGATCCGGCCTTGTATGCTCGGCGCGCGATAGCCTCTGGCGACGCGAGCATAGAGGTTGATATCATCACTGGCAGCGTAGGTTATGCTGGCATCCCAGGTCACATTGTCATCGCTAACCGAGCGGGTAACGGTGCCGAGCGGGTTTTGCAGGAAGGTCGGGAACTGCGTATCCCGAGACCGCACCACGCTATAGTCACGTTCGTCATCATTATAGCGTAATCCGCCGGAAATGCTCAGCTGATCGGTAACATCAAAAGTCACGGCACCAAATATGCCAAAGGCTTCACTCGACTGACGTTGGCGCACGAAAATATTAATCCCGCCGGGCGCGTTCAAAGGATCGCCGAGCGTCGAATAATTTTCGCTGTCAATTCTGAGCTGTTCGTCAAAGTAAAAGAAACCGGCCTGATAGTTAAACGGGCCGTCACCATTGCTTTCCAGACGCACTTCCTGCGTGAACTGGGTCAGGAACGGAACGCTGTCGCGGGTTTCAGCGGTAAAGGGAATGTCGCCCGGGCCAAATAGCGCAGGCGGCAGGAAATTGGCACCAAAACCGCCGTCGACATCGCCGACTGATGTCGCGTCGCCGCCCCACAGGCTGGTGACCGAGATTAGCGATACCGGTCCGAAATCATAGCTATAGCGTGCTGCGATATTGTAGGTTTCGACATCCTGCTCATTCTGGCCGTCGGTCGCGACTTCATCACGCTCGAAGTCGGCGTTCAGGCCGGATTGTCCGCGGGTAAAGACATTGGCGCGGAATACGCGCGCCGTGCCTTCAAGATCGCGATACTGACCGGTGATCAGCAATTCCTGCTCATCGCTAGGTGTAAACAACAGCTGGCCGCGAACAGCAAATTCGTCATAGCCTTCAAAGGTGTTATTCTCAGGTGCGGACGGGTTAGTATTGTCCACCCAATCGTCCTGTCGCTGATAGAGCGCCGAGATGCGCGCCGAGAGGACATTGTCGATCAACGGCACGGTTACAGCGCCCTCCGCATTGACCGCGTTGAACCGGCCATAGCTGATACGGCCATAGCCGTTCACATCATTTGTCGGCTTGACCGAGTCAAATTTCACGATGCCAGCCGGGGTGTTCCGGCCGAACAATGTGCCTTGCGGCCCGCGCAAAACCTCGACACGTTCAAGATCGAAAATCGGAAAGCCTTTGAGGATCGGATTTTCCAGAACCACATCATCATAAACAAGGCTGACTGGCTGGGCTGCGTTGAAATCGAAATCGGTGTTGCCGAGGCCACGAATATAAAAGCGGGGGAAGGTGCGTCCGAAAGAGGATTCAACCACCAGGCTCGGTACGCGGGAAGATAGAGCGCGAACATCCTGACCACCAGCGCCAATGGCCGCGAGCTTATCATCGCTGAGGGTCGAGATGGAGAGCGGCACATCCTGCAAATTTTCTTCGCGCCGTTGTGCGGTCACAACAATGGTACCGAGCTGATCATCGTCCGCGCCGGCTTCCTCCTGTGCGAAAACGGGCTGTGACAGGCCGCCCGCGAGCAAAGCTCCGGCAAGGGCGAAACGTGAAATGGCAGATACGGATATGCGACGCATGACGATAATCTCCGGCAATGGCGTTGGTAATGGACTCGGAGAGCTTCCCTGTTCTCCGTGCCGCAACCCCTGACCATCATGGCCGCAACGGTCAAGTTTATGGGGGTGTAAAGGGGCGGGATCGTGCGGAATCCGGCACAACTGTTGCAATTGCGTTACAAATCATTGCTGATTGTTAGATGGCCGTGCTTATCAAAAGCTCATTTCATCATAGATGTGGGATAAATCGCCATTCCAGTCACCGTTATAGCGATCAAGCAGCTGAGCCGCTGGCGATTTACCCTTTGCAACGACTTCGCGCAGGGGATCGAGAAAGCCGCTTTCGTTATCGCCGCTCGTGTTGAGGCGGCCGCGAGCGGTCAGGCCAGCGGAGGCGATATCGAGAATTTCGCCAGCCAGATCGAGTAATTTGCCGCCATTTGGCAGTGGTGCATCCAGCCCTTGTTTCGGTACCGCGTTGCGCAGCGCTTCACGCTCTTCCATGCTCCAGCCCTTCACTCGATCCCATGCGGCATCGAGGGCGGTCTGATCATAGAGCAGGCCAACCCAGAAAGCGGGCAGGGCGCAGATCCGGTTCCACGGTCCGCCATCGGCACCGCGCATTTCGAGGAAACTTTTCAACCGTACTTCTGGAAAAGCGGTGGAAAGATGATCGTTCCAGTCGTCCATGGTGGGTTTTTCGCCTGGCAGCACTGATAGCTCGCCTTTCAGGAAATCCCGGAAACTGAGGCCTGCCGCATTGATATATTTTCCGTCGCGAAAAACGAAATACATCGGCACGTCGAGCATATATTCGGCATAGCGTTCATAGCCAAAACCCTCTTCAAACACGAAGGGTAGCATGCCGGTGCGATGCGGGTCAGTGTCTGACCAGATATGGCTGCGGAAGCTTTCAAAGCCATTGGGCTGATTTTCGGTAAAGGGCGAATTGGCGAACAGCGCGGTGGCAAGAGGCTGTAGCGCCAGACCGACACGGAATTTCTGGGCCATGTCCGCTTCGCTGGCATAGTCGAGATTGACCTGAATGGTGCAGGTGCGCAGCATCATGTCGAGGCCAAGATTGCCAACGGTCGGCATGTGATTGAGCATGATGCCATAGCGGCCCTTCGGCATGATCGGCAGCTCTGCGCGGGTCTTGTCCGGCCACATGCCCATGCCGAGGAAACCCTTGCCGGTTTTCTCGCCAATCGCTTTCACTTGCTGCAAATGGCGACCGGTTTCATTGCAGGTCTCGTGGAGATTTTCGAGCGGCGCGCCCGAAAGTTCCAATTGCCCAGCTGGCTCTAAGCTGACGGTGCCATCATCACCCGCCATGGCAATGACTTTGCCGTTTTCCTCCACCGGCTTCCAGCCAAATTCCTGCAGCGCGAGGAGAAGATCCTTGATTCCGCCGGGTTCGTCATAGCTGGGAGCGTGATGATCGGTGGTGCAATAAACAAATTTTTCATGCTCGGTGCCGATGCGCCATTGTTCTTTCGGCTTTTCCCCGCCTTGCATGGGCGCGATAAGCTGGCTGACATCCTCGATCACAGGATCGTTGCTGTTTGAAACTTGTCTTGTGCTCATCGCTCAGCTTTAGGAAATGATTTGGCGCTATGCTACTGAAAAAAAGCTGTTCCGCCTGAAACTAATTCTTGGGCGTCACAGCAACCACTTCACCGCAACAAAGCCGCCGACGAATAATATGCCGCCGAGCGTGGTGGCCAGCGCGAAGTTCTTGTCGATCCAGTCTTTCATGGGCGCGCCGAACTTGGCGAGAAGAACCGCGACGAGAAAGAACCGTGCTGAACGCGCAATAATCGCAGCAAAGATCAGGACATAAAGCGGCATGGCGGTGCTACCAGCGGCTATAGTGATCACCTTGAAGGGAAGCGGCGTGAACCCGGCGAGCAGGACAACGATCCAGCCTTGCTCGTTAAAATTCTCTGCAAACACATCGAATTTGTCGGCCAGTCCATAGAAATCGAGTATCGCAATACCAATGGTTTCAAACAGGAAGAAACCGATAGCATAGCCCAGCAGCGCGCCGAGCACTGATGAAACCGTACAGATAAACGCATACCAATAGGCGCGTTTCGGTTTCGCCAAGCACATGGGCGCGAGCATGACATCGGGCGGAATTGGAAAGAAACTCGACTCTGCAAAGCTGATTCCTGCAAGCCATTTTGTCGCTTGTGGATGGCCGGCTTTTTCGAGCATCCAGTCATATAGTTTTTTGAGCATTATTTATTAGACCTCAGGCGCCGGGCGCGGGCATCCGCGCCCTTGGCTTTCTTCGCATAAGCTCGGGCGCGCGGTCGCGCTTGCCTCGCTCCGCTCGGAGACCATTTTTGAAGTTACCGCCAAACCGAAGCGCAGCTTCGGCAAGGCCGACCGGCCGCCGCGCCTTATGGCGCGTAGCCAAGGGCGCGGATGCGCCCGCCCGGCGCTTGAGGGAATAAATAAATTAATGCCCCGCTGCTCCTGAAACTTCCTCTTGCAGCTCTTTCGGTGTCTCACGGCCATGATCGGTGCCCGCCGTGCGATTACCTTTGGCCAGCGCAAAGACCACGCCGGATAGGGCCAGAAGGGCGACGATATTTGGCAGCGTCATTACCGCATTCGAAATATCGCCCAGGCGCCAGACAAGTTGCAACGGTGCGAAAGAACCGAAGAAGATCACCACGCACCAAAGCACGCGCCAGACAAAGTGCAGCTTCTTTTCGCCGCTAAGGCTCGAACCGGGCAGCAGGTCATAGAGATAAGTGATCGCGCGCTCGCCATAATAGCTCCAAGTGAGCAAGGTGGTGAACACGAATAGGATCAACGCGACAGAGACGATCAATGTCCCGATAGGAATGCTGAACAGTTCAAACGGGAAGGCCGCTCCGTAGGCACCCGATGTCATCGCAAAGCCATTGAGGTCGGACTGCCAAGCATGTTCTACCGCTGTTTTGACGCCATTGGCATCGGTCACGGTAAAGTCGCCCGCAACGGTTAGCATGACCAATGCGGTCATCGTGCAAATGACGATTGTATCGATAAACGTACCCATCATTGCAAAGCGGCCTTGAGCCGCCGGGTCATTGGTTTGTGCCACAGCATGGGCAATCGGGGTGGAACCCTGACCTGCCTCGTTGGAGAACAGTCCGCGTGCCACACCAGCACGAATGGCAATCATGATCATCGCACCGAGGAAGCCACCTGCGGCAGCGTCATAACCAAATGCGCCTGCAAAGATGCGGGAAAAGGTTTCTGGAAGATAGGGCAGGTTAATCATCAAGGCGACAAAAGCCATGATCAGATAAGCGCCTGCCATCCAAGGGACGATCGTTTCAGCAACTTTACCGATGGATTTGATGCCCCCGATAATGACGGCAAAGACAGCGATCGCAGCAATAGCGCCGCCAATCCACTCTTCAACACCAAAAAGCTCGTTGGCGCTGTCACCCAGACTATTGGCTTGAATGCCGTTGCCAGTAACCAAGGCGGAAAAGAGAGCGCCAATGCAGAAAAGCACCGCCAGCCAGGTCCATTTGGGGCCAAGGCCGATGCTGATATAAGTCATCGGCCCGCCGCGATAGGTGCCATCCTCTGCCTGCTCGCGGAAACGTACCGCCAGTGATCCTTCGGCAAAGGCAAGCGCCATGCCGAACAGGGCGGTGACCCACATCCAGAATATGGCACCGGGGCCGCCTAGCGTAATGGCAGTCGCAACGCCCGCCAGATTACCGGTTCCAACTTGCCCGGAAAGCGCGGTAGACAACGCAGCAAATGGTGATATCTCACCTGCACCCTTACTCTCCGATTTCTTGAAAAGACCAGCGAGGGCCGGGAACAGGCGACGCAATGGATAGCCACGCAGACCGATCATGAAATAGATACCAGCCCCTAGCAAGATGATGACCATCGGCGGTATCGGCTGGCCAGCAATGGCAAGGACGGGTTCCCCGTTCCAGCTCCCGCCCCAGATAAAGTCCGATACATTAGTGACTGGCTGAATAGCCGCTTCAAACCCGGAAACTGGCGCTGTACTCACTCAAATTCTCCCCGTTTCGCATGCTTTTGATGCTGAAATCTGCTCTGTAATTTAATTACAATCGCAACAGGATTAGCAGTCCCGCGCTTTTTGGCAAATGCTTTTGCCAAACCGGTGTGAAAGCCTATGATAAAGTTAGAAAATCAAAACCAATATCATGATTCTTTGACAGATGGAGCAGCGCACATGAGTGACCAGACAAGCAGCCTTTGGGTGAAAAAGGCGGATCTTCCAAAAAGCGAATGGCATGCCGGACCTGCCCCAACGCTTGGCGAGGGTCAGATTTTGCTCGAGATCGAGAAATATGCGCTGACAGCGAACAACATCACTTATGCTGCGGTGGGTGATGGCTTTGGGTACTGGAACTTTTTTCCGACCGGTGATGAAGACTGGGGTATTGTGCCGGTCTGGGGCTTTGCCAAAGTGGTCGCTTCGCAAAATGCCGACATTGCGGTTGGCGAGCGGGTTTATGGCTATCTGCCCATGGCCAGCCATCTTGTGGTGTCGCCAGGCAATGTGACCGACGCGGGATTTGTTGATCATGCCGAACATCGGCAGGGCCTCGCGATCATTTATAATCAATATCACCGTCTCGGCACGGATGAAGGACAGATGGAAGAGGAGCGCGCGCTTTACCAACCTTTGTTCACGACCAGCTTCCTGATCGAAGATATGATGCGCAAGTCCGATTGGTTTGGTGCCGAAGCCGTGCTGCTCACCAGCGCATCATCCAAAACAGCCCTGGGACTGGCGATGGTTGCCAAAAATCTGAGTCCCAATATCAAACGTATTGGCCTGACTTCTGCAGGTAACAAGGCGTTTGTTGAGGAAACCGGGCTTTATGATGAAGTGCTAAGCTACGATGATCTGCCAAACGCGGATGCATCGCAAAACATTGTGTCGGTCGACTTTGCTGGCAACAGCGCGCTGCTCTCTGCGATCCATGGCCATTGGGACAGTAATCTGAAATTCAGTTCCATGGTCGGCGCCACCCATTTTGAGGAGCGTAAGGGTACTGGCGAGCTGAAGGGGCCTGAGCCTGTGCTGTTCTTTGCCCCGACCGCCGCTGAAACGTTGATGAAAGAAGTCGGACCCGCGACCTTCCGAGCCAAGGTCGACGAGCAATTTGCCGCCTTTGTTGCCGGGGTTGCTAACCATCTGTCGGTTGAACATCTCTCCGGACAGGATGCTTTGCAAAGTGCTTATCTTGAGATGCTGGCGAACCAGGTCGCGCCCAATCGCGGGTTGATCTGTGTGCTGGGTTGAGATTGAAAAAGCGTTGATTATCAACAAAGAACGGCGGATAATAGTCTGAACAGGGTCGCGCCTGTTAGGGGACGACATGACTGAAACACCGGTTTCCGGCCCAAATCTGGCCCGCCACGCGCTATTTGATGGCGTGTCGGTGGCGGCGCTTGATGCGCTGGAATCGGTTTCTACACTAAAGCCCGTGTCGGGCGGCGAGAATCTTGTCATGCAGGGTGACGACGCCGATGCGCTCTATTTTGTCGAGTCCGGTCGGTTCCGCGTAGTGGTCAACAAGGCCCATATTGTCGCTCATATCGAAGCCGGGGAGGCGGTGGGTGAGCTGGCCTTTTTTGCCGGTGGAAAACGCACAGCAGATGTCATCGCGACGCGCGATTCGGTTGTGCTGGAAGTATCGCGCAAGGCGTTTGACGATATCGCTTGTGACCATCCCGAACTGACTCAGGCGATGCTGAAACTGGTATCGGAACGGCTCGCGGTCGCCACCGCGCGTACAGCATCGGTGTCGACCGGGACACCGCGTGTCATCGCTTTGCTGCCCGCCGGAACCAGCCAATTGCCTGATGGATTGCTGTCGCGACTGGCGGCGGCCTTTGAAGGGGTTGTGAAGGCCGAGACGCCGGTCATTGCGGTGGACCAGGGAACCAGTGAGGCCTCCGACGGCGCGGCCTATCAGGCGTGGCTGGCGGAACAGGAGGCAAAGGGCGCCTATGTCCTGATCGATGGTAGCGGGTCGAACGAATGGAGTGAGCAAGTTTGCCGCAATGCGGATGCACTAGTGATGGTGGGGCGTCCGGGCAGGGCAGAGCCGGAACCCAATGCGATGGAGCAAAGTGCAATGCGCTGGATTGCAGCGTCGCAACGCACTCTGCTGCTGGTGCGGGAAAAGTCCGACAAGGCGATCAGCAAGAGTGCGGTTTGGATAGACCCGCGCGAACCGAAGCTGCACCATCATGTCGGGCTCGACAACGATGCCGATTTCGCCAAGGTCGCGCGCTTTCTAACCGGCCGTGCGATCGGGCTGGTGCTTGCCGGCGGCGGCGCGCTTGGCTGTGCACATCTGGGCGTGGTGCAGGCGCTGAGAGCGGCCAATATCCCGATCGACTTTATCGGCGGAGCCAGTGCCGGCGCGGCGATGGGCGGCGCGATAGCCCGCGGGATGACCGTCGAAGAAACGCTCGACCAGATGGAAGCCATGTTTATCAAGGCCAAGGCGATGCGGCGTCTGACTCTGCCGCTCTATTCGCTGCTCGATCCGACCGTGTTCGATGCGGAGCTGCGAGAGCGCTACGGGACCAAGGATATTGCCGACCAGCCGATTAATTTTTTTGGTGTTTCAACCAATCTGTCAACCAACGGCCTGCATATCCATCGCCGCGGGCCGCTGTGGGAATGTGTTCGCGCATCGGGTTCGCTGCCGACCATATTGCCACCCTTTATCGATGGTGATGGCAATATCCTGGTTGATGGCGGCGTGCTCGACAATGTTCCGGTCAAGGTCATGCATGGCCTGAAAACGGGCCCCAATATCGTGGTGTCATTGGGCGACCCCGATGAGATCTGGCGGACCGATGTGGAATATGAGGATATCCGCGGCCGTTGGACCTTGATGAAAGACGTGTTGCTGCGCAAAAAACGGGAAGCGGAATTTCCCTCTATTGTCGAGATAATGTCGCGCTCCATGGTGGTGGCGAGCCGGATGGCGTCCAAGGAAATGCTCGGCGATGAGGATATCCTGGTTAATCCGCCAATCATCCCCGATATGCAAATACTCGACTGGCATTTGGGCCGTGAATTGGCAGAAATGGCTGCAGAATATATTACCAGCCAGGTGATCGAGAGCGCCGGGTTGAAACATCTATAGGCAGGCAAGCCGCGAACCGGTTGCGCCCTTAAGCAGGAATGAAGCGTATGACCCCCTCCGCCAATCCCCCGCAAGCCCTCGCATTTCAATGCCAATGCGGCGCCATTCAAGGTGCCGTGCAGGAATCGGCACCACCAACCGGCCGGCGACTGGTCTGCCACTGCAATGACTGCCAGGCCTTTGCCCATTATCTCGGCAGGGAAAAGCAGATGCTGGATGACCATGCCGGCACCCATGTCTATCAAATGGATAGCTCGAAATTTGAGATTGCCAAAGGGCAAGACAAGCTTGCTTGTGTCACCGTCACGGGTGGACCGCTATTGCGCTGGTATTGCACCGATTGCCGCACGCCAATTGCCAACACGCTGAGTTCCACGCGCTTCGCCTTTCTGTCGTTGATTCTGTCTGGCTTTGACGCCGGGCAAACGGACAGGATTCTGGGGCCGGATGTCGAACATGTTGCGATCGCATCGGGGGTTGGCGATCTGGGCAAGGTCAAAACCGCCAGCATGCCCGGCATGCTTTGGAATTTGCTGGTCCGCACGATCAAGGCGCGGCTCCATCCAGAGCTCAGAAAGTCGCCGCTGTTTGACCATGACACCGGCAAGCCGCTGGCGATGCCGATCAAGCTAGAAACCGCCGAACGACTGGCGATTGACGAGAAGGCAGACATTTATCGCGAGGTTTTGGCCGAGGCGCAATAGGCGATTGTGCCGTTCAATATCGGCTCGAGGCCGGAAGGACCCGTTTGGTGCTTTCGCTCAATAGGGTTTCTTTCAACCCGACTTTGGTGTCCGCCATGGGCGCAAAAACGGGCATTGTAACTACCGACCTAGTTACTGCGCCATAACGTCAATTTAGTCGGAATGCCGGAGGTCGCAGGGAATTGGGGCAATCCATATTGAGGTTTTCTGAATTTCCCGCCTCGACAAATTCGCTGAGAAACTGGGTAAAGCATTCCGCATTATTCATTTGGCTGATGCTATGCGCCATATGCGGAATCGAGACGTGAACACTGTTCTCGAAATGTTGGGCAATAGTCTCGCCATATTCCGGAGCAGTAACCGGATCTTGTTTTCCAGTAACGATAAGAGCGGGCACGGAAAAGCGCTTTGGCTTTATCGGATGGCTTGGGTTTAATGGTAGGTCCCAAGCCTCACATGCATCCATATAGTCTCGTGCAATGTAGGTGCCAACAAACGTGTTTTTGGCAGATTCTTCAGCTTTACCAATATCAAGTCGGCCGGTTTCTTCTGGGCACACCACTGAGAAATAATGTCCTTCCGGTTCAGAGGGAGGAGCGGAGGTGGGAACGGCCAAATCCACAAATGGTGCGAAGTTACCGTTTGCAGCATGTTTCAAGACAAAGGGAAGCTGACGCGCCTCGGATGTCCTCAGAAGCGCTATCCATATCGATTCAGCAAAGACATCACGTGACAGTTGCCGGGTAACAACCTTTCCGGAATGAGGGTCGGTAAATTCGACCGCTTCAGGTTGTGTTTCAAGTTTTGCGAGTACCATCTGCAAATCACCAGCAACATCTGGAAAACGGGCATTGCAGGCTTCGTCATTGCGGCAATCTTCGACCAAGCGGTCGAAGGCTTGCTGTCCAAATTTCGCATAATCTCGCGGACGTTCGAAATTGAGAATGGAAGGTGCAATCAGACTGATACTCCGGATACTTTCCGGATATTTGTGGAGATAGGTGAGCATGAAACGCGACCCATATGACCAGCCACCAACATCCCATTTCCGGTAACCGAGCCAGCGACGAATATCCTCGAAATCCTCAATCGCATTCAAGGTCGAATATTGTTTGAGGTCCACTCGCTTGGCAAGTTCCTCCCGACAGGCACTCACCTTTTCCGGAGGATAGTAGCGTTCGAGAATTCTCGGCACCTTAAGTGCTTCGCAATAGAGCGGACCGGATTGATGCAAGCCACGCGGATCAATCAACACAATGTCGCGCGTTTGTCTGAACGACTCTAGAAAACCACCTTTTGCGAACAAATGGGCGCTCCCCACCATGGAAAAGCGAGGTCCGCCTTGATGTTCTATCCAGGCAGAATCCGTCGTCGGTTTTTCCCGCGCTGGCACCACGACGATCTTTATCGGAATCCTGCGCCCAGACTTGGTTTCGCGGTTTTCGAATACAATGTGAACGCCGCACAGAAGTGGCTCGTCCACATTGTCAATTTCACAAATTTCCAAAGGAAGGCGCTTGGATGCCTCATACGCAGGAGCAGGCATGGCATCGGCGTTAACTGACCAACCACCGAATATCACCGTACCTAGCAGGAATATCATCAGTATATCGATCTTCATGGTGTTCTCCGATATTGATATTCGGAAAACCGTGACTATCACAGTGACTGAACGACGACAAATATGGCTTCTTCATCGGGAGCCAATTCTAATGTCCGCTTTCAGAATGAAGCAGCCACTAATCATTCGATCAATAAATCAGACAAATAACCATATAGGTAAAAAGCGGTTGACATTGTCACGCTGTTTAGGTACATATCAGGAACATCGAGAAATTGTGATTCGGGCCTTGCGGCTCTGAGGCATGCCGGCCCAATCGGGCTGAATCTGTTTCAGAGCAACGGCCCTTTTTAATGCCCGCGCCATTGGCGATCCGGGCATGAGGATAGATATGGCTGAAACAAATGAAGACCCAAATAACTACCCTGATCCCCGCGCTGACCATAAGGCGGCAAAGCGGCAAGCCTTTCTGGAGCATCTGGCGATCACCTCCAGCATCAAGGAATCGGCGGCGGTCGCCGGTATCGCCAATGGCACATTATATTTCTGGAGAGAGCGTATCCCCGATTTTGGCGCGGCCTGGTTAAAGGCGCTGGCGGCAGGTTATGAGCTGCTGGAAATGGAGATGCTCGAACGCGCCCGGCAGGGCGTTGAGCGCAAGATCTATTATCATGGCAAACATGTTGGCACCGTGCGCGACTATGATCACAAGACAGCGTTGCAACTTCTGCGTCTGCATAAGGAAACGGTGGCGCTGGTTCGCGCTGCACAGGCCGAAGTGGCGGCTGAAGCGGAGCCGGTGCGCGACACGCTGGATGAGAAGCTGAAAAAGATCAACGTGCGCCTGCGCGCCTTTCAGGCCGAAAAACGGCGTAAAAAAGCGGCCGCACGAATGCTTGATCCGGACAAAAGCAACGGTGCAGTTCATGGATCGTGATCTACTAAAGGCAGCCGAAATTGGCGCACTGGAGGACGACGACCGTGCGCTTTACCTCGGCCTGATGGACCGGGAAACCTGCCAGCAATATGAGGCCAGCTGGCACTATTGGGCGCGCAACGAACAATTACCACCTGCTGGCGACTGGACCGTGTGGATGATTATGGCCGGGCGCGGTTTTGGCAAGACCCGTGCCGGTGCGGAATGGGTCCGTGAAATTGCAGAGAGTGACGGCAGCGCGCGCTTTGCTCTGGTTGGTGCGAATCTTGGCGAGGCGCGGATGGTAATGGTTGAGGGAGAGAGCGGCCTATTGTCGATCGCTCCAACGAAAAACCGCCCGCTTTGGGAGCCGTCGTTAAAGCGACTGCGCTGGTCAAATGGTGCCGAGGCTTATCTCTATTCGGCGGCGGAGCCGGAAGGCCTGCGCGGGCCACAGCATAGTCATTCATGGTGCGACGAGATTGCCAAATGGACCAACAATGCCGGGCAGGCGCAAGCGGCCTGGGATAATCTGAAAATGGGTTTGCGGCTTGGCGACGCGCCCAAAATTACTGCGACGACGACGCCAAGGCCGGTACCGCTGGTGCGGGCGCTGGTCAAGGACAGCGGTACTGTGACTACGCGCGGCAGTACTGAGGACAATGTCGCAAATCTGCCCTCGGCATTCATCCAGGTGATGGAGGCTGACTATGGCGGCACGCGATTGGGGCGGCAGGAGCTGAATGGCGAACTGATCGAGGAGTTGGAAGGCGCTTTGTGGACGCGGGCGATGCTGGAGGAATGCCGGGTGCGGCAAGATGAAGAAACTCCGGACCATCGCCAAATTCGTCATGCTGAACTTGATTCAGCATCCAGAGTGTCAAGCAGAGAGGTCTGTGATCATCGTGAGGGTGACGTGAGCTACACTGGATCCCGGATCAAGTCCGGGATGACGGAGGGGATGACGACAGACTGGACGAGAATAGTCATTGGCGTCGATCCACCCGCCTCCAGCAGCGGAGATGCCTGCGGGATCATTGTTGCTGCCCTGCGTACAGATAATAAAGCCGTCATTCTCGCCGACCAAAGCGTCGAGAAGGCCAGTCCCGAAACATGGGCAAGAGCAGTAGCAGATGCGGCCCGAAACTGGGGTGCTGACCGTGTGATTGCTGAAGCCAATCAGGGCGGAGAGATGGTCAAATCAGTCTTGCAAGCTGCGGATATCTCTTTGCCGATCCGGCTCGTACGCGCCTCACGCGGCAAGGTCGCCCGGGCTGAACCGGTTGCGGCACTCTATGAAGCGGGGCGGGTGCTCCATATGGGTGCGTTTTCTCGCTTGGAGGACGAGTTGTGTGGGTTGTTGGTCGGTGGCGGTTATGATGGACCGGGCCGCTCACCTGATCGCGCTGACGCGCTGGTCTATGCGTTGACGGAATTGATGCTGCTGCGGCGGCGAGAACCGCGGGTGCGGGTTTAGGAAGTGAAGGATTGTTTATTGGAGTTCAGGCGCCCGGCGCCTGAGGTAAAAAAAGCAACTATACAAAAATACAAAGGAACAACCATGAGCATTTGGGACAGTCTGGCCCTCGCCTTCAAGGGCGGGGGTGAACGAACACGGCCGCCTTTGGGGCGCAGTTATATCGGCTCCTATGGAGGCGCTTTCTTTTCGGGAGAAGCGCCCTTTTCATATGAGGGACGTGTGCGCGAAGCCTATGTCGAAAATGCGGTGGCTCAGCGCGCGGTGCGGATTGTTGCTGAAGGGGTTGGTGGTGCGCCGCTCTCTCCGATGGACGATACGCTCGCGATGCTTGTCAATGCGACCAGCGCCGGCCAGTCTCTTCTCGAAACCGTTGCCGCGCATCTGTTGCTGCATGGTAATGCCTATGTGCAGGTGATGTGCGGAATCGACGAGCAGCCTGCTGAGCTGTTTGCTCTGCGGCCCGATCGGATCACGATCGAGCCGGATGAAAAGGGCTGGCCGATTGCCTATGTCTATCGCGCAGGCGAGCACCAGACCCGCATTGCCGCACTGGATGACAGGGGGCGGCCTGCGATTATTCATATCAAGGCTTTTCACCCGACCGATGATCATTATGGCCTTGGCTGTCTCGGTGCAGCGGCAAAGGCAGTGGCGGTGCACAATGCGGCGGCGCAGTGGAACAGGGCCTTGCTCGAGAATGCGGCGCGGCCATCAGGAGCGCTGGTCTTTGATCCCGGACCGGATGGATCGGCGCTGACGTCGGATCAGTTTGATCGGCTCAAGGCCGAGATGGAGGCGAGCTTTGCCGGGTCCGGAAATGCCGGAAAGCCGATGCTGCTCGAAGGCGGCTTGAAATGGGAACGCATGAGCATGACCCCTGCGGACATGGATTTTGTGGCTTTGAAAGCGGCCGCGGCAAGAGAAATCGCGCTGGCCTTTGGTGTGCCGCCCATGCTCCTCGGGCTGCCCGGCGACAATAGTTATGCCAATTACCGTGAAGCCAATCGGGCGCTGTGGCGGCTGACGATATTACCGCTGGCTGGGAAGATTCTGGACGGTCTGTCTGCAGCGTTAGGGGATTGGTTTGAAGATATGTCACTGGCCGTGGACCGCGATCAAATACCCGCACTGTCGGAGGATCGCGAACGATTGTGGCAGCAAGTGAGCGAAGCGGATTTCCTGGCACCCGAAGAGAAACGGGCAATGTTGGGGATCGAGTAGTCTGTTTAGTTATGTGGGTTTTTATTCACCTCAAGCGCCGGGCGCGGGCATCCGCCCGCTTGGCTATCGCGCCATAAGGCGCGGCGGCCGGTCGGCCTTGCCTCACTACGTTCGGACGACGAACTAAAGGATCATGCTCTCAAAGTCGCGCTGAACCGACGCGAAGCGGAGGCAAGCGCGACTGCGCGCCCGAGCTTATGCGAGGAAAGCCAAGCGGGCGGATGCCCGCGCCCGGCGCTTGAGGTTCAACAAAATCCCCGCGCCCGGCGCCTGAGGTCTAACAAAAAAGGAATCACAGAATGCAAAACGAAGAAATGCTCGCTCGCCTGGTGGCGCAGGCGGAAGGCGATGGCGCTGACCTGATCACGCTCCGCGCGATTGTCGAGGAAGCGACCGACAGCGGTGCGGAGCGCGTGCTCGACCGGCTCGGTTTGGCCGATCACAAGGCACCGGATGATCTTGACGAGCTACGCGAATTGCTCCGCGCCTGGCGCGATGCCAAGGCGAGTGCATGGAAAGCGGCGATTACGTGGGTTATTCGCGCTATGCTGGCGCTGCTTCTGATCGGTATCGCCATGCGGTTCGGGTTCGGAAGCCTGATTACGTGAGCGCCATCCGCTTTGCTGGCTATGCCGCTATCTTTAATCGTATCGACAAAGGCGGGGACATTATTCGGCCGGGTGCCTTTGGGTCACTGGCTGACGGGCTGTCGCTGCCCCTGCTCTGGCAGCACCGACAGGAGAACCGCATCGGCAGCATCAGCTATGCCCGCGAAGATCAGCGTGGCCTGCGCGTCATCGGAACCCTGTCGACCGCGACACGGGTCGGGCGAGAGGTCGCGGCAATGTTGGCGGGCAGGACGGTTGAAGGTCTTAGCTTTGGTTATCGTGTGGAGCAATCGGCTGGACGACGACCGCGGATCCTGCACCATCTCGATGTTGCCGAAATCTCGCTTGTTACCTGCCCAATGCAGCCGCTGGCGCAGGTGCACCTCATCATGTGCTGAGGACAAACTCAATTACTTACCAGAAAGGAATATCATGGACTTTTCCAATACCCCCCTTGAAACAAAAGCAGAGCCGCTGGAGGCCTCGTTTGACGCCATTTTGCAGGCGGAAGAAAACGGCAATCACGACAATAACGACAATAACGGAAAGGCGATTACCGATCTGCGCAGCGATATCGACGGTCTGAAAAGCCAGATGTCAGAGATCTCCAAGGCATCGGCGCGACCTGCTTTGGCCGCGAATGAGGACGGTGCGAAGGGCATGATGTCTTCCAACGCCGCTCGCGATTTCACAGCAAAATATCTCCGCCGGGGCGATCATAGCGGGGTTGAGCTCAAAAGCTTTTCCGGCGCATCCGGCCCCGAAGGTGGTTTTGCCGTGCCACAGGAAATTGATGCGCTGATCGGCCGAACGCTGAAGGACATTTCGCCCATTCGAGCGATTGCGACGGTGGTGCAGACTGGCAGCGCGGGATATCGCAAGCTCGTCACCGATGGTGGCACCCCTTCCGGTTGGGTTAGCGAAACCGCTGGACGGCCAGAAACCGACACACCCAATTTCAACGAAATCGCACCGCCGACCGGAGAGCTTTATGCCAATCCAGCGGCGTCGCAGGCGATGCTGGATGACGCGGCCTTTGATGTTGAGGCGTGGCTCGCGGATGAAATTGCTCGCGAATTTGCGCAGGCGGAGGGGGCAGCATTTGTTGGCGGCTCCGGGGTTAATCAGCCGCGCGGTTTCCTCAATGCGCCAGTGACCGAGGAGCTAGATGATGCTCGCGCCTTCGGGACGCTGCAATATATTCCATCGGGTGCGGCTGGTGACTTTGCCGGAAGCGATGGCGAGGATGCGCTTGTTGATCTGGTTCACGCGTTGAAACCGGCGTACCGGCAAGGCGCGAGCTTTGTGATGAACAGCGCGACCTTGGCTCAGATCCGCAAGTTCAAAACCGCCGATGGCGCGTTCCTGTGGCAGGCGTCACTGGCTTCGGGTCAGCCGGATATGCTACTCGGCTATCCAGTGGTTGAGGCAGAAGATATGCCGGATGTGGCGGCCGACAGCCTGTCGATCGCTTTCGGCAATTTCCGCGCGGGCTATCTCATCGCGGAGCGCAGCGCGACCAGCATCTTACGCGATCCGTTCACCAACAAACCCTTTGTCCATTTCTACGCGACCAAGCGCGTCGGTGGGCAGTTGATGAACAGCGAAGCGATCAAGCTGATGCAATTCAGCGCGACCTAGCTACTCCCCACAGTTGTGCCCAGGCGCGACGATACGCGCCCCTGTCCGGGGTCTTCTCCTACCCCGGCACGGGCGCCCCTTATCCTGTTAGAAAGGACACCCCACCCGTGAGTTTTCCTCCTGATGACATGCTTCCTGTACCGATAGAGTTGATCGATGAAGTTAGAGGTTTTCTGCGCCTCGATCATGTCGAAGATGATGAGGCGATTGCCCAGCTATTGCGCAGCGCCGCGCGTCTATGCGAAAATTTTATTGGTCAGAGACTGATTGCCCGCTCGGTTTGCGACCGGATGCCAGTGCGAACGGAATGGCAGAAACTGAAAAAGCAACCGGTGCAGGCGATCACGCTGGTCGAAGCTGTCGGGCCTGATGGCGCGCTGACATCTTTGCCATTGAATGATTATGCCCTTGATATCGACAGTGATGGCGTTGGCTGGGTCAAATTGCTTCCCGCCAACATGGTCGCGCGCATTGCCGTCACTTATGACGCTGGCCTGGCCACAGACTGGGCGCATGTGCCCACCACATTGCGCCAGGGTGTCGTTCGGCTGGCTGGCTATCTCTATACGCACCGTGACCGCATGGATGCTGGCGGCCCTCCAAGCGCGGTGACCGCCCTTTGGCGACCTCATCGCCGGATGCGTGTGGCATGAGCGGGTCCAGAACTGACGGGTCGGAATTTAGCGGTTTGCTGCGTGAACTGATTCACATTGAACGGCAGTCTTCTGAGCGCGATGCCGCCGGATCAGCGATAGATCAAAACGATCCCATTGGCGATTTCCGGGCGTCGGCAGAACCGTTGGGTTCCGGTGATGAAGTGGTTGCTGGCAGCCGCTCCGCGTTGCCGCGCTGGCGCTTCACCTTGCGCCAGACCAATGCCATTCGACCCGGTGACATGCTGACCTGGAGTGACCGCGAGATGGTTGTCCAGTCGGTCGCCGCCGATCACCGGTTCATTCCAAGAACCTTCCTGCAAGCCGAGGAGAAACGGGTGTGAAGAAGTTGAAACACAAAGCCGAGAAAGCAGCAAGCGCAGCGACGCAAAAGATCAAGACAGATATCAAAATGGCGCTTGTCGAAGAACTGTCAAACAATCTGTCCATAGAAGAAACGAACGACGGCGTGGCGATTTCGGGTTCCGGTCTCGGCTCAGAGATTGTCTGCAATCATGGTCTGCGCGACGTCGCTTTTCTGATGCGCGGTGTCCGGTGACGGGCGCTGTCGAAATCGTGCAGCAAAGCCTGATCGCGGCGCTGAACGCGCATGTGCCTTTGATGGCGGAAGTTGATGCTATTTATGATGGCCCTCCACCTCGGGCGCGCTTTCCGTATATTGCGCTCACAACCGGCGCCGCGCTGGACTGGAGCTTTAAGGGTGGAGTGGGTCGTGAGCTTAGTCTGGCACTAACCATCCATGACGACGGGCTAAGCGCTGCGCGCCTCCACCAGATAATGGCTCTGGTGGAGGAGGCTCTGGAAGACCGTCTGGCCGATCCGGAAGGCTGGCAGATAGTGACATTTGATTTCCGCCGCTCGCGGGTCTTGCGCAATGCCGTAAGCCCATGGAGCGGTCTGATCGAATATCGCGCGCGGGTTTTGAAAGGGGTTCAGATTTAACCTCAAGCGCCGGGCGCGGGCATCCGCCTGCTTGGCTTTCCTCGCATAAGCTCGGGCGCGCAGTCGCGCTTGCCTCCACTTCGCGTCGGTCTGGTGACAGACTTGAGTAGACAAACCTAAAGATCATCGTCCGAGCGAAGCGAGGCAAGGCCAACCGGCCGCCGCGCCTTATGGCGCGATAGCCAAGCAGGCGGATGCCCGCGCCCGGCGCTTGAGGAAATAATAAAAAATCCACCAACACAAACAAAAAGGAACCAAATCATGGCAGCAGAAAAAGGGAGCGCTTTTCTCCTGAGAATTGGCGATGGGGCGGACCCGATAGGCTATTCCACCATCGCCGGTCTGCGGACCACGCAATTGTCGGTCAATGGCGAACCGGTGACGATTACCAATAAGGACAGCGGTGGCTGGCGCGAGCTTTTGTCCGGCGCAGGGATACGGTCCGTATCGGTATCAGGCGCCGGTGTGTTTACGGGCTCGGATGCCGAATTGCGTATGAAAAACCACGCGCTGGAAGGAATGATCGACGCTTATGAGCTGAGCTTTGAAGGCGGCGACAGCATGCGCGGTAATTTCCTCGTCACCCGGCTGGATTACAGCGGTGATTATAATGGCGAGCGCAGCTACACGCTGAACCTCGAAAGCTCTGGTGCGGTGTCCCATGTCTGATCGCGCCAATTCGCTCCGCGGCGAAGCGGAATTGATGATCAATGGCCAGCGGCTGGTTCTGCGGCCCAGCTTTGCAGCTCTAGTCGCAGCGGAAGAGGAACTGGGGTCGTTATTTGATCTGGTTGAAAGGGCCGCGAATGGCCGGCTCATGCTGGCGGAAATCGCGGGCCTATTCTGGCACGTGATCAAGGACCGTTCGGAGGATCTGACTCGAGAGCATTTCGGTGAAGCAATGCTGCTGCTGGGCCTAACCGGCGTCACGCCTCCGTTGAAGATTCTGCTCAAACAGATATTGCAAGGACGGTAGGTGCTGCATGACCAAAGACTTCCGCGCCTCGGCAGCTCATTGTGCTGGGATTGTCCCCACAGTCCTTGGGTGGACGCCGGACCAATATTGGAGCGCGACACCCGCTGAATTGACCGCAATCCTGTATGTAGTTTCCGCCGCATCTCCGGGCAGTCAGACCGCTGAGCCGCTCAGCCGAACCCAACTCGAAAAGCTGAAAGAAACCTTTAGTTATGGATGAAGAAATCGAACGCCTTGTCATTGCTGTGCGGGCCGATACCGCCGGATTTGCGAAAGATGTGGCTGCCATGAGCCGCCAGCTTGATGGTCCGCTTGCCAGCGGTATGGAGCGCGCCGGCTCTGCTCTCGAAACCAGTTTGAGCCGGGCCATCCGGAGCGGATCGCTGGGTTTTGAAGGCTTGAAAGACGTAGCTCTGTCGGTCTTGGCGGATATTGCCAATGCAGCAATCAATAGCGGTATCGGCAACCTGTTTGGTGCCAATTCCAGTGGCGGCTCCGGCGGGGGCTTGCTGGGGATCGGGACTTCAATCCTCGGCGCTGCGGTTGGTGCACCGGGACGAGCGACTGGCGGACCGGTGACCGGTGGCCATGCTTATTTGGTCGGGGAGCAGGGGCCAGAGCTTTTTGTGCCGACTGCAGCGGGCCGGATAGAGCGCAGTGGCGGAATGGCCGCCGCGCCGAATATCCAGCTCACCATCAATATATCAGACAACGGGCAAGGCAGCGCGCCCGACCAGATACGTCGTTCCGGTCGTCAGGTGGCGCGCGCAGTGCGCAATGCGCTAGCCCATCGGGACGGATAAGCCATGGGTTTTTGGCTAGCGAAGGAGCGCACAGCGCAACAGACCAATTTTATCCAGCGCTTTGATCCGCGTTTCTGGACCGTCAATTTTCCGCGCCCAATGATGGCGTCGGTTGTGACGACCGCAGCGGATGCGCTGCGGGTTGATACGACCTTTTATAATTCGGACGATCTCGCAGGGCTGATCTGGGAGAGCGAGGATATACTCGACCACCCGTTACTGGCTTATGAGACAAGCCGCGATTATGCCCGGCTCAGCCTGCGTTTTCACTGGCGCTCATCCGGGATCATGCCACTAGATCAGGTGAACGGGCCAACCTTGACCATTGAGGGTCGCGATGCGCTGGGTCAGGCAAAGGCGTGGTACGTGCGGCTTTGGAACTATGCCAGCGGTACACCGACCGACGCTGATATCAATCTGGAATTTTCCAGCCTTGATGGCGGATTTCTGCTGCCCGGGGAAGCTGATCCGGTGCAGCCCGAAGATATTGACCGGCTGTTTATCTCGATTATTCCGCCAGACTATGATGGTGCGGGTTCACGCTATGCCGCGCCGCAAATTGGCTGGGTGGAGATGAGCGCCATCACCGCCGATGGTGGTGGCGCGGTGCTCGAAATTGGCGACATTATGGTGCCGGAAAATGGCCTATCGATGGCTACCGGCTATGATGATAGTTTTAACCAGACACCCGAACGCTTGCTGCGTTCGATCCGTGCACTCGGCTATCGCGGATCGATCAATCACTATGTCGGCATGAGCCACTATTTCCGGCTCGAATCAAATGGTGAAGATCTATATGTTAGCCAGTCCGAGCCGCAGGCAGATGAAGAATTTTCCACAATCAATCAGCCCTGTGCGGTCTGGCATCGCGATTTTGTCACCCGTGCGGAGGCGATGGATTTCACGGTCATTTTCTCGCTTTCCTACGAATTGTTTGATGTCCATTGCCGGGCGAGCTGGAAACAGCGCGCCGAAAATGGTGATCCGGCGCTGACCGGCTGGGTCCCACCTTCGACTTTGCTGTCGCCAGCCGAGCCAGCCGCCATGGGCTATTTGCAGGCTGTCGCGCGGGCATTCACCGCGATTGCACGGGACGCTGGAGCGTCGATTAAGTTTCAGGTCGGTGAGCCATGGTGGTGGGTCATGCCGGATGACGGGCGGATTTGTCTTTATGATGCGGCGGCACAATCGGAATTTGGCGATGCGCTGGTCAGCATCCCGGACATTCGCGGTGCGAAAACGGTAGCTCAGAATGCGATGCTGGACCAGGCCGGAGCGATTCTGGCGCAGTCTACGGCAGACCTTATAGCAGCGGTTCGAGACGAAGCGCTTGGCGCTCCGGTTGAAGCACTATTGCTCGCCTATCTGCCAACCATTTTGGACGATGCCGCACCCGAAGCAAAGCGCGCCAACCTGCCTGTTGGCTGGGCCAGTCCGGCTTTCGATATTCTGCAGCTTGAGGATTATGACTGGGTGATTGCGGGCGATCAGTCCGCGACCCGGCGCGGCATTGATCTGGCTACGGAGCGGCTCGGCTATCCGATGACGCAGCAGCATTATCTTGCCGGCTTTGTGCTCACCGCCGACGCCGGTTTTGTCTGGACCAATATGGTTGATGCAGTTGCCGCCGCAGAGATGCGGGGCACACCGGGGATCTTTATCTGGGCGCTGCCGCAAGTGGCGCGCGATGGATTTACCTATTTTCAGGAACTGGAGGATGATGTGAACGCCTTTGATGACGTGCAATTTCCGCTTTCGATCGGACGCGGCGCAACGGTTTCTCCGCGCTTTTCAACTGATGTTGTGACGACCCTCTCCGGCCATGAAAAGCGCAATAGCGACTGGGCTGATGCGCGGCTGGAATTTGATGCCGGGCCGGGTATACGCTCCGAAGAAGAATTGCGCAGTTTGATCGCCTTTTTTCGTGCCCGGCGTGGCGCAGCGAAAGCGTTTCGGTTTAGCGACCCCTATGATCATAGCAGCAATGCCATGATCGATCCGCCGACAATGATGGATCAGAATATCGGCATTGGTGATGGCGAACAGACTCGGTTTCAACTGACCAAAAGCTATGGCTTGGACGCCGCCGCCGAGGACAGCGAGGCGCAGCAGCGTCTGATCACCCGACCGCAACCGTCATCTCTGCTCGTTGCTGTTGATGGCTTGATCGCCAGCAACTGGTCGCTTGGCATGTTGGGCGAAGTGGTTTTTGACAGTCCGCCAGCGGCAAATAGCAATGTTACCGCCGGTTTCCTGTTCGACGTGCCTGTCCGCTTTGCCGAGGATCGACTGGAGGTTAGCGCCCGCACATTCATGGCTGGTGAGATTCCGGATATCCATCTGATCGAAGTGCGGGAAGGATCATGAGTCTGGCATGGCTGGATCAGCCGCTGACAACCAGCTGCTATGCGTGGCGGCTCGAGCGGGCAGATGGTGTCACCATCGGATTTGTGTCCCATGACCAAGATCTGATGATCGACCACGTGCGCTACCGCGCAGCGCCCGGAATGGTGCCCTCGACTATTGCGCTGTCCGACAGTCTGCAGTTGGACAGCGTCGATATCGAAGGCGTGATGACCAGCGCGGCGATTGCCGAACCAGACTTGATCGCGGGCCGCTGGAACGGCGCGCAGCTGCACATATATCTGGTCAACTGGGAAAGCCCGGAGGACGAACCGCTTCATCTTATCAGTGGCGAATTTGGTGAGATTACGAGATCCGGTGACGCTTTTAGAGTGGAGGTGCTTGGCGGGACTTCTTGTCTCGATGAAGCGATTGCGCCGTTGACTTCACCAACTTGCCGCGCCCGATTGGGTGACCGCGCCTGCAAGATCAGTCTTGCTGAGCATCAGGCCGAGATGACGCTTACTCAGATAACAGAGCCGCGGCTGGAATTTGCTGATCTTCAAGGGCTGGCCGCCGACTATATCTTCGGCGAATTGCGTTGGTTGAGCGGTGAAAATTGCGGGCTGCGATTTGCTATTATCAGCGGTGACGGCGACGCGATCCGGTTGGCTGATCAACCAACCCGGCCTGTGTTTGTTGGCGATAAAGCACTGCTTACAAGCGGCTGCGACAAGAATTTTGTCACCTGCCGGGACCGCTTTCAAAACAGTATCAATTTTCGCGGCGAGCCTTACTTGCCTGGTAATGACCTGCTCACGCGCTACCCCGGAGCATAATGATGACATCTGATGACCTGGAAACAGACCGTTCGGCGATGATCGCCGAGGTGGCGTTGGAATTATGTGGCACCAAATTCCGACTCCACGGACGGAATGCTGAGCATGGACTTGACTGTGTAGGGCTGGCTGCCCGGTGTTTAAGTGCCACGGATTTGGTCTGCGATGTGCCCAACGGATATTCCATACGCGGTGGGTCTGCCGAGCAAATCTCGGAGGTGATGATTCTCGCCGGGTTTTTGGCTCTTCCGTCTGGTGAACCGCTACGGGAGGGCGATATTGCATTGGTCCGACCAAGTCCGGTGCAATGGCATCTGATGGTCAGAACCCACTGTGGCTTCGTTCACGCTCATGCCGGCCTCGGCAAAGTGGTGCTTACCCCCGGTGAGGCGCAATGGCCGATTGAAACAGTCTTTAGAATTGGGGAATATTAGATGGCGACCTTGGTTTTGACAGCCGTCGGCACCGCCGTGGGTGGGCCGATAGGCGGAGCTCTCGGTGCTGTGTTAGGGCAGCAGATCGACCAGAATATCCTATTCAAACCCAGCGGACGGGAAGGTCACCGGCTGCAGGAACTGGCCGTGCAAACTTCCAGCTATGGTACGCAAATCCCGCGCATCTACGGCACAATGCGGGTCGCCGGGACAGTGATCTGGGCGACCGATCTGAAGGAAACCCGCGAATCAAGTGGCGGCGGCAAGGGGCGTCCGAGCAGTGCCACTTACAGCTACTCCGCCAGTCTCGCGGTTGCGCTCTCGAGCCGGAATATCAGTGAAATCGGCCGTATCTGGGCCGATGGAAAAATCTTTCGCGGCAGCGCTGGTGATTTCAAAACCGAAGCCGGATTTCGCTTTTTTCAGGGACATGAGGATCAGGCCGTCGATGGATTAATGGCCAGCGCCGAAGCCAACGGCGGAACTCCAGCCCATCGCGGGATCGCGCTAGCAGTCTTTGAGGATATGGATCTGACAGACTATGGCAATCGCATTCCCTCCCTGACCTTTGAGGTTATTGCCGACGATGGCTCGGTCAGTCTGGGCAAGATTATCAACGATATTTCAGGCGATAAGATCACAGCATCTATCGATGAGCAACTTCATGGCTTCGCTGCCGCCGGTGAAGATCGACGGGAGGCGGTGACCATAATTAGCGATAGTTTCTCATTATCCTTTCCTTCCGTTTCAGGTGCGCTATGCGCGAAATCACGGCAGCCTGAAATTGATACGGAGATAGTGTCACTGCGCGGTTTGATCGTGTCGAACCACAATGGCCGCCCGGTCGAGCGACCGGAAACAATCACGGTTTCCGAAGCAAAAATCCCACGGCAACATGCGCTGCGCTATTATGAACCTGAGCGTGACTATCAATCAGGCCTGCAAAATGCGTTTCGCCCGGGGACTAGCCGAGCGATCCTCAATCAGGATTTCCCCGCCGCGCTGGCTTCAACGCAAGCAAAAAATATCGCTCAAAAGAGATTATGGTCGCTCTATCAGGAGCGCAGCAGCACGCAGCTGCATGTTTTATGCGCGTCGCCTTCCCTGAAACCCGGTACGTTTGTCAGTTGGAATGATAGCGGTGATATCTGGCTGGTGCGAAACTGGGAGCTGAACAGAGGCAACATCAGTCTTGTTTTGTCAAAAGCAGGAGATGTTTTACCAAACGTGGACGGCCCAACAGACAATGGTCGTCCGGTGCAGGAGCTTGACGCGTTGGCAGGCATGACGAGATTGGCGTTGGTTGATCTGCCATTTGCTCTTGATGCACCGATGCAGGTTTCTGATGTTCCCAGACTATATGCCGCTGCTACGGGTGACTTGGGCTGGCGAAATGCGGAGCTATTGGCAGGTGATACAGAGGACGTGACCTTTGATCCCATCGGTCAGGTAACAGCGCCAGCTAGAATAGGCACTGCTTTGGAACCGCTGAACAGCAGTGGTCTGCATATCATTGACCGACAGAACGAATTGCTGGTGCAGATGCATAATCGCAATATGCATTTAGACCATGCGGATCAGGGACGACTTTTGATTGGGCAAAATATCGCGTCTATTGGCCAAGAGATTATCCAATTTGGATCTGCTGAACCAATTGGCGATAACCGTTATATCTTGTCTCACCTTTATCGAGGACTGGGCGGGACAGAGAGGGAAATCGATCGGCATGGTGCAAATGAAGATTTCATACTGTTAAGCGGCGCTGACCTGGCAGAAATTGATCCGCGATATTTTACCCCTTTTCTACCCGTAACCATATCTGCGCTCGGTAGAGACGATCAATTCCCTGTGCCGATGTCGATTCAGGAGCCGGGCCGTGCGCTGAAACCTTGGTCCCCCGTGCATCCAAGACATTATTTTGGTCAGGACGGTGATCTCCATATCTCGTGGGTAAGGCGATCCCGCGCTGGTTTGTTATGGCCAGATAGTATCGAAATACCTCTGGCTGAAGAAGCCGAGAAATATCGATTCAGTATCAACGGTCAAACCATTGCGGAGCCTTCAGATCCAGAGGTGATTCTCTCTGCAACACAGGTTCAATCCTACCGAGATTTGGATGTGTCATTTTTGGCGCTGGAGGTTCGGCAAATCGGCCAACATAATATCTCGGACCCATTGCTGTTCGTTATCGAGATATAGCACTCCTGAACGGAGGCTTCTTCATCGCTCTTCCCCCTATCACGCAAAGGAATAAATATGTCAGCATTTGAAACTCCGCGCTTTCAACTACCCTTACTTGCAGTTGGGCAGGCGCATAAAGAGCTATATCATAATGATGCTTTGATATTACTTGATTTTTTGTCCCACCCCGTCGTTCACGCCATCGCTAACGATCCGCAATTATTGGTTCCTGAGCCGGGTGATTGTTGGTTGATCGGACTTGATGCTGTCGCAGAATGGGAGGGGAGGTCCAATCAAATCGCGGGTTGGTCTTCAGCCGGTTGGCACTTCATTAACCCACAGGAATCAATGCGAATTATTGTCGCAAGCGATCAAGTTACCACAATGTACATCGCGGGAGCTTGGTCTTCTGCAGCGTCCATAGAAGAACCAACAGGCGGCATGACAATCGACTCAGAAGCGCGAGCTGCGATTGATTCGATTCTGGAAACGCTAAGAACAATGAAAATTTTACCTCAAATCAACTAGATTTGTTCTTATTTTGTCAGCAATTCGACCTACTTGCAGCACCTTAGATGCGATTTTTTAGGTTAAATCACGAAAATGGCGACATTTTCGCAACAGTTACGCAATTTGTCGGCTTGCACTGCCACAGGGGACGGGTTACAAAGCGCCGTGAATTCAGAACCTAAATGAGAAGGGGAATATAAATGCGGAAGCTTGCCATAGGATTGGCGCTTGCCTCCACGGCGCTCGCTTCACCTGCCCTGGCCCGTGATGGCCAATGGTATGTGGGCGTAGAAGGCGGCGCGATGCTGGTTGAAGATATTTCAGCAGATATCGGTACAAATGAGAACGCAGCAGAGGTTGATCACGACACGGGTTATGACTTCGACGGTATTGTCGGTTATGATTTCGGTGGTTTCCGTCTGGAAACAGAAGTGGCTTATAAATCAGCTGCCGCTGAACGACTTCAAATTGGTGCACCAGGTATTCCATCCACTGCCGGTGGCGGCGGTGCGTTTGCCGGCGTTACAGACATTAACGGTGAAGTTAATGCGTTGAGCTTCATGCTGAACGGTTTGCTTGACTTTGGCGACGATGACGGCATCCAAGGCTTTGTCGGCGGCGGTGTTGGTGTAGCTCGTACAGAGGTTACCAATATTTTCGCTGGTCCTTATCTTGATGATTCGGACACAGGTTTCGCTTGGCAGGCAATTGCGGGTATCCGCGCGCCATTGAGCGATAGCTGGGACGTAGGGATTAAATATCGTTTCTTCAATGCCGACAATATTGATCTTGTCGACCAGGTAGGCAACGATGTCAGCACCCGTCTGCGGACTCATTCTGTCCTGGGTAGCTTGATCTACAACTTTGGTGGCGAGCCAGATGCTCCACCACCACCACCGCCTCCACCACCACCACCACCGCCTCCACCACCACCGCCGCCTCCACCGGCTGCTGTGTGTGCACCTGGACCGTACATCGTGTTCTTTGACTGGGATCAGTCAGACATTACACCAGAAGCGGCTACAGTTCTGGACAATGCGGTTACTGCATATGGTGATTGTGGTTCGGCTCAGGTTATGTTGGCGGGTCACGCTGATAAATCTGGTTCAGCGAGCTATAACGTTGGTCTGTCCCAACGTCGTAACGCTTCGGTTCGGGCTTATCTCGAATCACGCGGCATCGGCGGCGGAGCGATCTCCAGCGAAGCCTTTGGTGAATCGCGTCCTCGCGTAGAAACCGCAGATGGCGTTCGTGAGCCACAGAACCGGCGTGTTGAAGTTATGTATGGTCCTGGTTCAGGTAACTAATAACTTCCAATATCGATTTAGTGAAAAGGGCTGGTCTTCGGACCGGCCCTTTTTTTGTCCATCGCGAATGGTGGTAAGTTACGGCTACAGTTACCGAAATCATGGTTGGAAACGAAGTCTGCACGATTTGGAGGGTCTGCCTGACTGCGACTCCGGGTTCAGGACAACCGCATCTAGGACCCTACCCGCGTCACAATTAGCTGGTGATTGACCGGTGAATCCTGATCATCAGATTTAGTATGCGGATTATTGACACTTCAGAGCGATTGATGGATTTATCAATGCTGACCGTCGATGCCTCTAAAACCAGATTGTCTCGCTCAACTCACGAGACTTTCAAACAAGCGTAGACCGTCAGTTCCGCCATGTTTGCTGTCAATTGCTCGTTCCGGATGCGGCATCATTCCCAGAACGTTTCCATTTGCGTTCAAAACACCGGCAATATCGCGCGCCGATCCATTGATACTAGCGGCATATCGGAAAGCAACGCGGTCTTCTTCCTCAAGACGATCCAACGTTGCGTCATCGGCAAAATAATTTCCATCATGATGGGCTACTGGAATGCTGATCGATTCGTCTTTCGCATAGGCAGATGTGAACATGGAACTGGCATGGTCGACTGTAAGGGCCGCATCCTTGCATATAAACTCGATCTTCTCATTGCGCATCAGCGCGCCGGGCAAGAGTCCGATTTCTGTCAATATCTGAAAACCATTGCAGATACCCAGCACTTTGACCCCTTTGTTGGCGGCTTGTACAACCGAATCAATGATGTTGGATCGCGAGGCCATCGCTCCAGAACGAAGATAATCGCCATAGGAAAATCCGCCTGGGATCGCGACAATATCCAAATTGTCCGGTAGATCACTATCACCGTGCCAGACCATATGTGGCTTTTTTCCCGTGACGGTTTCCAATGCAACAGCCATATCGCGGTCGCAATTGGATCCAGGGAAGACGAGAACAGCGGAATTCATTCTCAGGCTTCTTCTGTTGTCTTGGTAGCCAGCTTTTCGATCTCGAAATTTTCGATCACGGTGTTGGCCAGCAACTTCTCGCACATTTTTTCAATATCGGCATCTACCATGTTATCATCGACATCCAGCTCGATCAGCTTGCCTGCACGCACATCATTCACACCCTTGAAATCTAGGCTTTCAAGAGCGTTGTGAATAGCTTTTCCTTGGGGGTCGAGGACACCGTTTTTCAGTGTCACATAAATTCTGATCTTCATGGAACTCGCTCTTCAATGACCGTGATAAGGTTTTATTGCCTATAGCGTGGTCACTGAAAGGAGCAAGAGGTGGTTACCAGATAGAGAGATAGAATAGCGCTGGTTTTGGGTTTTCGGTCAGAAAAATTTCGCGAATTTGAAATTCACCCTATGGCGATTCATACGATACAAGTCGTAGTTACTGTCCACTCGCGAATAATTATAGTCAATCGATGGTGAGAACCCGAGCACTTTAATCTGCCGACTGCCAATGTAAGCGCGCGCAAAACTGCGCCAGTCTTTCCGCTTGTCCGTTGAATAGAATATCAAAGGTTCGTCAAAAGTAGATCGGCTGACGCTTCCCGAGATGCCGGCGTTCAGCCCTAGAGGCAATTCACCACCAATGCCAAGATTCAAACCGTAGTTGCTGCTGGAATAGCCGTCCGAATTGAGCAGATCCCTCCGGGCAAAAACGCTTGCGGATGCGATCAGTGTTTTTCCGATCAAATGTTCGTAGGTTGCATTGGCGCCCAACTGCCAACCGCTGAAGCTGTCGCTGAGTTTCGAATCTGTGCGCCGGCCATCGAGTTCTATACCAACCCGTTGTCCTTGACTTAGGGCTGTCTGGAACCCCAGGCGCGCACCATATTCGCGGGTAGCCAATCTGCCACCAAACCAGCGTTGCTGGCCTACTGCCTGTACAGAAACACTTGCATAACGCGCGATCCTGAATTCCGGACCGACGGCAATTTGCCCGACTATATCATCAGCGGCTTTGCCCTGATAGTTTATCACTTTGCTATCAGCGTCGAACAGGAAAGCGAGCTTATCGCTGGCTTTCAACCGCACACCACCAGAGAAGCCGGCAATTTGTCCAATCCCGGATTTTCGCCGTGCACTCTCGTCCAGTTCCAGTTCTCCGCGTGCATCGCCGAGAACAGGGAAAATGGCACCAAAGTTGACATCGATGGTTTCGGCATTGGTGGCACCATTGATGTTTGTATCGGGTGCAAAACCAAAATCAAAACTGAAGCGCCAGACCCGTTGATCTCTCAGAATACTGCGAGTGTTACGGATGGTGCGGGCAATTTCATCGGGAAGATTTTCATCATTTTGCGCGAGACGAAAATGATAATCTGCGCTGGCTTCTTTGCCGCTTAACAAATAGGTGCGTGCCAATTCCAAACGGATCCGCGTTTGACCGGGATTTTCATCTAGGATCGATCGAAACGTCTTGATCGCTTTTTTCAGGTCCCCAGTTTCAACCGCAATATAGCCAGCAAGAAACTGCTGCTGCATCCTCAGATCAGGGACTTGCCCCAAAGCTTCTACCAGAGGCAGAGCCCGGTCATATTTCTTAGCTCGCACCAAGGCTTCTGCCTTGGCCAGCAATTGTGCTGGCGTGATCTGAAACTGGCAGTTGCCTGCTGTGTTGCATTTGGGTGTTGGCGAAATGGCAGCTGTTTCAGCAGCTCCTTCGCCGCCGTCATCTGCGGCTGCGGCTGGAGCTATCGGTAAAAGAGCTGCAATTCCCCCGCCGACAAGCAGAATTTTTGCGGCAGTGACCGGCAATTTCATGTCCGGCTCCTAGTTTCCTCGGCCGACAAAGGTTCCCAAAATATCGATCCGTTCATCCGGAGTACCACCGACAATGCGATAGCCGGCACCCAGTTCTTCACCATTAGGTCCGTAGAATGAGCCATCGATGCTGGATCCGGCGATATTCAGGTCCAGGCGAGCACCGCCAGGATTGACGAACCAGGCCTCGCTGAACTGGCCAAGAAAACCACCCGCTGCGACCAGGTCGATCTGACCTGCCCCGTTAGCGCGGAACTGCGCATTCTCAAATACGCTCAACTGTCGGCTCGTGCCATCAAACAAAGGCGCGCCGACCGTGCCGTCCAACGACAATGCAAAGGTGTTTGCACCGAAATCGACATTGGTGGTCGCGTTGCCCGCAATCCATTGAAAATATGTATCAAGGTTACCGGTTGCATCAGGGCTGTCATTGAAAACCATCGATGCGAGCATGGCTCCGGTAAAGGTTCCGGTGCCGCTGGTTGGGACTTGGTCATTTGGCGTAAGTTCGCCATAAGCCAAGGCACCGCGTTCGAACGTATTGGACTGCGTCAATATGGTGGAGGTCGTGCCATCCGGATTGTCAATATCAGACTGAACCAAACCTGCGGTGTTGCGCAAATAGCCAGCGAAGGTCACATATTGCGTTTCGGTTCCCGGCGTTTGGTAGAAGAAAGTGGTGATGTCATAGCTACCGGCTTCACCTGGATTGATGAGATCGAAAATAAACTCGCCACCTGGCCGCCGTACGATATTATTCGCCGAGCCGGATTCGAGATAGTTAATCTCTTGCAGGCCGAAAGCAGCGGACTCCAGATTAGGTGTACCAAATTGTGGTTCGATTGCACCGCCAAAGTCTGTGCGGTGGATAGGATCCTGAAAGCGGCTGGCACCGGTTGTTCCGGCCAGACCGTTGCTAAAACTCACATTAAAAATCGCATCGCGCGGGCTATATTCAATGGTGAGATTTGAATTGCGAACAGTCTTTGCATCGCCCTGATACAATTGAGCGCCTTGCCCAGCGCCGGGTGTGCCAGCGTCGACAACCTGGTACTGGTAGCTATGCGTACTGCCGACCGCCGTGTAGGTTTTGGGTTCCGTAGGATTAACAAATGTATGGGTTTCGCCGCTGCCATCGCCGCCGCCGGCGCCACCTGATCCGGTTGGTGCAGCACTACCTGCAGATTGGGGCCCTGCTCCGCCGCATGCGGCAAGCATTGTTGTACTGGCTAACAAAATCAAAAGGCGCATCGGAAAAATTCCTCACATGAGTTCCACATGAGGGCGGTGCTATCAGTCTAATGGTTAAATTCGCGTAAACCATCGTCGCTATTTTGGGTCAATTGCACGCCCCCTGAGGAGCTAAATGCATCGGATCACCTAACAATAAGCCGAAAAACTATGGTTACTTTCCGCGCTTTTTCCGTTCACTATCCAGATCGAGCACTTCGGAGAGGCCGCCTTCCGGGAATAGGCCCATGCGCCGGGCAACTTCTTGATATGCCTCGGCTTCACCGCCAAGATCGCGGCGGAAACGGTCCTTGTCGAGCTTTTCATTGGTGTCGATGTCCCAAAGGCGGCATCCGTCTGGACTGATTTCGTCTGCCAGGATTATCCGCGAAAAATCACCGTCAAATAGCCGGCCAAATTCAAGCTTGAAATCGACCAGTTTTATCCCGATTCCAGCGAACATACCGGCCATGAAGTCGTTAATGCGGATCGCCATGGCTGAAATATCCTGCATTTCTTCCTGTGTCGCCCAGCCAAAACAGGCAATATGTTCTTCAGCAACAAGCGGATCGCCCAGCGCATCGTCCTTGTAGCAATATTCCAGAAGTGTGTGCGGCAAAGGGGTACCTTCTTCGATGCCGAGACGCTTGCTCAGGGAACCGGCAGCGACATTGCGGACGATAACTTCAATCGGGACAATTTCGACCTGTTTCACAAGTTGCTCCCGCATATTCAGGCGGCGAATGAAATGGCTGGGAATACCGATATGGCCGAGAAGCGTAAAAATATGTTCACTGACTCGGTTGTTAATCACGCCCTTGCCGTTGATCGTTCCCTTTTTCTCGGCATTAAATGCGGTTGCATCGTCCTTGAAATATTGGATGATCGTACCGGGCTCCGGTCCTTCATAAAGGATTTTGGCCTTGCCTTCATAAATTTGGCGACGACGGGACATAATGGATTCCTACTCACAGGAAGAAGCATCAAAAACCAAGCCCCGATTGCGCGAATCAAGCGGACTCGGACAAATCGGGGCAACGATTTCTTTCTATAAGCCAAAGCAGATGGTCGTGCAATCAATCCTCTTCGGCTGCGGATGGTTCAATTGCGCGACCCCAAAAAGTGCGGTCCGTGGCTTTAAACCGCCGTCGGAGATAGATGACGAGCGCGAGCAGCAATATCCAGGGGAAGACTATGGCGACTAAGGTAACCAGAGCAGCAACTGAATATCCTAGGGTAGCGGCAATGTCGCCAAAGGCCTCACGTATCGGTTGAGAGAAGCCGCCTGACCCTGGCGCGCTGGACTGATAGTTGATAATGACTGTGCTATAGGCCACGCGCCCACGCATTTCTTTCAGCCAGCTGCGTGCTCGATCAATTTCTTCGTTCACGTCAGTGACGGCGCGTTCCGCCTCAACAAGTTCTGCCACGGTCCCCTTGCGGGTCCGCAGCAATTCGGTGAGGCGTTCCGACAACAGCTCGCGGCTCCGTAACCGGGCTTCTGTATCGACGATTTTCTTGGACAGGTCTTCACCAGTGATCGAAGCTGCGATTTGGCTACCGCCACTCTCATCAATCGCCGCAGCCAGTTGTTCGCCAAACGCACGCGCTTTCGGGGCAGCTACTTCGAGATGTAGTCGGCCGTTGGCATATTCCGCTTCACCGCCACTATTGGACATGTTGAGGACTCTGCAGCCATTGTCGGCAAGCTGATTGCACAAACCAATATGCTTTTGCTGAGCTGTTGGAATTTCAGATGACGGAAGCCGGAAGCCATAATCATAGCTATAAGCGATCTGTGGTCGGCTGACGGGAATTTCGCCAGTGTCTTGTTCTTTGGGGGAAGTCATTGACGCCATTGCGGCTTCGCGGGCGATTCCAGCATCTGATCCGGCGGCCTCTGATTCAGCGAGATCAAATTCAGAGGCTGTCTGATCCACGCCACTGCATGCGGCCAGACTCAAAATAGCGATGGTTGTGAATAGGGTCTTGCGCATTCGCATATATCTTCTCCAATGTGAGGGGCGCAGGGATCAGGTGATACTATGAACATAATCAATGGAAAAGTGTTTATTTTAAGCGCAGAAGCGCTGGAAAGAGCAGGTTGTGACCAAATATGCTACGATAGATGAAGTGATGAAAACACTTTATGATTGCATATCCGGTCCGCCGGGTGGGCAAGACTGGACACGCGATCGCGAGATTTATCATCCCAAAGCGCTGATCAATCGCACGCGTATTGTGGACGGCGAGCCGGCGATTTTTTCCTTCACTTATGACGAGTTTGTTGAGGCCACTATTCCGCTGCTCGCAGGACAGTCCTTCTACGAGATAGAAATTGGTCGCAAGACGGATCTGTTCGGGCAGATTGCTCATGTCTATTCGAGCTATGAAGCGCGAGAGACACCGGATCATCCAGAAATCCAGTTTCGCGGAGTAAATATGGTGCATTTGTGGAATGATGGCACCAATAGTGCCGGGCGTCCAAATGGAAGATGGTGGATCATGGCGATGATCTGGGACAATGAGCGCGAAGGTGTGGATTTGCCAAAAGCGTGGCTCGGCACCTAATTCCCTTACTTGAGGAGAGAGGAATAGCTAGCACCACTTTCCCACTACACAGGGTGAATCGACCCTGCTATCGCGTTGTCCATGAGTGATGTAACCGATGCGCCTGGCGCTGAACCCGAAGATGAATTTGATGCCATAGTGGACGCGCCCTTTGATGCGGCGCTGTCCGAGCGTTACCTGATTTATGCGATGTCGACCATTACCGCACGATCGCTTCCTGATCTGCGTGACGGCCTTAAGCCTGTGCACCGGCGGCTCTTATGGGCAATGCGACTGCTGAAACTCGACCCAGCACAAGGCTATAAGAAATGTGCTCGCGTTGTCGGCGATGTTATCGGTAAATATCACCCGCATGGTGACCAGTCTGTCTATGACGCGATGGTCCGTCTCGCGCAGAGTTTTGCGATGCGTTATCCGCTTGTCGACGGACAGGGGAATTTCGGCAATATCGATGGCGATAATGCAGCGGCCTATCGGTATACCGAAGCACGCCTGACCCGAACGGCGATTGAACTGATGCACGGGCTCGATGAAGGCACTGTTGATTTCAAACCCACCTATAATGGCGAAGATGAAGAGCCGGAAATCATGCCGGGCCTATTCCCCAACCTGCTCGCCAATGGTGCCAGCGGTATTGCCGTGGGCATGGCGACCAGCATCCCGTCGCATAATGTTGCCGAGATTATCGACGCCGCGACCTTGCTGATCGATAGCCCCAAGGCCGAACATGCCGAGATCATGGCAATTATCAAAGGGCCTGATCTCGCCACCGGCGGCACACTCGTTGACCCGAAATCGGTTATCGATGCTGCCTATGAAAGCGGACGCGGAGCGATGCGTGTACGGGCGAAGTGGGAAAAGGAAGACGCCGAAGGCCGCGGTGCGTGGCAGATTGTCGTCACTGAAATTCCCTACCAGGTGCAAAAGGGCAAGTTGATCGAGCAGATTGCCCAGATAATAGCGGACAAGAAGCTTCCTATCCTTGCCGATATTCGTGACGAGTCAGATGAAGAAGTTCGCATTGTTTTGGAACCCAAAAGCCGCGCGGTGGACCCCGATGATCTGATGAACGCCTTGTTCCGGATGAGCGATCTGGAAAACCGTTTTTCGCTCAACATGAATGTGCTCGATAAGGACCGCACGCCCAAAGTCATGGGTATTACCGAAGTTCTGCAACATTGGATTGTCCATCAGATCGAAGTACTGGTGCGCCGTTCGCGGCACCGCATGGACAAGATTGATGCGCGGCTTGAGCTGCTCGAAGGCTATATAATCGCCTATCTCAATCTCGACCGTGTGATCGAGATTATCCGCAATAATGACGAACCCAAACCGATGCTGATGGAGGAGTTCAAGCTTACCGATCGTCAGGCAGAGGCGATTCTCAACATGCGGCTGCGGAGCTTGCGCAAGCTCGAAGAAATGGAGCTACGGACCGAGCGAGACAAGCTGCTCGAAGAACGCGAGGGGCTTGCGAAACTGATCGACAGCCCGGCGCGGCAGAAGACAAGGCTGAAAAAAGACCTTGCAGCGATGCGAAAGCTCTATGCCGAAGACACGGAGCTAGGTGCCCGCCGCACGATGCTCGAAGAAGCGGCCCCTGCGCGCGAAATTTCGCTTGAAGCGTTTATCGAGAAAGAGCCGGTGACCGTGATCATGTCGCAGCGTGGCTGGATTAAGGCGATGAAGGGGCATGCCGATCTGTCCAAACCGGAAGCCTTCAAATTCAAGGAAGGTGACGGCCCCAAATTCGCATTCCACGCACAGACAACGGACAAGCTGCTCATGTGCTGTAACAATGGGCGCTTTTATACATTGGGAGCAGACAAGCTGCCCGGTGCGCGTGGGTTTGGTGAACCGGTGGGGTCCATGGTTGATCTTGAAGCCGGGGCCGAGCCGATTGCAATGATGGTTGCCGACATGAAGGCAAAATTGCTCATCGCTTCAACTTGGGGCCGGGGCTTTGTCACCAATATTTCAGAAGTCGTGGCCGAGACCAAAAAAGGTCGCCAGGTCGTGAACCTGAAAGGCGATGCGAAATTGCTCGTCGTGCGACCGGTCACGGAAGAGGCGGACCATGTCGCCGCCATTGGTGAGAATCGCAAGCTGGTTGTCTTCGCACTTTCCGAAATGCCGGAAATGGCCAAAGGGCAGGGCGTTATGCTGCAACGCTACAAGGATGGCGGCCTATCGGACGCGACGGTGTTCAAGCTGGAAGAAGGCCTGAGTTGGGCAATGGGCGGCGACTCCGGTCGGACCCGTACGGAGCATGATTTGACCATGTGGCGGGTTGCGCGTGGAGCGGCGGGAAGACTGCCGCCGACGGGCTTTCCGAAGAGCGGGAAATTTGACTAAGGGATTAAGGTCGCTGGAATAATGTGATTAACCTTGCGCGGTCGCGTCCTATTCTGAAACAAGAATGTAAAAGGTTAACAAATCCTTGCCAAAAATTTGACTTTTCAGTGGTTTTCCGGCCAATTGTTAGACAACGAACGGTCGTGAGGGGTCGCGAGCGATTCGATATCGTTATATTTGAACGATTTAGCGTCAGTCATGCTGACGATAAGGGGTATTATGAGAAAATTATTAGCAGCGCTGACCTTGTCGGCAGCAACCATCGCACCGGCGCATGCTGGCGTGGTCTTTTCAGATAATTTTGACGGTGAAAATGGCGGAAATTCAGCCCTGAACTATACTGGCTATGCTAATTTCAATTCGACCGGTGGCGGCGCAACCGATGTTGTTAAGGATGGCGACTTTGGAATTGCTTGTTCCGGATCTTGTGTTGATCTCGACGGTTCACCTGGACCGGGAGAACTGACCAGCATTAACAGTTTCGCATTCAATGCGGGTGATTTTGTACGGCTTTCCTTCGATATGGGCGGCAGTCAGCGGCGATCTGGATCTGACGGTTTTTTCGTCGGATTTGACTATGGCTCATCTATCATGGTCGATGATTATGGTATCAACTTTAGTGGCACTGATCAGATTGTGATCCCGTCGACAAATACCTCCAACATCACTACTTCTTCGGGTATCGCTTTTGATGCGCCGTTCTTTACCCGGTCGATTTTCTTCACCGCTGGAGAAGCTGGATCATTGAATTTCAGATTTGGATCCAACAGTGCCGATAATGTTGGTCCGTTGCTTGACAATGTTGTGCTTGAAATCGGTTCGCCAGTTCCCGAGCCAGCGACATGGGCGATGATGATCTTTGGCTTCGGCCTGGTCGGTGGCGCGATGCGTCGTAACCGCAAGGCTACGGCGGCTAAACCGGCGCTAGCCTAAGGGTCTGTGACCGGACATAACCGGATCATAAGGTTGAAATTGAAAAGGGCTTCCCGGCACCAACGGGAAGCCCTTTTTTGATTGTGCTATGTTGCACGGTCCCGCCAGTTTGTCTTAGCCTTCGGCCTTCTTCTGAAACGCCGGAAAATCCGCGCAAGCATCATAGTCTGCCTTGATCATTGCATAGCGCTGATCAATCGCGCCTGCAAATTCAGGATGGGTGAAGATGTATAGCCGATCTGCCTCGACACATTGCGCTGTCCATTCTGCGACGTCGGCTGGATCAAGCCCGCCATCAATCACAGTGGCCATGGCCTGAAATTGCGGGTCGCTCTCATCACTTCCGCCTGTGGGCTTGTCCAGGGCACTGCGGTGAATGTTGGTTTTCACCCATGCCGGACACAGGACGCTGACGCCGATATTGCTGGGCGCCAGCTCCAGTTTCAAGGCTTCGGAATATCCGACGACCGCGAATTTAGTGGCGTGATAAGGTCCCATTCCGGGCCCAGCGCCATGGCCGGCCATCGACGCGGTGTTGATGAAATAGCCGCCTTCGCCATGGCTTTGAATCAGCGGCGTGAATATCTCTACACCATGGGCGACACCGATCAGATTAATGTCGACGATCCAGCGCCAGTCCTTCATCGCAATTTCACCCGGTACGCCGCCCAACGCAACGCCTGCATTATTTACAACAATATGGACTTTGCCGAACTGGTCGATAGTTGCAGCGGCGGCGGCACGCATTTGCTGTTCATCGGCAACATCGCATACAACCGTACCGACTTGGACGCCCTTGGCTGATAGCATTGCAGCAGCCTCGTCGAGCTTGGATTGATCAAGATCGGCCAGCATTATTTTCGCACCACGTGAACCGAGAGTTTCCGCAATGGCAAAACCGATGCCGCCAGCCCCGCCCGTGATGAAAGCCACGGATTCATTGTCTATTTTCATCGATTTTTCCTCTAAATTGGTCGCGAAGGTTGTGCCGTTTCTCGGGAGCATATTGGCTGTTGTGATGGACTACAGATTGCACCCTAAGATTCAAGGGTTCAAGATCATCTCCTGTGCCACCGCGCGGACATGCGCTTCGTTTGGGAAGCCCTCCATAATCCATTGGGCTTCAACCCGCTTCAAAGTTTCCGCGACGACCGGACCTGGCTCCAGACCCATCGCGATGAGATCACCGCCGGTGATTGGAAAGGCTGGTTTTTCCCAATCGATCAGCTTGGCAAGACAGGCTTTGAGTTCATCATCCGCCGCGAAAAGCAAAGCGATATCTTGGGCGGTGTCCGCGCCGAGATGATAGGCGAGAGCAGGAATATCCTGGACGCTTGGCGACGGTGCCGCTAAGCGCTCGGATACCGCACGGCGCATTTTTTTCGAAAACTTCAGACCCGTGACGATCTTTACCGCCTTGTCCAGATCCTTGGGTAACAGGCCGACCAGGCGTCGAATCGGATCAGGGGATATCTGGTGCGCTTCTTCGCGCAGTATGAGTGATGCCAATATCTGTCCGGCATTCGGGTCAATTTCGGCAACAATATTGGTAAAAATATCGGCCTGTACCATCTCTTGCACGGCATAGACCGGGTCAGCTGCGTTGAGCAGCTTCATCAGCTCATCTGCGACCCGTTCGCGGGACAATTTGGCAAGCTCCGGTGCAGCTTTCCGGCACGCATCAAAGGTGTCCTGATCGACATCATGCTGTCCCAGCCGTGCCAGAAAACGGAAATAGCGCATGATCCTCAAATGATCTTCGGCGATCCTCTGTTGGGCAGATCCGATAAAACGGATATGGTGGGCTTCTAGATCTTCAAGTCCACCGAAATAGTCATGAATCTCAAGTGTTTCAGGATCGGCAAATAGCGCGTTGATTGTAAAGTCTCTCCGCGCAGCATCCTCTTTCCAGTCATCGCTATAAGCTACCGTGGCCCGTCGGCCATCGGTTGAAACATCGCGGCGCAAGGTCGTGATCTCGACTGATCCATCTTCAGTGACAGCAGTCACGGTGCCGTGATCAATGCCGGTTGGGATCACCTTGACACCGGCCGTCTCTAGCCGCGCCATAACATCGTCGGGCTTCATGATTGTGGCAAGATCAATATCCTTTACCGGCTCACCCAGGAGAGTATCTCGCACTGCGCCGCCGACAAAGCGGGTCGCGCTTTTGGCACCATCCAGAATGGTGATCAGGTCTTTCAGCGATTGCCGCTGATGCCACGCGGCTGCGGGTAATTTTTGAGGAACCTGCTTCATGGCAGCCAATCCAGCCGCTTTGACAGGTTGACCAATATTCCAGCAGTAATCCCCCAAATACGGCGATTTTGCCAGTTGATTTGATAATATTGGCGGCGATCCCCGCGCCATTCCCCGACATGTTTGCTCTGGTTTTTGGGATCAAGAACAAATTCAAGCGGTGCTTCGAACCAGTCATCTACCTCTTCGGGACAGGGAATAAGCGGCAGGTCAGGAGGGATCACACCCAATATGGGCTGGATATTATAGCCGCTGCCCGAATGGTAACGGTCGGTCGACCCGATAATATCGACCTTGGACGGGTCTAGCTGCACTTCCTCTTCGGCTTCCCGCAATGCGGCATGGACGGCATCTTTGTCGTCCGGATCGATTTTTCCCCCAGGAAAGGCAACCTGTCCGGGATGATTGCGCATGTGATCCGGCCGCTGGACCAGAATTACACCAGGGTTGGGGCGATCGGTAATGGCGATCAGCACGGCTGCGTTGCGCAGGCTGTTGAGATCTTTGATGAAATCGCGTTCGTCGGAAAGCGCATGATCCAGATCATTGGCATGACCATTGTCCAGCGCCTGCGAAAGTCTGGTTCTGAGATCGAGACGACCAGTCATGCTGTACGATCAATCGGGAAAAAGGCGCCATTGCTCCATAGGCCAAAGGGATCAAGACCGTCGGCGAGCGCCTGTTCCGCCAGTTCGTAGTAGACCGGGCGTGCCAATACAGCTTCCAACCCACCACGCACCAGCAAGTAGGGCTGCGGAGCCTCGGCAGAGGCCGGGAACCGCAAGGGATGGTCGGCATCGGCAACAACCAAATGGTCAGTGTTGAGACGGAATGCCAATTTCCGTTCCTTGCCTTGCCCTTCGCTTTCCATCTCGACCGCCACAAATGGCGCATCTTCCACTTCGATACTCAGTTTTTGATAGGGTGTGACCAAAGCATAGCCGAGATCCGGTTCGCGGCGAAGCAATGTTGAAAAAGCCCGCACCATGGCCGGTCGATTGATTGGTGATCCTTGATGCACCCAGCTGCCATCTGCGTTGATCCGCATTTCGCTGTCGCCTGTTTCTTCCGGCTGCCAGTCTTCCACCGGCGGCAGTTTCTGTGCTTCTGCCAGTTCAGCGATGGCGGAAAGGGACAGAGAGGCCAGTTCTGGTGGTGGTGCATAGGGCATGGCTATGGCCTATTGCGGCAAGCCGCTTTTGTAAACGGGTTCAGTTGCTTGCAGGACGGATCCAGGGTCCGAGCTTGCCCTGTGCAGGCAATGGAGCGTCTTTTGGCGCGCGTACCAGCAGGCGTTCCGGATCCCATGGCCCGGGCAGTTTCCAACCACCGGTTCGCTCAGGCGAAAAACCGAAAAAGCGATCATAATATGCCGGATCGCCAATCATCACCATTGGCAGGCTTTCGTCCTTGTGAAGTTCTTTGAGCAAGCCCGTCATCAGCGCCTGACCAATGCCTTCGCCTTGGCAATCTGGATAAACCGCAACAGGTCCGACCATGATCATCGGATGCATTTTGCCAGTTTCATCGGTGAGCGCTACCGGCCAGCATTGCAAAGATCCGAGCAATTCATTCTCGGCGGTGTCCACGGCAGCGACGCTCAACCCTTCAAGCATCTCTGCGCCTTCACGCACCTTATAGGCCGTTCGCTCCGTGCGCCGCTTTCCAAAAGCTGCATCAAGCAGGTCTTCGACAAGCGTCGGATCGACTTCGGCAAGGGGAATGATGGTCGTCAAATGCAGGTCCAATATTGTGGAGAGACTTCGAAAGAGGCGCGTTTAACGCCATTATGCTGTTCTGTCGAGCAACACGGTTGCAGAAAGAAAACCGGCGATACAGTGTGATTGCACTATGGCCTTCCCGCGTATAAAAGATTGCAACCAAAGGGGAGTTATGCACGTGAATAGTGACCAGGATCAACAACCACAGACAGAACAGCCCGTGGCCGACACCACCGGAACGGCAACCGGGAAACTGGCAACATTGCGTAAAGACCCTAAGGGCTGGACTGTGTTTGCGCTCGCTATCGGAGCCGTCATTGTGTTTTTTGGAGCAGCCTTTGGGTCCGGCATCGGCCTGTGGGGCTGGCAATCCGGTCTTGCTGCTTTGCCATGGACCGGTCTGGTTGCCGTAATTGCACTTGTGATTGCTATTGTGGGGATCATACTGGATCGCCGCAATGACCGCAAGACGCGCTGGCCATTGCTGGGGCTTGGCACGATCGTTTCGCTAGGTTTTGTAGGTTATCTGGCAAGCTACGCCATGACTATCGGGTCGCTTCCAGCAATCCATGACATCACCACCGATCTGGCCGATCCACCCCAGTTTTCCGCTCTGACTTTGCGCGCAGACAACTGGGACAATATTCCCGGCGCTGATGATGGAGAGATGCGCGGTATGAACCCGCGTCAACGCTGGGCGACCCTGCACCAGGACGCTTATCCCGACATCCGTTCGGTTCGTATCGATCAGCCTGTTGCTGACGTCATTGAAAAGGCCAAGCGTTTAGCCGAAGACCGTGGCTGGACAGTCGTTAGTGTTGATCCGGCTTCGGGCCATCTGGAAGCGACAGCTACAATCTCTCTATTTCGCTTCAAGGACGATGTCGTCATCCGGGCTCGCGCTGCCGAAAATGGCGCAGCCAGCATCATTGATATGCGTTCGGTATCACGGGTTGGTGTCCACGATCTTGGCGCGAATGCCAAACGGGTGCGTCAGTTTCTTAGCGATCTGTCTGGAACAACAACCGCGGCTTCTTGATCGGGTGCTATTTGGGGGGTGTCAGCTTTAACAGTCTGCCACCTTCTCCGTCTTCCAACACCCAAAGGGCGCCATCTGGTCCCTGTTCAACTTCCCGTATCCGCTTGTCCATCGCAAACCGTTCAGCCTCTTTCGCGTCTTCTCCCTCGAAAGAGACGCGGATAATGGCTTCGCTTGCCAGGCCGCCAATAAAAGCGCTGCCTTTCCATGCTGGGAAAAGATCGGCGGAATAGATAATCATCCCGGATGGCGCAATGGTCGGAACCCAGGCGACTTTCGGTGCAGCGAATTCCGGTCGCGTATCGTGGTTCGGAATTTTCTTGCCATCATAGTGGTCGCCTTCCGAGACAATCGGATAGCCGTAATTGGCTTTGGCCTCGACGAGGTTCAGCTCGTCACCATCCTTTGGTCCCATTTCCTGGTTCCAGAGCCTGCCCTCGCTATCAAAGGCCATGCCAAGAATGTTGCGGTGGCCCAAGGACCAGATTTCCGGCAGTGCGCCTTCCTGACCTACAAACGGATTATCCTCCGGCACGCTGCCGTCCGGGTAAAGCCGGACAATCTTGCCAAGGTTGCCGGTCATATCCTGCGAAGGATCAAATTTCTGGCGCTCGCCAGATCCGATGAAGAGATATTTGCCGTCTGGCGAAAATACCATGCGATGGGAATAATGTCCGCGCCCGGTCACTTTCGGATTCTGGGTCCAGATGGTTTTCAGATTGGAAAGCTCCGGCGCTTCGGCCTCGACACCCGGTTCATTCGGCGCCAGAGAAATATCTGCATGAGCGACCACTGCACCTCTTGTATTGTCTTCACCAGCTTCTACCCAACTGAGGTAGATGCGGCCGCTGGTCGCAAAATCTGGTGCCAGAATAACGTCGCCAAAGCCCCCCTGACCGCCATAATCCACCTCTGGCACATTGCCGATCTCGGTTTCCGTGCCGTCCTGATTGACAAGCAAAAGCCTGCCTTTCTTTTCGGTAACCAGCATCCGTCCATCCGGCAGAAAAGTCATCGCCCAGGGCTCGTCAAAGCTGGCCACTTCAGTTTTGTCAAAAGGCTTGCGATCAACTGGCGAGATATCGGCAAAAGCTTGCGTTTCCTCTGCGCCGCCCTGCGTGGCCAATGCGTCATCACCATTGCCGCAGGCAATAAGAACGACAGATAATCCGGTAGCGAGCGTAAGATTTCTCATTTTTTTTCCCATGATCATTTTATGCGTTGATCCAATAAGTTGCTGTTGCCGATTTTTTCAAAAATATAACGGATTAGTTTGATAATTCATAGAATATTCGCGCCTGACAGCTGATGTTCACGGGTTACTTACCATTTCTGATTAAAGCGCTGATCTATGTTCGCACGAAAATCAGGCATAGCTGATCCGCGTCCGCAATCTGCGGTGTCCAGCGGTGTGGGCGTGGCAGGTTTGGTTGGATTGGGGGCATGGATCATCATTGCCCGTCAATATGGTATGGATGGCCCCTATTCCGCTCTTGTTGCTTGTGCGGCCTGCGGTGTCCCGATGGTGATCTGGTCACTGCTATATGACAAGGTCCATTTGCGTGCATCTACCGGAATTGACTGGAAAAACCCGAAGCCGTTCAAACAGACATTCGATATTAGCGTTGCAAAGCTCGCCGGCCTTTGGGCGACATGGGCGATTATCGCGCTGATCTATTGCGTCGGCCGTTGGTACTGGACCGGCCAATATCAGTTTTCGATGGATATGATGGAAACTGCAGCTCCCTTCGTAGTTGGGCTTTCCATACCCTATGTGATGTGGATGGATCGCAGATTTGTTGAACCGCGTGATGGTGCATGGCATTTCGGACAGTTTCTGATGGGCGCCGGTAGCAAGAAACACGGCGGTGAATATGAACGGGAGGAGATTTTCCATCACTTGCGCGCCTGGGCGGTCAAGGGGTTCTTCCTGGCTTTCATGATTTCAATCGTTCCGGGTGGTTTTGGCGATCTTGTCCGCCTCGATATAGCGCAAGTCATCAACAATCCTGTGGCAATAGCTCATTGGCTGATTATCGCGATGTTTGTTGTCGATGTGCAGTTTGCCACCGTTGGCTATTTGCTGACCATGAAGCCGCTTGATGCGCATATTCGCACCGCCAATCCCTATCTTGCTGGCTGGGTCGCGGCCTTGATATGCTATCCGCCTTTCATCCTGATGGATGGCCCGCTCAACTATCATGTCAACACGGCGGACTGGGCCTATTGGCTGGAAGGGCATGATATCATTCTGGCAATCTGGGGAGCGATCTTGGTCGTGCTTACGGCGATTTATGCATGGGCCACCGTTGCCTTTGGTCTGCGTTTCTCGAACCTCACGCATCGCGGTATCCTGACTCACGGTCCTTATCGGTTTACCAAACATCCGGCCTATGTCGCGAAGAACCTGTACTGGTGGTTGGCTACTATGCCGTTTCTGGTCACATCTGGAAGCCTGACAGATATGGTTCGCAACACGGTCATCATCGCGGCGGTTAGCGGCGTATATTATTGGCGTGCGAAAACAGAGGAAAAACATCTGCTTAGCGACCCGGCCTATAAGGAATATGCCGAATGGATGGACCGCAACGCGCCTATCCCGCGCGCCATTAATTGGGTGAAAGTGAAAATTGGCTGGTGGCGGCCAAGCGGCAAGACGGAACCAGAAATCCAGCCTGCGGAATAGCAACAACAATGGGGCTTCCAAAAGATCGAAGACGACCATAAGCTGAGCTCATGACAATATTGGGCACAGATGGAAAACAGCGTTGCTTTGGCGGTCAAGCGGGCAAGGAATTCTATGGCATCTATCATGACGAGGAATGGGGTATTCCAGAGCATGATGATCAGAAACTGTTTGAAAACCTGATCCTTGAAGGCGCTCAGGCCGGCCTGAGCTGGGAAACCGTACTCCGAAAACGCGATGGTTATCGCCGCGCTTTTCACGGCTTCGATATTGCGCGTGTAGCGGCAATGCCTGATGACGAACTGGAATCCCTGCGAAGCGATGAAGGGATTATCCGCAACAAGCTGAAAATCTATTCCACCCGTAAAAATGCTCTGGTTTTTCTAGATATGCAGCGGGAATTTGGGAGCTTTGATAACTGGCTCTGGAGTCATGTGGATGGCAATCCCATCGTCAACCGTCCCAATGACATGTCGGAAATGCTGGCCACATCCCCGATTAGCGATGCGATCTCGAAAGATCTGAAGAAGCGCGGGATGAGTTTTGTCGGAAGCACGATCATCTATGCCTATATGCAGGCCATCGGCATGGTCGATGATCATGCGGCGGACTGCTGGCAAGCCTGATAGCCATTATCTTCAAGACTTCGCCTGATCTGCACAGTTGGCAAGTGGCACCATTGCTGCGATAGGGCAGCAATGTCACACCCCCAAGCTACAAGAGCCGCAGCATTGTCCCGGCTCGCCGATTTTACCGCCAATATGGGCCATAACTATGCGCATAAACGCAATTTTGATTATGGGCCGGATACGGATACACAGCAGGATAAGTGGCGCGACAATGTTTCCCGGTTGTCGCCCTATATCCGACACAAGTTGCTGACCGAACAGGAGGTGATCACTTCTGCGGTCAAAGCCCATGGCGCACAACATGCTGACAAGTTTATCGCGGAAGTCCTGTGGCGCGCCTATTTCAAAGGCTGGCTGGAACAAAGGCCAGAAGTCTGGGCGGACTATGTGACAAACCGGGATGCCAAGTTCAAACAGCTAAAGGCGCAGGGCGGTCTGCGCAAAATCTATGAACAGGCGACCGAAGGGCGTACCGGCATTGATGCGTTTGATCATTGGACCAAGGAGCTTGTCGAGACCGGTTATTTCCATAACCATGCACGCATGTGGTTTGCCAGCATCTGGATTTTCACCCTGAAACTGCCTTGGGAACTGGGTGCAGATTTTTTCTTGCAACATCTGATTGATGGCGACGCCGCGTCTAACACATTGTCTTGGCGTTGGGTTGGCGGACTGCATACCAAGGGCAAAACCTATCTCGCGACCAAAGAGAATATAGCGCAATTTACCGATAAGCGCTTCGCACCTGTAGGTCTGGCTGCGAAAGCAGTCCCGCTGGAAGAAGACAAGAATTACAAGTTGCGGCCATTGAAAATACCGCTAGCACCGCCAGCTGCCGCGGCTTTTGCGCTTTTGGTACATGAAGAGGATTGTCACCCCGAAAGCCTTATATTGCTCCAGAAACCATCGCTGATCATTGGTGTGAGCGGATCGGAAGGAAAGAGCCCGAAAGGAGTTTCGGATAAGGTAAGCGCCTTTTCAAAAGGTGCGGTGACCGATGCGATGGCCCGCGCTGCTGATCATTTTGGGTGTGATACAGTAATTTGGAACAAGGGCGAGAAACTGCGAGATATTCTGGCTAAAGCCAGGCTGGAACGTCTGTTGTCGCCATGGTTGCCGGTTGGTGCTCTCAAAGACGCAATCGGCAAGGAAGTTAGCGGTAACAGCGCGCGATGGGTGATGCGAGACTATGATGCGGCTATTTGGCCGCTGGCCACCAAAGGGTTTTTTCCGGTCAAGAAAAAGGCACCTGATGCGCTGCGTGCCATAGGGATGGAGTTATAATGAAAGAGCATTTTGAACGCCATAAACAACCATGGAATAGTGAAGAGATTCAAAAACTACATGCATTCGCGAAAAAGGGCATGACCCTGAAAGCAATCTCCAAGGCCCTGACGCGCAGTGAGGAATCGATCAAAAAACGCGCCAAGGCTGACAAGCTTAAAATCGCCAAGAAACGCTAATGAAGATTCAGGCTTCCCTGTAAATATATGTAAAATAGGGAAAATAATAGAATATTTACGATTAGCCGTTACCGCCCCAAGAGTGGGGAATAAAATGACGACTAGTAACGGAATCGGGGAGCTGGGGCGATCCGATCAGGACCTGATTTTGCGGGAACAGCTTACCGAACATGGTAAGTCTGTGCGCGTTACCGTATTCGCCAATATCGTCAACGCTGCGATCCTTTCGATCCTGTTCTTTGATCAGGTGCCGCTGGCCATGCATGTCCTTTGGTACGGGATGTTTATCTATCTTTCCACCACCCGGCTGTATCTGGCTAAGCGGACCAAAATGGCGGACCTTTCCCGCGAGACTATGCTGGAATTGAAAAGACGCATTACGTTCAATGCGGCTGGTTATGCTCATATGTGGGGTGCTGGTGTGGCCTGTCTTCTGCCGATTGCTACGCCCAATCAATTGATGTTGCTGGCGATTATCGGGGCCGGTAAAATGAGTACCGCGGTCGTATCATTCCGACATATTCCGGAAGCATCGCGTGCCTGGACTATCATCATGCATATCGGCCTCACTGCCGGTTTGCTCTATCTCGGCGGGATTGAAAGCTATGCAGCCATCGCGTTACTGACAATGTTTGCGGCGGTGCTGTATGTCAATTGTGGCAATATCTTCGAGAATTTTGCCAATCAACTATCAGCGAAGCAGGAGATTCAGAGATCGGCAGAGACAGTAAAATTGCTCCTCAATGATTTCGAAGAACAGTCTTCCAGTTGGTTATTCTCTTTAGATGCGGAGGGACGATTGGTGGATGTTTGTGAACGTTTTGCCGAAGCGGCCCAACATCCGCGTGAAACCATGGACGGAATGAATATCACTACGCTGATTGACGACAAGGATCAGTGCGCGCGTCTTGCCGATCATGTTCGCAATGGCCGCTCCTTTCGGGACCTTACAGTATCCGTTGATGTTGGCGGAAAACAGCAGTGGTGGACGATTACTGCTCGCGCAACAGCAGCGGCACAGGATGACGAAAATATCGCAATGCGGGGTGTCATTGAAGATATCACCGTACAAAAAAATGCGGAAGCTAAAGTCAGTTACATGGCGCATTTTGACGGGCTTACCGATTTGCCCAATCGGCGGCTATTTACCGAAACGTTGAACCGCACAATTCATCGCGCCAAACCAAATGATGCAGTCGCCTTGGTCTTTTTCGATCTGGACCATTTCAAGGCGATTAATGATACGTTGGGACACCCGATTGGAGACAAGCTTCTGCAGTTGATCGCTCGGAGACTTGAACAGCTGGCTAGGCCGGGCGATCTTTTGGCGCGCATCGGTGGCGATGAGTTTGCATTGTTGCTAACCGGCGCAAGAGCGCAAAGCGTTAGCGAAGTTGCCGAGGCCATTGTCGAGCAGGTTGGCAATCCATTCATGGTTGATGATCATAATGTTGTGACCGGAGTGAGTGTCGGCGTGGCCGCATGGGCCTCGGAAATGTCTGATGCCAACCAGCTGCTGAAATATGCCGATCTTGCACTTTATTCCGCCAAAGGTTCAGGACGAAACCGAGTGGCCTTTTTCGAAAAAGGCATGGATATCGCGGCGGAAGCACGCCGGAATCTTGAACTCGATTTGCGTGGTTCATTGGGCCGGGATGAAATGCGGTTGCATTATCAACCCTTGGTTGATCTGAAGACACAACAGAAAATTGGTTACGAGGCCTTGCTACGATGGGAGCATCCGAACCGCGGTGTTGTCATGCCGGATGATTTCATCGGGGTGGCAGAAGAAACGGGAATGATCGTTCAATTGGGTGAATGGGTCATTCGCAAAGCCCTCGATGATGCTTCGACTTGGGATGAAAGACTGACAGTCGCAATCAATCTGTCACCCACGCAAATGCGCAGCGCCAGCCTGGTATCTACCATCGTTAACGCGCTGGCACATTCGGGTGTCGATCCGGCCCGATTGGAGTTGGAAATTACGGAAAGCATCCTGATGCAGGATAGCGAGGCCAATATTCGAACTCTGCATACTCTGCGTGATTTGGGAATTCGCATTTCTTTGGATGATTTCGGGACCGGATATAGCTCTCTGAACTATCTTCGCAGTTTTCCGTTCGATAAAATCAAGATTGATCGCTGCTTTGTTAGTGAAATTGACACCCGTGAAGACTGCCGCGCGATTATTCGCTCGGTTATTAGTTTGGCGCAGAATCTGGGAATGACCACCACGGCTGAAGGTGTAGAGCGCGAAGATCAGGTGGATGAGCTGCGTATGGAAGGCTGCGATCAGGTGCAGGGTTTCTTGTACGGCAAGGCGGAGGCAATGAACGAATATACTGATCTGCGATCCAATGATTCATCGCTCCCCAATGTTGAGACAATCTACCTACCAGCGGCTGAGGTTCCTTTGGCACAGGATCTCAAACGCAGGAAAGGTTGAGATTAGAGTCGCAAGATTCCCAGTTCTAATGCTCTAATGGAAGCACCAATGCGGTCGCTAACATCCAACTTGGCAAAAACCCGGCGGACGTAAGTGTCAGCAGTTGCTCCACCGATATTCAGATCTGACGCAATGGCTCTGTTTGATCGCCCATTGGCGATGAGTTGAATGACCTGACTTTCGCGTTCGGACAATTGAACGGTGTTTTTATCTTTGTGTTCCAATATATTACAAATTCTGACATGTGCAGCTGATGACAGAGCGGCAATGGTGGCAATCTTCTGGCTATCCTGAAGCATATCAGCCTGTTCGAATGTGAAGGCCGAATAGGCATTACGTCCCTTGGGGCCGAACAAGGGAATGCCAATTCCATCTCGTAGTCCATGAGCATCAAGCTGTTGCACGAAAGCCTGTTCTTGTGCGTTCAAGCGCCGGAATATAATTGCACCCTGCCAGAGCATGGGCTCACCGCGCTGCATGATTATATCCGGGATTGGATCATGTTTGCGAAAATCGGCTTGCTCATACAAAGTTAGCCATTCGCGAGAAAAGCCTTTGGCAACCAGGTGGATCGCCCGATCAGTCTGAGAGCGCAGCTTTGGGGTTAGGTGATAGCTGAACCGGTCTGCACCCAGGTCAGTACAGATTTTCTCCATCAGCCTCAGTATATCTGGAACATTTCCAAGTCGCGCAATTTCGGACAGAATTTCTTCTACCTGAATATTGTGCTGACCTGGAACAAACATAGAAGCGATTCCCCCAAAATATCGCGACCGCCAACAAGATGGGCCATAATGCAGAAATTTACAACCTGTCCCCCGATTGCGTGACAGTATCATTCGAAACCAACATTATTACGACCAACCTATCGCTAGTTGACGCCGTTAACATGGGCCGTCGATTCAATCCCTTGGCGGTGAATTGGAGTCAGGAATATGATCGATCAAACAGCTGATCAATTGTCATTATTGACAGAAATAAAACAAAAACTTGAAGAAATGGAACGCAATAGCTGGGCGCGGAACATCGAGAAGCTGGATATCGGTAAGGTTGCCATGGATCTGCGCAAAGCAAGAAGAGAGCTGTTTCCGGACGGTTATTTTATGGGCGGGAATTGGGATATTTTGCTGGCGCTTGATCATGCTGGCCGAACAGGGCGGAAGATGCAGCTCGCGGACATTGCTCGGGAAAGCCAAATTTCCGAGAATTTGGTTCGGCGATATGTTGATGTACTGATGACTGACGGGTTCGTTTATCAGGAGGACGATACATCTGATCATCACAAGGCCTATATTATCCTGACAAGCAAGGGGATGGACCGGATGAAGCAACTTTTTGCGGATATCCAGACCAAGATTGCACGATTGGCCGGATTGTTCGACACTGCCCAGCCCGATGTCGCGAATGATGATGCGGTGAATAGCTCAACTGGTGAAGCAGGCTGAACCTAGGTGTGAATTGAAATGATCTTCTGCGCCGGGTTCTCCCAGTCGAGCTGACATTGCCAGTGAACCTGAACCTGTCCCTGGCGCTCATGTAATCATCATCTTGACGCGGCGGCGACTTCACAGCATGGCCTTGGGATGCGATTTTTCTCAGACAATGCAGCTTCTGTCCATCCCAAGGTTATGGCGGCTTTGGCTGACGCCAATAGGCAGGATACTGCTTATGATGGCGATGCGCTGAGCGCTCGGTTAAGTGGCGCCTTCTCGGATCTGTTCGAAACCGATGTCGAAGCGATGTGGGTAGCAACAGGAACCGCGGCCAACGCGCTGGCGCTAGCGGGCATGTGTCAGCCGCATCAGGGCGTAATATGTCACACCGAGGCGCATATCGAGCAGGATGAAGCGGGAGCGCCCGGATTTTATACTGGCGGGGCGAAGCTGATGCTGATGGATGGCGAAGGTGCCAAAGTTGCCGCGCAGACGATTGATGAGCATTGCGCGGCGATCCGTGATGACGTCCATCAGGTGCAGCCGGCGGCGGTATCCCTGACCAACGCTTCGGAATATGGACTGATCTACCGGCCAGACGAGGTCGCAGCGGTCGCGGAAGTTTGCAAACAGCGCAAGCTGGGCTTGCACATGGATGGCGCCCGTTTCGCCAACGCGATTGCAACTCTCGGCTGCCGCCCCGCCGAAGTCACCTGGAAAGCGGGCGTCGACGTGCTCAGCTTCGGCTTTGTCAAAAATGGCGGCATGGGCGCAGAAGCGCTGGTTTTCTTTGACAAGAACCTCGCCCGCGAAACCCATTATCGCCGCAAGCGTGCTGGCCATCTGCAATCCAAGGGTCGCTATCTTGCCGCACAGATCCTGGCGATGCTCGACGGCGATCTCTGGCTCACCAATGCCCGCGCCGCCAATGGTGGTGCGCAGATCATCGCAGAGGCGGCCAGTGATCGCTTGCTCTATCCGGTCGAAGCCAACGAGATATTCATCACATTGTCCGCCAGCGAAGCGGAAAGCCTGCGCAGCGCAGGTTTCGACTTCTATGACTGGGGAGAAGGACAGGCACGGCTGGTCACCAGCTGGAACCAGAGCGCGGAGGATATCCGACCGCTCGCTGAGGCCATCAAGGCCTTATGACCGCGAGCGAGAGCGGCGAGCCCAGTTTACTCACGCCGCGCATATTAATCCCGTTCCTGCTTGTATCCCTGATCTGGGGCTCGACCTGGCTGGTGATCAAGGATCAGATTTCCGATGTCCCGCCCAGCTGGTCGGTCAGCTACCGGTTCCTGATCGCGTCAGCGGCCATGTTTGTCCTGGTTGGATATAAGCGCCTGCCCTTCCGGTTGGGACGCGCAGGCCAGGTCTGGGCCATTCTGATCGGCGTCGCGCAATTCTCCTTCAACTTTAATTTCGTCTATAATGCAGAGCTTTACATCACCTCCGGCCTGGTCGCGGTGCTGTTTGCGCTGCTGATGGTGCCCAATGCGATATTGGGCCGGATCTTTCTCGGCCAGCGGATTAACGGCGCTTTCATGGCCGGTTCCGCGATTGCGGCTGTCGGCATCGCGATGCTTTTCTGGCATGAATATAAGAGCTCGCCAGCGACGCTGACCGAGGTTTTCCTTGGCGTGACGCTGACCATCGGCGGCATATTGTCCGCCTCTATCGCCAACGTGATGCAGGCACTGCCCCGGCTCAAAAGCTATCCGATCCTGACCTTGCTGGCATGGGCGATGTTCTGGGGCGCGGCGATCAACATAATCCTGTCATGGATAACGGTCGGCCCGCCGGTCATTGAAATGCGCGCGGCCTATCTCGGCGGCATCGTCTATCTGGCGATTGTCGGATCAGTCATTACCTTCCCGCTCTATTTCGCCCTGCTCCGCGAGATCGGCGCTGGAAAAGCCGCCTATTCCAGCGTGCTGGTCCCGGTTGTGGCGATGATACTTTCGACCCTGTTCGAAGATTATGCCTGGACCGCGCTGCCGGCCAGCGGCGCATTATTGGCGATGGCCGGCCTGCTGGTCGCACTGCGCGCGCGCAAACCGAAGGCGCCAAAGCCAGCGGATTGATTTCGCGGGGTGGGCTGGGTGTTTGCTTTGGGCGCAAAAGCGGACATTGAGCATGAGCCCGAGAAAAATCCGACCGATCGTCACTGTCATCGATGACGCGATTATTGTCTCTTATCGCTGACCGCATGACACAACATCGCAACATATGTAGAGATCCTGATAAGGTAGATAACAATTGTGGGGATAATTTATGGACAAGCACGAAGATGTCATTGTCACATATGAAAAAGAAATCGTAAAAATTAGATTCAATCGCCCGAAGCAACTTAACGCATTGAATGAAAGCATACGATCCGTCACCGCCTCGACGCTAAACGAATTGATGGAGAGACCGGATATTCGATTGCTGGTTTTTAGTGGCGAAGGAAAATCGTTTTGTTCGGGCGCTGATTTAAAGACAACTTCCTATCCCAAAATTGAGGGCGACTGGTCGACGCGGCGCAATCTTACTGCGACATGGCAGCGATTGCTAGAACAGCTGGATCGTATTCCCCAAGTGAGCATAGCGAGTATTCAGGGTCATGTGATAGGCGGAGGTGCCCTGCTAGCAACCGCCTGCGACTTCAGAATCGTTACCAAGGATACAATCTTTAGAATACCCGAGCTTGCGCTTGGAATCCCCAACGTATGGAACGGCACTCCGCTTCTCGCTCGTGAGGTCGGTCTGCCGGTCACGCGAGATTGGGTTATGACCGCAAGAAAAGTATATGCTGATGAGCTGATGCGCACTCATTGGGCGCAGCGTTGCGCTGAAGAAGGTGATCTTGGTCAAGCGACTGAAACATTGATTGCAGAGCTCTTGCAGATGCCTGCGGCACCGCTAGCATTAACACGAGGGATGACTTCAAGCCTTGGTAGAGCGAAATCGGGCATGCAACTCGGATGGGCTGATGCTGACTTGCAGCAATGGTCGTTGAACGAGGATGAATATCATGCTGCATTTGAAAGCTACCTTGGTTCGATGCCTAAATAACCGGCCAAGACCTGCGGGATAAATCGAACATAAGCTGGCATCGTTAATTGCATTCTCGGAGTAGTTGCGCTTAGGTGTCCCATGATCTCATTGCGCGCTCGCATCGTTAATCGTCTGTTGCCGTTGACTGGCACAAAAACCTTTTTTTCCAATCCGTCCGAAGTACAGGCAAAGATAGAGAAACTTCGTCAAAAAGGTCCGGACTTGCCTTCGAAACGATTCAAACGAAAGTTTGAAGTGTTGGAAGAGCAGGTTGATGGATATCGAGTTTTCACGATTGCTCCAAGAGCAGGTGGCCGCAAAAGCGATCACCATGTCCTTTACTTACATGGCGGAGGATATGTGATGGACATATCTTGGGCCCACTGGAATTTTATTGGACGGCTTGTTGATGCAACAGGGGCAAGCGTGACTGCCCCTATTTACCCGCTTGCGCCGGAGCAGAAATGTGAAAAGCTCATCCCCCAAATGCAGGGACTGTTTGGACAGCTCGCGGAGAAACATGGGGCAGCGAATATGACCGTGATGGGAGATAGCGCTGGTGGCGGTCTGTCTTTGGCTGTTGCTCATTCACTGCGCGATAATGGACACTCTCAACCCGCTCGCTTGATTCTGCTGTCGCCTTGGCTCGATGTTACCGCAACGCACCCCGATCAACCGGAAATAGAAAAACGCGATCCAATGATCTCCATATCCGGGTTGAGAAAATTTGGAGAGTTATACGCAGGTCATTTAGACGCGAAAGACCCACGGGTTAGTCCATTGTTCGGGTCGCATAAAGGGCTACCACCCATGCAGATATTCACCGGATCGGCAGATGTATTATTGCCTGATGCACAAAGATTTCGAACTGCCTTGGAACGCGTGGACGGAAATTTTGAATATCATGAATATTCCAAAATGTTTCATGTCTGGATGTTGATCCCAATTCCCGAAGGTAAAAAGGTGATGGGGCAAGTTTCCAGTTTTATATTGCAGACAAGCTAACGTCCGCTATCGGGATAAAGCAGCCGGAACGCTAATGTCTGCTTTGGGCGCAAAAGCGGACGTTAGAAAACCGACAGCCGATGTTCAGCTTACGCCCCACTTCAGGTCATTTCCCGGACCGCCTGTCGGCAATCAATCATGCAATAGGTTCGGTGCTCATGCCGCTGCCTTACTATTCTCGGCGTCTTCGTCATTCTTTCCGATTAGTTTTTCGACCAACAGTTCGACTGCTGCAGAGGCGCGCTTACGCGATGTTTCGAATCGACCATCGCCGAATTCCTGATATTCGATCCCGATATGGTGAAATTCCTCCACTCCCAGATATTTCGAGGCGGTCCGCACATGCGGTGTAAGGTGGTCACGGCCTTCGTTGTGCTCGCCCGGGCCGAAGCCGAACTCGCCCCATGAAGTGAGCAGAACGAGAATTTTGCCAGAGAGGACTGGTTTGAGCGGTGCGTCCCCACGTGCAAGGTCGAAGGTAAAGGTCTTGTCAATCCTGACGACCTGATCAAACCACGCTTTGAGCGCGGCTGGCATTCCATAATTGTACATCGGCGCAGCTAGGACGATCATTTGCGCCTCGCTCACTTCGGCAATGAGTTCGTCGGAAAGGGCGACAAGCCGTTCCTGCTCTGGCGAGCGTGTCTTGGCAAAGGCGGCGGCAATCCAATCCTCAGATATGATGGGCGGCGGGTTGCGACCAACGTCGCGCTGAACGATATCGGCATGCGGTCGCCGGGACATCCAGTTGTCGGTGAATGTGTCCGCCAGGGTGCGAGTAAGAGACCGTGAGGTCCGCGCGCTGGCGTCGATACGAAGCAGTTTGGTCATTTCGTGTTTTCCTTGATTTACAGAGGACCGCCATGCGGTCTCTATGGATGAACAGATTTTTCTCTCGGCTTGATCCAGGCCGACGCCGGAATCGCATAGACTATTTACTGATGTATCTATCTTAAACCGGATCGACAAAAGGTAAGGTTTCAGGTATGAATGAATATAATTCATTTATAGGAGTCGCTCCTTGAACAGTTTGTCGATCTCGCTTCCTGCGCTCCGATCCTTCGACGCGGCAGCCCGGACGGGCAGTTTCAAGGATGCAGCGAGTGAATTGGGCGTCACGCCGACAGCGGTCTCGCACCAAATCCGTACGCTCGAGGACCAATTGGGTGTTGCGCTGTTTGTCAGGCAGATTCGCAAGACCGTCCTTACACGCGAAGGAAGCCGGCTCGCCGGTGCCACTTCAAGGGGCTTTCGCGAAATCTACGGCGCTCTCGAAGAGATGCGGGACGTGTCATCGCGCCTCACGATCGCAACGACACCTGCCTTCGCGGCGCTATGGCTGGTCCCTCGCCTGGCAGATTTCGAAGCCAAACACCCGGCCACCAGTGTCCATATCGAGACTTCTACCCAGACGTTGGATCTCGAGCGTGACAGGCGGGTCGATGTGGCCATCCGTTATGGGACCGGCGAGTATCCCGGGCTGGAGGCCTTCTCTTTCGCAGAGGAGACATTCGGCGTTTTCGCCAATCCAGAGTGGCTGCAGGCGGGCACGCGGATAGAGGATGCGGTCTTGATCGAAACGCGATGGCGCTCGCGTTCCCTGAGGCCGATTGGCTGGAACGACTGGCTTGGCGCACATCGGCTTGACCCCACAAAGTTCACGCGGCGCCGGAGCTTCGATCAGGAGCAGCATTCGCTTCAGGCGGCATTGGCAGGGCAGGGCCTGGTTCTTGCGAGCAGCCTGCTAGCAGGGGACATGCTCAAACGAGGCTGGCTCGAGGAATACTGTCCCGAAAAGCGGATTCCGGGCCTGCGCTACACAGCGGTTTCGCGGTTTGGTCAATCGGAGAGGCAAAAGGTGCGTCAATTCTTGGATTGGCTCAAGGAGGAAGCAGACGCGTAATCCTCACAAATGCGAACACAGGGTAAGCTTGATGGCTAAAGAGTCGGCGCAGATATCTTGGCATTTGATCACAAGTGCGGGATTGCGAACTGAACCAGCTACACCTCGCCCACTGTGCAATCTGCTTTATCCCGAGCTTAAGCCACGACTAGCTATTCGTCGCTTTCTAATGTCCGCTTTCGGGATATTGCGGCCACAAGCTAACGTCCGCTATGGGCGCAAGAGCAGACATAAGGCCCTATCCTCGTAATTGCTGCCGTACGGTCAGCCCAATGCCTTGCGAACCGCTGGCATGGTTCTGCGGCTAACGGATAACTGGGATCCGTCAACAAGGGTTAGCCGTCCAGTTCCAGTCACATCACGGATCAAGGTTTGAACGAAAGCGGTGTTAACGAGATAGGACCGGTGCACGCGAATGAAAATAGTGGGTAAAAGCTCCTCCATTTCAGAAAGCGTAGCTGTGTGCAGAATTTCGCGTCCATCGATCAGCACAATTTCTGTATAACCGCTGGCACCTTTGCAATATTTGATCTGAACTGCAGAAATACGCTCCATTCTACCGGCACTTTTTACGCTGATTTCTGTTGCTTGCTCCCTTTCCTTGGCCTGTTCCAAGGCCAATTCCAGTCTGTTTGCACGGGCTTCCTCTATCCTGCGTTCATCTGCTTCTCTTGCATGGGCCAACGCCTGTTCAACAAAAAGAAACAGTAACAGAGCGGCAACCAGATAGAAGAAGATGGTGTCGAGAAAGAGATAGGGAAAAAGACCAATTGCAGCAACAAACGCCAGCAAAGCGCAGAAATATACGAACGCCCGAGGCTGACCTTTGTAGCTTGCATATCCAGCCACAATGAGACTGGCTACCAACGGCAACAGCATCACGGATAAAGTCTTGTCATCAAATCCCGAGTTAAGAATTGCCGCCAGCACACTCACTCCGGTGACAAAGATCATCGACAGCAGAATGTTCTTTTGCATGAATGTTGAGAAAACATGGAATGCCACGGTCAATCCGAAACCGGCTGAGAACACCGTAATCGCGAGCAATCGCCAGTCATGCATCGGGTAGGAATAGGTTACCAAGCCTCTGAGGATTTCTGAAAATAGCTGGAGTGAGGCAAAGGTGCATATCAGGCTCAATAGCAAAGACTTCTTCCTTGATAGTCCCCGGATTCCGGCAATTCCGAAATAGACAGCACCGACGATGAACAGGCCCAAGGTGATGATCGAGGGCCAATAATGGCGCAGCAGCTGGTCAGAAGCATTCCCCGCCGGACCGATAGCAATCATATGGATTGGACTCGCAAGATTGATGATCCCATGATGGGCAGAAGCGAGAAACACGACAGAGTTGCGGCCTTCTCTAAAGCTGTTCTGGGAAGGGTAGAGTGTTGCATCCATCAGGCCGGGTTGCTCGGTTGCTGCGTCAATTCCCGGTTTGCCGTTCTGACCAACGAATCTACCGTTGAGGTAGAAGGCACTCGCCATCTTGCCGGAAACAAACAAAGCCAAGGGTTCTCCGACAGGACCAGACGTCTCATTGAGCGTGAGATTTGCCTTCACCCAGATTAGGTTTTCTTGTGGGTCAATTGCAGATGCCTTGGCTGCGTAGCAGCCTGGTGATGAAAAATTCGGTATTTTCTCCAGATCACCACTGGATGCCGGACAAATTTTCACCTCGTCTCGATCAATCCAGGTCACCGCCATGGCTGGACTGTAGACGGCTAGCATCAAGAAAATGAAACAGTGAGCAAGCGTGATCGAGCGGTTGAACATATGATTGCCATAGAAGGATTTGACGCTACCGGGAACGACCGTTTGACAGAAATAACCTACCGTTGGTGCCCATTTGCCCGGACTGGCTCGCTTTGTAGCCTAATATCGGATCATCGAAACAACATAGAGGTCGTTCGAATGAACCTGAATATCATATATGCTTCATTGTTTGCGCTATCCCTGACTGATCCTGCAGCTGCGGCGGTTCAAACGGATCACCTGGACGAACAGGAAAAGGAGATTGTTTTTGAAGCTGCTTCGGGTGAAGCCACCGAGGCATTTGAGGGGCATTTCACGGTCCCAGAGAACCGCGCCAATCCGGACAGCAGAACTCTGACGTTACGCTATGTCCGGTTCCCCGCTACCGGCAGCAATCCGGGCTCTCCAATTGTATATCTGGCGGGAGGCCCCGGAGGGTCTGGCATCAGGACCGCCCGCGTACGCCGCTTTGCCTTGTTCATGGCGTTGCGTGAATTTGGTGACGTCATCGCACTGGATCAGCGGGGCACGGGCGCCTCTACTGACATGCCGAAATGCAGTTCTTCTCAGTCATCGGGTGGAACAGCCCCTGTTTTGGACGAGGATTACCGGAAAAGGCAGGTTGCAGCTTTGAAGGAATGCTTGGCATTCTGGACGGACAAAGGAATTGACGTCAGGGGATATAATACCGTCCAAAATGTCGCTGACCTGAGCGACCTGCGCCAGCATCTTGGCGTATCACAACTTACACTCTGGGGCATATCCTACGGATCGCATCTTGCTCTGGCTGCGGCGAGGCAGATGGAAGGTGAAATCGACAAAATCGTGATTGCGAGCGCTGAAGGTCTTGATCAAACCATAAAACTGCCCGCCCGCACAGACCGCTATTTTGAACGCGTGCAGCAGGCAATTGATCGGCAGCCTGAGGCGAAAGCCGAAATACTAGACATCAAGGCTCTGATGCGTCGGGTCCATGCCAAGCTGGAACAGGCTCCTGTCATGATTGATTATGTGGATCGAGATGGTGTGGAGCAAAAGCACCTATGGCAAAGACGAAATATGCAAAGTGCGGCGTCGGGTATGATTTCCGATCCCCTCCCACTCAGCCTGTTGCTGCAGCTCTACAGAGAGGTTGATCAAGGCGAATATGGGCTTCTGAAAAAGATCGCACCCAGAATGCTGGGTAGTGATGACAAGATTGCCTTCTGGCCGATGTCGGTGCTGATGGACATCGCATCGGGCACGAGCGCGGACCGACGAGCACTGATTAAGATGCAAGCGAAAACCTCCTTGCTGGCCACTTATCTCAACCAGCCGCTGGAGTTGGAGAATGTCGAACCGACATTAGTCCTGGGAGAAGAGTTTCGGAGACCGCCCATATCGGATATCCCACTATTATTGCTCAGCGGGACACTGGACGGACGGACCTATATCGAGAGCCAGCATGAAGCGGTCCGGGGCTTTGCGAACCGACAGCTGGTCACGGTTAAGGATGCCGGACACAATCTGTTCATGTCTCCGCCAGAGGTCACCCTTACAATTCAGGAATTCATGCGCGGTGAAGATGTTGATGGTAGAGTCATAGTATCAGAACTGCCCGATTTGATGACCGCCGGAAACCGTCTTCTCCGGCAGTAGAGACTCCGTGATCAGCAAAAAAGGGCATGACTTTCGCCATGCCCTTCATTGGCTTCAAGCGCAGATTCTGGTTTCACACTTGAAGCATATGGGACCAGTAACGGGCGGTGGTCCCATCGGGGGCTCTGGGTTCAGGGCAGGGATTATTGGGACGCATTCCAGCGGCGGCGCAGCTTCTGCTTGTAGGCTTTCACTTTATGACGAACGACTTTTGGCCGTGCACCGTTATTTACAGCGTTTTTGGCCCGGGCGTTGATTTTGCGGTTAATGGCTTTCCAATTGGGTCCGTTCGGTCCGGCGTCGGGGCGTACGGCAATTGGCCGGACCGGTGCATTGGTAACGGCATCCGGAGCGGGACTTGCTGCAACGGATTGCTGCTGAGCAAGCGCAGGCGCTGGTATCACCAGGGCTGCAATGATCATCATATGGGATTGTTTCATAGCCTCTCTCCTGTTTTCAACTGGGAAATGAAACTGCGGCTGGCCGATTGAGTGATAGGATAGTGCCAGCCGCAGTCGCTTTCGTCGATCTAGCGATCGCGGCGAAATCTGCGTGGTTTTGGATTTTTGACCCGAAGCGGCTTCACTCTTTTCTTTGGCCGAAAACTTGGGTCGCGGGTCACCTGTGTGTTGCGAACGATCTTGCCGTCGACGCGCGAAGCATTGTCCAGGCGATCATAGACGACATCGCCATTTCTGCTCACCGTCCGGCCGCGTTCCCGGCTGTTTTCGCCGCGTGTGCCATAAGCGGAATAGTCATATTGATCACCGCGGCGATTATAGCCGGAACCGCTGGCTTCAAAGCCGTTTTCCGTCCGGTCGCGCTGATAATCGAAGCCGCGTGATCGGCCTTTGAAGTCGGTCTGCTGACCACTGGCCGTCCAGCCCGTTTCGGTGCGTGTGCGATTATAGTCATGACTTGCGGTTGCGCCATCCGATTTGCGGGTGACATCGCCGTCAACGACAACCGTGCCAGCGCCGTCACGGGTGATGGTTTTGGTGCCGCTGATCCGGTTGTTGTCCACCGTTACCGTTTTGCTGCCCTGTGCCAGCGCTGGGCCGCCAATCAGCAATGCGGCCAATGGGTATAACATAATCTTTTTCATCTTACTCTCCATACTCAATTCAGTCGCAGCTTCTTTGCCGCTCCTGACTGTTCAACGCAGGAGGATGAAAAACCCTTCAAAAATTTTTGTGATCTGCCCTAATTGCGGCGGCGGCGTATCTGCGCGCGACGATCTCTGAGGTTCGGACGCGGTTTGGCCGTCTTGCGAAGCTGCTTGGCACGCTCGCGCATGCGCGCCCGTTCGGCTGGCGTGGCCTGCTGATAGCGGTCGCGAAACTGTTCCAACCGCTGGCGCCCAACTGGTACCGCCGCCATCGGCGTCGTTGATGCGGCTGAATCTTCGACCATGCCATCATCAGCAGCGATTTCCGGCATTTCGACAGGTACGGCTGCATCTATCGTTCCAGATGTCTCGCTTTCGACCTCCAAGGGCGCGAGCGATGATGGTTCGGATGGCGCGGCCGTTTCCTCTGCCATAATTCCGGCCAGCCTCTCTTTGGCAATGGACTGCCGTTCGGGCGGCAAAGTCTCAATCCGCTCAAGCAGTTTTTCCTTTTGTGCCGGTGTCGCATTCTGGATTTTTTCGCGTATCCGCTGACTTCGCTCGGTCTTCCGACTGGCTTGCCGTTCTGTTCGCACCTGTTTGACCGCCGAACGCAATTCTTCGGGCGTGGCTTTGCCGGAGCGTATCAGTTTTCTGGACGCCGCCCGCAGCAGAACCGCTTTTTGTCGCGGACGCAGCTGCTTGAAGCGCGGGGCATCAGTCACGCGTTCCAGCATATTTTGTGCGTTTTTCTGACCTTCAGAGAGTTGTTCTTCGCCAGCAATCGCTTCTGTATCCAGACCTTGCCCGGCGGTGTCCGATGAGCCTGGATCTGCTTTGCGAACGATAGGAACGGCTGCAGGTTCTGGCTCAGCGACAATGTCCAGAGTTCGGGCGATGTCAGAAATGACCGGAACCTCGACGGGCTCACCCAAAAGCCCCATCGCGGCGGCTGTTGCCGACATCAGCCCGACGGTAGCGACCGAACCAATCCAGCGTCCCGCGCGGCGCCAGGGATTTGCGGAGGAGCGGTGACGCGGCGTGGAATCGATGTGGGCTGCCGGTTTGGCAGTGGCCTCTGCTTCCACTCGGGCAACCAGACGGTCAGCAAAGCCGCTGGGCAGAGCAGGCACGTCAAATTGATCGAGGGCCGCGCGCATGGCTGGGGAGAAGGCATTGGTCGATGCGTTGCTCATAGACAGATCCTTCCGGCATCATCCTTGACCACGCCCTTACCTTCGACACAGTCTTTCAATATCCCGCGCGCACGGTAGAGCAGAGATTCAAAAGCCTTGATGTTCATTTCCAGATTGTCCGCAGCAAGCTGATTGGAAAGCTGCTCATAATAAGTGAGAATAATCGATGCCCGCTGCCGTTCGGGAAGCCCGCTTATGCATTCGATGACCGCTTGTTTCACTTCATCACTTTCTATTGCTGCATCGGCCAACGGTGTTTCGTCGGCGCGATCGGGGGGCTCGTCATTGCTCTGGCGGCGCGCTTTGCGCAGCCTGTCGATACACAGGTTGGTTCCAACCCGGCTGAGCCAGGCTGCAATGCCCGGCCCACCTTCCACCCAGCGATCCGCATGGTTCCACAGGCGCAGCAGCGCTTCTTGCGCAATATCTTCCGCTTCAACCGGATCCGCGAGCATACGGCAACCAATGCGAAACGGAATTTCGCCATAGCGCTCGGCAACGCTGCGCAATGCATCGGATTCGCGTGCGCGAAGCCCGCGCATAAGCGCGTCGTCATCCTGACCATCTATCGCTCTTGCCGTCTCCAAATATCCACTCCGCGTTTGCGGCTTTTCGCCCCCGAACATCTATAATACGCTGCAAATCTTAAAACCCTTCGAATTTTTTTGAAGGGTTTTGTGCGGCGCTGCGTTTTCTCATCATAGTTGCATGTTTTTAGGGGGAATATGATGAGGAATTTTTATCTGGCCTTGCTGGCCTGTGCGGCTTCGACGCCTGCTTACGCCGCAGAGGATGCGCAGGATAAGCATTGGGAAATAGGGGTTTCAGCCGGAACAGCTTTGATCGGCGATGGTGAGGACCAATCCTATATCGCTGGAACGATCACACGCGAAATTGGCGATGCCTATATCGGCATTTCGGCAAGTTTCACCGATCCGAGTGAGACCCAGGGACTTTTGCGAACGGTTCCGGCGCGGACCCAGCAGATAACCGTCATCGGCGGCATTGGTCTCAATGCGGTCAGCATTGACGGCCGTATCTCGTTGGGGCGCCGCAAATTTGATACCGAAAGCCTGGGGAATGATGGCAATGCCGTTCTGGTTGATAGCAGTGGCGAAATTTTCGGCGCCGGACTGTCACTGACCTATGACATTCTGGTTGGTGAAAATGGATTTTTCTCGCCATCGGTATCAGCAGATTATGACAGTGTCGATATTGGCCGCTTGGCAACCACGCCCGGCGGCAGATTGCTGACAGTCGAAGAGCGTGAAGACGGCGTCAGCGGTGCTTTGGCCTTCAGCTACGTCCATCTTTTTGGAGAGGCAGCGGCCCATAGTGCAGGTCCCTATGTTGCAATTGTGGCGAGCAGCAACAGTACGGTATTCTCACCCGGAACCGGCGGCGAAAGAATGGCGCAGCTTGCGGCGATCCGCAATGCACCGGGACAAGGTGACGTCTGGATGGAAGTTGGTGGATCGGCCTCTGTCGGGCTTTCAGATACTTTGCGGCTCAGCCTTTCCGCTACTCAGACCCTAGGATTTATCGGGCCGGAAGCGACATCGCTTGGTGCCGGACTGAGCATCCGTTTCTGACCGATCGTCAGAACGATCGGAAACATCCTAATTTTAAAAAATTCCAAGCGTGATAGCGTCGTTTCGCCGTTATGATCCGGGTTCGCCGACCGCACGCCGATAGAGGTGCCATGTCGCGTGCCCAAGTACCGGCAGCACAACGAGAAGCCCGAGAAATAGCGGAAGCATCGCAACAAAAAGGGCACTCGCAATCATGACCGCCCAGGCCAGAAGAACGAATTTGTTGGACCGCACCGTCGCCAGGCTGACAATGATGGCCGTTATGAAATCAACTTCGCGATCAACCAGCATCGGCAGGCTAACGACGGTGATCGCATAAAAGGCGAGCGCCATCAGGGCACCGACAATCGTTCCGACAAACAACATCATGATACCGGGGGCGGTCTGAAACAGCGCCAACGACTCCAATCCAATGCCGGATTCCGCCATGAAAATAGCAAAAATGCCATGGGCAACCATGAGCCAGAATGCAAAAGCGACAAACAGGATCACGCCCATGCTCAATATCTGTTCGTCGCCGCGTCCGCGTAGCGCTCCGAGCACCGCTCGCCAACTCATTGGCAGGCCAGCTTCCCGGCGGCGGCTCACTTCATAAAGCCCGACCGCAATGAAGGGCGCAAGAAGCGGAAACCCTGCTGCAGCGGGAACCAGCCAGGCGATCTCGCCGCGAACAAAAAGTGCGAAATAGAGAAACATGCCGGTGATCACATAGATTGCCGCGAAGAACAGCCCGAATACCGGATAAGCCTTGAAATCACGCCAGCCTGCCGCAATTGCGGCACGAAGGTCACTTATCTTGAGATCGCTGGCGACCGATGCTGGCGCGATCTGCGCTTGTTGGCCCATGCTCATGGCATATCCTCCCGCTGGAAGTGTTAACCCATAATGCAATAAATGATGCGATTTTTCAAGTTTTACAGGTGCCCGCTCAAGGAGCAGAGGCCTTATTTTGCCCGCCAAACAGAGGGCCATTATTCAATCTTCTGGAAAAGAAACCGAGCAATTCTATAGTCCAGTCATGCCAGCCTTATAGTCAGGATAGAGCGGTTCCCATCCCAGCAGCCGTTTGGCCTTGCCGTTGGCAACCCTCCGGTTTTCTTCATAGAAACCAAGCGCGGACGGAGAAAGATCCGCCTCCTCCAGCGACAAAAGAGGCGGTGGTTCCATGCCCACCAATCGCGCTGCGTGCGCAATGACTTCATGTTGGGGTGCGGGCAGATCGTCAGCGATATTATAAACGCCAGCTGGCCCGTCAAAGGATGCGATCACGGCAGCAATGATATCGTCCACATGGATGCGGCTGAACACCTGTCCCGGCACATCAACGCGCTTTGCCTTGCCCTGCTGAACCCGGGTGACCGGGTTGCGGTCCGGACCATAGATGCCGGGCAGGCGCAGCACCCGCACGTCGTCGCGCAGGGTTTGCCAGCGCTTGTCGGCTTCGCTGCGCGCCTTGCGTCGTCCCGATCCTATTGGTGCACTTTCATCAACCCATGCACCGCCGACATCGCCATAAACACCCGTCGACGATAGATAGCCCGTCCATTGCACGCCTGCTGCTCTGATCGCTTCACCATAGCTTTCCAGCACTGGCTCGGTGCCGTCGCGGGCCGGCGGGACCGAAGACAGGATATGCGTGGCTTGGTCAATCGCACCAAGCACTGCGGCCTGATCGTCAAAGGCCAGTGCACCTTCCACCGCCGTGCGCCGAGTGCCGGTTACTTGCCAGCCCTGACCGCGCAAATGCTCAGCAAGGCGCTGCGCCGTATATCCGAGGCCGAAAATCAGCATATCCGGCATAGTCTATTCTTCTTTCAATGTGCCCGGCCGAACAATCACGGGGTTTTCGGTATTCTGTGCTTTCCATTCCATCGCCATACGCACGCGGGTCGCGCCCGACGGATGATCGAAAAACAGCATTTCTTCCGTCGATCCCGGTTCGATTTTGCGATATTCGGAAAGCCGCATCGCGACTTTGGCAAAACCGTCCGGTTCCTTCGCAGCATTGAGGCCGAACAGATCGGCATCGCTTTCGTTGACCCGGATCAGCGTATTGAGCGCCGGGGTTGCCGCCAGAAAATAGACTGTCAGCAACATTCCAAACAGGGGCAATGCCGCTGGATCGGACATGTTTCTAACGCCCCATTTGTCGCCATGACGCGCGATTAGCCTGGGCGCGATGCGCGCAATCAAAAACAGACCAACCGCCATGATCAGGCCGATTATGAAGATTGACCGCCATGTATGGCCAAGAACATAATGGCCCAGCTCATGGCCCATGACCGCCGCGACTTCTTCCGGATCAGTACGCTCGAGAAGATTGTCATTCAGAGAGATGCGAATAGTCGGCCCGACGCCGGAAACATTGGCTGATATCCGCTTGTGCTGCTTCGACTGGTTGAAGACATAAATATTTTCAGTCGGCACATCATGTTCTGCGGCCATCGCCACAATGCGATCACGCAGCGGGCCGGGTTCCATTTCGGTATAATCGTTGAACAGGGGCGATATGAATACGGGACCAAGCAGCAGGCCGATGAACAGAAATATCGAGATGACACCAGTGCCCCAGATCCACCATGTTTTTGGTGCGCGGCGGATGACCGCGAAAATGGCCATGACCAGCAGGGGAAAAACGATCAGGGATATGAGAAGCCCTATGGCTTGTTCGCCAGCCCATTCACCAAAGCTTTGGCTCATCAGATCATATTGTTTTTCCCGGAAAAAATCGGTGTAAATGACCCATGGCAAGGTCAAAAGAAAACTCGCAAGCAGATAAGGTATGGAAGTCAGCCATGTGACCGCCCACAAGCGTTTCATTTTGCGCTCGGCCCAAGCGCGAAACCCGGATGACAGGCGCGATTTCAACAGGAAGAAATCCGCCAGAAAAGTGATCAGAGCTCCCCACAGGATGAGCCAGTAACCGCCTTCAAAATAGCTATTCGACTTTTCCAGTTCCGCACCTTGCAGGGTGTCAATATAGGCGCGTGTTGCTGCCTCCACATCAAATCCGCCCGCCGCAGCCTGCGCCATCGCCGGAATGGACAGCGCGCATAGCACCAATAGAGCTTTCCCGATGACGGGCCGAATAGGTGATTTTGAAAATTGCACCAAGCTGTCTCCTCCCAGAATACCCGGCTTGACTGTATTATAATTCCAATACGGTCAAGTTGGATATTTTGATTGTCGTAATCTGCTGCCGGTCATAAAGCATAGTCATGCCAGATATTCAAAAGACCGATGCAGCCATGCCTGCGACCCAGCCCGCCATCATCCGCCGTGAAGACTATCGTCCGCCGGCCTGGTTCATTCCAACGATCGCGCTCGATTTTCAGCTGGGTCTGGATCACACGGTTGTGCATGCGCTGCTTGACGTGCGGCGGTCGAAATCGGCAAAATATCAAGAGCCGCTCTTGCTCGACGGCGATGGTTTAATCCCGACGGCGGTCAAGGTGGATGGCGCGACGTGGACTGATTGGCAGTTGATTGACGGTAATTTGCAATTGCCGCTGACCGGCACAGCACATGAGGTGGAAATTACGGTCGAGCTGGATCCATCCACCAACACCCAGCTGATGGGTCTCTATGCCTCGCAAGGCATGTTGTGCACCCAGTGCGAGGCGGAAGGCTTTCGCCGGATCACTTTTTTCCCCGATCGCCCCGATATCCTGAGTCGCTATTCCGTGCGAATGGAGGGGGATAAGAAGACCTTTCCCGTCCTGCTGTGCAATGGCGACAAGGTGGCTGAAGGCGAGGGCAATAATGGTCGTCACTGGGCGCAGTGGAACGACCCCTGGCCCAAGCCGAGCTATTTATTTGCTCTGGTCGCTGGTGATCTGGTTGCCAATTCTGACAGCTTTACCACCCGTTCGGGCAAGCCAGTAGAACTGAATATTTGGGTCCGCGACGGCGATTTGCCGCGCACCGGCCACGCCATGCAGGCGCTGAAAGACTCGATGCGCTGGGACGAAGAAGTTTATGGCCGTGAATATGATCTCGGGCTGTTCAACATTGTCGCGGTGAGCGATTTCAACATGGGCGCGATGGAGAATAAGGGGCTGAATATCTTCAACTCGCGCTACATATTGGCCGATCCTGAAGTGGCGACCGATGCAGATTATGATGGGATTGAGGGCGTCGTTGCCCATGAATATTTTCACAATTGGTCAGGCAACCGGGTTACCTGCCGCGACTGGTTTCAACTGAGCCTGAAAGAGGGCTTCACCGTTTATCGCGACCAGAGCTTTTCCGCCGATATGGGATCAACCGCGCTGAAGCGGATTGAAGATGTACGCATTTTAAGGGCCGCGCAATTCCCGGAAGATGCCGGACCGTTAGCGCATCCGATCCGTCCGGAAAGCTATCAGGAAATTTCGAACTTCTACACCGCCACCGTCTATAACAAGGGTGCAGAAGTGATCCGGATGATGGCAACTCTATTGGGCGCCGAGAGGTTTCGCAAAGGCACCGACCTTTATTTCGACCGTCATGATGGAGAAGCCGCGACATGTGAAGATTTTGTCGCTGCGATGGAAGATGGCGGGGAGATTGACCTTGCCCAGTTCCGCGGCTGGTACCAGACTCCCGGAACGCCCTGCGTGTCAGCAAGACTAAGCCATGATCCGCAAACAGGCACCGCAACCCTGGGTTTGCAGCAGATATTGGGCGCAAGCGGCGCCGCGCCAAAGCCATCCGAACTGGTCATCCCGCTGAAAGTTGCGTTGCTTGATCCCGAAACCGGTCAGCATGAAGGCGAGCAGCTTATCACGCTTGATCAGGCGGAGCAGAGTTTCACTTTTGAAGGACAGAAGGACCATCCCATCCTCTCGATCAATCGCGGCTTTTCTGCACCGATTGTTTTGGAAAGCAGCCGTACGCCCGACGAGTTGGCGTTTTTGTCGTCGCATGACGATGACCCGTTTGCGCGGTTTGAGGCCATGCAGCAGCTGATGACCAGCTATCTGGTTGCAAAAGTGACCGGCGCGCCTGCCGATCGCGATATCATTCTGCAAGCCATCGGCGCCGTGCTCGCCGATGAGGATATTGACCGGGCGTTTTTAGCTGAGCTGCTTCAGCTCCCAAGTGAAGCGTTTCTGGGCGATCAGATGGTCGCAGTCGATCCGCAGGCAATTCATGATGCACGCGAGAAACTGCGCGGTAAAATTGCGGTGCAGTTTGAGCGCAAGTTCCGGCGGCTCTACAAGCAGTGCGTGCCAGGCGAATTCTCGCTCGACGCGCAAGCCCGAGCAGACCGGAAGCTGCGCAATGTTACTCTGGGCTATATCGCGGCGTCGCAGGTTGAGGATGCTGCCGAAATGGCCTTTGAACAATTTCGACAAGCCAATAACATGACCGCGATGCAGGGTGCTCTGGGAGTGCTGTCTCATATGGACGACGACGAGCGAGCTTGGGCGTTTGAGGAATTCTTCAAGCGATTCAAGGATAATGCGTTGGTCCTCGACAAATGGTTCACATTGCAGGCGATGTCGCAGCGTTCGGATACCGTGAAGCGCATCGAACGTCTCGCAAATCACCCGGACTTCACGCTGTCCAACCCCAATCGGGTGCGTGCACTTTATGCCGGGTTCACCAATAATCAGGTTCGCTTCCATGATCCGTCTGGCAAAGGCTATCAGATGATTGCGGATATGGTGATTGCGCTGGATCGGCAGAATCCGCAAACCGCCGCGCGCTTCATTCCGCCACTGGGACGCTGGCGCCGGTTTGAACCAGGCCGCTCGGAATTGATGCGGCTGGCACTTGAGAAAATTGGTGCAACGCCAGAATTGTCGAAGGATGTGTCCGAACAGGTGGGCAAGAGCCTTGCCTGAGCAAGGCTCTTCAGCGGCAGATGTCACGACATCGCCGCTGCTCGAAGGCGCAGCCCACGGCTTTTTGGGCCGCGCTGGGGGACGGTCGACTGGCATATATGCGGGCCTGAACGTTGGCCTTGGCAGCGACGATGATCGCAGCGTCATTCTCGAAAATCGTCAGCGCGCCAAAACAGCAGTGTTGCCGGATAGCGAACTGGTGACGCTGCATCAGATACACAGCGCCGATGTGGTCATGGTGACGGAACCCTTCGCGCTTGATGCGCGGCCGCATGTTGATGCAATGGTGACAGACAAGCCCGGCTTGCTTCTCGGCATATTGACCGCGGATTGCGTGCCGGTGCTCTTTTATGACCCCGTTGCGCAAGTAGTAGGCGCGGCCCATGCGGGTTGGAAAGGTGCGATTGGCGGGGTGACCGACAACACGATCGCGGCGATGGAAAAACTGGGCGCCTCTCGGAACAGCATCGCTTGTGCGATCGGCCCGTGCATCGCGCAGGACAGTTATGAAGTCGATGCAGGATTTCAGAAACATTTTGTTGAGGACGATCCCGACAATTCGCGATATTTCAGCACCGGCCAGCCTGATCATTTCCAGTTTGATATTGAATCCTATGTAGCGAATCGCCTGACCAAGGCCGGCATTGTCAGAATCGATAAACTCGGTCTGGATACCTATGCACATGAGGATCGTTATTTCAGCTATCGGCGCAGTTGCCATCGCGGTGAAGCTGGCTATGGTCGGCAGATATCGTTGATCGGCTTGAAGGCCTAGTTTTACCCTTGCGCAGACAGGGGCACGAGGGGAAGAGGACATGAATGCCCAGCGCGTGGGACTTTTTGCTGGCTTGACGGTATTCGTCGTGATGCTTCTGTCTCCTGCACCGGCGGCGATGAGTCCGGCCGCCTGGCATGTCGCTGCGCTTACCATTCTTATGGCGACATGGTGGATGACCCAGGCAGTACCGCTCACGGCAACCGCCTTGCTGCCCTTTCTCGCCCTGCCAGTCATGGACGTTATGGATGTGCGGGAAACCGCCAGTCAATATTATTCACCGATATTATTTCTGATCCTCGGCGGGGCGTTTCTCGCGCTGGCAATTGAGCGGGTTGGCCTGCACCGGCGGCTCGCGCTCGCAATTGTCAGCCTGTCGGGCAAGAGCGCGTGGGGCATATTAATCGCCTTCATGCTCGCGACAGCTCTCCTGAGCATGCTCATCTCCAACACGTCTTCGACGCTGATCATGATACCCATTGCGGTGGCCGTGCTGGTGGCTGGCGGAGTGAAGGATGGCGAGACAGAAGGATTTGCCGGTGCCTTGATCATGGGCGTGGCCTTTGCCGCTTCAATCGGAGGTTTAGGCACATTGGTGGGCAGTCCGACCAATGCGATTGCCGCCGGTCTGATCAACAAGACTCTGGGCATGGAAATTGATTTCTTGAGCTGGCTGCTTTTCGGCCTGCCGATCGTGATCCTTGGCCTGCCGGTCTGCGCGGCGATTCTGATCACGGTTCAGAAAGTGGGTAAGGACAGTTTTGACGGCGCCGGTGCAAGGGCCGCGATCGGGTCAGCCGGCCCGTGGAGCCTTCCGGAAAAACGGGTGGTCCCAGTGGTTGCCTTTGTTGTACTCGGATGGCTGTTCCTGCCCCAGATAAAAGCGGTGCTCCCGGCAGGCGCAGTACATGATGGCAGCATCGCGATACTGGGCGGCTTGCTGTTGTTCATCCTGCCTGACGGTACCGGGCGAAAATTGCTCAACTGGGATGAAGCGGATCGTGCACCATGGGGGGTGATCATGATGTTCGGCGGCGGCCTAGCGCTGGCGGCTGGCATTATTGAATCCGGCTTGGCCGACTGGCTCGGGCTGGCGCTGGAGCCGCTCAAGAACGTCCCGGTCATTATCATTGCTATAGCGCTGGTTGCGCTGGTCATTCTGGTCACCGAATTTGCGTCTAATGTCGCCACAGCCAGCGGGATCATGCCGGTGGTCGCCAGCCTTATTCTTGCCACCGGAGTTGATCCGGTATTGCTTGCGATGCCGGCGGCGATGGCGGCAAGCTGGGGTTTCATGTTGCCGTCCGGCACGGGTCCCAATGCCATTGCCTGGTCAACCAATCATATTGAATTGCCGAAAATGCTGAAATCTGGACTGGTTCTCGATATTGCCGGAATACCGATCATCATCGGCTGTATCTGGATGGTTTCATTTGTAATCAGTTGAGTTTTGCGGCATGGCTCTGGCAAGATAGTTTATCCTGGAGAGAGAGAAAATGTCCGATCAAAATGATGATGCTGTTCCGGTAACACCGCGCCGGATGCCGAAAGCGCCGATTGAGGAAATTGGCGGACGCAAGCTCAAGCCATCGACGCTGATGATGGGCCATGGCTATGATCCGGTCCTTTCCGAAGGCTCGCTCAAACCACCAATTTTTCTCACCTCAACCTTCGCATTTGAAGATGCGGCGGCCGGCAAACGCCACTTTGAAGGCATAACTGGCAAGCGTCCGGGTGGTGCCGATGGTCTGGTCTATTCGCGCTTCAACGGCCCGAACCAGGAAATTCTCGAAGACCGCCTGAGCATATGGGATGAAGCGGAAGATGCGCTTGTTTTTTCCAGCGGTATGTCGGCCATTGCAACCGTGCTGCTTACCAATGTAAATCAGGGCGATGTCGTGGTGCATAGCGGACCGCTTTATGCGGCTACCGAAACCCTGATTAACAAGATTTTGGGCCGCTTTGGCGTAACCTTTCTGGATTTTCCGGCGGGCGCTAGTCCGGATGAGGTTTCCGCGCTGCTCGAACAGGCCAAAACCCAAGCGGCGGAAAATGGCGGCAAGGTTGCGATTATCTATCTCGAAAGTCCGGCCAACCCAACCAACGCGCTTGTTGATATTGAAGGCGTTACCAATGCCCGTAACACGGTATTCGGGGAAGACGGCGCACCGCCGATCGCCATCGACAATACCTTCCTTGGACCATTGTGGCAGCAGCCGCTGAAACATGGTGCGGACATTGTTATTTACAGTCTCACCAAATATGTCGGCGGACATAGTGACCTTGTGGCCGGCGGTGTATTGGGCTCCAAGGCGCATATGGACCCGATCCGGGCGATCCGGAACACGATCGGGACAATCTGCGACCCCAATACCGCGTGGATGTTGATGCGCAGTCTTGAGACGCTGGAATTGCGCATGACCCGTGCTGGCGAAAATGCTGAAAAAGTCTGCGCCTTTCTGCGAGATCACCCCAAGGTTGAAGGGCTTGGTTATCTGGGTTTCATTTCCGATGCTTCCCAGCAGGATATTTACGACCGGCATTGCAGCGGCGCAGGCTCCACCTTCTCAGTGTTCATCAAGGGCGGCGAGGCCCAGGCTTTCGCCTTCCTCGATGCGTTAAAAATCGCGAAACTGGCGGTGAGTCTGGGCGGAACAGAGACTCTGGCAAGCCTGCCAGCGGCAATGACCCATTTGTCGGTGCCTGATGATCGCCGGGCGGCGCTTGGCATTACCGACAATCTGGTGCGGATTTCCATCGGTGTCGAAGATCCGGATGATCTGATCGCTGACTTTGAGCAGGCCCTGAAAACGGTCTGACGGGTGTTCCTCTCCCCCCAAGGGGGACGGGAATCAGTTCCAATCCAATATTTTCCAGCCGCGTTTCTTGGCCAGATGGCGAAGCGGCGCGCTAGGCGTCGTGGCAATCGCTTCATCGGCATATTCGAGCATCGGTGCATCGCTGACATGATCGGAATAGGCCCGGATATGAACAGCCTCGCGCGCTAGCCCCTGCTCGTCGAGAAACGCCTTGATCCGGTCCAGTTTGGCAACATCATAGCAATTTTCTCCGACAATCTCAGGCAGCACCTGTCCTTGTTCATCGATTCTCAGCCGAGTTGCGATCACTTCATCAAAGCCCAAACGTGTGGCGATGGCGTTGACATATAGCTCGTAAGAAGCGGTGGCGAGAACCAGCTTTCTGCCTTCGGCGCGGTCGGCCTCGACCTGCGCAATGGCCTTGGCATAGCTGTTCGCTTGCATCACCTTGTCAGCATAGCGTTCGATATGAGGGTCGAGTGTCGTGACACGCGGTTTGCTTCCCAACAACAGGCGCTGATTATAGGTTTTCAGGTTCTTTCGGCTGATCAGTTTGAGGCCGTAACCGATGAATCCAAATGGCAGGAGTGGCAGGAATAAAAGACGCCAGGGCGCGCGCGCGAAAACCATGTGGAACAGGAATGGCGTATAGGTTCCCCGCACGGTGATTGTCCTATCCATATCATATATAGCAATTTTTGTCATCGCACCCCAAATTCCAGTTTGCGGCCCTATTAGCAGCACTGTTGAAAATGCACCAAATAAATGACTTGTTATAATGGCTTGAGCTTTCAACGATTTTCGGTCACCAATGGCGGTGATGACAGTGCCAGGTGACTTTGTCGAAGAGATGATGGAAGATGGAGTGATGGCACTTCGTTTCTCCGGCGATCTGTCTATGGCGACTGTTGAGGATCTGCCGGAACGGCTGAGCAGCTATGATGGTGATGCGCAGAAAATTGATCTGTCCGATGTCGGTTATGTCGACACGGTAGGAGCCTGGCTAATCTACCGGACTGCGCGCGATATCAGGGTTGAGATTGTGGGCGCTGATCCGGCTGTGGATCAGCTTATCCGGACTGTGGGCGGGGTTGACCCACCGACCGATGTTCGCCCCGACCCACCCAATCCGATATTGCGGATATTGAATGATGTCGGGGAATCAACCACGATTGCGATTACAACCTTTGCCGGTCTGGTCGGTTTCTTTGGTGCCGTTGTGGGATCGGCTCTTTCCCTGATGCTGCACCCTGGACGGATCAGATGGAATGCCGTCATTCAACGGTTTGACGTGGTCGGCGTTCGTGCTCTGGGCATTGTCGGCCTGATGAGTTTCCTGATTGGTTTGGTGATTGCGCAGCAGGGCGCCGTGCAGCTGCGACAATTTGGCGCAGAAGTATTCACGGTTAATCTGGTTGGCCGTTTGACCCTGCGGGAGCTGGGCGTATTGATGACGGCCATCATGGTTGCCGGCCGGTCGGGCTCGGCCTTTGCGGCGCAAATCGGCACCATGAAGCTGACTGAAGAAATTGATGCGATGCGCACGATTGGCGTGTCGCCGATTGAAGCGCTGGTCTTGCCACGAGTATTTGCGGCGGTGATCATGCTACCCTTGCTGGGTTTCTATGCCTCGGTTGTCGCGATTATCGGCGGCGGGGTGCTGAGTTGGGTCGCGCTCGATATCCCGCCCGCAACATTCTTTACCCGAATCCGTGAAGTGGTCCCGATTACCGATGTCTATGTCGGGCTTGTCAAAGCACCGGTCTTTGGTGCGATCATTGCCATTTCTGGTTGTTATCAAGGGATGCAGGTCAAGGGGAATGCCGAACAAGTCGGCTTCCGAACAACCGCTGCCGTGGTCCAGGCCATCTTCATGGTAATTGTGCTGGATGCCTTTTTTGCGGTCTTTTTTACATGGATTGGATGGTCCTGATGGAAGAAGAACAGCCGATCATCTGCGTCCGGGGTTTGCACAACCAATTTGGCGATCAGGTGATTCACCACGAACTCAACCTTGATGTCGGTCGCGGCGAGATTCTGGGTGTTGTCGGCGGATCGGGAACCGGGAAATCCGTGCTGATGCGCTCGATTATCGGTTTGCAAAAACCTCAGCATGGCGAAATCGAGGTATTTGGCGAGCATCTGCTTGGCCGACCGGAAGCGGAGACGGTCGATATCCGAAAGCGTTGGGGCGTGTTGTTTCAAGGGGGCGCCCTGTTTTCAACGCTCACGGTGGCGGAAAATGTCATGGTCCCGATCCGTGAATTCTATCCCGATATGGATCGCAAATTTCGTCAGGAAGTAGCGAAATATAAAGTTGGCCTGTCCGGGCTGCCTCCCGAAGCGGGGCCCAAATATCCATCCGAGCTATCCGGCGGCATGAAAAAACGGGCCGGTGTGGCACGTGCGCTGGCGCTGGACCCTGAGCTTCTGTTCTTGGACGAACCCACGGCGGGCCTTGATCCAATCGGCGCGGCGGCTTTTGACAATCTGATCAAGGAATTACAGCAAACGCTCGGCTTAACCGTTTTTCTGATCACGCATGATCTTGATACATTGCATGCCATTTGTGACAGAGTTGCAGTCCTGGCCGACCAGCAAGTGATCGCGGTCGGGACAATTCCGGAACTCCTGGCTCTCGATCACCCGTGGATACAGGAATATTTCAACGGTCCGCGCGGGCGAATGGCGGCTCCACAAGAAGCGAGCGGGGCTTGAAAATGTGGTCTAAATACAGAGATTTGTTGCAGGTGCCGGTACGGCTGGCCATAAAGGTGAAATAATGGAGACACGGTCCAATCATATTCTTGTCGGTGTAGTCACCCTGACCTTGCTTGCTCTGGTGGCCGCATTCCTTGTCTGGATTGTCCGCTTCGGCGATGGCGCTCAAAAGGAATATGATATCTTCTTTGCCCAGTCGGTGGGCGGCCTTGCAAAGGGGACCGGGGTAACATTTGCAGGTGTCCCCTCCGGTCAGGTTCTGGATGTCGAGCTGTGGAAAAAAGACCCGGATTTTGTGCGCGTGCGCATTGCGGTGAGTGAGGAAACTCCGATCTTGCAAGGGACAACGGCTACCATACAAAGCATCAGCTTCACCGCTCCCCCCAATATTCAACTGGATGGCGCGGTAAAGGGTGCGCCGCCGATCGAAGAATTGGGTCCGGAAGGCGTGCCTGTTATTCCAACGAAACCCGGTGCTTTGGGCGAACTGCTCAACAGCGCGCCGCTGGTTGTTGAACGACTGGCGACGCTGACCGACCGGCTGACCTTGCTATTATCGGACAAGAACCAGGAATCGATCGAAGGCATTTTGAACAATACCGAGCGGCTGACTGGCAGTCTGGCGCAACAAGCACCCAATCTCGAAGCGCTGATGGCGGAATCATCAATTGCGATCCGCAATGCAGGGCAAACCGCTGAAAAACTCTCTGCCGTTGCCGACAATACCAATGCGCTTTTGAGCAAGAATGGCGAGCCGCTGGCGAAAAACCTCACCAAAACTCTCGCCGCTGCCGAAAAGAGCATGGCGGCATTGAGTGTCGTGCTGGATGACGCCCGCCCGGGCGTGCAGCAGCTGGGAACCAAGACAATTCCGGAAGTGGATCAACTGGTTCAGGACATGCAGGCGCTCACGAAATCACTGACATCGGTGACCGAACGGCTGGATCAAGGTGGGGCAGGCTCTTTGCTGTCCGCACCGGCACTGCCAGATTATGAACCAGGCAAGTAGAGGGACATCTCAATGGAACGGCAGGGATTCATGATGAAATGGCACAAGACAAGATCCTTGGGGCTGTTGGCTGGCCTTGGTCTGCTGAGCGCATGCGTCAGCTTTGGCGGTGCGGAACCACCGCCTTTTCTATTGTCGCTGACGCCTGAAACACAGGTTGATGCAGGTGCCGTACGGGCCGGGCCGCGTGCTGGCGCTCTGGTGGTCCAGTTGCCGTCCACGCCGCAAAAACTGAATAATCTGCGCGTACCGGTTCAGACCAGTACCACTGCGATCGCTTATCTGAAAGAAGCGACCTGGGTCGACAAGCCCGCCCGGCTTTTCCAGGGACTGCTCACTGAAACAATCGCTGCCAAAAATAATCGCCTGGTTCTGACTTCGGTTCAGGCGCAGGGGAAAGCCGACACTTATCTGTCCGGCGAGCTGGTCAATTTCGGCCTGGATGGGCCCAGCCTGACCGTCACGGTCACCTATGATGCAGTGAAAATACGCGACGGTAAACCGGTTGAGAAACGCCGTTTTGAGGCGAGTGAGAATGTGTTTGCCGCAGAGGCGGGTCCGGTCGGAGAGGCACTTAACAGCGCTGCAAATAAAGTCGTATTGGAAGTCGCCGACTGGGTCGGTTGATCATCACATTATCGCGGCTCAACTATCGCCGTAAACAAAGCCTTCCGGTTGCGGCCAATCCATTGATGTCGCTGCCATGACGCGGAATAGTCTTCCCATCTCATCCACATGAGTCAGCCGGTGATGCGCGGCGCGGATATTATTGGCCTTTTTCGGTACTAGCTCGGCCAGTCTTCTGGCGCGTTGATCAATGCCCAAGGCTTTCAACCATTGCCCTTGCTCCACAGGACCATGAACAGACAATAGGCGTGTTTTGGCGATATTGCCGAGACTATGGAAATCGACGTGCGCGGTCAGGTCTGACGTTCCAGGACTGTCGAACGGGCTGATCGGCATGTGATCCTTGACGGCTTGCAGCGTGCTGCCGGTACCGGGGCGATCGTAGCCATAGTCTATTACCAGCAAGGCGCCCCCTTGCTTGGCAATCCGGTGCGACAGGTCGCCGAAAATATGAGTACTGGCGGGAGAGCTTTCCAATATGGTTCCGTTGGGCAAGCCCGCGGAGGATTTGGAAATCTGATTATCAATTGTTTGTGTTCCCGGAATCGCGATAAATTTATTCCGTTCCCGCGCGACCATATGACGGCGCCATCCTGCCTGGGTCGCGACATGTTGCTCCACTGGAAGGGCATCGAAAAATTCATTGGCAACGATGAGTAACGGGGCATCGGTGGGCAGGCTGTCGATTGTCTCATGCCAGGCGGCACTTTTGTGAAGCTTCGCCTGTTTGGCTTTTAGCACCGGGCTGGTTTCGACAAAATGAGCTTGAGGATTACAATCAAATTTGGACATGGCCCGCAGCGCATCGGATGCCAGAGTACCTCGGCCTGGTCCCAGTTCAACATAATGGACATGATCCGGGCGCTCTTTGCGGAGCCATAAGTCGGCCAACCAGATACCGACCAGCTCTCCGAACATCTGGCTCATCTCCGGCGCGGTGACGAAATCACCATCCTCGCCAATCGGATCTTTCGCGGCGTAATAGGCGGTATTTGCGATAGCCATATATTCGCTGAGCGGTACCGGACCGTCACGGTCGATTTTCTCAGCGAGAAGATGCGCCGCCGACTTGATTTCAGGCAATGCTCTGGTCTCCGGCGGTGGGCTCTACCCGGACGCGGCGGCCTTTGGATGTGAACACCAGATAGACGCCAAGGAGCAGCATCGGCACCGTCAGGGTTTGTCCCATGGTCAGGCCCCAGCTGAGATTCTCGAGACCCTGATCCGGTTGGCGGAAAAATTCGACGGTAAACCGGCTGAGGCCATAAACCAGCAGGCCAGTCCCGACCAACTTACCGGGATGATAGCGCGCATCGGTTTTCCAGAAGAGCAGGGAAGTAATGATGAAATAGAGAAGGCCTTCGAGACCCGCTTCATAAAGCTGACTGGGGTGTCGCGGAACATCACCGCCCATTGGGAAGATAATCGCCCAAGGCACTTCGGTAGCCCGGCCCCAAAGCTCGCCATTGACGAAATTGGCGAGGCGGCCAAATAGCAGGCCGAAGGGTATAACACAGGCGATATAGTCACAGATGCGCAGGAAGCTGAGTTTTTCTTTGCGCGATATGTACCAGATCGCCAGCACTACGCCGAGAACACCACCATGGAGCGACATGCCGCCATTCCAGACTTGCAAGATCTCAATCGGGTTTTGCAGAATTTCCGGCTTGTAAAAAAATACATAGCCCAGTCGTCCACCCAGAATGATTCCGAGCGTCGCGTAAAAGATCATGTCATCGGCATGGCGCCGGGCCAGCGGTGCGCCGGGTTCCTTGATCAGTTTCGTAAGATACCAATAACCGATTAAAATACCGGCGAGATAGGCGAGCGAATACCATTTCAGCTGAAAAAAGCCGAGGTCAAGTGCGTTGGGAGACAGTCCCAATTCCTCAAATTGCGTAAATTGCGCCGCACTTGCAAGAATAATATCAATCAACTCTTTTCCCCGTTCGCTTTCATCGTCATATAGCAAGGGCATATAACGGGAAATTCTCCGATACCAAGAGAGAAACCCAAATAGACTTTGTGGGAGAAATTTGAAATGCCATCGCCATTAGACGCTATGATCGACGAAACATTGGGCGTCATGACACAGCCGGGACAGCTTCTGGAGCTCTCCACGGTCAATAAATACGGCGTCGATATGCCGATGTTTAAAAATGCGCCGAGCAATGTTTCGGACTTTTTCGCTTTTTTCTGCATGCAGCATGCCGACAAGGAATTTCTCGTCGATGGTGATATCCGACTGACTTTTAAGGAAACTTATGCCGTTGCCCGCGTTTTGGCTGGCGGACTGGTCGCTGGACATGGCGTCAAGAAGGGCGACCGTATCGGGATCGCTGCCCGCAACTCCGCCAACTGGATCATCCTCGACATGGCGATCACCATGGCGGGCGGTGTCTCCACCAAATTAAATGGTTGGTGGCAAGGCGATGAACTGGCCGATGGTATCGAAGATGTCAGTTGCTCGATTGTTTTCGCCGATCCACAGCGCGCAGCGCGCTTGACCGAATCGGGTCGTGACCATGGCGCAGAGGTTGTTTTGTTTGATCATGATGTTGCGCCGCTTGAAGGATTGAAGGCCTGCCTGGCAAATGGCGGTGATGCGGAGACCCCGCTGCCGCAAATGGGGCCAGAGGATAATGCGACCATATTGTTCACCTCAGGTTCGACCGGTCGATCCAAGGGCGCCTATGCCGAGCATCGCTCTGTCGTTCAGGGTGCGATGAGTTTTGTCGGTGCCTTTGCGGTGATGGCAAACCTGATGGAAAAAGCGGGCACCTTGCCCGATATCCAGCCGACCGCTCTGGTTGCGGTTCCGCTGTTTCACGTCACAGCTTCGGTGCCGCTGGTATTGGTAAGCTACGCGATTGGCCGCAAGCTGGTGATGCAGAAAAAATGGGATGCCGAAGAGGCCATGCGTCTGATCGAGAAGGAAAAAGTGACCTATTTTGTTGGCGTTCCACTGATGAGTATGGAGATATACGCGCATCCCAAGGTCAATGACTATGATCTGAGCACCTGTGTTTCCATGGCCGCTGGCGGTGCGCCGCGTCCAGTCGAGCATGTCAAACGGATCAAGGAAGGCATGGGCAAGGGCTTTCCGCTCATTGGTTATGGTCTCACCGAGACTAATGGTGTTGGCTGTTCCAATCAGAATGAAAATTATCTCGCCAAGCCTGACAGTACGGGCCGTGCGACGCCGCCTATCGTTGAAGTTGGCATATTGGATGATGACGGCAATAAAGTACCACAAGGTGAGCGCGCAGAGGTCTGCATCCGTTCGTCCGCTAATTTCACCGGCTATTGGAACAATGACCAGGCCACCAAGGACGCCTTTACCGATGACGGCTTTTTCCGCACCGGGGATATCGGCTATCTGGACGAGGATGGTTATCTGTTTATCGTCGACCGCAAGAAAGAGATTATCATTCGCGGCGGCGAGAATATTAGCTGTCAGGAAGTGGAAGCTGCCATATATAGCCACACTTCGATAGCAGAAGCCTGTATTTTCGGCGTTGATGATGAGCGCTTCGGTGAAGTTCCGGCTCTGGTCTATCATGTGAAAGATGGCGAAGCACTGCCGCAGGACGAGCTACTGGAATTTTTGAAAGACAAGCTCGCACCGTTTAAAATGCCGGTGCATATCTGGCAATATGAGGATCCGCTGCCCAAATTGGGAACGGCAAAAATCGCTAAAATCGTGTTGGCCAAGAAGCACCGGGAAATGCTGGCCGCTTCGGGATGAATGTTCGCGCCAATATACCCAGGCCGGCAACTGATCCGGGAAAGCGGATTGTAAGGCAGCGGGATATTGTCGATCGCCGTAAATTGTCCGAGGCGATTGAGGCGCTGATCACCGAACATGGGATAACCAAAGCCCGTCCCAAAATATTGCCGTTGCTGCAACAGGCCCTCGCCGATGGTCGGGCAGAGATTAGTCGGCGATTGATCGAAAAGCCTTCTGCGGGCCACGAAGCGGCGGCGGCGCAGTCATTCCTGATCGACCAGCTCGTACGGATCATTCATGATATCGCGGTGGGGCACCAATATCCGGTGAACAATCCCTCATCGGGTGAGCGGATTGCGGTGATGGCGGTTGGCGGCTACGGACGCAGCGAAATGGCGCCCCATAGTGATGTGGACATTGCCTTTCTGACACCACACAAACAGACCAGCTGGACCGAGCAAGCGATTGAAGCGATGCTGTACTGGCTTTGGGACCTGGGTTTGAAAGTCGGGCAAAGCAGCCGTTCGATCGATGAGATGGTCCGCATGGCCAACGAGGATCTCAGTATCCGCACTGCCTTGCTCGAGGGGCGTTATGTCTGGGGTGATACCGGTGTCTATGAGGAATCCAAGGCCCGGTTTTTTGCCGATGTCGTATCCGGAACCGACCGGACCTTTGTATCGGAAAAGCTGGCTGAACGTGATGCGCGCCATGTTCGCATGGGCGACAGCCGTTATGTGGTTGAACCGAATGTCAAGGAAGGCAAAGGCGGCTTGCGTGACCTGCAGACGCTCTATTGGATCGGTAAATACATACATCGGGTCGCGTCCGCAGAAGAGCTGGTCGATGTTGGGCTGTTGACCACGGCGGAGTTTAAACGGTTTCGCAAAGCCGCGAATTTCCTCTGGGCGGTGCGTTGTCATATGCATGATATGACCGGTCGCGCTGAAGATCGGCTGACATTTGATCTGCAGACCGGCGTTGCACAGCGCATGCGATTTGCCGACCGACCTGGTAAATCGGCGGTTGAACGGTTCATGCAATATTATTTCCTGAACGCCAAAGTGGTTGGCAATCTGACCGGCGTATTTCTCGCCCATCTCGATGAAACCCACAATGCAGGCGTCAGGCGGTTCATCCCTAATATCACGCGGCGACCCAAGAAGCTCAAAGGATTTACGCTGGACCGCGGGCGGTTGGCGCTTCCTGATGAAAGTTTCTTCGAAGAAGACCCGGTTCGTCTGATCGAGATTTTCCAGCTTGCGGATAAACACGAGCTGGAAATTCATCCACTGGCCATGCGCGCTGCGCGCCGTGATGCGAAACTGATCACAAACAAGATCCGCAAGGATCGCCGCGCAAACAAGCTTTTCCTGGATGTGCTCTGTTCGCCGCGTGACCCCGAACTGGTATTGCGCTGGATGAATGAAGCTTCGATTTTCGGGCGTTTCATTCCCGATTTCGGCCGGGTAGTCGCGCAGATGCAATTTGACATGTATCATCATTATACAGTGGACGAGCACAGTATAAGAGCGATCGGACTGCTGGCACGGATTGGCAGCGGTGATCTGGTCGATGATCATCCCAATTCCACCGAAACGATCAAGAAACTGAAAAATCGGCGCGTGCTGTTTGTCGCGACGTTGCTGCATGACATCGCCAAGGGGCGAGGCGGGGATCACAGCATATTGGGTGCCGAAGTGGCGATGAAATTATGCCCGCGTCTGGGTCTTGAACCCTATGAAACAGAGCTGGTTGCCTGGTTGGTGCGGCACCATCTTTTGATGTCCGCAATGGCGTTCAAACGCGATCTGTCAGATTTCAAAACCATTCAGGATTTTGTCAGTCAGGTCAAAAGTATCGAGCGGTTGCGTTTGCTAACCGTGCTGACCGTGGTTGATATTCGCGCCGTGGGCCCGGGGGTATGGAACAGTTGGAAAAGGCAGCTGCTGACCGATCTGTTCCAGGCCGCTGAGGAAATGTTGTTGCTTGGCCACAAACAGCGCGGTCGCAAGGAACGTATAGCCCAGAAAAAGGCAGTATTGGCAGAAAGCCTGGATATCCCGAAAGCACAATTTGCGAAGCTCGCAAAGCGTTTGACCGACCCTTACTGGATCGCTGAACCGGATGATATTATCGCTCATAACGCCCGTCTGATGATGCGTGCCGGCGATGATAACCTAGCCATATCGGCAGATGCCTATCCCGAACGCGGCGCGACTTTGGTGACCATCTATGCTGCCGATCATCCCGGACTCTTTTATCGCATTGCCGGCGGTATTCATGTCGCAGGCGGCAATATTATTGATGCTCGCATTCACACCACCCGTGATGGCATGGCGTTGGACAATTTTCTGGTGCAGGACCAGCATGGCCAGCCCTTCGCTGAAGATGCTCAACTTGCTCGCCTCAAGCAGGCCGTAGAGGATGCGCTGGCCAATCGTTCCAAACTGGCAACGAAGCTGGAAGCCCGCCCGCTTGCCCATTCGCGGGCTGGAGCGTTCAATATCGTGCCCAATGCGATGGTCGATAATGACGCATCCAATCGTTTCACCGTGATCGAAGTAACGGCGCAGGACCGACCCGCTTTGCTCAACGAACTGGCTCATGCGTTGTTCGAGTCAAAAGTCACCGTGCACAGCGCCCATATTGCGACCTATGGCGAGCGTGCGGTTGATACGTTCTACATTACCGACCTGCTGGGCGGGAAGATTGAGAGCAAGGCCCGTCTGAACGGCTTGAAAAAGAAACTGACCAATGCGGCGACACAGAAGGAAGCCGAAAAGACCGCTGCTTAACCAAGCTTGTCCTTTAGCGCTGACAATGCGCCAAAGGGGCCAGCCTCCTCTTCGCTTTTCAAACCCTTTTTCTGCGCTGTCTGATCCGCATCAGGGCCGCGGGGATAGGGGTCGAGGGCGAGATATAAAGTTTGCGCAATGGCTTCACCCAGATCAATTTGGGCTGATTCATATTCGATGACATCGCAATCTTCCGCTGCCAGTTCGATTTCTTCTTCACTCGGCGGGATATCGGTTTTCTCGACGAAGATAATATCAAAGGCTTCGTCCACCCGGACAGGGAAAGGCTGGCCGCTGATGGCGCATGTCTGATGCAGATCGGATTGGATATGACCGGTTAATCTGATCTCATGCTCTTTGGCTTCAAGGCGGTAGTCCGCAGCGATTGTCTCTATCGATGGCAGGTCAAACCGCTTCGCCAAGGCATGCCGTTGATCTTCATCCGCCATAATCTTGTCGGCCAGTGGGATGCCGCCAATGTCGGACAGTTTTATGATCCGGGAAAGTTCCGGTGGGGGCAAGGGCGTTGATGCGTTCATGAGGCTACCTTTGCAATATTTCCGGCAATGACCTGGTCGATACCAGTCTGGTCAAGCTGATCGTAAAAGTTGGCAAGATGTCTGGCTGTGAAATCAAGTTCTTCGGATGCTGGCGCATCGCCGCGATACAGATTTCGAACAAGCGCTTCACCAAGATCAGCATCACCTGTCAGTGCGTCCCGGTAGGCGCCCAACCGGCCGCCCAGCGCGCTCATCATCTCGCCAACCCGCTTGCCGACAATCAAATCGCCAATACCAATCTGGCGGAGCTGCCCCTCCATATCAGTGACAAATAACTCCGTGAGCCACGCTATTTCCTGTTTCGCCTCTTCGGTCTGATCGAGACGGATCAGTACGGCGCAAAGAATAGCGGCAATCATGTCAAAGCGCCCGTCTAGCGTATCGGGCACAGCACCTTTTTCATACCAACCGGGAAACCGCCCTTCGGAAATCACGGCATTATAGAGCGGTTGCATGACCAGATTGGGGTCTTTGCGCCCGAATAGACTGTTCAAGAATGACATTTATTGTGACCCCGATTTTCGACGCGAAACAATAGGCACGTGCCCATGTGTGTTAAGACTACATACAGGGGATATTGATATTTGTATCGCGAGATGCAATGGGCCTTATAACAAGTGGCAGGGAAACCGCTACAAGGATCAAAACCGTCCTGATCGTGCCCCGCACCATCACGGTGGTTGTTTTGGAGAAGTGAGTTAATGCGTAGCCAATTGAAAATGCAATTCGTATTGACCGGGTTGGTCGCTGGCGGCCTGCTGGTATCCGGCTGTTCGCAGGTTCGTGGCCATCAGGGTTATATTGTCGACCCGGTGCTGACCAATGCCATCATGGCCGGGGTTGATAATCGGCAATCGGTCGAGGCTTCCCTTGGGCGCCCCACATTTACCGGGCAATTTGAAGAGAATGTCTGGTATTATGTATCGCGCGAAACAAAGCAGCTGGCATTTAACTCGCCCAGTGCAAGAGATCAGATGGTGATGCGCGTGACCTTTGACGAGGCAGGCAATGTCTCTGCTGTTGATCGCACCGGACTGGAACTGGTCGCGAATATCAATCCAAACGGCGATTCAACGCCTACGCTCGGCCGCGAACGCTCTTTCTTTGAAGAACTGTTCGGCAATATCGGTGCCGTCGGTGCACCCGGTGCACAAGGGGCGAGTAACGACCCGACACGCCCCTGATTACCGGTCGCTATTGCTATTTGGCAATACCACTAGCCGCCAGCACGGACAAAGTGACGAGCTCAGATGCAGTCGAAGCCATCGTCGCAATCTGCACAGACTTGTCCAGACCGACCAGCATCGGTCCGATCACCGCATCACCACCCAATTCTCGAAGTAGCTTTGCCGAGAGATTGGCCGATTGTAGACCCGGCATGACCAGCACATTGGCCGAGCCGGATAGCCGGTTAAACGGATAGTTTGCCATTAATTTCGGATTGAGTGCGACGTCCGGTGCCATTTCACCTTCATATTCAAAAGCGACCCGGCGGCTATCAAGTACCGCGACGGCTTCCCGGATATTTTCCAGCCAACGCCCGGCCGGATTGCCGAATGTTGAATAGCTGAGGAAGGCAACGCGTGGTTCATGGCCCATCTTCCGCGCAACAGCGGCAGTTTGTTCAGCAATATCGGCCAGTTCTTCCGCACTGGGTCGCTCGTTAACTGTGGTGTCCGCCATGAAGACGGTATGGCTTTGTCCAACCATGACATGAATTCCAAAGGCGGTCCGGCCTTTCTCCACATCAATGACTTTGGCGACATCCTTGAATGTTTGGGAATAGGGGCGGGTGACGCCAGTGATCATCGCCTCGCCCTGATCCATGGCAAGCAAGGCCGAGCCAAATATATTGCGGTCCTGATTGACCATGCGTTTTATGTCGCGCTTCATATGGCCCTTCCGATGCAAACGCTCATAAAGCATGTTGACCATCTCGGGGACGAGCGGACTGTTGCGCGAGTTGTGGATTTCGAACCGGTCGGGATCGCTGACGCCAAGCTCTTTGAGCTTTTCGCGCACTCGATCATCCCGGCCGACCAGCACCGGTGTACCATAGCCGCCATCCTGAAACTGGATGGCTGCGCGCAGCACAACATCTTCTTCGGCTTCGGCAAAAATCACGCGTTTCGGCGCCAAACGGGAGGTTTCGTAGGCCTGCGTCAAGACCGATGTGGTTGGATTGAGCCGCGCCTTGAGGCTTTGACGATAGGCATCAAGATCCTCAATCGGTTTCTGCGCAACACCGCTGTCCATTGCAGCCTTGGCCACCGCGGCGGAGACCACATCCATTAGACGCGGATCAAAGGGCGCGGGAATGATATAGTCCACACCAAAGGTCGGAGCTTGCCCGCCATAGGCTGCTGCGACTTCTTCTGGCACTTGTTCGCGCGCCAGTTCGGCAATTGCATTGGCCGCTGCGACTTTCATTTCGTCGTTGATCCGAGTGGCCCGGACATCCAGTGCGCCCCGGAAAATAAACGGGAAGCCGAGGACATTATTGACCTGGTTGGGATAATCCGACCGTCCGGTGGCAACAATCGCATCGGGACGGGCGGCCTTGGCATCTGGCGGAGTGATTTCAGGGTCTGGATTGGCCATCGCAAAGATAATCGGCTTATCGGCCATGTCCCTGACCATTTCGGGTTTCAGAGCGCCAGCGGCAGAAAGACCGAGGAATACGTCAGCCCCTTTCAAGGCTTCAGTAAGATCGCGCGCATCGGTGTCAATCGCGTGCGCGGATTTCCACTGGTCGACATTATCGCGACCGCGATAGATGACACCACTGCGATCACACATGGTGAGATTGTCATGCGGAACGCCCATCGCCTTGATCAGCGCTGCACAGGCAATGGCGGCGGCACCGGCACCGTTGACCACAACTTTGATGTCCTTGACCTCGCGATTGGTCAGCAGGCAAGCGTTAATAATTCCGGCAGCAGCAATAATGGCGGTGCCATGCTGATCATCGTGAAAGACCGGAATATTCATCCGGTCGCGCAGGGTTTGTTCGATAATGAAACAGGCCGGCGCGCCGATATCTTCCAGATTGATGCCACCAAAGCTGGGTTCCATCAGTTCAACCGCATTGATAAACGCCTCGGTATCTTCCGTGTCGAGTTCGAGATCGATCGAGTCGACATCAGCAAAGCGTTTGAACAGGACCGCCTTGCCTTCCATCACCGGCTTGGAGGCAAGTGCACCAAGATTGCCAAGGCCCAGAATGGCGGTGCCGTTGGATATCACCGCGACCAGATTGCCTTTGGCGGTATAATCATAGGCCGTGGCAGGATCTTCGGCGATGGCGCGGACCGGGACGGCAACGCCGGGCGAATAGGCGAGACTCAGATCGCGCTGTGTCGCCATCGGCTTGGACGCGATAATTTCAATTTTTCCGGGTCTTCCATGGGAATGAAATAAGAGGGCTTCGCGTTCAGAAAATTCTACGTTGCTTTTGTTCTCGTCGGCCAAATTATATCTCCGTGATTCAGGTCCGGCCTCTTGTGCCCGCCCCCCTGCTGCGCGTCCCGCTACGTGCCTACTCCGAATGATAGCGATTGGGCAAGACTTGGTATATTGCTGATTTCGAATAACTCTGTTCAATTAAAGAAATCGCGCTCTTTTCCCGAACCGGACTCTTCGCTATCGCAGAAGGGATGGCAACACAGACTCAACAGAAATCGGGATCAAAAGGCGCAAAGCCGGCTAAGTCTAAATCGAAGGCTGCGGTGCCGGCAAAGCTAACCCCGATGATGGAGCAATATTTTGCGCTCAAGGAAAAAGCGCAGGATTGTTTGCTGTTTTACCGGATGGGCGATTTTTTCGAGCTGTTCTTTGAAGATGCCAAGCTGGCCTCGGCGGCGCTTGATATTGCGCTGACAACACGCGGGAAAAACGCCGGAGAGTCGATACCGATGTGCGGTGTGCCCGTCCATGCAGCGGAAAGCTATCTTGCGAAGCTGATCCGCGCCGGTTTCAAAGTGGCAATTGCCGAGCAGACCGAGACGCCTGCGGAGGCCAAGGCGCGCGGAGGATATAAGGCATTGGTCGCGCGGGATATTATTCGCTTTGTTACGGCCGGGACGTTGACAGAGGACACGCTGCTCGATGCCCGGTCGGATAATATGCTGGTTTCCATCGCCGAGGTGCAGGGGCAGATTGGCATTGCCGCTAGTGACATCTCGACCGGAGATTTTGAGCTGTTGCAGATCTCCGAGCATGCCCTGACTGCGGAATTGTCGCGGATCGCGCCGTCCGAGATAATCTGCAGTCCGTCATTGGCAGCGCGGCTCGAAGCTGCAACCGAATGGCCCAAAGAGGATTTTGACAGTCAGAAAGCCGAGCGCAGGCTGAAGGCGCTGTTCGGGGTTTCCACGCTAGACGGCTATGGCGATTTTTCCCGTAGCGAGCTCGCGGCAGCAGGCGGACTGATCGCCTATGTCGAGCATGCCGCGCAAGGCGACACGCCGTTTCTGAAGCCACCGGTGCAGCGTCATGCAGGCGAATATCTGCTGATTGATGGCGCAACCCGAGCGAGTCTTGAGATTGAACGGACAATGGCGGGTGAGCGCAAGGGGAGTTTGCTCGACAATATCGACCGCACGGTAACGCCGGGTGGCGCGCGTCTGCTCGGCCGTGATCTGGCTGCACCGCTATTTGACGAAGCGAAGATCAACCAGCGTCTGGGCGTGGTGCAATGGTTTCACGATGCTCCTGCGATTCGCGATATGGTGCGCGACGCGCTCAAGGCTATGCCGGATGTCAGTCGCGCTTTGGGCCGGGTTTCGGCGGGACGCGGCAGCCCTCGGGACATCGGCCAGATACGCGATGGCCTGAATGGCGCGCGACATCTGCGCGAGCGTCTGGCGCTCGATATGGCACTACCCGATCTCATGGACGCCCTGCTGCCAGCGCTTGATGGCCATGCTGCGATGGTCGATCTGCTGGAACGGGCCTTGGTCGAATCGCCGCCTACAGACATGACTAATGGCGGCTATATTGCTGCTGGTTATGATCCGGCATTGGACGAATTGCGCAGTGCCGGATCCGACGGTCGCAAGGCGATTGCGACTCTCGAAGGACGCTACCGTGAGGCGACCGGGATCAATACACTGAAGATCAAGCACAATGCCGTGCTTGGCTATTTTATCGAGGTCCCGGCGCGCCATGGCGATAGCCTGATGGCCGAAGATTCTGGTTTCACCCATCGCCAGACTTTGGCGGGCGTGGTGCGGTTCAATTCGACCGAGCTTCACGAAGAAGCGGTACGGGTAACGCAGGCAGGCGCTCATGCATTGGCTGCTGAAGCCGCACATTTTGAAGAACTGGTCGACAAGGTTTTGCAGCGCCAGGATGCAATTGCGATCAGTGCGGACGCGCTGGCGCGGATTGACGTGGCCTCCGCATTGGCTGAACGGGCGGTTGAAGGGCAATGGTGCCGTCCCGAATTTGCCGATGGCAATGTGCTCGATATCAAGGCGGGCCGCCATCCGGTGGTCGAGGCGGCACTCAGTGCGTCCGGTGATCCGTTTGTCGCCAATGATTGCGCCTTGTCCAACGATGAACGTCTCTGGCTGGTTTCGGGTCCGAATATGGGCGGTAAATCGACATTCCTGCGGCAGAATGCGTTGATCGTGATCCTGGCGCAGGCGGGCGGCTTCGTGCCTGCTGCCTCAGCTAGCCTCAGCCTGGTTGATCGTCTGTTCAGCCGCGTCGGTGCGTCTGACAATCTTGCGCAGGGACGCTCCACGTTCATGGTCGAGATGGTCGAAACCGCGACGATCCTCAGTCAGGCGACGGACAAGAGCTTTGTCATTCTGGATGAAGTGGGCCGGGGCACCTCAACCTATGATGGTCTTGCGCTGGCATGGGCGGTGGTCGAGGCGGTGCATGAAACCAATCAGTGCCGCTGTCTGTTTGCCACCCATTATCATGAACTGACTCGCTTGGCTGACCGGCTTGATGCTATGTCATTACACCATGTCCGGGCGCGGGAGTGGAAGGGCGATCTTGTGCTGCTCCATGAACTCGCCAAGGGCCCGGCGGATCGCAGCTATGGTCTGGCCGTCGCAAAGCTGGCGGGTATTCCCAAACCGGTTCTGAAACGCGCGAAATCGGTGCTTGATAAGCTGGAGGCAGGAAAAGCGGAGACCGGCGGACTTGCTGCCGGACTGGGCGACCTGCCTTTATTTGCGGCTAGTCTTGCGGACGAGGAAACAGAAACCGATATGCTAAGAGACGCGCTGAAGGAGCTCGACATCGATGCCTTGAGCCCGCGTGATGCGCTCGACAGGCTTTATGCGCTAAAATCGTTGCTGGAACAGGAAGAATAGAATGAATCGCTGGATCATTATCGCTATGGCTGCGTTGCTGCTGGCAGGTGGTATTTATGTCTACAGCGCGCGTAGCGCCAATGCCGAAGCGCTGGAGGTTGGTGCCGCTGCCCCCGACTTTGAAACCACCGGCGCACTGGCAGGAAAACCATTCAAGATAAGCCTGTCCGACAAGCTGCAAAACGGTCCGGTCGTGCTCTATTTCTTTCCTCAGGCCTTTACCGAAGGCTGCACCATCGAAGCCAATATGTTTGCCGAAGCAACCGCTGATTTTGAAGCGGCTGGGGCGACAGTCATTGGCATGTCCGGCGATGATATGGAAACGCTGACCAAATTCTCGGTTGAGGAATGCCGCGATAAATTTGCGGTGGCGCGCGCTGATGACAAGGTGATGGATGGCTATCAGGTTCGTATGGAACCGACATTGGCGCTGACCAACAGAACTAGCTATGTAATTGATCAGAATAGTAAAATTGCGATGGTACACAGCGCGCAAGACCCCCGGAGCCATGTGGAAATGACGCTCGAAAAGGTGAAGCAGTTGGAGCGGGCGAAGATTGCTGCGCCGCCTGAAAATTGATAAACATGTTGCAATTGGCGTGAAGCTGGATTGAAAGACAGCATGACCGAAGAAGCAAATAATCACGCGCCCGATCCTGCGATGCTGGCCAAGGCTGAAACGCTCACCGAGGCCTTGCCCTATTTGCAGCGCTATGCGGGCAAGACTTTTGTCGTCAAATATGGTGGCCACGCGATGGGCGATCCCGCGCTGGCACGCAATTTTGCCGAGGATGTGGTGCTGTTGAAAGCCGTCGGTATCAACCCGGTCGTTGTCCATGGCGGCGGTCCGCAAATTGGTGCGATGCTGGAACGGGTTGGCGTTGAAAGCGAGTTTGTCGACGGGCTGCGAGTCACGACCAAGGAAACCGCCGAGATTGCCGAGATGGTTTTGTCTGGCGCGATCAACAAGGAGCTGGTGAGCTGGATAGAAAGAGCCGGTGGCAGCGCGATTGGCATATCCGGCAAGGATGGCGGTTTTGTAAAAGCCGCCAAGCTACGCCGCACTGCGCGCGATCCAGACAGTAATATCGAACGGATTATTGATCTCGGCTTTGTCGGCGAACCAAAGCGAGTCGATCGGAGCGTCGTGGATACCATTTCGACCGCAGGCATGATTCCGGTCATCGCTCCGATTGGGGTAGGCGAGGATGGCCATACCTATAACATCAACGCCGACACCATGGCCGGTGCTGTTGCCGCCGCCCTCAGAGCCTCGCGTCTGTTTCTGTTAACCGATGTCGCCGGTGTGTTGGACAAGAAGGGCGAGCTGCTAACCGACCTCTTCCCCGGCGAAATCAAACGACTCAAGGAAGATGGCACGATATCAGGTGGCATGATTCCCAAGCTGGAAACCTGCGTTAATGCGGTGATGAAGGGTGTCGATGCCGCAGTTGTGCTGGATGGCCGTGTGCCGCATGCCATGTTGCTGGAAATCTTCACCAGCAAGGGTGCTGGTACCCTGATCCGCGATGATTTTGAAACGGTTGATTAATTGCCGAACTGTATTATATTATTGATACACTAATTTGATGGCATAGATTGCTTGGCATTGTGCGCCACTATCGTTTAATGGCCATCATGAGATAAAAAGGTTTCGGTTCATGTTTTTCGCCCTGTTTCAGATTATCGGCATTTTGTTGAATGTCGCTATTACCGTCATCATTGTGCAAGCGATTATGAGTTGGCTACTCGCATTTAACGTAATCAACCTGCAAAATGACATTGTGCGAGCGATCTGGACTACATTGGATGCGCTGACAGCTCCGATTTACCGGCCTGTCCGTCGAATCATGCCCGACTTCGGATCGATTGATCTGACGCCGATGGTCGTGATTATCGGCATCATTATCTTGCAGGATGCCATTCTTCCTCCGCTCGGTGCGGCGCTCATTCCTGTTTTATGACCAAGAACGGGGCGACGATAATCGACGGCAAAGCCTATGCCGCAAGCCTTCGCGAACGCATCAAGGCCGAAGTTCCGAAATTTCAAGAACAAACAGGCCGGGCGCCAGGGCTTGCCGTGGTGCTTGTCGGCGATGACGCTGCCAGCCAGGTCTATGTCGCATCCAAGCACAAAGCGACCGTGGCCGCCGGTATGGAAAGCTTTGAGCACTGTCTGTCCGCTGATACGGCGCAGGCAGACCTGATCGCATTGGTTGAAAAACTGAACGCTGACGATGCTGTTGATGGCATATTGGTGCAGCTGCCGCTACCGGACCATCTGGATGAAAAAGCTGTCGTTATGGCGATTGATCCGGACAAGGATGTCGATGGCTTGCATGTCATCAATGCCGGGCGGCTGGCCAATGGTGAGGAAGCGCTGACGCCTTGCACACCGCTTGGCAGTTTGATGCTGCTCAAGGATCAGCTTGGTGATCTGTCAGGACTAAACGCCGTCGTCGTGGGTCGGTCGATATTGGTTGGCAAGCCGATGGCACAATTGCTGCTCGCTGAAAATTGTACCGTGACCATGGCGCACAGCCGGACGCGTGATTTACCCGATGTCGTCCGCCGCGCAGATATCGTGGTTGCCGCCGTTGGCCGCGCCGAGATGGTCAAGGGCGACTGGTTGAAAGACGGTGCGGTGGTGATTGATGTCGGTATCAACAGGCTCGCCCCCGAAGCGGGCAAGGAAAAAGGCCGATTGGTCGGTGATGTTGCCACGGCCGAAGCGATGGATCATGTTCAAGCGATCACGCCTGTTCCGGGAGGGGTTGGGCCGATGACTATTGCTGTGCTATTGCGTAACACATTGGTTGCCGCATCCGCGCGTGCAGGCCTTTCTAAGCCCGAAGGACTTTAATCCATGAAACAGCTATTTGCGGCGTTGGGAATAGCATTGTTGTTGGCAAGCTGTGCCAGTAACGGCCGGCCAAATGACCGTGAGCGGTTTTTGCGAGCCGCCGGTAAACCTGTCGCCAATCCCAGCGATATCGTCAAGGCGGAGCTGGCCTTTGCCCGACTGGCCCGAGAAAAAGGTCAATGGACAGCGTTTCGCGAAACCGCCGCCGCTGACGCGATCATGTTCACGCCAGAGCTTGTGAGTGCGCAAGTGTGGCTGAAAGGCAAGGCGGATCCAACGCGCGCAACCGAATGGCAGGCGCACAAGATTTTCATGTCCTGCGATGGCAGCATGGGCGTCGCGACGGGAGCCTGGCAAGGTGCCAGCGGTGGTAACGGCTATTTCACGACCATTTGGGAGAAGCAGGACGCCCAAAACCGGCGTCAGCGCGGCAAAGAAGTCGAGTGGAAATGGGTATTTGACCATGGCGTGCCATTGGACAAACCTTTGGCAGAACCGGATTTTGTCACCACCAGAGTTGCGAGCTGTTCGAAAGATACGATTGCCGATGTCGGGGCGGTTGAGGCAGGCGAGAAGAACAAGATCGGTTCTTCGATTGACGGTACATTATTCTGGAGCGCGGAGAGTTCCGCCGATCAGTCCCGCTCGCTGGTAGTTCGCCTGTGGAATGGCTCCAAATGGGAAGATGTCGTGTTTGACGACGTGGCAGCGCCGTCTCAATGACCGAGCTTTTTGTTTCCGCCTTCATCACCTTTTTCGTAGTGATTGATCCGCCCGGCTGTGCGCCTATTTATGCCAGTCTGACGGGCGATGCCACGGCCAAACAGCGCCGCAACATGGCGATCCGCGCCATTGTGGTCGCAGCGATTATCCTCGCGGTTTTTGCGGCCTTTGGCGAGCAATTGCTGAGCGCGCTGGGGATCAGCCTTGACAGTTTCCGCATCGCCGGCGGGATCATGCTGTTCATCATCGCATTGGAAATGGTGTTTGAAAAACGCACCCAGCGCCGCGAAGATCGGGCGCAGGATATTATTGATAAGCCGGAAATCGAGGATGTCTCGATTTTTCCGATGGCGATGCCAATGATTGCCGGACCCGGGTCAATTGCCGCGGTGATGCTGCTGATGGCGCGGCATGAAGGTCTCGAAAGCACGTTCGTGATTCTAGGCGCTTTGGGCGCGGTTTTGCTGCTGACGCTCGCTGGGCTGCTTCTCGCCGGGCCAATGATGCGGATATTGGGTCATAAAGTGGAGCAGGTCATTACCCGCGTACTTGGCGTGTTGCTTGGCGCGCTCGCGGTTCAATTTGTGGTGGACGGGCTCAAGGCGAGCTTTTGAATCCTATAATCTGCGGGCTTCTTCGATCAGCATTACCGGTATACCGCGCTTGATCGGATAGGCTACGCCAGCCGCATCGCTAATCAGCTCCTGTGCGTCGGCGTCATAGACCAGCGGTTTTCGCGTCGCAGGGCAGACCAATATGTCCAGTAATGTGACGTCAAACTTACCGGTCGGCTGGTTGCTCATTGCAGGGTAACCCGGCCCTCATCACCATCCTGCCGTCCAAAAAATTCCAGCAGCTGTATGATCAGTTCAGCGCGATTGGACAATCCGTCGACTTCGAGCAAGGCCTGTTTTGACGCGGCGTCAAAAGGAGCAATCTGGGCAATGCCGTTGACGAAGGACATATCATCGAGCCGTCCGATGCTGTCCCAGTCGACCTGATAGCCCTGCAGATCAGCAAATTTGCGCGATTCAATTTCCAGTGCAGCCCGTTCGGCACTGGCGAGTACCTCGTCCAGTTCCGCATTTTCTTCGATTTTCGCCAGCACTTGGCGAAAAGCCGTGGACGCATCTAGCTCCTCAATCACCTTGAACCGCGAAACGCCTTCCAGCACGATATTGAACCGACCATCATCCATCGCTTCAATGTCGATAATCTTGCCAACACAGCCGATGTCGAACAGTTGCGGCACATCTCCATCCGTTTTCGGCTGGATCATTCCGATTTGCCGATCCCGGGCCATCGCGTCGTTAATCAGTGCGCGGTAACGCTCTTCAAATATGTGCAGCGGCAGATGCATGCCGGGGAACAGCAATGCGCCGGCCAGGGGAAATATGGAGATGCGTTTGCTATCCGTCATATCTATCCGAACAATATCGCAGAAAGCTTGCGCCGTGTTGCTGAAACCCATTCGTCTTCAAGGCCGACCACTTCGAACAACGACAGCAGTTTTGCTCGCGCTGCCCCTTCATTCCATTCCTTGTCGGCTTCAATAATTGTCAATAGATGCTCTGCAGCGCCATCATGGTCGCCTGATGCTATCATTGCGCTGGCGAGATCAAAGCGCGCCTGATGATCGCCGGGATTGGCATCAACGGCAGATTGCAAGGCTGCCGCCGCGCTGTCATCCGGTTTGTCCTTTGCCAATGCGAGGGCAGATCCAGCACGTTCAATCGCAGGATCACTGGCCATGGCTTCGGGAACTCCGGCGAGAGCCGCTTCGGCTTCAGGCAGGTGGCCTGCCAGCACCATCGCGCGAATCAATCCGCCGACCGCTTCGGCATTATCAGGTGCCATATCAACGATTTGGGCAAAGATGCCTGCCGCCCGTTCGCCATCGCCCTGACCGAGCACGTCTTCACCCATGGCCAGCAGCGGAGCGATGTCTTGTTTCGGTTCTCCACCTCCTGCGCCAACCGGAAGCTGTTCCAGCAGCTGATCGAGAATCTGTCCCAACTGGCTCTCGGTCCGTGCAGACGTCAGGTCGGCGACCGGTTTGCCTTGAAATATCGCATAAACAGTGGGAATCGACTGGACCTGAAACTGTGATGCGATGAATTTATTTTCATCGACATTGACCTTTGCCAGCATCACGCCCTTGTCGGCATAATTGGCGGCGACCTTCTCAAGCACGGGGGTCAGCGCCTTGCACGGTCCGCACCATTCTGCCCAGAAATCCAGGATCACCAGTTTGTCCATGCTAGGCGCGACTACGGCTTGCTGAAACTCTTCAACCGCCTTTTGTTCGTCTACTGTTAAACCTGCTGTCGCCAATTGCTGCTCCTGTACCTTAATATTTCGATGCCATTCTCTCGAGCCGTTTCCGGCGGGAATCGCGTCCGGTTTTCTTATATATCCGGGCTTTATGTGGGGATGGACCAGACAAAGCCAAGCATATTTTTACTTTTCATGGCCCAGGATTGAAAAATGGGGCTTGCCGGACCCCATAACGCATGCTAACCGCGCGCCTCAACTGCTGATGACGATAGCAAATAACCCGATGTCACAGCGGCGCCGAGCGGGCGTAGCTCAGGGGTAGAGCACAACCTTGCCAAGGTTGGGGTCGAGAGTTCGAATCTCTTCGCCCGCTCCAGATTTTTTCGAAATTCTGAAATTGTGATGCCGTTACGGCACGGCTGGGTCTCGTCAAAATTGTCGCCAGACCTGCGGAAATGCTAGTAGTTTTGCGGTTGACCCTGAGGGTTTAAGTGATTTAATCGAACAGTTAAATTTACTGTTCAGGAGAAACAACATGAGCGTGACGGTCGATAAACATGGCGATGTCGCTTTGATCACCATGGATGATGGCAAGGCCAATGCGGTCAATTTTGATTTGATGCTGGCGCTCAATGATGCGCTTGATAAAGCCGAATCTGATGCCAAGGCGATTGTTCTGGCCGGGCGAGAGGGGCGTTTCTCTGGCGGCTTTGATTTGAAAGCGATGGCGAATTTCAAACCTGAAGATGCCGCGCGATTGCTGGACCGGGCCAGTGAACTGTTGTTGCGCCTTTATGGTGGTCCTTTGCCGGTGGTTGGCGCCTGTGCGGGCCATGCTATTGCGATGGGTACATTTCTGCTTCTCGCCTGTGATACACGCGTCGGGGCAGAAGGGGATTTCAAACTTGGTGCCAATGAATCAGCGACGGGCATGAAATTGCCAGTCTTTGCGCTCGAACTGGCGCGGGATCGGTTAAGCCCGCATCACTTGACCAGAGCCATGGTGCAGGCCTTTATCTATGACCCGAAGGGTGCCGTGGAGGCGGGCTATCTTGATATGCTGACTGCGCCGGAAAAGGTGGTTGAACAATCATTGGCAATTGCCGGACAGCTCACATCATTGTCGACCCGTGCCTATGCCTATCAAAAGGCCGCACTGCGCAAACCCACTCTCGATGCGATCAGGGCGAGTATCGGCAATCATCCCAACCTTTAGGGGCTGCCGATCACGTCCTAACCAATATGCTGGTCGACCAGGATCGGATTGCCATCGGGATCTACTATGGTGAAGCTGGCAGGGCCTTCACCATCCGGATCCGCCTCGGTGGCAAATTCCACGCCCTTGGCTTTCAGTTCCTTTTGCAGGTCGCGAATATCGGTATAGTCATCCAGCGTCTCCGCATTGCTATCCCATCCTGGATTGAAGGTCAGGATATTGTCCGGAAACATATCCTGAAACAGGCCAATCACCGTGTCGCCATTTTTCAGGATCAACCAGTTCTGGCTCTTATCGCCGCCAAATTTGGTAAAGCCGAGCTTCTCGTAGAAGGCCTCGGAGGTGTTTAAATCCTTGACGGACAGGCTGATCGAAAAGGTACCGAGTTGCATATATATTCCTTTCACGGTTTGGGTGAGAATCTAGGCCTTTGCAGGCAATAATTTCGGGTTACGGAGCAAGATTGCGGAAATGAGAGAGATGATCAGGCCAACTGGAAAAATCTCGACGAAGGTCATTGGCAAGCGGATATAGGGCTTGGCGTAGTTGACCTTTAACTGCTCCGCTTCCGCAATCACCTTGTCCAGCGCAGCGCCGGTTACACCCTCGGCCTTCTTCGCTTCGATCAGGCCAGCTGTATATTCGTTGATGAAGGCAAAATCTGTGCTGAGCAAATACATCTCCCAGACAAAAACGTAGATCGCACCTGCTATCGCTGAAATGGCGAGACCAAGACCGAAGCCGGGAAGAAACTTGATCACACCGCCGAGATGCAGATCGCGGTAGCGCTTGATCCCGACAAAAATCATCGACAGGGCCACCAGCATGATCAGATATCCGAAATATTCGGAGGCGTAGAAGCCCTGACCATTGCTCGAAATGATGCCAAGCAGCATCGACAATATGACAATCGTTCCCGATAGAACGCCATAGACAACCGAAATTCTTAACATGATCAACACTCCCCCTCGGTGAGACCGACAGAGCGGCCTTGATGGAGTATAGTCTAAACGCAAAAACCTCGCTCTGGAAATCACCCTGATGGGTGATTTTGCGAATTTCACCCTCTGGCACTACGGAATGAGATGCAGTGATCGCGCCTTTTCTATAGCCAGCATGCGCCGGTCCACGGCCAGTTTTTCAAACAAATGGGCCACATGGGTCTTGATTGTATTGGGCGAAATACCAAGGGTACGTGCCATTTCCTTATTGGATTGCCCCTGCGCCATGGCTTCGAGTACTTCCAGCTCCCGGTTTGAAATGCCAAGAGATTTTAGGGCCGGACCATTGCGTTCAAAGGCTTTGGCCTTTTCCTTGGCCGTCAATCGATGTCCAACCCATATTCCCAAAGATACGAACAAAGTTGCCAGCACGACGATGTACAGCTCGGTTGAAATGCTCTGCATGAAAAACCGGTATTCCAGCCACTGCAGCGCAAAAGCCGCCAAGCCCAAAATCAGGGCATAGATCAGGATGATGCTGAAACCCGGCCGTGTCATGCTGATCTTTGATCAGCGATAAGCCGTGCTGCGTCAATCCCTTTCAAAAACGATCTTGATATCCGGATCCATCATGGCATCTGCTGCCTGAGAAAAGGGCACAGAACGGGTGATCACCTCATCCGGCGTAATGCTGCCGCAATGGGCGCAGTCGAGCAGATGGTCGATTTCCGCACGGGCATGAACGCGGCTGATCGTGTAGGTGATCCCTTTCATATACATGGAGCGCAGCGGAATATTGGTCTGATTGCTCATGCCCGCTGACACGCCGCTGCAAATTCCACAGGGCTGTGTGGATCGCAGCGCAAAGACAAGGGCATCGGGCAGGCCGGCTGCCTCAACGACAATCGGGAATTCCTCGGTTGCTCGCAAGTCTGGGCCATATTGGGTCTGGATAGCCTCTGCGCCCAGTGCCTTGGCCTTGGCCAGCCGGTCGGCATCATAGTCACGATAGACGATCCGGCCTGCCCCGAGCGCGCGGGCCGCTTGAACGGAGAACAAGCCAACGCTCTGCGCTAGGCCGCCGACGATTAATATGTCTGCCCCCGGCCGCTGTGCCAGTGGCTCTGCCACGGTACGATAGCCATCGCCCGCATTGTCAGAGATCGCCGCCGCGCTAGTGATTGAAACATTGTCCGGAATTTTCACCAGCATTGCGTCAGCAAAAGGCACGTTGACGAGATCGCTCAATCCGCCACCCCATTTTCGATCACCTGTGGGCGCGAAACCATAAGCCGCAAAAGGCTCGACCGTGGTGCAGGCATTGGTCCAGCCCCGCCGGCAATTGTCACACGAACCACAATTTATCTGAAACGGCACGATTACGCGATCTCCGGGAACAAAGCCTGTTACGCCATCGCCAATCTCGACCACCTCACCGGCAATTTCATGACCAAAGGCAAATGGCCCTTTCATCGGATACATGCCGCTGGCCATATACAGATCCAGATCGCAGCGGGTAACGGCAAGCGGCCGGACAATAGCTTCGCCAGCATTTTCGATGGTTGCTGCCGGAACCTCGTGCCATTCAAACTGCTTGGGTTTGATGAAAGTGAGTTGCTGCATACTGGTCATGATGATGTTCCTTTTGCGCTGATGATCGGGTAAATTGGCAGCGCGCGGAATGACAAATATGAATAATAGTTTTTCATTTATGTAAATCTGTAGCCGGTATATAGGCGTTTCATGTCTATCGATTGGGATACAGTGCGCTGCTTCATCGAAGTGGCTGAGAAACGGTCGCTGATGGCGGCGGCTGCCGCACTGGATATGTCCAACGCCACTTTAGGACGCAAAATTGATGCGCTGGAGGTAGCGGTAGGACTGCAACTGCTTCTGCGCGGCCCCAGCGGAGTCACACTAACCGAAGAGGGTGAGGAATTGCTCGGGCTGGCCAAAGCCGGCGGTGATCATCTGTTCCAGATGGAGCGGCTAGCATTTTCGCTGCAATCGGGCCGGCGGGCGCTTCCGATCCGGATATCGGCGACCGAAATAATGGTATCTGCGATACTCGCACCAAATTTGCCAAATTTATTGGCGCAACATCCTGGGCTGATTGTCGATTTGACCATGTCCACAGAACTGGCGGATCTTAATCGGCGTGAGGCGGATATTGCTATCCGGCTGATGCGACCCAAAAGTGAAGGTTTGATTGCCCGACGCCTCCCAGAAATCACCTCTTGCTTATATGTCTCACCGGACTATCTGAAGGGGCGCTCGCCCGACGCCCTCAACCTGTATGAAGAAAAACTGGTCGGTTTGAACGATAAATTTGGCGATATACCGGAATTGCGCTGGATGAAGAAACTAGGATTGCCGCAGTCTTTATCGGCGCAAACCAGTAGTGTTTACGCCTTGCTTGAAATGGCAAAATCCGGCGCGGCCATTGCCATGCTTCCCGATTTTCTCGCCCGGCGTCATGGACTGGTCGCGATTGCATCACCGCCGACTCCGCCACGAAAGCCGTGGATTGTCTTTCACCGTGACAACCGGCGCAATCCCCAGATCAAGGCGGTAGGGGCGTGGATCACCAAATGCTGTCGTGACAGCTTTGGCCTAGACTAAACCGCCGGTTCTTCGTCTTCGCCGGCCCGCATGACCTTGCCATATATCCAGCCAATCCCGATAAGCGCGATACCCAAACCGAGGAATGACAGGATGCGTAAGACGCCTTCCAATTGCGCGGCATCGATCAGGAAAACCTTGAACGTCACCAGGGTCAGCAACAGCAATCCGGCAATTCGTAGCAGCGCATTGGTGGTCTGTATCCCGCGCGCCAACCAGGCAATGGCCAGGACAAGTAATCCCGCACTATACAGATAGGTTTCGGTAGAGGTGAACGGCGGGCTGGCGATATCGGTGCCATGGACCGCCTGACGCACAGTGACCATCACCGCAGCAATAGCAGCAAGGAGGCTGGCAATCTCCAGCGGTCGCATCAGCTTCGGCATCGCCGTCGCTATTATTTCCATTCTTGCATAGAGCCAGAGCCATAGCATCGCTGCCGCAAAGTGGAGCGTTCCCAAATTGGCAATTGGTGCGGGACCCATGGCCTGCTTGACGGCAGTCGGGCTGAGCAGCAGGATATCGAAATAGACGAAGCGGGCGAGCGCCAGTCCGGCCAACGCAATGCCCAAGGATTTCATCGGTGTCGCCAGCTTCTCGCCCCACTGCTGTCGGAGTATTAGCCATCCGGAAAGTGCGAGCAAATGAGTGAAGACGGCCCGCTCGGCAAAACCATAGGCCACAAAATCTTGAATTGGACCGATGGCAAGCGGCTGTTTGAGCAGTAAATAGATGAAGCTCCCCGTGCCGATCAGTCCGATGCCTGCGATGATTTTGGCGACGATCTTGCCAAAATTATCGCGAAAGAAATAGGTTATGCCGACAATGGCCAGGGCAGGTAGCAGCAGTTCGATGGCCGCAGGGCCGATCTCTGGCAAGTAGCTGAAGAGATCGGTTTCGCCGACGAGCGATCCGAATAGGGCTTCAATCAAACCAAAACCCTCGACCAGCATGATCAGGCCGCCAATGCCGATCGCGATGGCCGATTGCACGATGACCGACTTGCGGCCAATGAAGCGTGCCCAGAAGGCCAGCGCCGCAGCCACCATGATTGCGACCAGGGCGCCCAGACTTTGCGGTGTCCATATCCAAAGAGCAAGGGCAACCAATATTGCGGTCAGGCCGCTCGCCATTGGTGGCGGCAGAACGGCTGCATCTGTGCGCGTCCGCCAAGCCATCAGCCCGGTGGTGACGGCGGTCAACAGGCATGCCGCCGCCCAACTATTCTGGCTCCAGCCCAGATCACCCAAACCATAGACCAGAAGCAACATGGCGGTCGGAGCAGCGAGGCCGATCAGGGCCCATATCCAGCCGTCCTTTTCACGCAGAGCAAATACATGTCCGGCAGCACCGAAAAGAACAGCCAGACCGACAGCTGCGTATAGCTGCAAGGGCTCGGCGCCGGTATCGGCGAAGGCGGTGGCCACCATCGCCAGAGATAGGCCAAGCGCACCGGCAACGGCGGGCGTTAGGCCTTTATCGCGCCATGCGAGAGCGATGGAGAAAATGGCGAGAACCGCAAAGAACAGCCAGCTGATCAGCGAGAATTCTATCAGCGGCGCCAGAGTGACCAGCTGCAACAGGCCAACGCCTAGCGGGATAGCCTGCATAACCGGTTTGGGAATGCCGAAGCTGGTGCCAGTGCGCGATAGGGTCAATACGCCGCCAATAGCCAACAACACGATAAATGCGCCGACAAAGGGTACGTCGCCACTGAGGTCCATGAACAAGAGTGCCGTCGTCCAGATCACGCTACCACCAGTGGCGAGCAGTGCCAGCCAGGCCCAGCCGCGATGGATCGCCAGGCCAAACAAGCCTGCGGTAAATACGCCGAGATAGATGAGTAACGGCGCAACCGATTCCGGGCCCAATCCCGCGACATAGGGGGCTGCAAAACCGCCGAGCAAGCCCATGATCGCTGTTGGTGGTCCGTGACGCTGCGACAGGACAAAAGCCAATATGGTGACGGCAATGACACCGCCAAGCGCGGTATAGAGGCCAAGCAGACCATAGAGTTCGCTCGCCATGTACAGCGTTGCATAGAGTACCGCGATACCGGCGCCAGCAATACTGTGGCCAATGCGCACGTCATCGGTGAATATCTTGCCGAATTTCGGAATTTTGTAGCCAAATTCGCTCAGACCGATGAGCAATAGGCCGAACAGGGCTGCTGTGATGCAGCGCGCTGCCGGGCCGAACAAGCCGGCTTCGATCGAAAAGCGAACAAGGAAAAATCCTGCAAATATGAGAGCGATGCCGCCTATCCAGATTGGCAGCTTGCCACCAATCAGGTCTTCAAATCTCTTCGCGGCGCTCGGGCGGGGTTGTGGTGGCTCTGTGCTGGCCGGAGATGCCGGAGGTGGCGGTGAAGTGGGCGCATAGACACGTCGAGATGGTTGCTTCGGCGCTGGTGTGGCAATTTTTTCAGGTTTTTCCGCTGCCTTGGCTGCCCGCGCTACAGGTGCCTCAGGCACGGGCTCGGGTGCAGCCGGATTGGCAGGTTCTGCGGCATTCGTCTGTTCGTCTGCGACCGCAACCTGCCGTTCCTGATTCTCGAGGATCTCAATGCGTTTGCGCAGCGAAGCGATGACATTGCGTGTATCAAATACCAGAACCAGCAGGAGGATAATTCCTGAAATAGCTAGTATTTCCATACATTTAATCTCCGTTCAGCAGATATTTCTGCCAGAATAGCAGCGATGCCCAGAACTGATAGTCCGCATTTGCTTTTTTGCGAAATCCGTGTCCTTCATTGTTCGCAAGCAGATGCCAGGCGGGGCGATCATTGGCCCGCACCGCTGCTACAATCTGATCCGCTTCGCTGGCGGGAACGCGCGGATCATTGGCGCCGGTGACGACCATCAACGGAATTTTGATCTCATTGGCGCGCCGCAATGGACTGATTTCTTCTAGCTTAGCCCGCAATTCCGGTATGCGCTCGTCACCATATTCCACCCGGCGCAAATTGCGGCGATAAGGTTGGGTATTTTCGAGGAAGGTGACAAAATTGGAAATGCCGACAACTTCAAGACCTGCTTTTAACGTGTTTCCATATCGCAGCATGGAGGCTAACGTCATATAGCCGCCATAGCTGCCGCCGGTTACTGCAATGCGCCGCCGGTTAATCTGACTATCCTTGCGCAGATGGGACAGGAAGGCGCCGATGTCTTTCACGCTGTCTTCGCGGCGAAACGGTCCGTTGTCGAGTGCAACAAACCGTTTGCCGAAGCCGGTGGAACCGCGGACATTGGGATAGAAAATGGCAACGCCGAGTTCGTTGATCAGATAATTGTTGCGGCCCAGAAAACGGGGCGTCGCCTGACCCTCTGGCCCGCCGTGGATATTGATGATCAGCGGGCGCTTGCCTATATGCTTTTTCGGGTCCGGCCGGTAAAGGAAACCGGACATTTTTTCGCCATCAAAGCTGGTTATTTCGACAAGCTCTGGCATGACATTATTCTTTGCATCGAGTCCGCCGGTTTCGCTCCTGGTCCAGCGTGTGATTTTCAGTGTTTCAGGGTCGATACTATAGCTGTCGCTGCCGGTCTGGTTGGCATTGAGGGTGAAGCCCAATTCCCCCCAAGGCGCGAATTTCAGGCTGCCGATGACACCAGCAGGCAGGCTTGAAACGGTACGCACAGCACCTGATTGCATGTCATAGATTTTCAGGATGGACTGACCCGCCTGATTGACTTCATAGGCTATCCAGCGACCATCCTTGCTGATGTCAAAATCGGATACATCCCAAATTTTTTCATCGATGACAGGTTCAAACATGGCCGTTTCAATGTTGACCGTGCCAAGTCTTTGGACATCGCTACCGTCATCAGAAGCGGCCCATAGCCGTCCGTCCGGTGCAAATTGCAAACCGTTATAAGCGACCGGCGCGCTACTGTTGGTCAATTTGCGGGACGTTCCGTTGGCAATGTCTATCAAATAAAGTTGGTTGTCGGTTATCGAGACATAGTTGAACACCAGCAGATGTTTGTCATCTGGGGAAAAATCAATTGGGAACCAGCCACCGCCGGTAGACGCGACCAGCATCGTGGCGCTATCGGGTTTGGCCGGATTCATCAGATAAATGTCATTATAGAGGCCAGTGCGCTTGTTCGATCCAAAGGCTAGCAAATTTCCCTTGTTAGACCATGGGCCAAGACTGTGGCGGCTCTTTCCGTCGGTCAGCATTTTCGCGACACCGTCTTCCAGCTTGAAAATCTGGTTCACTTCATTGCCACCGGTATCTTTTTGAAACAGCAGAAAAGATCCATCGGGCGCATAGCTGGCGGAGCGGACAGGTTCATCGGTAAAGGTCAGCTGCTCGCGCTCGCGGCGTGGTTCGGCGACCCGGTGCAGCTGACTGGTATCGGCAAAGCGTGTGCGCACGATCATGGCTTTTGTTTTGGGGTCCCAATCGACAAAGCCGGCGGTGCGAAATTCCATATAGGGACGGGTCTTTTCAACAATCGCCATCGGAATGTCCGGGACCTGGTCCGCAACCAGCGCTGCAGGTTTGGCGGCAATGGCGTCAGTGGTTTTGTCGGCGGCGAGAGCGGACGGAACGAAGAGTTGCATTGACGCAGCGACCAACGCGCCGAAAAATAAATTGCGCATCTGGCGCCTTTCCCTGTTTCGTTTTGTTTATGCTTATGGACGAACGGCATGAAAAGCAATTAGGGGAGGGGAATGATCGCTGATAGTGGCCCCATGATATTGCTTGACGATGCCCGTGCGGACGGCAGTGCGGCCCCTGCGCGTCTCTACAAGGACCCGGTCGAGATAATCACAGCACGAACGCGCGATGATTTGGAGCCGGCGTTGGACAGGCTCGCCACAGCCCAAGAGCGCGGGCTGCATGCGGCGGGATATATGTCTTATGAAGCGGGAATGGCATTGGAGGATCGGCTGGTCGGCCACCTTCCAGATAACCGACCTTGCCCCTTGGCGTGGTTTGGGTTGTTCAAGGATTATAGTCTTTTCGAACCGGATCAGGTGCTTGAGCAATTGCCCGATCCCCAAGGCGCTTGGTTAGGGAAAATACAACCTAGCATGACGCGAAAAGATTATGATCGGGCCTTCGCCAAAGTGCAGGATTACATTCATGCCGGCGATATTTATCAGGCCAATCTAACCTTCCGGTCCTATGCAGCCTATGCCGGACATCCATTAGCACTATATGCCGCTATTCGCGACCGCGCGAAGGCTGGTTATGGCGGCGTGGTGTTTGATGGCCGAAACTGGATGCTGTCCTTTTCCCCCGAACTGTTCTTCGCAATGAAAGAGGGACGGATTACCGCCAAGCCGATGAAAGGCACAGCCGCCCGGGTTACTGATGAAAAAGCCGATGCCGCTGTTCGCGAAGTGCTACAAAGTGATCCCAAGCAGCGCGCCGAAAATCTGATGATCGTCGATCTGCTACGCAATGATCTGTCACGAGTTGCACAGCCGGGAAGCGTACAAGTGCCTGAGCTGTTTCATATCGAGAGCTATCCGACAATCCACCAGATGACATCGACTGTGACCGCGCAGCTGACTGAGGGGCGCACCGTGGTGGACCTGTTGCGCCAGATATATCCGTGCGGATCTATTACCGGTGCCCCTAAAATCCGGGCGATGGAGATTATTGACGAGCTGGAATCAGAACAGAGAGGTATCTATTGCGGCTCTATTGGCCGGATTGATGCGAGCGGTGACACGGCATTTAATGTCGCGATCCGGACTTTCTTTCTGGGCGAGGGGCAGGAAACTCTTTCCATCGGCTTGGGCTCTGGCATAGTAGCCGACTCTGTTGGGGGCGACGAGTGGCAAGAATGTCTTGCCAAAGGGAGATTTGCAGCTTTGGACGATGGCGTGCGACAGGTGTCAGGCGATAGCATTCCCGTTGATTTGATCGAGACAATGGCGTTCGATCCGGAATCCGGCATAGTCCGGCTTGAGGCGCATCTCGAACGGATGAAGGCCAGTGCTGCTGCACTGGAATTTGAATTTGACCGGCATGCAGCGCGCAACACGATACAGGCAATCACCTTTCATCAAGACAAGCCCGCCAAGGTTCGGTTGATGCTGTCGCGTTCCGGGGCCATTGCCATAGAGCTGCAACCGATGCCGGAAGCGCTCAGCGAACCGGTACCGATCCAATTGGTGCCGATGACAGCAGACCCGCAGGATTATCGTCTGCATCACAAGACAAGCGACCGCAGTCTCTACGCAGCGCCAGGTGTCGATGGTGCAGCCCATCCGATCTTTCATGATGTTGAGGGCTATCTGACCGAAGGTGCGATCTGGAATCTGTTTGTCGAGTGCGATGGCAAGCTGTTGACACCGCCGCTTTCACGGGGATTGCTGCCGGGCATTTTGCGCGCAGAGCTATTGGCCAGCGGCGATGCGATCGAAGCCGATTTGCAGGCTGGAGATTTAGACAGCGGACTATATGTCGGAAATAGCCTAAGAGGTCTGGTGAAGGCCAAGCTCGTTTAAAAACTTCAAATCAAATATTTTTGCGGAGATTCTCATGACCGATCATCTGGAAACCATGGCTGTGCACGCCGGAACCGAACCGGACCCCACCACCAATGCACGGATCACGCCGATTTATCAGACCGCGTCCTATGTTTTCGATGATGTCGATCATGCAGCCGACCTGTTCAATCTCGATGCGGTGGGTAATATTTACACACGCATCATGAACCCGACCAATGGTGCGCTTGAGGGTAAGATTGCCGCGATGGAGGGTGGCGCGGCAGCGTTGGCAGTGGCGTCCGGCCACGCGGCACAGTTGCTGATTTTCCATGTGCTGATGGACCCTGGCGCACATATTGTCGCAGCGAAAAAGCTCTATGGCGGCTCGCTTAACCAGCTTGGGCATAGCGTCAAGAAATTCGGTTGGAATGTTACCTTTGTCGATGCCGACATATTGGATGAGGTCAAAGGCGCGATTACCGATGAGACGCGCTGTGTCTTTATCGAAAGCCTCGCCAATCCGGGTGGTGTGGTGCAGGATATTGCGGGCATTGCCGATATTGCCCATGCGGCCGGCATCCCTCTCATTGCCGACAATACCATGGCCTCGCCAGCGCTTTGCCGTCCAATCGAACATGGCGCAGATATTGTTGTGGAAAGCGGCACGAAATTTCTTGGTGGCCATGGTAACAGCATTGCTGGCCTGATCGTGGACAGTGGTAAGTTTGACTGGACCAAAAGCGAGAAATTCGCCTTTCTGAATCAGCCCAATCCGTCTTATCACGGCAAGGTGTTTACCGAGGCCTTTGGTCCGGTTGCTTTCATTTTGGCGGCACGAGCATTGTCCCTGCGTGATCTCGGGCCGGCCCTGGCGCCGTTTAACGCGTTTCAGGTCTTGACCGGTATGGAAACACTCACGCTGCGGATGGAGCGGCACTGCGACAATGCGCTGGCTCTGGCGCAATGGTTGCAAGGCCGTGACGAGGTGAGCTGGGTATCCTATGCTGGTTTGCCCGACAGTGAGTATCACGCACTGGCGCAGAAATATCTCGGTGGCAAAGGCGGAGCGGTTTTCACCTTTGGTCTGAAAGGCGGATATGACGCGGGAACTAAGCTGGTTTCTGCGGTGAAGATGTTCAGCCATCTCGCCAATATCGGCGATACCCGTTCGCTCATCATTCACCCGGCCTCGACCACGCATAGTCAATTGTCGGGTGATGAGCTGATTGCCGCTGGTGCTGGTCCGGATGTCGTGCGCGTCTCCGTTGGTATTGAACATATCGACGATATCATTGCGGACTTGAGTCAGGCGCTTGATTCCCTGTGATGGCAGGAGGTGACGGCGACTATGTCTATGACGAAGAAAGCGGCGAGTGGCTGAGCCCTGAAGAGGCAGCAGCCAAAGCCGAGGGACCGGATGTTGTTGACGCGGTTGGCAATGTCCTGGCCGATGGTGATGCGGTAACGCTAACCAAGGACCTGAAGGTCAAAGGGGCAGGGCAGACGCTCAAACGTGGTACGCTGATCAGATCCATTCGTTTGACCGGCGATGCGCAGGAAATTGATTGTAAGCATGAGGGGATTAAGGGGCTCGTCCTGCGTGCGGAATTTGTAAAAAAGCGCAGCTGATCCGTTCAGCCTTTCCTACAGGTGCCTGTCTCTGGTAAGTTCGGATAGTGATGAAACCGATCCTGGCCTTTTCGGGTGTTGCCTCTCCCTGTTTGGACGGCGCGACTTGCCGCTCCAGACATTCCACTTACCCGAATTTCATCCTCGTTATGCGTATCATTTGTATAATTTCTCGATGGGAGCCGAATTAAAACCATATTAAAATGATGGAACGGGCAATCTCTCTGTTGCAGCAGGCTCTCATTGATATTAGGCATCCCCCGCAAGCCTTCCAGATAGGACCACCCCATGACCAAACTTTCCCAAGCCCTCGGCAGAATTCAACCCTCCGCGACCATGGCCATGTCTGGCCGGGTTACCGAACTCAAGGCACAGGGCATTGATATTATTGGCCTGTCCGCCGGTGAGCCGGATTTTGATACGCCAGATTTCGTCAAGGAAGCCGCGATCAAGGCGATCCGGGATGGGGACACCAACTATACCACTGTCGATGGAACAGTGGCGGTGAAAGAGGCAGTGGCCGCCAAATTCCTGCGTGACAATGATTTAACCTATACGCCATCCCAGATTTCGGTGAATAATGGCGGCAAGCATACTTTGTTCAATGCGCTGGTCGCTACGTTGGACGCGGGCGATGAAGTTATCATTCCTGCGCCATATTGGGTGAGCTATCCCGATATCGTGAATTTTGCGGGTGGCAAGCCAGTAATCATCGAGGCGGGTGCGGATCAGAATTACAAGATCACACCGGACCAGCTGAGCGCTGCGATTACGCCTAAAACCAAATGGCTGATCCTGAACTCGCCATCCAATCCGACCGGCGCTGCCTATAGCGGTGAAGAGTTGAAGGCGCTGGGCGAAGCCTTGTTGCCGCACCAGCAAGTAATGGTGATGACCGACGATATGTATGAACATATCTGGTATGCCGATTTTCCGTTCACCACGATCGCGCAGGTCTGTCCCGAACTTTACGACCGCACGTTGACGGTCAATGGCTGTTCCAAGGCTTACGCAATGACCGGCTGGCGGATCGGCTTTTCCGGCGGTCCGGAATGGCTGATCGCGGCCATGCGAAAATTGCAGTCGCAATCGACGTCCAACCCCAGCTCTATTTCGCAAGCAGCGACAGTGGCGGCGCTCAATGGTCCGCAGGATTTTCTGGCAGACCGGAACGCCGCTTTCCTGAAGCGTCGGGATCTGGTTGTGTCGATGCTGAATGATACGCCGGGTCTGCATTGTCCGACGCCGGAAGGTGCTTTTTATGTCTATCCTGATGCCAGTGAGCTGATAGGTAAGACAACACCAAAAGGTGCAACGATAGAGAATGATCAGGACCTGATCGGTTATTTTCTCGATGAGGCAAAGGTGGCCGCGGTCCATGGCGCAGCCTTTGGTTTGTCTCCTGCTTTCCGGGTGAGCTACGCGACATCGGAAGAGATATTGCGGGAAGCGTGCACGCGGATTCAAAGGGCCTGTGCGGCGTTGAAATAGAGGGAGTCTTTGTTAGACCGAGCTCTTATTTATTCCCTCAGGCGCCGGGCGGGCGCATCTGCGCCCTTGGCTTTCCTCGCATAAGCTCGGGCGCGCAGTCGCGCTTGCCGACGCGATGCGTCGGATCAGCGCGACCTTGACCGAACCGTCCAAGAGCGCACCTTTATTGAGCATCGTCCGAGCGTAGCGAGGCAAGGCCGACCGGCCGCCGCGCCTTATGGCGCGTAGCCAAGGGCGCGGATGCGCCCGCCCGGCGCCTGAGGGAATAATAAAAATCCCCGCGCTCCGCGCTGAGGTTAGATAAACAATTCCTTCACCCGCTGAAACTGAATGTCGCCCTGTGATGATGTTCACAACGGGGAAAGCAATCCTATATTACAACTGTAACCAATTCAGAGGTCGCTCCGAACAGGGGGGTAACCACAAGGATAATGACATGCCGAGTTTTTTGAAATCAGATTTGACCTACAGCCTCAGCGGCGGCTTCTTGTTGGGTGCGCTGGCGTTGTTTTTCATGCAGCCGAATGATGAGCAGCAAGATTATAGTCAAACTGCGTCATCCGCTGTCAGCAGTATTGATGCGGTAAGCTAGGTCAAATCAGAATACGGGGCGTTTGATATGAGTAAGCTATTTCCCAAATTTGCCATTGCCGGTGCCAGCCTGGCGACTTTCGGTGTTCTTTGGACCAGTATCAACGCGTCACCCAATGACCAACAGCAAACCGCCGCAAGCCTGTTTGTCGGCGAAGCCCATGCGGCTGAAAAAGCAACAATTATTCCAGCCCCGCGCATCAATGCAGCGGAAAAAGGCAAGCGCGCTGTAGCGATTTTCGCTGGTGGCTGCTTCTGGGGCGTGGAAGGCGTGTTTGAACATACCAAAGGTGTAATCAGCGCCGCATCCGGCTATCATGGTGGCACCAAGCGCAGTGCAAACTACAAGCTGGTTAGCGCCGGCCTGACCAATCATGCCGAGGCGGTTCGGGTGGTCTATGACCCCAGCGTCGTTAGCTATGGCGAATTGATGCAGGTTTTCTTTTCGGTGGTGGCTGATCCCACGACATTAAATGCGCAAGGTCCCGATCGCGGAAAACATTACCGCAGCGCGCTAATCCCAACAAATAATGCCCAGGCAAGGGCAGCCCGAGCCTACCTTTATCAGCTTGGTAAAGGCAAATATTGGAAACGACCGATCGTGACCAAGGTCGAAGCCTATAAGGCCTTTTACCCGGCGGAAACCTATCATCAAGATTTCATGCAGAAAAACCCCCGTCAGGGCTACATCGTACGCTGGGACAAGCCCAAGGTTGCGAACCTCAAGCGGCATTTCCCGAAACAATATCGCGCCAAGCCCGTAAGCTGAAAGCAGCAAGTGGAAGTCGCGCAGAAAGTTGCGCTCGATTAACCCAGCGTTAGCTATGCCATGTTATTCAGGTGCAAGAATCGCACGACAGAACGGGTAAGTCCATGGTATCGCAAAGTTTCGAGTTTGCTATCGCGCTGGCTTCCATAGTCGTAGGTGTAGCTTTTATCTGGGTTGCGCATAAGCATCCCAATTAATCGGCATCACAAGACTATTTGGGGCACAGCACCATAAGCATTTGACGGCCTTCCAATTTCGGATAGGCTTCGACCTTGGCGTTTTCTTTTGTGTCTTCCTGCACCCGCTGCAGCAATTGCATGCCGAGTTGCTGGTGTGACATTTCACGACCGCGGAAACGCAATGTGACCTTGACCTTGTCGCCATTGTCGATGAACTTGTTCACATTGCGCATCTTCACCTGATAATCATGATCGTCGATATTCGGACGCATCTTGATCTCTTTGACATCCTGGACCTTCTGAGTCTTGCGCGCTGCGTTGGCCTTTTTCTGGGCCTCATATTTGAATTTGCCGACGTCGAGAAATTTTGCGACTGGCGGCGAGGCATTCGGAGACACTTCCACGAGGTCGAGGCCAACATCCTTGGCCCGCTCGATCGCTTCGCCAGTGTTCATGACGCCGAGGTTCTCGCCCTTGTCGTCAATGACCCGAACAGTGTCGGAAATGATCAGATTGTTGAAACGCGGACCGCCTTTGACGGGCGGTGTGGGACGGCGTGGTGGTGCAGCTATGTTAAATACTCCTCAAACTGTGAACGAAGCGGCCAATAGCGGGAAATCGCAAGGGTCGCAAATTGTTATGCATATTTAGTGTCTGCCAAGCGCAGGATCAATGGCAAGGTCAACTCTCTGGATCGGCTGGCGTCACTTGCGGAATATCGGCAACTTTGCCGGTATTTTCCAGAGATTTGGGCAATAGTGACTTCCGTTTTGGCAAGGCATCCCGCTTTTTCAGCCATTCTTGCATCTGCGCAATTTCTTTGCGCTGACTGTCAATAATCTGTTGCGCCAACGCTTTGGTTTCGGGATCTTTGCCATGCTCCAGAACAATTTCGGCCATTTCCACGGCGCCTTGGTGATGCGGGATCATCCCCTGCATGAAGGCAATGTCAGGATCGGCATGCACTGTGGCCATATTTTCATGCATCTTCGCATTGGCACGGATATAGGCGTTAACCGCCTCGCTATTCTTGTCGCTAGCCTTGCTATGATGGGGCATGGCGGCAGTTTCCACCTTTGGACCACTCTCGTCAACAGGGTTGCATCCGACCAAGGTGACCGCGGCCACCGTCAGCAAAGCTATCATACCCCTTCTCATGCATCTTCTCCTTTTAGGTCCGGTGCCAGCGCTTCGTCTTGGAGCATCGCAACTGCCTCATCGATCGTCAGGAATAATTGCTCTTTCTGGCCTAGTTTACGCAAAGCCACCTTGCCTTCTTCGGCTTCACGCATGCCGACGACCAGTATATTCGGTACTTTCGCCAGCGAATGTTCCCGCACCTTATAGTTGATCTTCTCGTTGCGTAAATCCGGAGAAACCCTGATCCCAGCAGCTTTCAGTTTTTCGGTGACTTCTATCGCATAATCATTGGCATCAGTGACAATCGTGGCGACAACCGCCTGGGTTGGTGCAAGCCAAAGCGGCATCTTGCCTGAATAATGCTCGATCAATATGCCGATAAAGCGCTCATAAGAACCGAATATGGCTCTGTGAAGCATGACCGGGCGATGTCGCGCACCATCCTCGGCGATATAGCTCGCATCCAGACGCTCCGGCAAAACGCGGTCCGACTGGATCGTACCAACCTGCCACGTGCGGCCAATGGCATCGGTCAGATGCCATTCCAGCTTGGGTGCATAAAAGGCGCCTTCACCAGGCAGTTCTTCCCAGCCATATTCTTCGGTCGCCATGCCGGCAGCATGAACAGCTTCACGCAATTCTGATTCCGCCTGATCCCATATCTCATCGGAGCCGAACCGCTCTTCAGGGCGCAGGGCGAGTTTGATAGCATAGCCTTCAAAGCCCATTTCTTTGTAGATGCGGTCTGCCAGTTCACAGAATTTCTTGACCTCGTCGACAATCTGATCCTCACGGCAGAAGATATGCGCGTCATCCTGAGTAAACTGCCGCACCCGCATAAGCCCATGTAATGCGCCATGCGGCTCGTTGCGATGGCAACAGCCATTTTCGTAGATACGCAATGGCAGATCCCGGTAGCTCTTGATGCCTTGCTTGAAGATCAGCACATGGGCCGGGCAGTTCATCGGTTTGATCGCCATCATGTCCGCATCGGAAGATACGAGGGGGGCGTCGTCATCTACACTTGGAATTTCGTCGGGTACCACGAACATATTTTCACGATATTTGCCCCAGTGGCCTGATTGCTCCCATTGACGCGCGTCCATGATCTGCGGCGTTTTGACTTCATTATAGCCACCATCATCGACCGCCCGCCGCATATAGGCTTCCAGTTCGCGCCAGATCATATAGCCCTTGGGATGCCAGAATATGCTGCCCATCGCTTCTGCTTGGATATGGAACAGGTCCATCTCCTGGCCAAGCTTTCGGTGGTCGCGTTTGGCGGCTTCTTCTAGCCGTACGAGATGGGCCTTGAGCTGTTTCTTGTTAAGCCATCCGGTGCCGTAAATGCGGCTGAGCTGCGGATTGCGCTGATCACCGCGCCAATAGGCGCCAGAGACGCGCATCAGTTTAAACGCCTGCGGATCCAGCTTACCGGTTGAGGCAAGATGCGGGCCGCGGCACATATCCATCCAGTCATCGCCGGACCAATAGACGCTTATCTCATCACCTTCAGGGAGTTCGGCAGCCCATTCAGCCTTGAATTTTTCGCCGTCTTTTTCCCACAGCGCAATCAGATCGTTGCGTTCCCAGACTTCTCGACGCAACGGCTTGTCAGCGTTGATGATCCGCCGCATTTCTTCCTCGATTTTGGGCAAGTCATCATCGGTAAACGGATCGCCAGCTGGCGCGAAGTCATAGTAAAAACCATCGTCCGTGGAGGGACCAAAGGTAATTTGCGTTCCGGGATAGAGCTTTTGTACTGCCTCGGCGAGCACATGAGCATAATCGTGCCGCGCAAGTTCAAGCGCTTCATCTTCGTCCCGTGACGTGATCAAAGCCAGTTCGGTGTCGACGTCCAGCGGCCGCATGATGTCGCGAATCTCACCATCGATACGCGCCGCTAATGCGGCCTTTGCGAGGCCGGGACCAATATCGGCGGCAATCTGGGCGGGTGTAGTGCCCGATGCCACTTCACGCGCACTGCCGTCGGGAAGGGTGATTTTGATCATATTGGTCATCGGGTTTCAATCTCTAAAGTTCACACAGTTCTCACCAAAGAACGCCAGAAAACGGCGATCCATGGATTTTTATTGCCTTAGTCCATGGTCCCACCAAGTCAACCGCTGCGAGCATAGAGCGCTTACGTTATGTAGGAAAGCCTCATTGTCACTATGTCATGCATACTTGACATTTTTTCGAATCGCCTTCATAAAGTCAAGGTAACATGACATTATGTCAACTGAACTTGAAGGAGTATCGTGATGAGACTGAAGCGAATTACATGCAGCCGGGCAGCCCTAAACGCAGATATTGCCATGTGGGCAAGCTTCTCTATCCTGTTTCTGGCGATGTTCCGGTGAGTGAACCATCAACCCGTAATATTTGGCAGAGAATCCATAGCGCAATCAAGCCGGATTGGGCCTTCGCACTTGTTTTGCCCACCAGTGTTATGATGCTGGTGGCCGAAAACCTTAAACCGGAACCGGTTATTCCGGTTGATCCGCTGATGAAAATTCTGGCCTTGTCTGGTTTGACATTGATCATCGCCTTTGTTGCCACCTATGCAGCCGCTATGGACCGGCGGAAAGTCGAAGATTATTTTTTCCAGCTCATGATCAACGGCGCCATTGTCGGAATTATCACCACGCTATTCGTCAACTTTGTTTGGGATCTGCTTTACGGGTCACTTATGGGTGACGATGTTATTGCAGTCATGTTGGCCAGCTGGAGTCTGGGATATTTCTTCTATCGGATAAGGGGGTTGAACTCATGAGCGGTCACAAAGAACAGGTGCCGAAGAGGGGTTTTTGGCAAGGTCTTCACCGATCGATCAAGCCAGACTGGATGTTTGGTTTCGTGACGCTGATAGGGGTAGGTCTGACCGTGGCTTCCTTTGTTGATCCGGAGCAAATCAAAGTCGCAGAGGTTAGTCTTTGGGTAAGGCTGGGCGCGATGCTTCCTTTGCTATTGGTGCTGTCTTACTGCGCTACATTAATGGCAGCACTCGATCGACGATGGACCGAAGAATATCATTTTCAGCTGATGGCTAATGGCGCCATAATCGGGGTAATCACGGCAGTTTTTGCCAATATGATCTGGCTGCTTTTTGTTGATACGCTGGGGTCGCTTACTCCCAATAACCTCATCGGAATGATATTGATTGGCTGGGGTCTCGGCTATTTTTTCTACCGTTTCCGGGGGTTAGGCTAATGAATAGAAACGATGAGCAAGTAGAGTTGCAAAGGTTCGGTGTCATCAGGCTGGTGACATTTGGAATAGCTGGCGGCATTGTCCGGTGGCGGGCATGAAGAACAGATTGAAAGTCCTGCGGGCCGAACGGGACTGGTCACAGGCGGATTTGGCCGAAAGACTGTCGGTCTCACGCCAGAGCGTCAACGCGATTGAGACAGGTAAATATGATCCGTCCCTGCCGCTTGCCTTCAAGCTAGCAGCGTTGTTTGATTTGGCGATTGAAGAAATTTTTCAGCTGGATTGATGGAGTGAAGGGGAAGCCGACAATGAACCTAAAAGCTTTAATCAGTGCGGCGCTGTTGACTATGTTCACGATGCCCGCCTGCACAACCGTGAATCAAGACGTGCCAGTTGCTCCGACCGCTGCTCGCGGCGAGCGCGTTGATTTGCCGGACGGGGGGCAATTGCTCGGCGGCCGGCATTTTACGGTTCTGGTCGAAGGACAGGGGCGCGATGTGGTTCTGATCCCGGGGCTGTCTACCCCGCGCTCCGTTTGGGATGCCACCCGCCGCCAGTTGAAGGGCCGTTATCGGCTGCATATCATTCAGATACGTGGCTTTGGTGATGCGCCGATAGCCGAACGGAATGGGCCGTTGCTGGAGCCATTTATCCGCGAACTTACCGACTATGTTGATGACGAGATTGTCGACAGCAACAATCGTCAGAAGGCGCTGGTAATCGGACACTCACTGGGCGGACTGGCGGCGATGAAAATGGCTGCGGTCTATCCGCAGGGAATCGAGAAGGCGATGATCATCGACAGCCTGCCGTTTTTCGGCTTGCTGTTCAGTCCCGACATGACGGTCGAAGCCCTGCAGCCTCAGGCCGCAACGATGCGCGATGCGCTGATCGCACGCGGTAGCAATGAAGCCGATGAACAGACGCTGCAACGTATGGCGCAATCAGAAACCGGCCGACAGCAGGTGTCGGCTTGGGCGCGCAGCGCGGACGTCGCCACAACGGCTCAGCTCTCCTATGATTTGATGACCACCGATGTTCGGCCTTTGTTGCCAGAGATAAAAATACCTATAACAATGCTCTATCCCGTGGATGCGGATATCATGCCCGAACCAAGGATCACATTGATGTACAAGGCCGCCTTCGCCGGTGCCAGGACGGTGATGTTCGAAAGGGTTGAAGAGAGCAGACATTTCATAATGCTAGATCAGCCAGAGGCCTTTGCTGCTGCAGTGGAGCAATTTTTGGGATCATCCAAGCGGTAACGATATGTAAACCGTGTTCTGCTATTGGCGGGACCGCTATGAGCAACTCGACCCCTGTCTGGCACCGTGATGCCAAGGGCGCACGCAAACGTCACGTGCGGATCGAAACTATTGGTAACACCTTTCTGTTTTTCGAAAATCAGTGGCGCAGCGAAGCCTATTATTTTGGCGACCTCGTCTATCGCGGACTAACCGGAGGTTCGCATGTTTTCGGACTGGACGACGGGATCAAGTCTCGTCCGAACTGGGAAATGGGCTTTACTGGTGATCCGCCTACAGAACTGATGAAATTATTGCCAAAAATCAGGCAACCTATGCTGAGCGGTGTGGGTATGCTGATCATTGCGTTTCTTTGTCTCGGGATTGTTTATTTCGGCTCTCCACACGTTTGAGTTGATGTCATTCCTGCTCCTGCGTAGGCAGGGTCACGGAACATTAACGGAAGACATGAATGGAAGACGATATTCTTTACATGCAGCGCCCTGGTGGTGCTGATCTGGCTTATTGCTATCGTGCCGCCAAAGACGGTGTGAAGGGCAGTACGCTTGTTTTTCTGCCCGGCTATATGTCGGATATGGAGGGTGGCAAGGCGCTGGCTCTGGATCAATGGGCTGCCGAAACCGGCCGCGCGATGTTGCGCCTGGATTATGCAGGATGCGGCGCCAGCGGCGGCGAATTTGAAGAGCAGAGCCTGATCGACTGGCGTGACGATGTGCTGTTCCTGATCGAGAAAGTGACATCGGGTTCGATAACTTTGGTGGGTTCTTCCATGGGCGGCTGGCTGATGCTGCTTGTCGCGCTTGCCCGGCCTATGCGGGTGAAGGCGATGATCGGTATCGCTGCGGCGCCCGATTTTACCGACTGGGGCTTCACACAAGAACAGAAAATGACGATCCTGCGCGAAGGCAAGCTTGAAGAGCATAGCGAATATAGCGATGATCCCTATGTGACGACAAATGTCTTCTGGCAGTCGGGCGAAGCCAATCGGATGCTTCACAAGGAGATCACCTTTGATGGCGCGGTGCGACTGCTTCACGGGCAGGAAGATGCCGATGTGCCATGGGCTTATGCTTTGGAAATCGCCAAGAAAATGCGTTCAGCCGATGTGCAGGTGCATTTGGTAAAGGACGGCGATCACCGCTTGTCACGCGATCAGGATATTGCCCTGCTGATTGATGTGGTTTCGCGGCTGGATTAATTGGGCAATTGGCGGACCAGTTGGTGGTGAAACTGATCTGTCATTGCGATGGATCGTCATAAAACGCCCTTTGATGATTATTGGGCCAACGGATTTTAATGCATGCTCAGTTCTCTTGTTCTTCTTTTTGCTCAATCGGCCAATCCCTTTGGCTCACCCGCTCCGCCGACGATAAATCCCTCCGCGCCGATGACTATGACGGAAGTTCGCTTCAACGAATGTGTCGATCTGGCCGTTGACGATCCGGTGAGCGCGGTTGTTGAAGCGAATAAATGGCGGATTGAAGGTGGCGGCTTTCTCGCCCGGCATTGTTTGGGTTTCGCTTATGCCGAGCAGTTTAACTGGGCCGCTGCCACAAAGACATTTGCAGAAGCGGCACAGGAAGCGGAGATTGCCAAATATCCGCGTGTCGCCAATTTCTGGGCTCAGGCCGGCAATGCCGCACTGGCGGGAAATCTGCCTGAAAAGGCTCTCGAATATCTCAATGCTGCTCTTGTACAAGGTAGTCTGGTCGGACTGGAGAAGGGGGAAGTGCACCTGGATCGCGCTCGGGCCCATGTCGCGCTGAATGACTATACCGCTGCGAAAGCGGAATTTCTATTGGTCCACAAACTGGCGCCGCAGGATCCACTGGGCTGGCTTTTATCAGCTACACTCGCGCGGCGGATGGGTGATCTGCCGCAGGCGAAAGCCGATATCCAGGTCGCCGCCAAACTAGCCGCGCGTGACCCGGCGGTCGCGCTGGAAGCGGGTAATATTGCTTATGAAGCAGGCGATATGGTTGAAGCCAAAGCCAATTGGGAAAAGGCGGTCCAGATTGATGCGGAAAGCCGGTCAGCCAAGGTTGCAAAGAAATATCTCGCGCAGCTGGTCACAAGCGTTAGCGAATAAGGGATTACGCCCCGGGGGGCTTTTCAATTCAGCCGACGATGGATAGAACCGCATAAGAAACAACAGAAAGCATTCTTCCATGACCAACAAATTTCTTCTGCCGCTCTTGTCGGCTCCTCTCATGCTGGCGGCATGCGGTAGTGATGGAGATGGCAGTCCGACGGCTGGCCAATACAAGCAAACGGTCAAGATTACCGAACTCGATTTTCCAGGCATGACTGAAGACGCGCGGAAAAATACGATCACTCAAATGGAACGGGCCGCTGGTGGCGGTACGGGCGGCCTTTTTTGCATGCAGGGTGATGACAATGGATCCCAGTGGAAAGAAGCTGCCAAGCAGATGTCCGGCGCGCTAGGCGGTCAATGCGAAACCATCAAGGACGAAGGGTCCGCAACCACTATTGATCTGGAGATGACCTGCAAAGGCACTGGCAAGGGTGACATTAATATCAAAATGAGCGGTCAGGCTAATCCCGAAGGCTATGATAGTGAAATGGCATTCGACATCAAAGACCCGGACAGCGATGAAACGGCCAAATTGGCAATGAGTATCGGTGCAGTGCGGCAAGGCGATTGCCCGGGATAAGGACTGTTTCAGCGGGGCTCCAGCCAACCGCGATAATGGACCATTAAACCGACTAGCGGCAGAGTGATGGGTACATCAAAGTGAAAGCGTCCGCTTTCTTCCCATTCGCTTGCCTCTGATCTCGGAGCCAGAAACAAGGGCAAGGGCAGAAACCCGAATTTCCAGCCCGTCATCACCATCGTCAGGCTGCCATCCGTGACAGGAAGAGCGAACTGGAATTGAAGCAGACCGAAATTCTCTGTGAGATAGCGCCCTGATTTTCGCAGGTGGCTGGCAAATATTTTACCCGAAAAACTGCGTGTCCAGCGCTCCCCTTTGTCATCGATTTTTATGTGAACTTGCAAATCATGTTTGCCGACAGTGGGGAAACCGAAAATCGTCGCAATCGATCGCGCTATAGGGTTTTTACCGCGTGTAACTTCGGCTTCGCCGCGAAAGCCGCCATCGCGCATAACCGTGTGCAATTGTTGCAAGCTGCCCGGCAATTGTTCGAAATCGCTTCCCATTACCCTTTGATAAAGCGAAGGGACGGTTTCCCGGGTGATGGTCTCATGGGCGATGGCATAACGATCAAAGAGCGGCTGAAATTCGGAAAGCGTTAGCAGCTGACTGGCCTCATAGGCGCCCGCTTTCAGTTGCCCACACAATATCTTTTCTGACAAGATCACAGCGGCAAATGTTGGAATTTGGGGGCCATCTCCCTTTTGAGCAATCAGCGTCCAGCTGTTGCGGCTGGGCTTACTCTCCATATGACCAAATAGCTCAACTTTCATTCCCGAAACGTCAGAACCCAAAGCGCGTGTGACATTCTGTAATGAAAGAAGGAATTTCGCAGCCGGTTCGAGCGATCTTATCCATCCCCATCGAACTGGCCAGCTTGCTATCCACAGGCCCCGGTTTTGGAAGGCCAGCTCAGTGCCAGCGCGAAAGCTGACCGCGGGCATATTCTCAAATTGACGCGGCACAAGCTCCAGGTCGGGAACATCTGCTAGTGCCACCAGTCGCTTTCCAATACCGGGAGTGTCATTCACCTCGAAGTCGATAGAACGGATATCTTGCCAACCATAAACTGTATCCCAACGACCCGCCTGACGAACTTGTATTGGCTTTCCCACATAGCTGAGGATAGCATTGCTGACAGACGACCCGACAGTGGCCTTGTTTGAGGCGCTGATCGCCATTTCGATCGCTTCAACATGTTCTGTTTCGGAAGCTAAGTGACGGATCACTGCACCGGATAGGGCCGGCACGCTGGATGCTCCGGAAATGACAGGAACACCAGCAGCGATTGCCGCATCATCGAGTTTGCCGATACCGCATACAAAGGCCCGCCCATCTGCAAGATCCAGATAGGGTATAGCGGCCGCAATAGAATGCTCGGCCACCCGGTAGCTGCTCCCTTGAAATGGCCCGGCAGCATCAATGATCAGGTCAGGTTGATGCTGTATGATCGCTTCTCGGATGTTGCCATTGCGATCCATCTGGACAGCCTGCCCATTTTCGATCTTCTCGCAGAATTTCTCGGCCTTAAGCTGGCTCCGCCCGGCCACCAGAATGTGGTGACCGCGTTCAGCGAGTAAGTCGGACAAACGCCCGCCAAAACCGCCATATCCGCCCAATATCATGATTTTTTTCACAACATGCGATCTCGATATTCTGGTGTTGGCAACCAACAGCTGTCCCGTTTTCCAAATATGCGATACCGGTTGCGTGCAACGAACAGATAGATCGGATCGCGCAGAAATTTGGGAATGATCCTTGCAACGATTGCCAGCTTCCAAGGCCAGCCAAGATCCGCATAGATTGCAAGAACAGCATCGCTGTTCCGCAGCAGTTTGTCTTTATAAACCAGTATCAACGTTTCGGGATTGGTCGGATCAATGTCGTGCTTTCGGTAAAGCGCGCTGCCATAATTGCCTTGCATCGCGGCCAGCATAAAATGCCTCCGACGATCATATTTCAGGATGAATTGCGCGTTGGCTGAGCATAATATGCATTCAGCATCGAAAACGACAATCTTCTGATCATCGAGTGATATGGACTGTTCGCTATTCTCTGACATTCCGGCTTTTATTGCTGGAACACTGGAAAACATCAATGTTACCGCATCACATATTTCAAACGCTTATTCTGATCCGGTTCGAGCAAGTGGATGTCCCAGCGTTGGCGTCGTGACCGTTGCCGCTCGAGGCGTTGGGCCATCAGTACATTTTTTCCATCTGTGCGCAGGTTGATCATGCCATAATTGGCGACGCTGCGTTCTATGGTTTTGAGCGCATCCTGTATCGCCGTTTCCGCTTTGGCTCTGGCGGCCCTGGTAGAGCCGGGATCCTCGATAATTGCCTCGTTGGTGCGCAAGGTGGACCGCAGCTCGTTGCGGACGATATCGGGATGCTTGATGATTTCCTTGCTTGATCGGGCCAGTTCCGTGCTGAAGATCAGTGGCCGTGTACCGCGACCATATTTGCCGATGACCCCCAGTGTGTCGGGCCGTGGATGGCTATGCGGTTCATCGTCACCGCTGGATACCACAGTGGCAATCGGATTGACGGCTCGCATGAAGGTGGAAGAGAAATCGGCGCTGCCATGATGACAAGCCTTGCTGATATCCGCTTCAAAAAACGGGCGGGCGGCTTCAACCATGTCAATTGAGGCTTCCACATTTGCTGGAGGATGTTTCAGTCCGGTGTAATGCTCGAGCAGATAGTCTTGTGACCGTTCGTTGAGATCGCCGCCAAGTTGAATTTTGACATCACCGATGGCGATTTGCAGGATCACACTATGGCCATTTTTGCTTTTGCCTTTGCTGCCGAAACTTGGAAGTCCTTGCTTGCCATTAGACAATGTTGTCGGAACCGGACCAAGCAGTCTGATCGTCATGCCGCGATTGTCGGTTGGTGCGAAGCCGGGCAGATAGATGGGGTCGTTGCTGTCCTCGCTGGCCAGAACGCCCGCGATATCATTGACCCGCCCGCTGGTTTCAGCGGTGTGAAGCAGGTTGGGATATAATCGCTTGCCGCGTTTTGTCGGGGAATCGGTGATAGACTTCAGTTGATCGCGCGTCTCAATGATGCCTGTAAAGTGCTTGCGGGAGGCGCCCGCAGGCTTCTCGGTCTTTCCCAATGTGCTTTTTCCGGCGGTAATCTGCTCAACCAGACCGTTGTGGAAAATGCTGCCAATCTTGACCTTGCTATGTTCGAATAACGGCTTGAAGCCAAAATAGTGATCTTTATCCGGATGACTGATCACCATATTCTCAAATTTAAAGGACCGTGTGAACCGTCCGAACCGCCAGCGTAGAAAGCGATACATATTATCTTCGACGCCGGCATCAACGACCATCGCCTTGTCATCCGGAGTCTGAATATGCGCGCCGTCGCCTTGGCCCACATCAACAAAATTGACTTCCAGGATGCGATTGCTTTGCAAATTTTCCTGACGCACCCAACCGGTACGACCGCGTGACCGGATTTGGAACCAGGGGCCTTTTATATCTTCAATCCTGGCCCAATCGCCCCAAAGAAGCTGGTTTATCGGATCTTTGCCCTTTAACTGCGCCGCGGAACCCTTCGTTTTCCACTGGACGGCAAAAGGATAGGATATGAAGGCTTGGTCACCTGTCTGCACGGTTTTCTCCTCCGTTTAAAACGGTTAGTCGATGACCCGTGGTTTTAACTGACCTTGTTGCAGGTCAGATGCTTGTTGACAGACGCCGGTCTGCAGAGGACCAAACTAGCAAAATTTTTCAACTTGTAAACGTCGCCCCAGCCCGGCTGGCTCCGCATTGATCCGATATGTGATCGCGCGACCTAGTCTGATTTCTTGACGGTCGTCATTCGGTAAAACTCGACCTTGCTCGTCCCCGATCCGAAATAGCGTGAATTCGCCTTATATTCCGCGCTTCCGCGAACTTTGGTAAAGCCGTCCAGCGTATCCCACTCTACAAAAGTCAACTGGCCCGGTGCACCATTGGTGATGCTATTGGCTTCATATTGGGGGTTGTGCATTTTATAGATGAAACGCCCTCCGGCGGCCGCAACAGCAGGTTCAATGCCTTTGAGATAGCGCTGGTAATCGCCCGGATTTTCGGGATTCAGCCAGGCCACAACCAACGTATAGCTCTTGCTCGGATCAAATGTGAGGTTGAGATCGCTCTTCAGCTCCGCGCTATATATCTTCAGCTCTTCCCAGATTTGCGGCCGCGACGCCTTGATCGCCGGCCATTCGGGAGCATTTGAAAGACCTCTTTCGGCTGCTGCATCGGGGTAGGAGTAGAAAATAAGCCCTGATGGTTGATAGTCGCTGATAATCACATCATCCATCGCCAAAACTGCTTCGCGCTGCAGGCCAAATCGCGCGCCAAGCATAAAGGCTTTTTTATAATATTCCTGTCGAGCAGCGGCTTCATCCGGTTTTGCCTGTGGCAGGATGATAGAGAGAACTTGCCCTTTTTTCAGCGTCAGGCTCTCCATTGTGACAACAGATTTCGGCGATGCCTCTTGCGTGGATTGACTGCAAGCCGGCGTGAAGGTGAAGGCCGCGCTTAGCGACATAATGACGGCGACTGTCCGGATCGATAACATATTAGAGACTCCAATATCGGATGTTTTGTTGCGTTCTCGCACCGTATAACGATCGATTGGCGTAAAATATGGATTTATTTTTCCAGTATTTGGTGCAATAACGCACCAAATGGCGAATTGGGATGATTATCGACTGATATTAGCTTTGTCTCGCTCGGGTACTGTCCGAGGGGCGGCGACACTGCTGGGAGTCACCCATTCGACTGTCTCGCGGCGGCTCAGCGTCATTAATCAGCGACATGGTGGCATCGTGTTTGAACGGGTCACAGGCGGCTATCAAACCACGGAACTCGGCAAGCGGATGGTCGATGCGGCGCATAGGATGGAAGAAATTGACCTGTCCGCTGATCGCCAGCAGCGCGCGATCGAAACCGAGCTGTCCGGACCCGTCACCTTGTCCTTGCCAGATGCACTGGCCGAACATCTGTTGCTCGATCCGATAGGCGAATTCTGTCAACGCCATCCCAAGATCGATCTGACAATTTATAGTTCATACCAGTTTGCCGATCTTGACAGGTCAGAAGCCGATATTGTTGTGCGCGGTGTTGATGCTCCACCTGACCATTATGTTGGGCGGCGCCTGTTTCCCTATATGCTGTGCCACTATAGCCGCGCAGACTATCTAGTAAAAACAGCACCGGAGGACCGCCGCTGGATCGCCGGCTCCTATAAGGGGGGCAGGCCGGATTGGATAAGCGCTTCCTCCTTCCCCGATGCGCCGATAATATTGGCGCTCGACGATATCGATCTGCGTCACAAAGCGGCCTTGTCGGGTCTGGGCATGATCCGAACCGCTTGTTACATTGCCGATCCCAACCCCGCTTTCATTCGATTGCCGGAAGCAAAACCAGAGGCGGCACAGGATTTTTGGGTTTTAACCCACCCGGACCTGAAAGATACACCGCGGATCAAGGCGCTGATGCGCCACATTATCGGGGTGATGATGGATAATAAGGGCCTGTTGCAGGGCCGACCTGCTGGATCAACTGCTGATTGATAAGTTCTGCATCCTGGTGCGCCCAATGCGAAACGGATAGGCCAATGCGAAACGGTTGGGAAAGCGCCGTTCGTTGACATTTCTACGTCAGAATGCCTATTGAAGGCGGGTCTTATCACATTATTTCAATAATTTGATATATTGGCCGGGGGGCTTATGATTGCAGTATATTTAGGGCTTTCTGTTTCGGAATGCCTTCGGTGCTAGTTCGGCTAGGCACTGCGCACTTGCCGTTGCGCAATTGGAATGGCGCTATTGGTGATCGAGCCCGTTACGCTTGCAGCCGCTATGAGTAATAGCGCGGGCGCCATGAAGCACATCCCTGCACTGGATGGTCTTCGGGCCTTTGCGGTTCTTATTGTCATGATATCCCATGGCGGCTTCGGTCATATCGTTCCGGGTGGCTTCGGGGTTACGATCTTTTTCTTTCTGAGTGGCTATCTGATCACGACATTGCTCCGCCGGGAGTTTGAGAAAAGCGATAAAATCGATTACAAAGGATTTTACTTTCGCAGGATCGTGCGGATATTTCCGCCGATGTATGTCGCGATCCTGTTTGCGGTGATTTTATCCCTCCTATCCTTGCAGCCCGAAGCGATAAAATATGAAAATCTCTATTGGGACTTCCTTTTTCTAAGCAATTATTCGCCGGGCTTTGATGGGAATAGCGGGATTAGAATACCGCTCTGGTCGCTCGATGTGGAGGAACATTTTTATATGATTTTTCCGCTATTCTACTTCATGGTTGCGTCGAAACTATCAAGCCGGAATGTTGCATTATCATGCGCAGCGATATGTTTGATTGTCTTGTTAGTCAGGATCGCCAACGTGGCCGTTCTCGATGACTTCAGCAATAATTATTACTGGTCTCACACGCGCATCGATTCCATAGTTTTTGGGTGTTGTCTGGCGCTCTGGAACAATCCGAATGCTGACGGTCCCGACTATTTTAAAAGTCCCTGGTTCAGTTTGATCATGGCCGGGGTCCTGATCTTGGCAGGTTTTGTGATCCGGGATCCGGTTTTTCGAGAGACACTGCGTTATTCAATCCAGGGTGTCGGACTTTTTTTCCTGTTCAATTTCATCATCCGGGATAACAGCATCATCAAGCAGATTCTAGGCTCGGGCATGATGCGTTTCGTCGCATTACTATCCTATAGTCTATATCTTATACACTTGCCGATATACATCGCAATCAACATGCTCATGCCGGAATATCCTGCTATGGTTCGGCTAGCCATTGGCACCGCACTTTCGTTCGCAGTTGCTTACGCAATCTACATATTTGTGGAACGACCGCTTGCACAATGGCGCAGAAAGACGGAAGCGAAATGGCAAATGACCAAAAGGGAAGCAAATCTTGAAACCGGATCAGCAGGATAAAAGCTTGGAATTGGTTTCCTGAATGGACGCATTCATCTATTTTTAACCATGAATATCATAATTCTCACGAATGTACGTTTTTCAAGGTAGCTCTATGGCACAGAAGAAGGCAGTTCACTTCCTTGCTATCATGCTTGTGGCTTTCGCGCTGCCAACCAGTCTGTATGGCGCGCGCGGTGAAACTACTGCCACCAAAACTCTCCCGGTAGAGCGGTCTTCGGTTTCAGTACCCCGATCAAAACCAACTCCAGCTGCATTGCCCAATGTCAGGCAGAATCCGACCCAAGGTATCGCAACAAACAGGAAGCCTGTCATTGTGGCTGAGGGTGATAGTATATCCAAATATTGGGGCGGCAATTATACGGGTATTTTTAAAAGGTCGCGCCCTGACATTGAATTTCATGGACTGGCTAAAGGTGGCTCGACGATAAAGTCGATAACTGCGCGGCGAGATGCCGTTATGGCGTTGAACCCACATGTTGTATCGGTATTTGTTGGCGCCAATGACCTTGGTAAATATGATGATCCATCGAAATTTGCCAATGCTCTTTTCGCCTATGCGGAACCCTTAAAGGCTGCCGGGATCAAAGTCGTTTTTGCCACCAATTTGGCGAGAAATGTTCCGACCTCACCGGCCTTTAACTTCAAACATAATCGTAATCGCAAAGAAGTTTCCAGATTGTTGCGGCAGGCAGTCGGCACCAAAATTGACGCCGTGGTCGATTTCGCTGCTGATCCGACCATGGGAACAGATGCCGCAACAGGAAATCGAACTCTATTTTCCGACGGCCTGCACCCCACAGATTCAACCCATGGTGTGGGCGAAGGCGGCCAACGAAAACTGGCGCGTATCTACACGCCGGTCATGAATGCGGTGATCGACAATCTGCCTTAATGTAATGGATCGGGCGGAAGCGGCTTTGATTTCTGCCTGACCTTGTTATCCCTATGTAGCAAAGAGAAATGAAAAGAGGCTGTCGATCTCTGGGATCAACAGCCTCTAGGCATGGGTCAGCGGTTGGAAGTGCCGCTGCCGGGTTGCCTGATTATTGCCGTCTGTTTTTATTCACAAAACCGGAATCCACTTTTGTGAAACAGACTTCTAAATCAGAGTTGCTCCCCGAACGGATTTTTCCGACCCCTGTGCTGAACCATGAGACATCGGACCACCTCCTTTCGCTTGTTGATAAGATACGAACTGTTGCATTGAAAATCTCCGCTTGTTCGACGATTCGAATGTGAATCATTCGCCGGATGCGAACAAGACTTGAATTATTTTTATTTGCTGTCAGAATCCGGCGTTCCGTCCAAAACCAGCCCTATCGCACCAGTGTAACCGCTCGGCTGAAACCTGTTCACTGTGCAAGTCTAGCGGCGGCAGTCCTCGACGACACGGATAAACTCGGGCCAGATCGGAATGGCGAGTGACCTCAATCCGGTTGTTTCAACCGCAAACCGGCCACGACTAAACGCAATCCGATCCATCATGTAATCTGTCACCGGCAAAGCGATGGCCGCATAATCAAGCGGGCCACCGCTATTGCGGGCTGGATAGGATTGCATGCCCGAGCTAGCGCGTAACCTCATTTGTGCTCCGGTGTCCGGCACGACGCCCTCACGAGACAGGAACAATTGATTTCGGCCTTGATCACAGCGAATGATAAACGTCGCTTCCATGTTGGGCGGACCGAATAACGCGATCGAACCGCGATCATCAGAGCGGTAAACCCAATCGCCCGTTGCAAGAGGCCACTCCGTCCAATTTCCGCTCATCGGTTCTGGCGGCGGTACGGGTGCCGGTACCGGCGCAGGCGTTGGTGCAGGAGTGGGGGTTGGCGCAGGCGTTTCTGCGGGAGCAGGTGCTGGTGCTGGCACGACACCAGAACAACCGGCTGCTAACAATATGGCGGAAAAGGCAAAAGTGATTCTCATAATATCGAATATGGTCAAAAGCATATGCTTCGGCTAGTCCCATTTTGATATGGCACAAAATGAAACGCGCCCGGCGAAAACCGCTCCACCCGCTGCAGCGGGTCAAGCAAAACCTCAAAAATTGCGGATTGACCAAATATTGGTTGATCGTGGTCTTGCAGAAAGCCGTGCCAAGGCACAGGCCTATATCATGGCCGGGTTGGTGACCGTCGGTGATCAGAAGGTGGATAAGCCAGGTCAGAAATATATCAATGATATTGATGTCGATCTAAAAGGCAAAGACCATCCCTGGGTTTCGCGCGGAGGTATCAAGCTGGATCATGCGCTCGATCATTTCCGTCTGGATGTGACCAATCTGACCGCTATCGATGTTGGCAGTAGTACAGGTGGGTTTACGGATGTCCTGCTTAGTCGCGGCGCCAAGAAGGTCTATGCGGTGGATAGCGGTACCAACCAGCTTGCTTGGAAACTTCGCCAGGATGACCGGGTGATCGTGCACGAGCAAACCAGCGCTCGAATATTGACAGCCGACCATATCCCCGAACCGATGGATCTGATTGTTTGCGATGCCAGTTTTATCTCGCTAACCAAAGTGCTCGAAAAGCCAATGGAATTCGCTGGACCCGGCGCTCAGCTGATAGCGTTGATCAAACCGCAATTTGAAGCGGAGCGCGGTGACGTTGGTAAAGGCGGTGTCGTCCGCGATGCAACCATACATGATCAGGTGTGCCGGAAAGTCAGTGACTGGCTGACTTCACAAGATTGGGTGGTTCGCGGCATATCGCAAAGCCCAATTACTGGGCCCAAAGGCAATGTCGAATTTCTGATCCTTGCCGACAGGCCGCAATAATGGCGCGTATTGGGATCAGGCAGCTTGCCAATGGCGGCGGCGGCGATTAGCGCAGCTGGATATGGCAAATTCTATAGACAATACGCCCGCACCGTTCGAAATTGACGAAAGTCTTACGATGATGCGCCTATTTGATGACAGCATGGCGTGGTTGAGCAATAACTATACCGAATTGATCGTAACGATTGCAATTGGCACGCTCATTTTCTTCGTGCTCGGTGCCATAAAACGATATGCTGCGCGTCAAGTACGCAATAATGAAGGCTTGATCGGTTATCGCGCCATCATCACACAGGCTATCGCCCGGACCAGCAAGTTTTTTATGTTCATGGTCTCGGCACAGATCGTGGTCACCTATTCGAATGCACCGAGCGAGATTGTGCGGACTGTCGGATTTCTGTTCACTATCTCGATCGTTGTCCAGGTCGCGATCTGGCTACGCGAGTTGATCCTCGGCTTTTTTACACGCAAACTGTCCGCTGATCCGAACCAAAGCGATACCTTGCAAAGTGCGATGTCGTTGATCCGTGTGCTGGTCACCTGTGTGATATTTGCGATCGCGACCATTGTCATTCTTGACAATCTCGGCGTGGATGTGACGGGCCTGGTCGCCGGTCTTGGTGTTGGGGGTATTGCCATCGGTCTCGCAGCGCAGGGGATATTTTCCGACCTGTTTGCAGCCTTGTCGATCATCTTCGACAAGCCGTTTCGACGCGGTGAATATATCAGCTATGATAATACCACCGGCAGGATTGAGGAAATAGGGCTGAAAAGCACCCGGCTGCGGGCGGTGACTGGCGAAGAAATTATCATTTCCAATACAAATTTGCTCGACAAGGAAATCACCAACCTGACGCAATTGGGTCGTCGCAGAACGCGCTATGGTTTGGGGGTTGTCTATCAGACTGAGCCAGACGCTGCGCGGCGTATTCCCGACCTTCTGAAACAGATTGTGGAAGACAATGACGCCAAGTTTATCCGATCCGGCTTTGTCGGCTTTGGCGACAGCTCGATCAATTTCGAGCTGGATTTTGATATCATGAGCAGCGACTATGAAGTGGTTTATGAAGGTCGCCACAAAATCGGCTTGGCTATCCTTCAGAAGTTTAACGAGGAGGGCCTGGAATTTGCCTATCCGACACAGACCAGCTTTACCTCCGCGCCCGACGGTAAGATGATCATGCCCTATCCCGAAGGTGGATTTCCGGTTCATATCCAGGATAGCTAGCTTGCCGTAGCGTCAGGACCAGTAGCGAAGAAAAACCTTGTTAATTGGCCGATTAAGAGAGAATATACGCGCCAAATTCGACTCAAAAATCTCATAATAAAGGATCATATCATGCGTGACGCAGTCATCGTTTCCACCGCTCGGACCCCCATCGGACGCGCTTATAAAGGCGCTTTCAACGCGACGGCTGGTCCAACTCTCGGCAGCTATGCAGCCAAAGCAGCTGTTGAACGCGCCGGCATTGATCCTGCTACGGTAGAAGACGTCGTTTGGGGCAGCGCGCTGCAACAAGGTTCGCAAGGCGGAAATCTTGGACGGAATGTGGCGTTGCGTTCAGGCTTCCCGATCGAAGTTCCTGGCATGACACTGGATCGCCAGTGCTCTTCCGGTTTGATGGCGATTGCGACGGCCTCCAAGCAGGTGACGATCGACCGTATGGATGTTGTTGTTGGTGGCGGACAGGATTCCATCTCGACCGTGCAAACACCAGAAATGCGCATGGCACCGGATAAGGCCCTGGTCGCTATGCATGATGATATCTACATGCCGATGCTGCAAACTGCCGAAGTGGTTGGCGAACGCTATGGCATTTCCCGCGAAGCTTGCGACGAATATGCGCTGAAATCCCAGCAACGGACTGCCGCAGCGCAGGAAGCGGGCAAGTTTGACGACGAGATTGTCGAGGTTACCGTCACCATGGGTGTGCAGGACAAGGAAACCAAAGAGATTTCCATGCATGAAATCACGCTCAACAAAGATGAAGGCAATCGTCCTTCAACCACGCTGGAAGGGCTGCAAAGCCTAGGCCCCGTTCTCGGCCCAGATAAGATTATCACGGCCGGGAATGCATCACAGCTTTCCGACGGAAGCTCTGCGAGTGTGGTGATGGAAGCCAGTGCCGCAGAGAAGGCGGGCCTTAACCCGCTTGGCCGCTATGTCGGTATGGCAGTGGCCGGCACCAAGCCGGATGAAATGGGTATTGGTCCAGTTTTCGCAATCCCCAAATTGCTCGAAAAATTTGACCTGAAAATGGATGATATCGGCCTTTGGGAACTGAACGAAGCCTTTGCCGTGCAGGTGCTTTATTGCCAGCAGAAACTGGGCATTCCTGACGAGCTGTTGAACGTCAATGGTGGCTCGATCTCCATTGGTCACCCCTATGGTATGACCGGCGCACGTTGCACTGGCCACGCACTGATCGAAGGCAAGCGTCGCGGCGCAAAATATGCTGTGGTCACCATGTGTATTGGTGGTGGGCAGGGCGCAGCCGGTCTGTTTGAAATACTCTAGACGCCGTAATATAGAGAAAAAGGCTCTCTTGCCCGATCGGCAAGGGGGCCTTTTTTTGGTCTGCGGGATTGCTGCACCATCGGCTGCGATACCGAACAAGGTACAGCCAGACAGTGATATGACTACGCACTAATGTCGCCGCATGGTTGAGGTTACTATCTGGTATGATGGCGCTTGTCTGCTATGTCTGCGTGAAATTGCGTTGATGCAGCGACTTGATCGGCAGGGCGCGATTGATTTTGTCAATGTTGCAGACCCTGCCACGCGCTGCCCGATCGCCCGCGACCGGTTGCTGGAACGATTTCACGCGCGGGAAAACGGCCAGATGCTCTCAGGTGCGGCGGCATTCGCAGCGATGTGGCGTGCAATTCCTTTGCTCAGGCCCCTCGGTCTGCTCGCACAGAACCATATTTTTTTGAGCCTATTGGAAGTGTTATATCTGCGCTTTCTGGCCGTCCGCCCTGCGTTTCAAAGATTATTTCAAAAGGGGAGAGCCATTTGAACATTCCGCCTGATCCTATCACCCCCGGTCAAGAAAGTGTCTGGGACTATCCTCGCCCCGCAATTGCAGAACCAAACACCCATCATCTGCAAATCATCCATAAGGGCGTTGAAATTGCCAATACGCGGGCTGGATATCGGACATTGGAAACGAGCCATCCACCGACCTATTATTTTCCTCCGGAAGACGTGACATGGACCCATTTGTCCGGGAACCTGCATCGCTCGCTTTGTGAGTGGAAGGGCCAGGCCAGCTATCTCGATGCAACAATTGACGGCGATTGTCTGCAAGCTGCGGCCTGGACCTATCGGGAACCTACAGATTCGTTCGCAATGATCCGTAACCATGTCGCTTTCTATCCAGAGCCTTTCGATCAGTGCCTGGTGGATGGTGAAACCGTGACGCCGCAGCCCGGCGGTTTTTATGGGGGATGGGTCACCTCACATGTCGCGGGCCCATTTAAGGGAATACCTGGCAGCCGTTTCTGGTGAACGTCCACTTAAAGGTTGCGCAGCGCTCAATGCTCGGCAACAGTTGTTCTGAGAGAAGAAACATATTTTGGGACAAAGGATTCGAACATGGCAGCAGTAGGACTAGTGGCGACATTAACCGTAGCAGAAGGTAAGAATGCTGATTTCGAAGCAGCGTTTTCAGAACTTATGGCTGCTGTCCGCGAGAATGAACCAGGCAATGAATTTTATTCGGTTTTCCAATGCAAGGACAATCCACAGCAGTATAAAGTACTGGAGCGTTATGTTGATCAGGCGGCTCTGGATGCGCATGGCAAATCGGAACATTTCCGTGCGAGCGGCCCCAAGCTGGCGCCCTGCATGGCAGCGGCACCTGTTCTTGAACATCTTGACGGTATCTAATAGCTGATCAGGGCACGGTGGGTGCAAGCCTCCACCTGTCCGGTTGGCTATGCGTAAATCATCAACCTGGAGTTGCTCTGGGTGGCCTCGCCTCGGATGATCGCTAATGCGGCAAAAGAGGCGAGACCGGTATCAAGATATCTAGGATCGCAGTGTCTTGGTTTTCGATTTAGTCGAGATAAAAATTGACCGTCGTCACAACCCTTACTTTCTTATACGGCGTGTCCGTGACGCCATAGCCGCCGCCATCGCCATCCCGTGAGTTGATCGAGAAATATCCTTGGGTCGCGGATTTGATTCCACCAACATCAGTGCCGCTATCCTCGGCAAACTGCTCTGCCGATTTACGAGCGTCCTTAGTCGCTTCGGCAACCATTTCCGGCTTGATTTCATCAAGTTTGGTGAATGTATAGCTCATGCCTGAACCGTCTTCGAGAACTACCCCCCGACGGACCAAGTCAAATTGCCGGGCGACGGCCGCTTGGGCTTTTTCAATATCATCGGTGCGCAGCGATAGCCGCTGACGGATGGTGTAGCGGGGGATTCCGTTGCTGCTATACTGGTTCACATTTGCACCTGTCGGCTTCAGTGCATCTGCTTCAAAACCGAGCTCGGTAAAAAATTTGCCAATTGCCGCTGTATCCCGATCCATATCGGCCTGTGCTTCCGCCAGATTGGTGCTTTGTGCGCTATAGGCGATGGTCCAGGTTGCGAGATCGGCGGTGACTTCGCGCTCAGCCAGTCCGCGCACCGTCACGCTGCGATCGGCCATTTTTGAGCGTAGCAAACCGTCACCTAGTAGATAACCGCCAGCGATCAGACCGATGGTCAGTAATCCTGCGCTAGCTAGTAATACGTTGTTCTTCTTGTCTAGAAATTTGCTGTCTTTAACATTATCAGTCATTGCTCTTTCCCTTTCGTTCCAAGCGTTTTAAACTGTCTGTAAGATCGCTGTTCGGCTTTGCGATAGCTGCGATGAACCGTTTCTGAACAGCGATGAACGGAGTTTACCCATATGCCGATTCAATATTTACATACGATGCTGCGCGTCACAGACCCGGATGCTACGGTTAAATTTTTCAATCTCCTCGGCCTTGAAGAGGTGCGACGATATGATAGCGAAAAAGGCCGCTTCTCGCTTATCTTTCTCGCTGCGCCGGGCCAAAAAGACGTCGCAGAGGTTGAGCTGACCCACAATTGGCCGGCCGAAGATGGCAGTGGTGAAGACTATGACGGCGGCCGGAATTTCGGTCATCTCGCTTACCGCGTCGAGAATATTTACGAGCTTTGCAAAACACTGATGGATGCAGGTGTGACGATCAACCGACCGCCGCGTGATGGGCACATGGCCTTTGTTCGGACGCCCGACAATATCTCGGTCGAGCTCTTGCAGGCCGGTGATAATCTGCCGGTACAGGAACCATGGGCGAGCATGGAAAATATCGGTGAATGGTAGGGCTTTTTGCCAGCTAGGCTAAAGCAGCCCCTGAATCAGGTTTGGCCGCGAGCTTCGACAGATCAAAGCTGACGACCTGATTTCGACCGTTATTCTTGGCATCATACAGGCGTCTGTCAGCTTTTGCCATGACCGCGCGGAGAGAAGCGCGTTTTGGAATAGATGCAACGCCGACGGAAAAGGTCACAGGCTGTTTGATTTCTGGGACATTGGCATGGACGGATCGAATCAGAACCTGGCAAATCTCTGACAGTTCTGAGGTCGGATTGCCTTTTCGACTACCCCTTTCGTCGGGCTGGATAAGCAAAGCAAATTCCTCACCACCAATCCGCGAAGAAAAATGACGGGTGGCGTTTAGTTCCCGGCCGACGACACGCAGAACTTCATCCCCAATCTCGTGACCATATTGATCATTGACCTGTTTGAAAAAGTCGATGTCGAGAATGGCGAGGTGGCTATATCTGCGCTCAGTCAGATTCTGCTTGAACGCTTTTTCAAAAGCACGGCGGTTGCCGATGGCGGTCAGGCCGTCGGTTTCTGCTAGCAATGTCAATTCTACCTGTTCACGCAGTGTGTGCTCGTGCTTGAGACGGAGCCGCATGATCCGGTTGGCAACGCCAAAGGCGAGGATGATCGTTTCGAGAACCAGCGCAAAATAGAGACCATAGTCAAGTTCCGGAATGCCCAGATATAGGTCCATACCGCGAGCGATACGATCGGCACTGAATGCGATGATCGGTGTCCACGCAGCAATCTGGAACCAGATGGCCTTGCTGCCTCGCCGTAACGCATGACCCATCGTGTAAAGAACGACGAACAAATAAGGGACGAACGAGGCATGATAATAGTTGCGGATATTATTGTCATAACCGTCGGAGCTTTGAAAAATATAGGCGGTCACAAAGACAGGCAGCACCGCAGAAATCAGTAATATTGGACGGAGCCAGCTTGCGATCTTACCCGGTTCGACAAACCGATCGAGGAAGAACCCGCTGGCGGCAATACAAAGGGCGAGAGTCCAGTAGTTGAGAAGGAACTTCGTCATCAGGTCCGTCTCAGGGAAGACCAGAAAGATTAATCCGGACGAGCTGAACGTATAGACCACCGTGCCAGCAATCATGATGCTGTGCCACAGCATGAAACTGTAACGCAGCGCACCATAGAAAAACGCGTTGTAGAAAAAAGGCATGATTGCCATGCCGCACAGCAGAGCGAACATGGCAGAAAGGGGCAGCTTCAGATCGTCCCAGGTTTTTTTGGACTTAAGCTCCATCAATGTGATGGAACTGGCTACACGCGGATTGTCCAGCGACACGAAAACACTTGCGATCTGGCTTCGAATAGTGGGGTCTTCTGATCCCGGAATCGGCAATCCATAATGCCCTTTCGGCCTCCAGCTTTCGACAACTTGCCGCTCGGTAAAATAGGCGGACATGATGGTGCCGTCGGTCAGCAACGAGTGAACAGATATCGAACTGAGTCCGTTATTATCACCCTGTATTTCCACTGTACCAGGAGGAATTGTATCTGCCTTGAAGGGGAATTTCGCCCATAGCTTTGTTCCGACGAAATCAAACTTGCTGTCTGTGCAATTAAATTTGTCGCTCTCAGCAATGACCTGGGAAATATTGCCTTCCGGACCAGTTCCAAATGTGCAGAGGTCGTCTGCCAGTCGCACCGCAGATGCGCTTGCGCCGGAAACAGGCAGCATCAGGCAAAAGCCGAGCAATGCCAGAAATATGGCCAATAAGCGCAATGCGCGATCCTTCCCAACGCTTCCCTTGACTAAGTCTATGTGTCTTAAGGTAAAATGGTTATTTTGCCGTTAACCCTCGACAGCGCCTGGACAGCATCGTAAATTGCCGAACATGCTTGAAATCATTCGAATTCCCGTCTTGTCCGATAACTATGTCTGGTTAGTCCATGAACCGGCATCACAGGAGACCATGGTCGTCGACCCTGCCGTGGCCGAACCGGTGCTCGCAGAAGCGGATAAACGCGGCTGGAAAATCACCCAGATTTGGAACACCCACTGGCATCCCGATCATACAGGCGGCAACGCCGCGATAAAGGAAGCCACCGGTTGCCACATTACCGGGCCAGAAGCAGAGCAGGCGCGGATCCCAACGCTCGATACCATGGTCAAGGAAGGAGATCATGTTCGGCTGGGGGAGGTTGTGGCTGAAGTTATCGATGTTCCAGCGCATACCGCGGGACATATAGCGTTCCACATTGCGGATGAAAAAGTTGTCTTTGTCGGGGATACCCTGTTCGCTATGGGCTGTGGCCGCCTATTTGAAGGTACAGCTGCGCAAATGTATGATAATATGCAAAAACTTTCCAAGTTGCCGGGTGAAACAAAGGTCTATTGCGCCCATGAATATACCCAGGCCAATGGCGAATATGCCTTGGTAGCCGAACCGGAAAATCAGGCGCTGAAAGACCGCATGCAGGCGGTTTTGGCCGCACGGGCCAAGGGAGAGGCGACGGTGCCAACGACCATCGCTCTGGAAGCAGCGACAAACCCATTCATGCGAGCGGCTTCCGCAGCGCAATTGGCAGAACGGCGGACTGCCAAAGACAATTTTTAGGCCTTGATTTCGTTTTTTATCAAATTCATGATATCATGTAACTTTGATGGGGGAACATCGAAGGAGACTCGCCATGCGCAAGATTATTTTCGCATTACCATTGGCACTGATGCTAGCTGCCCCGGCAGCCAATAGCGGCACCGCTGAGGTAAAGCTCAGTGAAAAAGAGCAAACCAAGTTCGACAAGAAAATTGCCGGACGCGAAGCCGGTAAACCAGTAAGTTGTATCAATCGGATCGACCAAAAGAACATGACGGTGATCGGCGATAAATATCTGATTTACGGTCGCAGTGGTAATCCCAAAACCATCTATGTGAACGAGCCCTATGGCGGATGCCGGGATGTGGATCGCAATACCCTGATAACGGTCCGGTCCTCGACGCAGCTTTGCCGCGGCGAGATTGCTCAGGTCCAAAGTCGGCCATCTGGCGCATTTATCGACAGCTGTTCGTTCAGTTCGTTCGTACCCTACACCAAAACCGGTGGCTAACCGCTCCTGACAATGGTCGCGATTACTTCTTGTAAAGCGCGTTCATCCGTTCCTGATAGCGTTCCCGAATGACATGACGCCGGATTTTCATGCTTGGCGTCAGTTCTTCATTTTCGATCGCAAAGGGTTCGTCGGCAAATTCAAACCGGCGAACCTTTTCGGTCACCGTCAAATTCTTGTTCACCCGATCAACGGCTTTACTCACCGCTGACTTGAAGGCTGGATTAGCCTGTAGTTTCAGGAAGTCATAAGCCATGCCCTCCTGCCGCGACCATTCCAGGGCCCATTCGGGATCTGGCACAACAAGCCCGACCATATAGGGACGCTTGTCTCCAACAATCATCGCTTGCAAGATTTCCGGCTGCAAGGTCAGCATGCCTTCCAGCTTCTGAGGCGCCACATTTTCACCCTTGTCGTTGACGATTAGATCTTTCTTGCGATCCGTAATTGCGACCCGTCCTGCTTCGTCAATCAGACCAATATCTCCGGTATGCAGCCAGCCATCTATGATCACACGATCGGTTTCCGCCTGATTGCGCCAGTAGCCCTTCATGACGAGTTCGCCGCGGACCAATATCTCGCCATCGTCGGCAATCTTGACTTCTGTGTCGATCATCGGCGGGCCGACTGTATCCATTTTTAGACCAGTGCGCGGCCGGTTACAGGAAATGATCGGACCGGATTCGGTCTGGCCATAGCCTTGCAGCAATGTCAGTCCTAGTGATTGAAAAAATACGCCGATATCGGGGTTAAGAGGCGCACCGCCCGATACCATCGCCTTGATCCGTCCACCAAAGCGTTTTTGCACTTTGGGACGGAGCGTTTTGTTCAGGAAAATGTCCATCGGCTTGTCGCGCTTGCGTTTTTTGCCGCTGGCCACCCGTTCGCCCATCGCCAATGCCTTGCCGAGCAGATAATTAGGCATCTTGCCCTGCTTTTCGACCGTTTTGATAAGCCGCTGACGCAAAACCTCAAACAAGCGTGGAACCACCACCATTATGGTCGGCCGGACTTCCTCGATATTGGAGGCGAGCTTTTCTAGCCCTTCCGAATAGTAAATTTCCGCACCCAGACCGATGGGGAAAAACTGTCCGGCGCTATGTTCATACGCATGGCTTAGCGGCAGGAACGACAAGAAAACCTCTTCATCCCAACCAAAATCACTTTCGATGACTTCTGCTGGCCCTTTGACATTATGCAAGATTGCGCCATGTGGTTGCATGACGCCGCGGGGCTGTCCACCGGTCCCGCTGGTATAGATGATACAGGCAACATCATCCCGCTTCATGTCCTCAGCCTGGGCGCTTATCTCAACCACATCTTCATCGGTGCCTTGGATCAAGTCATTCCATTGGTGAATGGCAAAATCGCCTGACTGCCCGATCCGCAGATCTGACATGCCAATCACAATATCGGCTTCTGCCGATTTCATAACGGAAGGGATCAGATTTTGCGCAAGTTTCTGATTGGATACAATCACCGCCTTTGCGCCGCTATTGTCCAATATATGCTGATGATCCTGCGGTGTGTTCGTAGTGTAGGTCGGAACGGTAATGCATTTCGCGGCCATGATCGCCAGATCGGCAATACACCATTGTGGGCAATTGTCGGCGACCAGCATGACGCGATCGCCCGGCTTCAGACCGAGTTTCTTGAAGGACTTGGCCAGCGCTGCGACTTGTCGGGCCGCATCTGCCCAACTGGTTGCGCGCCATTCCCCGTCAATTTTGGCGCTCAGAAAGGGCTTATCGCCGCCTTCACTTGCGCGTTCAAAAAACATAGAAACAAGGTTGGAAAACCCGTCAAATTCAAGATAGCGGTTCTTAGATTTTTTTGCCGACACTTTATTCACCCTCTCGCGCAGCCACCCCTTTGAAGGCCAGGCCCCTGTTGTGACTACAGGCTAGCGTGGATAAAAGTTTCGGGCAATGATTTCCAACCCCGAAATGGGAATTGTCTCCATCAAGGTAGCTCGCTAACCGCTTCACCGGTGCTGCGCGGATCAACGGCACCAACCCAGCCCTTGTCGGTTTTTTGAGCACCGGCAAGCTTTGAAGGGAGGTTGCTCGTCACCACAGTGTGGCCAAGACGGGCCAGATCATCTTGCAGCGCAATCAGGTCGCTGTCATTTTCAATCAATAGTCCCGATCCGCCGAAGTAGATATTGGGCATCGCCATCGCATCCTTTAGCGGCAATCCATAATCCAGCACGCCGATCAGCGTTTTGGCGACATGCATGATTATCCGCTTGCCACCTGCGGAACCCAAAGCAAGAACAGGCTTTCCATTGGAATCGTAGACGATCGTGGGCGACATGGAGGAAAGAGGACGTTTGCCCGCTTGCACTCGATTTGCGACTGGCGCACCGTCTTTTTCCGGAGCGAAGGTAAAGTCCGTGAGCTCGTTATTGAGCACCATGCCGCGGGCGAGCAATTGACTGCCGAATGGGCCTTCGACGGTGGATGTCATATTTGCAATATTGCCTTCGCCATCAACTGCTGTGAAATGGGTTGTCCCAGCCACTTCCGATGAAATAGCAGCCGTGCGGGGCAAGGCACCGGGAGGATTGCCGGCAGGATAGGTGTCGATCCCCGGAAACTGAGGCCGTGCGCGTTGTAGTGCGATCATTTGGGAGCGCTTGGAAAGATATTGCTTGTCGATCAAGCCAGCGACAGGGACCGAGACAAAATCCTGATCCGCCAGATATTTTTCACGGTCCGCATAGGCCAGCCGCATGGCTTCACCAACAACATGCCATGCACGCGCTGGTTCCTTTTCATAGAGCATACCCATGTCAAATCGTTCAATTGAGCCGAGTATCTGAAGAACCGTTGTCGCTCCGGATGAGGGCGGGCCCATGCCGCAAATACGATATTCGCGATAGGTGGAGCAGATTGGTTGTCTTAAAATTGCGCTGTAATTGTCAAAATCCTGCTGTGTCAGAACCGAAGGATTTTGCGGTGCTTTACCGACCGCTGCCGAAATCGCGGCCACTGTCTTGCCAGTGTAAAAAGCATCCGCACCGCCAGCTTGCAGTTCGCGGAGCAATTGGCCGAGTTCAGGGTTTTTTATTATCGTTCCTCGCGGAGCAGGCTCTCCATTGCGCCAGTACAGCTTTTGCATGTCGGGGAATTTTACCCAAAGTCTTTCGAGCCGTTTCATCCAGTCATATTGTGGAGGACTGACGGCATAACCCTCTTCGGCCAGTTTGATGGCGGGTTCAAACAATTTCGCCCATGGCAGTTTGCCCCATTTTTTTTGGGCTAGTTCCATCAGCCGCATATTACCCGGTACGCCCACTGACTTCCCGCCTGGTGCGGCATCACGCCAACCTAGGGGTTTACCATCTTCGCCCAAAAAGCGATCCGAAGCAGCCGCTGCCGGCGCCATTTCGCGTCCGTCAATAGTTTCCATCCAGCCGCTTTTCCCATCATGATGCAGCAGAAAGCCGCCGCCGCCAATGCCGCTCGATTGGGGTTCGACGACGGTCAGTGCCAGCATCATCGCCATCGCAGCGTCGGTTGCAGAGCCACCGGCTTGCAGCATTTCAAATCCGGCCTTGGTAGCTTCGGGATGGGCTGATGCCGCGGTGCCAGCATTTTGGGCGCTGGCAGGAACCGCAAGCGGGGTGACCAGGAAAAAAGCGAGTAAAGTCAGGAGTTTTTTCATGGAGCCAAGTTTTATGGATGGCTTGTCTTTTTGGCAAATCATTTGTCGTCTGCTCCTACAGCATCTGAAACCGATGCATATCCGTCGCGATTCAATAGCCGTGCCAGTCCGCAGCTCATCGCACGGGCCATGGTCGGGCCTTCATATATCATAGCGGTGTAAAGCTGAATGAGCGAGGCTCCGGCCCGAATGCGCTGATAGGCGTCTTCCGCATTGGCGATACCACCAACCCCGATAAGCGGGATTTTGCCGCCGCTGGCTTTGCGAAAATCCTTAAGCCGTTGCAGCGCCAGGTCTTTCAGCGGCGCGCCAGACAGACCGCCGGTTTCATCCTGATTGGTCGAATGCAGATTGGGGCGCGTAATAGTGGTATTTGAAACGATAAGCGCATCAATCTTCTGCTTCATGGTGACATCTACTATATCATCAATGTCCGCCGGTTCGAGATCAGGGGCGACTTTCAGGAAAACCGGTACTTTGTGATCACCACGGGCCTGCATGACGGCGGCGAGCAGTTCTTCCAATGCGGCTTTGTCTTGCAACGCGCGTAAGCCCGGTGTGTTAGGCGAGGAAATATTGACCGTCAGATAGTCTGCGCGTGGTGCCATATTCTCGACGCCGATGACATAGTCGGCAATCCGGTCATCGCTATCCTTATTGGCGCCAATATTGATGCCCAGAACGCCTTTGCCCATACGTCTTCGCATTCGTTTCAGGCGCGGTGCCGCTTTTTCCTGCCCTTCATTGTTAAACCCCAACCGGTTTATGACCGCCTTGTCCTTGGGCAACCGGAATATGCGCGGTTTGGGATTGCCTGGCTGTGCGCGCGGCGTCAGCGTCCCGACTTCGGCATAGCCAAAGCCCATACGGATCAGCGCGTCAGGCACTTCACCATTTTTGTCGAAACCGGGTGCCATGCCGATGGGATTGGGAAAATCGAGACCGGCGACCGTGGTGGCCAGAACCGGGTCGGATTTGGGCGCTGGTCCCAAGGGCAGGGCTTTTAGTCCGGCAATGGTGAGGCCGTGGGCCTTCTCCGCTTCGAGTGCGAAAATAAATGGGCGGGCAAGATCATAGAGCATGGCCGCGCCTATGGCATTGCTGGACAGGATCGGCAATCCTCTGCGCGCCAAGTTGAGCTGGAAAAAATTGGCGTTAATTTTGGTCGCAGTCGCAACCAAATATGATATGCGCTTCCCAGAAAGTTGAGGACGATATGATTGCTACCCCTGATTTTGATTTCCAACTTGGTGAAATGGCCGACCAGATCCGTGATACTACGCGGCGCTTTGCCGACGAGAAAATCATGCCATTGGCCCAGAAAATGGACCGTGAAGACTGGTTTCCGCGTGAGCTTTGGGAGCAGATGGGAGAGCTTGGCCTGCATGGCGTGACCGTTGAGGAGGAAGATGGTGGGCTTGGTCTCGGTTATCTGGAACATGCTATAGCGGTTGAAGAAGTAAGCAGGGGCAGCGCGGCGCTGGGACTATCCTATGGCGCGCATAGCAATCTGTGCGTCAACCAGATCCGCCGCTGGGCATCACCGGAGCAAAAAGCGAAATATTTGCCAAAGCTGATTTCCGGAGAACATGTCGGTTCACTCGCCATGTCCGAAGCCGGTGCCGGGTCGGATGTCGTGAGTATGAAATTGAAAGCAGAAGCCGTGCAGGGCGGCTATATATTGAATGGCACCAAATTCTGGATCACCAACTCAACCGATGCGGACACTCTGGTGGTCTATGGTAAAACCCGGCCCGATGCAGGGTCTGGCGGCATCACAGCTTTCCTGATTGAAAAGGGCATGAAGGGTTTTTCCATCGGCCAGAAAATCGAGAAAGTCGGGATGAAGGGCAGCCCGACAGCGGAGCTGGTATTTGACGATTGCGAAGTGCCGGAAGAAAACGTGATGGGACCGATTAATGGCGGCGTGGGCGTGCTTATGTCTGGTCTCGACTATGAGCGCGCGGTGCTGGCTGCAATCCCTTTGGGATTGATGCAAGCCTGTCTCGATACGGTCATACCTTATGTCCGTGAGCGTAAACAGTTTGGCAAGCCGATTGGCACGTTTCAGCTGATGCAAGGCAAGATTGCCGATATGTATGTCCGGCTCAACAGCGCGCGCTCTTACGTTTATGCAGTAAACAAGGCATGTGACGCCGGTCAGACAACGCGTTTTGATGCCGCCGGTGCTGTCATGTATGCGTCCGAAAGCAGCGTCCGTGTTGCTGAAGAATCGGTCCAGGCGCTAGGCGGGGCCGGCTACACGACCGACTGGCCGGTTGAGCGTTATTGGCGCGATTCCAAATTGCTGGACATTGGCGCAGGAACCAATGAAATTCGCCGCATGCTGATTGGCCGCGAATTAATTGGTGGCGCCTGATGAAGCTGCTGCTCACCGGCTCATCGGGTTGGTTGGGCAGGTTTCTGGCACCGAGGCTTGAAGCGATCGGTCACCAAGTAACCGGTCTGGATGTTGCGGCCGGGGACCACACCGCTATCGTTGGCTCGGTGGCTGATCGGGCGTTGATCGACAAGACTTTCGACGACCATGGCATTGAGGCTGTCATCCATGCAGGCGCACTGCACAAACCCGATATTGTCCGTTATCCCAGCAGCGCCTTTGTCGATGTGAATGTCACTGGCACGCTGAACCTTCTGGAAGCCGCGGTACAGGCTGGTCATGACCGGTTTGTCTTCACCTCAACAACCTCTCTGATGATTTCCGAAGCCGTGCGTGCCGGCCGTGCCGGCGGGGCTGAACAGGCCTTTTGGCTGGATGAAGAATTCGGCCCTCTGAAACCGCGCAATATCTATGGTGTCACGAAGATATCGGCAGAGCATCTGTGCCGTCTCTATCACAAGCTGCACGGAATTAGCGTCGCGGTTTTGCGCACGGGCCGTTTCTTTCCCGAAGACGATGATACGCTTGAGATACCAAGCGGCCCCAATCTGAAAGCCAATGAATTACTGAACCGGCGATTGACTGTCGAGGATGCCGCTGACGCTCATATTGCCGCGTTGGATCGCATTGCTGACTTGGGTTTCGAGACGTTTGTTTTATCAGCGGCAACGCCGTTTACCCGAGAAGATTGCAAACAGCTTCTCGAGGACGCACCATCGGTGATCGCGCGTTGCTTTCCCGAAGCCAAAGCCTTGTATGAGGAAAAAGGCTGGGTGTTGCCGGATCATATTGATCGTGTTTACGATGCCGGGAAAGCGGAGAAACTTTTGGGTTTTCGGGGCAAGACCAGCTTCGCCAGCATTTTGGAAGCTCTGGCAGAAGATCGCCCGATGCCCTTTCATCATGATCCCAGTTATCTCTCTCCAAAGGAGGCTATATGACCTACACGCTGATTACCGCAAACCGGAACTATTCAAGCTGGTCGCTACGCCCGTGGATGTTGATGAAGGCGCTGGATATCCCGTTCAAAGACGAGATCATCTATTTTGAAGAAGACAATTATGAGCGGTTTCGGGCCTTTGCTCCCAATGCCCAGGTGCCCTGTTTGAAGGACGATGATCGCACGATTTGGGATTCGCTCGCGATCATGGAATATCTCGCGGAGCGGAACGAGGGTGTCTGGCCAGAGGATGAAAAGGCACGGACTTGGGCGCGTTGTGCGGCAGCGGAAATGCATGGCGGTTTCGCGCCGCTACGCAATATCTGCCCGATGAATATTGGAATCCGGGCGGAGCTACATGACATCGAGACGCCGCTTCAACGCAATGTGAGCCGGATCGGCGAGCTATTTGCCGAAGGTTTGAACAGCTTTGGCGGACCCTGGCTAGCGGGCGACAAGTTTACCGCCGTGGATGCCTTTTATGCGCCGGTGGCCTACCGCGTGCGGACATTTGATCTCGATATTGGATCGAAAGGCAGGGCATGGGTGGATAATATCATTGCCCATCCCGCCATGCAGGCTTGGGAGACCGAAGCACTTGCCGAGCCGCATCGCGAAATTGGTCATGAAGAAGAGATTGCTGCGGTGGCCAGAGTGACCGAAGATTTCCGGACACCTGTTTGATCTGGAACAGATGCAAAGAGTGGTGCTTCGCTTGACGGTGGCAAGCCAATAGGCCATGGCCGCGCTCAGCAATGGTGCGTTGCAACAATCTAATCTGACATCTCAATCGGTGGGGACCGAATCATGGCAATACACAGCGACTTCAAACGCGACTGGCTTTCCAATCCGAAAACCGAGTTTCTGGCTGGTTTGGTTGTTGCGCTTGCGTTGATCCCTGAGGCTATTGGCTTTGCCATTATTGCCGGAGTTGATCCGCGTGTTGGTCTCTATGCCAGTTTCTCGATCGCCGTAATTATCTCGATGATTGGCGGCCGACCGGGAATGATCAGCGCCGCGACAGCGGCAGTGGCCGTATTGGTCGTTCCGCTGGTGCGCGATCATGGGGTCGAATATCTGTTCGCAGCAACCATATTAATGGGCATTTTTCAAGCCATCGCGGCGTTGCTCAGACTGGACCTGTTGATGCGCTTTGTCTCGCGGTCGGTCATTACCGGATTTGTGAACGCGCTCGCCATCCTTATCTTCATGGCGCAGCTCCCGCAACTGACCGGTGAAGCCTTTACTTGGCAGACCTATGCGATGGTCGCGGCCGGTCTGGCGATCATCTACGGCTTGCCGAAGCTCACCAGCTGGGTGCCGTCACCCTTGGCCGCAATCATCGTGCTGGCGGCGGTCAGCATCTATTTCAGGGTCGATGTATCAACCGTTGGCGATATGGGGGAGTTGCCTGACAGCTTGCCATGGATCCACATTCCGCAAATTCCGATCACCTGGGAAACATTGCAGATTATTGCGCCTTATTCATTGGCGATGGCGGCGGTTGGCTTACTGGAATCTCTGCTCACGGCCTCGATTGTCGATGATATGACCGAGACCCGCAGTGACAAGAAACGGGAAACCTATGGTCAGGGCATTGCCAATTTCGTAACCGGTTTTATCGGCGGCATGGGCGGCTGTGCGATGATCGGTCAATCGGTAATCAATATTAAATCGGGCGGGCGCAGGCGCCTTTCAACCTTTGTAGCAGGTGTGATGCTGTTGGTACTTATCGTTGGTCTTGGGCCACTGGTCGCACAAATCCCGATGCCAGCTTTGGTCGCGGTGATGATCTTTGTTTCCATCAGCACCTTCCGTTGGAAGAGCTTTACGGAAATCACCCACCACCCGTGGCCATCCAATTTCGTTATGATCGCCACTGTGGTGATGGTTGTCGCAACCCATGATCTGTCCATTGGTGTTCTGACCGGCGTCTTGCTCTCTGGTATCTTCTTCGCATGGAAAGTGCGTCAGCTCGTCACTATTCAGGATTTCGTGGAAGTCACTACCCACCGTTATGTCTTTGGTGGCCAGATATTCTTTGGCTCGGTCGATATGCTCTATGAAGCGATGGAGTTTAACGAAGAAGGTATTGATACTGTGATTATCGATGTTCACGATGCGCACTTCTGGGATATCTCGGCGACCGGCATGCTCGACAAGATTGTCGAACGCCTGCAAAATGAAGGCAAGACGGTTGAGCTTATTGGCCTGAATGAAGCCAGCGCGACATTGGTTGAGAAATATAGTGATAATGACCGGCCGTTTGAAAGCCTGGGCGTGGTTGGACACTAGGCATCCGGAACAGATCGCGTTGTAGGCTGTTTGGCATGAGCAATCATTGTTTTTGTTGTTTGTGCTTTTGACTGCATCTAGGCTCCGGCCCAGCGAAACTGTTCGAACCCCACAGGAGCCAAAGCCATGATCATATTGCACCATCTAGAATATAGTCGTTCAACGCGTATCATCTGGTTGCTGGAAGAACTCGGTATCGACTATGAGATGGTTCGGCATCAACGTCATCCCGAGACCATGCGCGCACAAGCCGATCTGGCGGCTATCCATCCGCTCGCCAAGGCACCGACCGTTATCATCGACGATCATCTGATGATGGAATCAGGGGCGGTGATTGAATATATATTGGAGCAATATGGAGACGGTAAGCTGGCGCCGGGACCGGGGGCCAAGGACAGGGCTGAGTATCTGGAATGGTTGCATTTCGCCGAAGGTACATTGGCCAATCCAGTAATCGTGCAGATGCTCGCGCCGCGTTTCGGTGGATTAGGTGAAGGCTATGCGCCGTTTGTCGAGGGCGAGGTCGTCAAGCTGCTCGACTATGTGGAGCACCATATCGATAATCGTGAATTTCTGGTCGGCGACAGTTTCACCGGCGCTGACATTAATATCATGTATGTAATCGAACTCGCCATGGCCGCTGGTATGCTCGCCAATCGGCCAGCGACGATGGACTATGGCAAACGGATGATGGCCCGGGCGGGCTATAAAAAGGCAATTGAATTGGGCGGACCGGTCGTACCTACGCTTGCGGGTTAGTGTCTGCTGCTGATCAACGGTCAGGCCCTGTTGGCGGACGTTCGCTAACCGCGCTTTTGCTAGTTCTGACGTTATGTGCATTTGCTGGCAACAGTCTGCTGAATCGCGCGGCGTTGGCTGAGAATACCATCGATTGGGCGAGTTTCACCGCGATCCGCATCGTTTCGGGCGCGCTTTTGCTGGGGCTGCTATTTGGATGGCGTCATGGTCGTGCGGTGTTGCCACGCCGCGATACGATCGTTCCAGCGGTTGCTCTATTCTTATATGCTGTCAGCTTCTCATTTGCTTATGTATCGCTGGATGCTGCAATTGGCGCCCTGATCCTGTTTCCAGCTGGGCAATTGAGCCTGCAGATGATTGGCATAGTGCGTGGTATCTATCCAACGGCTATCCAATGGGCGGGGCTGTTGTTGGCCATTGCTGGACTTGCTGTATTTCTGGCACCAGGGGACACGGCGCCGCCACTGGCTGGTGGTCTGATCATGGCGCTGGCCGGCATTTCCTGGGGTTTTTATAGCTGGGCCGGAAAAGGCGCAGCGCGGCCCGCTCTCGCCACAGCGCGGAATTTTGTCGGGGCGGCGGTGCTGTGCCTGTTGCTCATTCCTGTGTTGGGTAGCGGCGAACATGTTCAGCCAACCGGTGTCATGTTGGCGATAATCTCCGGCACTATCACATCGGGACTGGGCTATATTACCTGGTATGCCGTTCTGCCGCGATTGTCGGTTAGTACCGCCGCCGCCTCACAGCTTTCAGTACCGGCGATTGCCGCGCTGGGCGGGGTGCTGCTGCTTGGCGAAATACTGACGACACGGTTTTTCATCGGTAGCGCGATGATTTTTGCAGGGATTGGATTGACTATGATCAAATGGAGCGGGTTTAAGCCGCGCCAACAGAGTCTCTGACCACGGCTTCTCCCGTCTCGCGCTGGGCTCTCAATTCCGCCTTCAACTTGGCGGGATCCCGGGCAAAGACGAAGCCAAAGCTAACACCGCCTTCCTTGCCGACAGTTGCATGGTGCAGCTTATGGGCTTGCACCAGACGCTTGGCATAGCCGCGCTTAGGAACATATTTGAAATAGCGCTGATGCACCAACCCGTCGTGGATCAGGGTGTATATGATGCCATATATCAATATACCTAGCCCAATCCATGTGCCCGGTTCCCAGGCGGAATTGCCCATGATCATCGGACTGCCAACGACAAACATGGAAATGCTCATCACTGCTCCGGCAATGCCATAGAGGTCGTTTTTCTCCAGCACCTTATCATGTGGCTCGTGATGATCGCGGTGCCAATTCCAGCCGAAGCCATGCATGATATATTTGTGCGCGCCCCATGCGACAAATTCCATCGCGATGACGGAAGCAACTATGGTGGCTATGATAGCAAAAATGGTCATCTGGTGAAGATACGCCTTTCTGATGGTCTTTTGAAGTCACTTCTCGCTTGCACGGGCAATTGATCTGGGTAAACGAAACACCATATTGCATTAGAGGATGGTGAAACCCCGGATGAACAAAGCAAAGACCCTGTACGAGAAAATCTGGGATGCCCATGTCGTGGATCAGCGCGATGACGGCACGGCGCTGATCTATATTGACCGGCATCTCGTGCATGAGGTGACCAGTCCGCAGGCTTTTGAAGGACTCCGTAAGGCCGATCGCAAGGTTCGTCGCCCCGATCTGACACTGGCTGTTCCCGATCATAACCTGCCGACGACACCGCGTGTCGATGCCAATGGTAACAAGATACCAATTGCCGATCCGCAAAGTGCAGCACAGCTCGAAGCTCTGGAAGCCAATGCGCCAGCTTTCGGAATCAAATATATCGGTGCGAGTGACAAAGAACAGGGGATTGTTCATGTTATCGGGCCGGAACAGGGCTTTACACTGCCTGGCACCACGCTGGTCTGCGGAGACAGCCATACAGCCGCACATGGTGCGCTGGGCGCGCTCGCCTTTGGCATTGGCACCAGCGAAGTCGAGCATGTCCTGGCCACACAGACACTGCAGCTATCCCGGTCCAAATCAATGGAAATTCGGGTTGAGGGACTACTCGGTCCCGGCATCAGTCCTAAAGACCTGATCCTGCACATCATCGGCGTCATTGGTGCAGCGGGTGGTACCGGCCATGTCGTGGAATATCGTGGCGAGGTGTTTGAGAAAATGTCGATCGAAGGCCGGTTGACCGTATCGAACATGTCAATCGAGGCTGGCGCGCGTGCTGGCCTGATCGCGCCTGATGAAACAACCTTTGCCTATCTTAAAGACCGTCCGATGGCGCCCAAGGGAGCGGACTGGGATGCGGCTGTTGCCTATTGGAAAAACTTGCGTACCGACGATGGTGCGGTTTTCGACAAGACCGTGATAATTGACGCAGCCGACGTTGCACCAACGGTGACCTGGGGCACGAGTCCTGAAGATGTCCTGCCGGTAACTGGTCAGGTTCCGGCTCCAGAGAGTTTTGCCGACCCGTCCAAGCAGGATGCAGCGCGCAAGTCATTGGAATATATGGGGCTTTCGGCGGGACAGCCGCTGTCGGATGTTTCGGTCGAAAACATCTTTATTGGCAGTTGCACCAACAGCCGGATTGAGGATTTACGAGCAGCAGCCAAGGTTCTCGAAGGCCGCAAAAAGGCAGATGGTGTGAAATGGGCGATTGTGGTGCCCGGATCCGGCCTCGTTAAAGCACAGGCAGAAGCGGAAGGTCTGGATGCGATCTTCAAGGCTTCCGGTTTTGAATGGCGAGAACCGGGCTGTTCTGCCTGTCTTGGGATGAATCCCGACAAAGTCCCACCGGGAGAACGCTGCGCCTCGACGTCCAATCGCAATTTCGTTGGTCGCCAAGGGCCTGGTGCCAGAACCCATTTAATGTCTCCTGCAATGGCAGCTGCGGCTGCGGTTGCCGGCAAACTTACAGATGTTCGCGAACTGATAGGATAAGGCTTAGATATGGCAGACGATAAGAAGAAACCTGAAGATGACGGCGCAAACGAAAAGAAAAGCAAATGGTCAACCGGTGCCAAGGTGGGTGCTGCCGTTGGTTCGGCAGCCGTTGCCGCAGCCCTGATCTATGCCGGTCGACACAAAATGCGCAAGCTGGATGAGTTCAAGGCCTCTGAGCCAAAACCCGGCACACGTTATGAGAATGAGCCGGTGGATGGTTCTGAAGAGGATGAAGAATGAAACCGGTCCGTTCGGTTGAAGGGCGCGCCATTCCCTTTGGTCAGAAAAATGTCGATACCGATGTGATCATTGCGGCCGAATGGCTCAAAACCATATCCCGGGAAGGTCTGGGCGAGGGCGCGTTTGAATCGATCCGAGCCAAAGAGGGCAATGTTTTCGACGATCCTGAATATGCAGGAGCCTCAGTCTTGATCGCGGGTGATAATTTTGGATGCGGCTCCAGCCGTGAGCATGCCGCATGGGCGCTCGACGACATGGGTATAAAGGCGATTATCGCGCCGAGCTTTTCTGATATTTTTTCCAGCAATGCATTTAAAAATGGCCTGCTCGCTATCCCCTTGCCGCAAGAAGCCATTGACCGTTTGATGGAGGTCGCCAAAACCGATCCGATAACTATCGATATGGAAAGTATGAGTGTAACCACACCGTTTCAGGATCGCTTTACCTTCGAGATGGATCCTTTCCGGCACCAATGCTTGATGGACGGGCTTGATGAAATTGACCTGACAATGTCAAAATCCGATGCCATAGAAGCGCATGAGGCAAGGGTCGATTCTGCACATGCTTGGCATAAGCCAGTCATAGCTTGAACGCGCTCGAGAATTATTAAGGGAAGAGGAAGAAATAATGAAAGCACTAATGTCCACGAAAGTCGGTGGTCCAGATAGTCTTGAGATGCTCGAGGTTGAAAGTCCGGCAGCTGGCAAGGGTCAGGTGGTCATTGATGTGAAGGCATGTTCGATCAACTATCCCGATGTGCTCATCATTCAGGACATGTATCAATTCAAGCCACCCCGGCCTTTTGCGCCCGGTGGTGAAGTGTCAGGTGTCATCGCGGAAATTGGCGAAGGCGTAACTGGCTTGAAGGTCGGTGATCGTGTCGCCTCGACCACTGGCCATGGTGGTCTCGTGGAGCAAGTTGCTGTTGATCATAACAGCGTGTTTAAAATCCCCGATACGGTCAGCTTTGAAGATGCCTCCGCGCTTATCCTGACCTATGGAACATCCATTCATGCCTTGGTTGATCGCGGCCATATCAAGGAAGGCGACACGCTTTTGGTGCTTGGTGCATCTGGCGGGGTCGGCATCGCTGCGGTTGAGCTGGGCAAAGCCTTTGGCGCACGCGTCGTTGCTGCTGTTTCGTCCGAAGAAAAAGCCGAATTTGCAAAAGCTGCTGGTGCCGACGAAACGGTAGTCTATGGCCGCGCTCCTTTTGACAAGGATCAGTCGAAAGCTCTGGCCGCACAGTTCAAAGCAGCCGTCGGCCCGAATGGCGCGGATGTCATTTATGATGCGGTTGGCGGTGACTATAGCGAGCCCGCTGTTCGATCTATCGCGTGGGAAGGTCGTTTTCTTGTTGTTGGTTTCCCTGCGGGCATCGCCAAATTGCCACTGAACCTCACTCTGCTCAAATCCTGTGATGTTTGCGGTGTATTCTGGGGCGCTTATGCAATGCGCGATCCAGCAGGCAACCGGTCCCATATCAACCGGCTGTTCAAGCTGTGGGGGCAAGGCATGATCCAGCCGCGCGTTTCAGAAGTTTTCGACTTTGCCGATGCCGGAAAAGCGATCCAGAAAATGGCAGATCGCGGCGCTATTGGTAAGCTTGTTGTGAAAGTTGCAGACTGATCAACACAGGCCTCTTGTCGCCAATGCGGCCAATGCCTATTTCTATTCAACATCATCCAGTGATGGACAAACGCTAGTTAGGGAAAATTATGGCCGGTTTTGAAGATCGTGAAAAAGCATTTGAAACGAAATTCGCGCGCGATGAGGAAATGCAATTCAAGATCACAGCCCGGCGAAACCGGCTTCTCGGTGAGTGGGCTGCGGAGAAAATGAGCCTGACTGCAGAGGAAACTGATGCCTATGCCAAAGCGGTTGTACAGGCGGACTTTGAAGAAGCGGGTGACGAAGATGTCATTCGCAAGCTGCTGGGTGATCTGACTTCGGCAGGCGTTGAAATTGACGATGCCGGTATCCGTACGGTGCTGACCGACAAAATGGTGGAAGCGCGCCGCCAGTTTATTGAAGAAGCTGAGTAGGACGATCTGCAATGCCGATGGCGAGTGATGACATTAAAGCGATGATCCTGGAGGCCTTTCCGGATGCGGTTGTCGAGATTCAGGATTTGGCTGGTGACGGCGACCATTATGCGGCCAAAGTAATAGCCCCGGCATTTGCCGGTATGAACCGGGTTAAACAACATCAGGCCGTTTATGCGGCTTTAAAAGGTAAAATGGGCGGAGAGCTGCACGCGTTGCAGCTGACCACTGGAGTACCAGAATAAACGTGAGTTCGGAGCGGAACTTGCAAAGGAGAATGAAGATGAGCGACGCAGTAAATGCAAAAATTGACACGATGGTCACATCCAATGACGTTGTGCTTTTCATGAAGGGCACACCCTTGTTCCCGCAATGCGGCTTTTCCAGCAAAGCCGTTGCGATTCTTGAACATCTTGGTGTCGGTTTTGAATCTGTGGACGTACTGCAGGACATGGAAGTGCGCCAGGGAATCAAGGAATTTTCCGACTGGCCAACCATTCCGCAACTTTATGTCAAAGGCGAGTTTGTCGGCGGTAGTGACATCATGATGGAAATGTATGAAGCCGGTGAACTGGGTGAGCTGATGGCCGAGAAAAAGGTCGCGCCAGCAGCAAGCTAGGCGACGCCTGATAGATTGCCGCCACGAGGCGACTTTCACCACTGGAATCAAGAACGGCCCGGATTAGGAGATCCGGGCCGTTTCTATTTGGGTATAGTGGTTGTTTAAATTTTTAATGAGAGGGGACGGCGGAGACCAGTACGCTGTCCCCCTCATTTGCGTTTCATGGGTGTGAAACATAGGAACACACATTACTATGCACCGCATATGCCAGTTTTTGCGATGCTTTATTTTTCAAACAGTTACATGGTTTCAACTGTGTTAACTTGTTCGTGATTGTAAATTTTTTCGACAATGGTGCCCGCTATCTTTCCTTTTTTCGCCAGGCGGAACGACCCTCCACTCGTCGCATATGTAAAATACTGGATTTACATTTGTAGTCGATGAAACTACAGTTGTAGTCACTAAGAATTCTCGCCTGGTTGAATTTGGGAGAAATTGGCTATGGTTGAACGTATCAGTGACGCCGAACATGAGATTATGGAGGTGCTTTGGCAAAAGGCGCCACTCACCGCTACAGAAGTGGCTGATCGGGTCGCCGACGCTAAAGGCTGGTCGCTGCAAACGGTGAAGACCCTGCTGTCTCGCCTCGCTGCCAAAGCCGTAATCGGTGCAGAGCGCGATGGCCGCCGGTTTCAATATTCTCCACTGGTTGAACGCGATACTTATCTGGCTAGCATTTCACGGAAATTTGTTGATCGTCTTTTCGGAGGGAGGGTCACCCCATTGGTTGCACATCTGGCGGAGGCAGATGAGTTAAGCGATGAAGATATAAGGGAAATCGAAGAGCTTTTAAGGGAGTTGAAGGGATGACCGACTGGATGATGGACACAATGGTGTCGATGACGTTGCTCATGGCACTCGTGCTGATAATTCGCAAACCAGTAAGCCATTTCTTTGGCGCACATATTGCCTATCTCCTGTGGGCGCTACCGCTCGCTAGACTGTTCATGCCGACGTTAACGTTGCAAGCACCGCCGCCGGTCGATAGTGCGGCAACGGCAACGCCCTTGCTTTCTGAAATAGCAATGGTTGTTCCTGCTGAAACAGCAGCCGTCAGCGCTTTTGCGTCGATTGATTGGATGACGATAGCTTTGGTCGTCTGGCTCGGCGGAGCCGGCATGCTGTTCATCAGCAAATTGGCTGCCTATTTTCAGTTTCGCGAGGATATCGTGTCCGACGGCCGGCTGGTCGGTCGCCATGGGCGGATTAAAATTCTTGAAACCGCTGCGGTTGGTGGACCGCTGGCCTTTGGACTTTTTGAAAAATATATTGCTGTTCCGACAAATTTCTTTCGAGACTATGCACCGCGAGAGCGGGAACTCGCGCTGAAGCATGAAATTGCTCACCATGAGTCCGGTGATCTTGCTGCCAATTTTATCGGTCTTCTGATCCTTTCCCTGCACTGGTTTAATCCGGTAGCATGGTATGCCTGGATCGCTTTTCGTCAGGATCAGGAAACAGCATGCGATGCACGCATTTTGCAAAAGGCCGGACGCAATCTGCGGGCGGTATATGGCCGGACGATCGCGAAATCTGTGTCCGGACATAAATTGGGTCTAGCCAGTCCGCTGAACCAGAAAAACAAGATCAAGAGCCGGTTAAAAATGCTCGGCCAGAAAGAGAAATCCACTTTTCGCAAACGGATGGGTGCCTTGATGGTGGGAGCGAGTACCGTTGTGGCGCTGCCACTGACCGCGACCGTTACTTATGCAGTGGAAGCCGAAGCGCATCCGCATGACGATGGTGTGGTGACGAATGATGAAAATATTGCCGTTGATGCGGGACGCCAGAATGAAGATGTGAAGATACGCACAAAAAGCACCAGCGTCGATGTTGGGCGTAACGGCGTTGTTGTCGCGGAAAAAAATTCGAGCGGCTATAAATACACCGTTCAAAATAGCGATGGCAGTTTTGAATTTCAGTCACAGCGGAAGCTGAAAGACAAGGAAATTGCCAAAAAACTTCGGAAAATAAAGACTTCGAAGAAAAAATCAGACACGTCCTGGGCGCCTGCCGCTCCAGTTCCACCCGTGCCACCGGTAGCGCCGGTTGCGCCTCACGATTTTGAGTTTACGGCACATGATAAATCTGATGGGACAACCACGATCACGATGCTCAACGGTGAAAAAGATTGGGCAAAAGTGCGCGCCAGCGGAAACGAACATGTTCACCGGATTAAATATAACGGTCGCACGATCGTGCTTCGGACCAATAAACGCCTCAGCAAAAAAGAGGTGAAGGAAATGGTCAGGGAAGCCGAGGAATCACGTCTTGAGGCGGAAGAAGCCGCGCGTGAAGCCAAGGCTGACCATAAGGAAATGCGGCGCGAACTTGCCGAAGCAGCACGCGAGCTAAGACAGGCAGAGCTGGAATGGCAAAGGGAGTGGCGACAGGAAAGTAAAGAGGCAGCGCGCGAGAAGCGCGCAGCCAAGCGGGAGGTTGAGCGCGCGCTGCGAGAAGCGCAGCGCGATGTCCGCGAGGCACAACTCGAAGCGGCAAGAGAAGCTCGGGAAGCTGAAAGAGAAGCCCGGGAGGCGCTGCGTGAAGCCGAGCAAGAGGCTCGCGAAGCAAAAAGTGTGGCCGCAAGGGTTTGGGATGTCACCCAAATTGCTTTCAAACCCAATTTCAGGTCAGCTGTGAGCAGTTCCAGTCGCTCGCATAGTTCCAGTCGCTCTCACAGTTCAAAAAGTTCGCATAGCGCCAGTCGTTCAAACGCTGACTGTTCTGCCATGAACAAGAAGATCGCTTTCGCCGGACAAGGCACAACGCATGACCGAGCATGGGCTAGCGTTGTCGGCTGCACGGACAAAAATTATAGAATTACATTGCAAGTGACGTTGAAAAAGCTGGAAAAAACGCGCGCCAAGGTCGCTGCTTGCAACAAGGATGATGCCAAGCAAAAGTTGAAAATTGAGGCATATGATCGCGATATCAAAAGTCTCAAGGCTCAGCTTTCCATGACCTGAAACCTTTCAAAACCTATCGTCACAAGATCGGGAGCGGACCTTTTTGCGGTTCGCTCCCGATTTTGTAGTGATATTGGTGGTTGTTTTATGGCCTGAATATGCCACATCTTGTTCATGAATGCAGATTTTGACCCGAGCAAATTTCCAACCGGTCTAGCTGAGCAGCTGGAACCGCTGGTCGTACGGGTGCTTGCGGGCAATCCGAGTCCTTATACTTATACCGGCACACAGACTTACGTCGTCGGGAACAAAAGCGACCGAGCGGTGATTGACCCAGGTCCAGCGATTGATGATCATATTGATGCGATTATGGCAGCCGTTGGCGATGCCAGGATCAGCGCGATTATGTGCACCCATACCCACCGCGATCACAGTCCGGCGGCAGCTCCTTTGGCAGCGCGCACGGGTGCTGCGATCATCGGCTGTGCACCGCTGGTCCTCGCTGATGATGGTCCGCGCGCTGACGAGAGTTTTGACAAAAGCTACTCTCCCGACCGGGTGCTGGTGGACGGAGAAACCCTCTCTGGTGACGGCTGGACCATGGAAGCGGTAGCCACGCCCGGACACACATCCAATCATCTCTGTCTCGCAGTGCAGGAATCCGGCGCGCTTTTTACCGGTGATCATGTCATGGCCTGGTCGACCAGCGTCATTGTCCCACCGGATGGCGATATGGCGGACTATATGGCCAGCCTGCAAAAAATATATGAGCGCGACGACAAGGTCTATTATCCGGCTCATGGCAAAAAGGTCGACAAACCGCGACAACTGGTGCGCGGCATGATGGGCCACCGTAAACAGCGAGAGCGTCAGATACTCAAATTGCTTGAAGACGGCCCATCGGTGATTCCCGACATGGTGACACAGATGTACAAGGGCCTTGATCCGCGATTAAAGGGCGCGGCTGGTCAATCCGTACGTGCGCATCTGATCGACTTGCAGAATCGTAAGATGGTTGCCGTGGACGACGATATCTGGAAAATGTCCCCGTGAATCGCCGTTTCGCCATTCCTCTGGCGATCATGGCGGGTGTGTTGGCGATCCTCGGCGCCTTGTCATGGCTGCTGCTGTCAAAGCTTGAAACCGGCTTCACGCCCGATCCGGTTTCGATTGCTAGCGCGAGTCTCGACGGTCTGCGCGAGCAGAATCGGCTGACGGTTTTCTCGGCCAGCTATAATGCTACGGTCACGACCACGGTGAACCGCTTGGGCCTTTCGGCCCGCAAGACGCTGATCATGCCGGGATCGGTGCGCTATGAAGTTGATCTGGCCAAGCTGGATGCCGAAAACGTCCGCTGGGATGAAACGACCAATACCCTGTCGGTGGAAATGCCACCGATTGAGATTGCGCGGCCAGAGGTGCAGATTGACCGCATCCAAAGCTATGATGATGGCGGAATTTTGATGGCGCTGACCGATGCCGAAAAGACGCTGGATCAGGCCAATCGCAAAAAGGGTGTGGCGGAACTGGCCAAGCAAGCCGAAAATCCGTTACAGGTGCGATTAGCGCGCGATGCCGCACGGCGGGCGGTGGAGAGCAGCTTCGTGCTACCACTGCGTGCTGCCGGACTGGATGCAAAAGTGGATGCCTTTTTTGATTTTGAGCGGGGTGCGGCTAATACAGATCGCTGGGATGTATCCCGGTCGATCCGGGACGTGCTTGCAGACAAAGATAAACAGGGGACGGAGTGATGAATTTTTGCAGAAAGGCCACCGTTTTGTGTATGGCTCTGATCGTAAGCGCTTGTGGGCAAGGGCCTTCCGAACCACGAGCAACACAACCGTTTTCATCGGCGGCCGAATTTGAACTGCCTATCCCGATCAGCAACAATGCAGTGGCGGCGGCCGAGGGGCCTGATGGGCCGACACTGTATAGTTTCAATGGTCTGAAATCGGGTAAAAGCTGGAAGGATGCCAGCAATGCTGCTTTCGCCTGTATTATCAGCATTAAGGATTGCGAAGAAATTGCCTCTGTACCTGTAAATGAGGGCCGATTGGCCAGTTCAGCGGTGACAGTGGCAGACACAATCTATCTGTTTGGCGGCTATACCGTGGCAGAGGATGGTGACGAAGTATCCACGCCTGAAGTCTTTGCCTTTGATCCCCAGACGCAGGAATATAAACGCCTTGCCGATATGCCGACGCCGGTCGATGATATGGTGGTACTTCCCTATCGCGGGCGGTATATCTATCTGGTTTCCGGCTGGCATGATGAGGGCAATGTCAGTCTGGTTCAGCTCTATGACACGCAATCTGACAGTTGGAGCATGGCGACCGAATTTCCCGGCAAGCCGGTATTTGGTCATGCGGGCGGATTGGCAAATAACAGCATGATTATCACCGATGGTGTCGCAGTTGCCGGACTGGTCGATGGCAAGCGCAAATTTGTCGCGGCCCCCTTTTCTTGGCGCGGTGATATCGACCCGGACGATCCCACAAAGATCACCTGGCGTGCGATCGATGCGCATCCCGGCGGACCGCAATATCGAATGGCGGCCATGGGCGACAATGATCGCGGCCTGATCCTGTTTGCCGGTGGTGGTGGCAATCCGTATAACTATGATGGCATCGGCTATGACGGTATGCCTGCCAACCCGACGGATCGAATATTTGGCTATGATCTGAAGATGGATCAGTGGACAGAACTGGGCAAATTGGCCGAACCCAGCATGGACCATCGCGCTCTCGTAAAGTCGGGTAATGATCACTATATCATTGGAGGAATGGAAGCGGACCAAGCCGTGACAGCACGGATCATGAAATTCCGCATCGATGATTGATCTTCGCCGCTGCCTCGTGGCATAGCGGCGGTAAGTTACTTAAAGGAAAAGACAATGGACGCACGTGGCGGAATTGGCGGCAGCTTGGCCGGAGTGGATGTGATCGAGGAAATTCATCGCCTGCGCAAAGAGCGTAACGCGATCATCCTGGCGCATTATTACCAGAAACCAGAGATACAGGATATTGCCGATTTTGTCGGTGACAGCCTCGAACTCTCGCGCAAGGCGGCGGAAACCGATGCCGACGTGATTGCCTTTTGTGGCGTGAAGTTCATGGCAGAAACGGCGAAAATCCTTTCGCCAGAGAAGATTGTAGTGCTGCCCGACATGGATGCGGGATGCAGTCTCGAAGACAGTTGTCCGCCGGATAAGTTCAAAGCGTTTCGCGACGAACATCCCGACCATATCGCACTGACCTATATTAACTGCTCAGCCGAGGTGAAGGCGCTGTCCGACATTATCGTCACGAGCTCGTCTGCCGAACATATTCTCTCGCAAATTCCAAAGGATCAGAAGATCATCTTTGGCCCGGACAAACATCTTGGTGGTTATATTGCCAAGAAGACCGGACGCGACATGCTGCTGTGGCCCGGTGTCTGTATCGTCCATGAGGCGTTTAGCGAGACCGAGCTGCTGAAGCTGCAAACCCAGCATCCTGATGCGCCGGTGGCCGCGCATCCCGAATGTCCGGCCTATATATTGGACCATGCGGATATGGTCGGCTCGACCAGCGCAATCCTGAAATATGCCAAGGAATTTGAAGGCGATACGATCATCATCGCAACCGAGCCGCATATCATCCACCAGATGGAAAAAGCGGTGCCGGAAAAGAATTTCATCGGCGCGCCCGGCGCTGACGGCAACTGCAATTGCAATATCTGCCCCTATATGGCGCTCAACACGATGGAGAAACTCTATGTCGCGCTGCGCGATCTGGAGCCGCGCATCGAGATGGACGAGAAACTGCGGCTGCAGGCTCGCAAATCGATCGACAAGATGATGGAAATGGCCAGCGCAACAGTTGGGCAGGGTGATCTGGGGCCGTCTGATCTGGCGCATGAAGATTAGAAGCTTCGGTGCCTAAGTTTATGGTTCTGATCCAGGGTACTAACATACCTAACACTGATGGCCGTTCAGGATTCTACACGACCCGTTTTGTAAGGACATTGAATGCAGAAAGTGCTGAGTCCGAAGCTGTAAGTGAGATCAACGGCGAGATCAAAAGGCATCACAGTCTCGAAAGTCTTCAGAAATCAGATGCGCGGATGCACCTAAGAGAAGTGAAGCAAATTCCATTTTTTCCACGAAAGCGTGGAGGAGGGTTTTGCTGGTATGACCAAGATGATCACGATGCTGGTCAATCTGCGCTCGATCTCGAGCTGGAAGCGTATTGGAGCTAACAAATGACCTTCACCCTAGACCGCTTTGACCTTGATGCTTTCGTTGCTTCCACCCTAGCTGAAGATCTCGGTCCCACTGGTCGCGATGTCACCTCGGAGGCTGTGATCCCTGAAGATGCCATCTTCACCGGTGTGATGGACAGTCGCCACAATGCCGTCATCGCGGGGCTGCCAATTGCTGAAGCGTTTTTCCAGTCGCTCGATCCGGATGTAGAGATTGAAATCCTCGCGCAGGAAGGCGAAGCGGTGGAAGCCGGCACCGATATCATGCGCCTGAAGGGCAAGGGCCGCGCTATGCTCACCGCAGAGCGCAGCGCGTTGAATACGGTGCAGCATCTCACCGGCATTGCCAGCATGACCAATGAATATGTGCGCAGGATTGTTGGCACGGGTTGTACCCTGCTCGATACACGCAAGACGATCCCGGGCCTGCGCGTGCTGGAAAAATACGCTACCCGTATGGGCGGCGCGCAAAACCACCGTATGGGACTGTGGGATGCCGCGATGATCAAGGATAATCACGTGGCGGTCGCCGGTGATATCAGCGAAGCGGTGAAGCGCGCGGTTGATGCGGATATCGAACGGATTATCGTCGAAGTCGACCGGGTTGATCAGATCGAACCCGCACTGGCAGCAGGGGCGACGCATTTGTTGCTCGACAATATGGACCCGGCCACCTTGCGCGGGGCCGTGACCCTGATCGGCGGACGTGTGGTGACCGAAGCATCCGGCGGCGTGACGCTGGAAACGATTTTCGACAAGGCTGATACCGGCGTCGATTTCATCTCCGTTGGCCGCTTGACACAATCGGCCCCCGCGGCAGATATCGGCTTGGACTTCGCGCAGGTCTGAGTTAGCTTGGGTATAAGTTTTTGAGGGAGGCAAGCATGCGGCCAAATTCTATCATTCAATTTGAACGCTTTTATCTGGGGGCGCTGGCCATTGGCCTGGTCGGCAATGTTGTCAACTGGAGCAAAGCGGTGGAGCTGGTGCAGACGGACCCCGCTATTGGTGCGATGGGGACTGGCGTGTTGATTGGATCCATTGTCTTCGGTCTGGCGATTTCGCTTTTGCTCTGGTTTTTCGCGGCGCGTAGGGGCGCCGCAGTGGCCAAATGGTTCATCGTGTTTTTCTTTGTCATCGGTTTGGCTAGCGTACCTTTCTCACTCGGTCAGCTGAGCGGACCGGCTATCGTGACATCTCTACTCAGCATCCTCCTCCAAGGTGCCGCTGTTTATATGCTGTTCCGGCCCGACGCAAAAAAATGGTTTGCGGGTGAAAAAGTGGTTGATCTGGAAAAAACCTTTGAGTGAGATGAACCATCCGAGGTCAACCTTTCTGCCGGCATGATAACTCGACGCCCGAAATCGATCCTATGGTTTGAACGCTTTTTTATCGCGTCGTTTCTCCTCTCGGCAGTGCAAGCCGCTCTTAACTGGATTGAAAATCTCTCCGGCGAGGAATCTAGTCTCACAGGATGGACGACTCTCGTGATCGGGCAGATGCTGGCCACGATCATCGCTTTTTCAATAGATATCGGACTTTGGTTCTTTATTGCGCGGCGAGCGAGCAACGTTGCAAAATGGCTATTGGTAGCCAAAACTTCGCTGGCGTTCGTCGCTATAATATGGGTTTTGCCATCACTGATACAAAACAGCATTGTGACCATCATTGCATCCACTCTGTTCACTCAGGCACTCGTTCTGCTGTCGGTTGGTTTTTTGTTTCGACAAGAAGCCCGAAGTTGGTTTCATGTAGCTGGTGGTGCCCAGTTAGATCATGCTGAGTTGGCAGAAAGGTTTCGTTGAAGTGAGGCAATTAGCTAGATCTTTTGGATGGTTCTGCATGGCCCTTTCGGCAGTTCTTGTTACACCGATTGCTCACGCCCAATCTTATCAATGCCGCGCGCCATCCTTGGTCGATCCTGCGGCACCTGCGCGCAAACCTGCTGATGAGCCGCGGCGGGTCACACCAATATCCGGTTATACGCTGGCGATGAGCTGGTCCCCGGAGTTCTGCCGTCTGCGTAAGGATGACAGGCGGCATAAAGGCCAATGTAGCGGTGATGATGGCAGCTTCGGCTTTATCCTCCATGGCTTGTGGCCGGATGCGCAGGGGACCAGCTATCCACGATGGTGCAAGGCGACCAAAGCGCTGCCACCAGCGGTGGTCAAACGCAATTTTTGCATGATACCCACGCCGCGTCTGATGGCGCGGCAATGGGCCAAGCACGGCAGTTGCATGGCACAGCGACCGGAAACCTATTTCCGGATCTCCAGGATCATGTTTGATGCGGTAGAATTTCCCAATATGGACCGGTTATCTCGAAAGCCGCTCACCGCCGGTGCGCTGCGCAATAGCTTTGCCGCGGCAAATGACGGCTTGGGTCCGGAGATGATGCGGCTCAAGATCAACCGGCGCGGCTGGCTGGAAGAAGTGCGGCTTTGTCTGGGAAAAAGTTTCCGGCCACGGCGCTGCCCCCGAACGATGCAGAAGGTGAAGGATAACACGCCAGTCAAGATCTGGCGCGGAGCCTAATTCTACTCTTTATCAAGCTGGTCGGACCATTTGCGCGACCAACTATCGAGCGCTGTCATTTGTCCGCCAAGCTCTTCTCCAAGCGGGGTATATTGATATCCACCGGTACCATGATCGATAATTGCCAGAGCTCTCAATTCGCGCAAACGACTGTTGAGCGTGGTGGGTGAGATGTCACCACATTGTCTCTGCAAGTCTCGAAAAGTCATTGGGCGGTCTCTTAACTCCCACATGATGCGCAAAGTCCAGCGCTTGCCGAGTATGTCCAGCAACACCATGATCGGTCGACCGGTTGTGGAACCTCTTGCTTTATCGATGTTTTTCACTGGCATTATGAACCTTTCTTGACGCTACAAATAATGTAGCGTAACTTATACTACATTATTTGTAGCACGGAGATTCGCGATGAGCAATGTTCTGAAACCCCTGACACCACCCTATGATCCAGCAATCGCAGAGGTGCTCGCCGGATATCCGCAGCAGGATGGCTATATTCTAAGTCTGTTTCGAACCTTTGCGAACAGCATCCGGTTTCTGACCAAGGCGGTGCCCAACCTGCTGGACAAGGATAGCCCGCTGCCGCTTCGCGAGCGAGAGATTGTCATCTTACGGACTACGGCCAAGCTGGATTCCGAATATGAGTGGGGTGTCCATGTTGCGATTTTCGCTCAAGCTGCAGGGTTGAGTGACGCGCAAATTGCTGCAACACGAAATGGCTCGGCTGATGACGCCGTCTGGAACGACACAGAAAGCTTGCTCATTCGCTGCGTCGATGATTTGTGTGATCGGGGAACTATCACGAATGCCCAGCTAGCGGATTTCCAGATGCTATGGTCATTGGACGCACAGCTTGAGATCATGGCTCTTTGTGGCACTTATCATACCGTCAGTTTCGTCGCTAATAGCACGCGTCTAGCCAATGAGAGTTTCGGCAAACCGTTTCCTGGGCGCTAACCCTCTAATGTTCGCGTACCAGGGTGATGTTTGTCGAGATGCTTGCGAATAATCCGCAAATTGCGGCTGTTCGAGCGCCAAAGAAAGTCGAAAACGTCGCCGGCCAAGGGGATCGCACCCAAAGCGGTATCAATACCGACATTGGTTGCCATGCGGGTGAGTTGCCACTTGGACATCCCCAGATTGCGGGCTTCCCATACAATATACGCGCCCATGGCCGCAGTGACAATATCACCGACAACCGGAATCAGGCCGACAAGGGCATCCAACCCAATAGGTTTGTTGATGCCGGGCACAACAAAAGCGCGCTCAAGCACTTTTTCCATGGCTTCGACGCGGTTGCGCACAGATTGTGGATCGCGGCTGACATCGGGCAGTTGTTCGGCCAGTCGTTTCAACTGTTCTTCCGAAATCGCCATATACCCTCCCGACACACATTATACTCTGATAATCAGGATATAGGGATTCCAACCAGCGGATTCAATGGATGCCAGGCCCGAGGGTTGACGGCAAAGCCGCGCTGACCGGGCCTGCTGATCGACCAACGTACAGGAACGGCCAACGGAATATAGTTGTAATGCTGGACCAGAATGACCTCGGTCTCCGCATAGAGTCTGGCCTTGATTTCCAGATTGGTTGCCGCATTGGCTTCCTGAATTTTCGCATCGGCGTCATTCAAGCAAACCGGTGTTTGATCGCAGGTCAGGCGAGACAAAAACCATTGTGCGCTGTCATAAGGCGCAATTTCATCAATGAGCCGGACGTCTGCATCTTCATTTAGTGAAACCTGACGGGCGTCGAGACCGACGCGGCGCAGATCGGACTGAATCCGCAGGAATAGTATATCCGCACCGGCGGCATCGGGAACGGCAATGGCCAATGGAACGACGGGGCCTTCCAGTGCTACCCAGCGCCGCACATGTTCCCGCGCAAATTGCTGTCGGTCCTGCATGGTCATGCTGGACCAGTCTGGTCGCGCATTGATACCAGAGACATTCAAAGCATCTGGAATGATCTTCTGGCGGCTTTGCCAAGCTGTTACCTTGGGGAAAGAGGTCAACAGTGCCGGGCGATCAATAGCCATCGACAATATTTCCCGATTGTCAGGCAAAGACCAGAAACCGTTCGCTCTCACAAATATAAGCCCGAACAATCCGGCAACCGGATCCGGCTTTATATCATCGCTATTCACGCCTGCCTCATCAACCAGCGGAAGATGGTGAAACTGCCCGTTCAAGACGAGGTCGGTAAAGCCAGCGGTGTAGCGAGCAACCGCTTTTGCTGGACTTTCACTGTTCAAAATAACCCGGCGAGGATCGTCGGTTGGTTCCCTGTCTTGGGCTTCTTCGTCTCCCTCTTCATCTTCGGCATCGGATATAATCTGATTGAAAACGCCCAGTGTATACGCACGATCACTATCCACTTCGCTCATCGGACCGGCCCCTTGACCGGCCCGGAATAAGCCCATTTCCGGTTGCGCCATGAGTTGCAGGAAATTGGGGTGCGGCGATTTCAACCGGACTTCAATCACTCGGCCCGTCATCGAGATGATCTCGTCGATTACTTCCAGATCTCTTCCCAATCGGCTTGGACGGAGTTCGGTAATTCGTTCGCTCAGCAATGACGCGATTCGCTCTGCGGTGACCTGGCGCCCGTCATTCCAGGTCGCCTCGTTAAGCCGGAATATATAACTGAGGCCGTCATCCGTAACGATCCAGCGCGCCGCGAGGGCTGGAACGACACGTCCCCTTTCATCAAAGCCGACCAGCCCTCTCGCTATCGCGGCTCGCGCGGTGGCGGAAGCGTAATTGAGCTCGATTCCGACTGGTTTTATGAGAGGGGTTCCATCATCAATAACCGTGACGCGTGCGCGATCTTCATCTCCCGTCATGCCGCAGGAGGCAAGAGATAGCGATGCAGCAACGGTGAAAACAAACCGTTTGATATCAAGGCCAGAAGGATGGATCATTTTGTGCTTATACGCAGAGTACGGCTGGGATGCACATTGGAAATATTATCTTTCCACCCCTCGATGCGTTTGCTGACGAGGGAACGGGTTACGTAGAAGTAAAGCGGCAGGATTGGCATATCATTGACCAGTATCTGATCGGCCCGGCGCATCAAGACATTGCGCTGGTCGGGATCTGCAGTGGCAATGGCTTGCGCCACAATCACATCATAGGGCGAATTGTCATAACCTGAGTAATTGCCAGCACCATTAGCCGATTGATGGACGGTCAGAAAATTTTCGGCGACCGGTAAGTCGGCAATCCAGCCCGATCGTGCGAGGGCAAAATCATGTTGCCTTAGCGCGGCGAAATGGAGGGCCGCCTCGCTATTAAACAAGCTGGCCTGGACATTGAGGGGTTTCCACATCGTGGCAAGCGCAACTGACACCCGTCGATGCTCGGCTGAGCTGTTGAAACGAATTTCAAATTGCAGTGGATTGGCTGGACCATAGCCGGCTTCCGCCAGCAATTCCCGCGCAGCGGTCAAGCGCCTTTCGCGCGACCAGCTTGCCCAGATCGGTTTTGTGGCAATCCCGCCGATCAGTTCTGGCGGCAAAAGGCCCCAGGATGGGACATTGCCGACGCCGATAACCTTTTCTGCGATCCAGGCGCGCTCCACGGCCATCGACAATGCAATACGAATCCGTACATCATCAAATGGCGGTCGACGGGTGTTGAATGCGTAATAATAGCTACCGAGATAGGGGACGCTATGGGCCAGCCCGGGGTGATTTTTTTTGAGCCATTTATGGCGGCTGGCCGGATAGTCGGCCGCGATATCTGCACCGCCAGCCAGAAACAAACGCATTGCGGATAGACTATTGTCCATCGGCTTCCAGATGATGCTAGCCGTCGGCGCCGGGCTGTCGTGCCATGCTGGATTGCGCGCCAATCGGGCATGGTCGTTGAGCTGCCATGTCGTCAATTGATATGGGCCGCTTGTCACCATCGGCCGCTCACCAGTCCATATGTCTCCGGATTGTTCGATGCGATGGAGCGGTAAGGCAGCCATGGCCGGATGTGCCAGCAACACTGGCAGTGCCGGGCCGGGCGAGTTCAATGTGACAATGATCGTCTGCGCACCGTCCGCGGTAACGGACAAAATATTGTCGAACAGCGCTTTTGTCGGGGATGCTGTTTCGGGCGCTTGCAGGCGCGCCCATAGTCGGGGGAAAATTGCCGCGTCAAAGGGAAAATCATCGGAGAAGCGCAGCCCTTTACGGAGTGTGAAAGTCCACCGCAATCCATCCTCGGAAACCTTCCAGCTTTCGGCCAGTCCTGGTTCGGCAACCCCACTGGCGTCGAGCCGAGTTAATCCTTCAAATTGATCGGCGGCAACACGCAGGGAAGAGAGATCGGATATTTTTTGGGGATCAAGACCTTTAATCTCGGAATCGGACAGACGCACAATTTGATCAGGTCCGGGCATCGTGTCCGTGTTATGCTGTTCACCACAACCGGCAAGCAGGAGCATTAGACCAACAAGAGCGAGTAAGCGCATAAAATCATTTGTATATGTTTTTGCTGGATCGACAAATAGTAACTCCTATGTTGGCCTTCATTGGATAGCGCCGAAAAATTGGGAGATTCGCGAATGACCGGCTTGCAATATGATATTGGCGCGATTGGTGACGGTACCGGGGCCGCGATCATGGCGCTTCTGCCAGAAATTGCGGACCGTGCAGGCGAAACAGAACTGGCCCGCCATTTGCCTGCTGACCTTGCAAGGAAAATGGCTGCTGCCGGGGTTTTTAATCTTTCGAAACCTTCCGCTCTGGGTGGCTTGGAATTACCGCCCTTCGAATTCATGCAACTGATAGAAACCATTTCGGAAGCCGATGCGAGCACTGGCTGGTGCGCGATGATCGCGGTGACTTCTACATTGGGGGCCGCCTATATGGGTGAGAAAGCGGCCAAAGAGATTTTTGGTCCAGATGATGTGATCACCGGCGGTGTTTTTGCTCCTATGGGCAAGGCAGAGGATAAGGGTGACCATTATATATTGTCTGGGCAGTGGCAGTGGGGATCCGGGTCAGCCAATTGCAGCTGGCTCGGCGGTGGCGCGTTGATTTTCAGGGATGGCGAACTGCTGAAGTTCGATAATGGTGCGCCCTATCACCGGATGCTGTTCTTTCCGGCGGGCGAAGTCGAGTTCATCGATAGCTGGCACGTTTCCGGCATGAAAGGCACGGGATCCGGTGATTTCAGTGTCGAAAAAATCAAAATTCCCAAAGAGCGCAGCGTATCCTTTGTAGCTGATCGTCCTCGTGATAGCGGCGCGCTTTACAAATTCCCGCTTTTTGGTTTGCTTGCTCTAGGCGTCTCTTCAGTTGCCCTGGGCAACGCACGCGCGGCACTAGAGGAAATCAAACAGGTGGCCATCCATAAAAAAACACCTGGTGGCGGCCGCAGCATGGCCCAGCGCGCCACTATTCAAGCCGAAATCGCGCGCGCCACAGCCCAGCTGGGTGGTGCGTTCAGCTTTCTTGAGGACGCGATCGGTAAGGCATGGCATGAAGCGCAAGGCAAAGGTGATATTTCACCGGAGGCCCGTGCAAATTTGAGGCTGGCTTGTGCCCATGCGACCGAAACATCGGCCGATATCTGCAAAATAGCATATACTCTGGGCGGCGGTGGGGCTGTCTATGCCAGCAACAGCCTGCAACGCCGTTTCCGCGATGCCCATGTCGCAACCCAGCATATCGCGACCGCACCAGCGGTGTTTGAGCTAGCCGGGCGGATATTGCTGGATCAGCCCGTTGATATGGCGATGTTGTGACGGATTGGACGGCTTTTATTTTTTGAACGGTTATTGCCCATTACCGGTGCAATCGGTGTAGCAATCGTCTTCCACAAGGTTCGAGAGTGCGGGGCTCGGCCAATATACGAATTGGCTTTGATCAGAAAAACTGGTGCGGACGGCGGGACTCGAACCCGCACACCCATTTCGGATAGCAGATTTTAAGTCTGCTGCGTCTACCATTTCGCCACGTCCGCACCGGTAGAACCAACATATGTTGGAATATGCGACAAGCATCATTGCACGCATCAGGTCAAGTGCGGAGATAAGCTATTGTGAAGTTTTTTGTTGGCCCGTCCGGTATTTGACAGTTTCGGCCGGTTTCGCGCAGTTCGGCTCAGTTTTTGTTGAGCTGTTCGCGAATTTCTTTGCCGGGTTTGAAATAAGGAACGCGCTTTGCGGGCACTTCAACCGATTCACCGGTGCGCGGATTTCGGCCAATGCGCGGTTTACGTTGCCGGGTTGAGAAAGCTCCAAAGCCGCGCAATTCAACACGTCCACCTTCGGCCAGTTTCTGGCTTATCTGATTGAAAAACAAGTCAACTATCTTCTCAATCTCGTCTGGCTTCAGGTCAGGATTTTCTTCGGCCAGTTTTTCAAGCAGTTCAGAACGTATCATAGGTGTGCCTTTCCGATTGTGGGGCAACCACGGAATTTAAGCTGTTCGCTGCCTGCCAACAGAGTTGGTCGGCTTAGCGATTATGATAGGATAGTGACAGAAAATTTGCATGTTTTCAATGGGCTTTGGATTTTACATTGCAATACGTCTTGAACTGGGACGGGTTGACCGCATCCAAACTGGCGCATGAAACGGACTGGATAAAGAAAAAGCCCGCCTCGTTTTGCGAGAGCGGGCTTTTTCTTGAAATCTGGTCGGGCAATGTCCGGACGTTTAGTCGTCTTTTTTCTTGAGCGCTTCGCCAAGAATATCGCCAAGGCTGGCACCGGAATCGGTGGAACCAAACTGCTCGACAGCCTGTTTCTCTTCGGCCAACTGATGGGCTTTGATCGAGAAATTCGGCTTCTTGGAACGATCGAAGCCGGTAACCATCGCATCGACCTTCTGGCCAACCTGGAAACGATCAGGACGCTGCTCGTCACGGTCACGACCAAGGTCGGTCCGTTTGATGAAGCCGGTGGCACCGTCGTCGCCAACCTGCACTTCAAGACCGCCATCGCGAACTTCAAGCACGGTAACGGTGGTAACCGAACCTTTCTTGAGCCCGCCAGTGTCGGTTCCGCCAACTGCAGGTGCACCTTTTTCAAGCTGCTTCATGCCCAGTGAGATGCGCTCTTTCTCAACATCAATGTCGAGAACGATCGCTTTGACTTGCTCGCCCTTGTGGTGGAGGTTGAGCGCGTCTTCGCCGGAAATGCCCCATGCGATGTCAGACATGTGAACCATGCCGTCCACGTCGCCTTCAAGGCCGATGAACAGACCGAATTCGGTCGCGTTCTTAACTTCGCCTTCAACCGTGCTGCCAACAGGATGCGTATCCGCAAAGTCGGTCCATGGGTTGGACTGAGCCTGTTTGAGGCCCAGCGAAATGCGGCGTTTCTCGGTATCGACTTCCAGAACGATGACATCGACTTCCTGAGAGGTGGAGACGATTTTGCCAGGATGGACGTTTTTCTTGGTCCAGCTCATTTCGGAAACGTGGACAAGGCCTTCAATACCAGCTTCCAGTTCAACAAACGCACCATATTCGGTGATGTTGGTGACGGAACCAGACAATTTCGTGCCAACGGCATATTTTTCGGAAGCGGCTTCCCATGGATCGCTTTCGAGCTGTTTCATGCCCAAGGAAATACGCTGCGTATCTTTGTTGATCTTGATGATCTGAACTTTCAGCGTGTCACCGATATTGATCATTTCATTCGGGTGATTGACCCGTTTGTAGCTGAGGTCCGTGACGTGGAGCAGGCCATCAATGCCGCCCAGGTCAACAAACGCACCATAATCTGTGATATTTTTGACCACACCTTCGGTAACTTGACCTTCAGCCAGCGATTCGATCAGACCCGAACGCTGTTCTGCGCGCGTTTCTTCGAGGATCGCGCGGCGAGAAACAACGATGTTGCCACGCTTGCGGTCCATTTTCAGGATTTGGAAAGGCTGTGAAATGTCCATAAGTGGAGTCACGTCACGCACGGGGCGGACATCAACCTGACTGCCGGGCAGGAAGGCTACGGCGCCGTCAAGATCGACGGTGAAGCCGCCTTTGACGCGTCCGAAGATAATACCGTCAACGCGGTTGCCTTCGTCATATTCTTTTTCAAGCTTGTCCCAGGAAGCTTCGCGGCGGGCGCGGTCGCGGGACAGCATGGCTTCGCCGTTCACATTTTCGATACGGTCGACATAAACTTCGACTTCATCACCAACGTTGAGTTCGGCTTTTTGACCGGGAGCAGCGAATTCGCGCAGCGCCACACGGCCTTCTGATTTCAATCCTACATCGATGACAGCCATGTCATTTTCGATGCCGACAACGGTGCCTTTGACCACGCGGCCTTCAAAGCCTTGATCTTCACCGCCAATTGATTCGTTTAATAGTGCCGCGAAATCGTCGCGACTGGGAAATGCCGTAGAGGCCATATAAGAGTTCCTTAATAGTCATTTTTTCGGGCCAAGCGGTTGGTTCCGCTGGTCTTGGACCAAAACATGATTGCCACCGCATGTGACAGCCATATCCCCCAGAAAACTACCATAATCTGGAGACACAAAGGGGAAGCCGAAACAGAAAAAGCTGCGCCATAGCCGGAGCGGCGATAAACCGTTCCGTCTGGCACATCATCTTTTTGCTATGCCGGATCTTTGTCGCGCCGGCGGCTTATCTTCGCGTCCACCAAGGCAATTGCCTGTTGAACGGCGTCGCCTATAGTCAAATCGGTCGTATCAAGCAAGTCCGCATCTTCCGCGGGCTTGAGCGGTGCGGTGATGCGACTGCGGTCGCGTTCGTCCCGTTTCAGGATATCGGCGAGGATATCATCAAAGTTCACCTTCTCTCCGCGGCGTTTCATTTCTTCGAAACGACGGACCGCGCGGGCCTCGGATGAAGCCGTTACAAACAGCTTCACATCGGCATCGGGAGCGATGATTGTACCGATATCACGACCATCCAGGACCGCGCCCGCCGGTTGATAGGCAAAATCCTTCTGGCGCTTGTCCAGCGCCCGGCGTACTTCCGGATGGACCGAAACACGGCTCGCGAGGCCACCGACGGCCTCACTGCGCAAGCCCGGCTCATTGAGCAACGCACCATCAAATATGCAGGCCTTAAGCGCATGCTCCGGGTTATCAGCGTTTCCGCGCTGTTCCCGCAAAGTCCAGCCGACCGCGCGATAAAGTAGGCCGGTGTCAAGAAAGGGCAGGGCAAAATGCTTCGCCAGCTCTTTGGAGATCGTGCCTTTACCCGAGGCAGTGGGGCCATCGACAGCGATGATCATGGCCTCTGCCCCGCGTGCCCCTGATAGGCTTTCCATAGACCGCCCAAGGCGATACCGATCCAGACAATTTCGAGCAGTAACGATGCAAGGTTGAAATGCACCATCAATGACAGTGTGAGCAGAAGCGCTCCGATCAGGTTCGTGCCGTTATAAATGAAAGGGTTCACGCTTCGGGCATAGACATTGTAAGCATATGCCGAAACAATCAATATACTGCCCAATATGCCGATCACGTTGGCGGAGAAATCATCCAGCATCAGGATGCCAGCGTCTTCATGAGGTCAGCAAAGCCAGGAAAACTTGTTTCAACAGGGGCGATATCATCTATCGTCAGTCCTGAAGCAGTCGCCAGACCCGCCACGGCAAAGCTCATTGCGATCCGGTGGTCAAGAGCCGTCTCGATCGCAGGCATGTTGGTACCGCCGGGCAATGGTGCACCTCCGCTACCGATGATCGCTAGCCCGTCTTCTTTTTCCGCAAGCTCGACACCAATGATGCGCAGACCCTCTGCCATTTGTTTCAGGCGATCGGATTCCTTGACGCGCAGTTCATGCAGGCCGCTAGTCGTCGTTGTTCCTTCTGCCAGCGCTGCGGCGATAAACAGGATCGGAAATTCATCAATCATGCTGGGCGCGATATCCGCCGGAACATTAATACCGTTCAGCTTGCTATGTTTTACATGAATATCAGCAACCGGCTCGCCGCCAACGGTGCGCTTTTTCTTGAAGCTGATATCGCCGCCCATCTGCTGCAATATGGTGAACAAGCCAGCGCGGGTCGGATTGATGCCGACATTCTCGACCACAATATCTGATCCGGGAACCAGCAATGCGGCCACGACCGGAAAAGCCGCAGAGGAAGGATCTCCGGGGACCTTGATCTTTTGCGGTGATAGTTCGGCCTCACCGGCAAGCGTAATAATCCGGTTGCTATCCTTGTCCATTTCCACCGTCAGATCAGCGCCAAAGCCTTTCAACATGGTTTCGCTGTGATCGCGGGTCGGAACCGGTTCGATCACGCGCGTAACACCTGGCATATTCAAACCGGCGAGCAGGATCGCCGATTTGACCTGTGCGGATGCTACCGGCAGGCGATATTCCAACGGAACTGCCGGGCACAGGCCGCGGACGGTAAGCGGCAAACACGCTTTGCCATCCGAAGACATCCGTGCGGTGAATTCTGCACCCATCGCAGAGAGCGGTTCAATCACGCGGCCCATTGGTCGCTTGGAAAGGCTGGCGTCACCGGTGAAGGTCACACTGATATCATGAGAAGCGACCAGCCCCATAAGCAGTCGCACCGAGGTTCCGCTATTGCCAAGGTCAATGGCGGTTTCGGGCTGCATTAACCCACCAACGCCGACACCGTGCACCGTCCAGACGTCACCCTTTTTTTCGATCGTGGCGCCCATGGCGCGCAACGCGGCGGCGGTGGCCAGAACATCCTCACCCTCCAGCAAGCCGGTAATTTGGCTCTTGCCGATGGCGAGGGCAGAGAGAATCAGTGAGCGGTGGGAAATGGATTTATCGCCCGGCACCATGATTTGGCCGGTCAAAGGGCCACTGGGCTTGAATGAAGCCGGTTTGGCCACCATTATCGTCTGATCTGTCGGTTTGCTGGTCATTTATGGGCTTTATAATGCAGTCGCACGCGCTTGTTTCGCGGTTGATTCGTTTCAGGATGTGAAACGGCTTTTGACAGCGCGGCTCAGCTATGGCAAGGCGCGGCCCGATTGATTGATCGAATCCGTAATTCTTCGGAGCGGTCATTATATATTACTGACAAATAAGGATTTGGAACCAGCCATGGTGAAGCCAGAATGGGGCACGAAGAGAACATGCCCAAAATGCGGAACACGTTTTTACGACTTGGGCAAAGAAGACCCGGTCAATTGCATCGAATGTGGTGAGACATGGACGCCGGAACCAAGCTTGAAATCCAAACAGCCAATGCCGTTTGAAGAAGCGCCCAAGAAAGACGCGAAGAAAGGAGATGAAGTCGCGGATGATGATCTGGATATCAACATTGACGACGATGAGCCTTCGCCAGATAATGAAGTCGACCTGGGCGGCGATGACGATCTGGGGGTCACCAAAGGCAAAGGTGACGACGACGATAACGCCGAAACTTGATTTTGATACGTGCAGGCTCCATTTGGGGCTTGCAATAAGCGGCGCGCTTGGATTAAACGCGCCGCATAAGGGGCCTTAGCTCAGCTGGGAGAGCGCTTCGCTGGCAGCGAAGAGGTCAGCGGTTCGATCCCGCTAGGCTCCACCAACCTTCGCTCGCTGCGCGAGCTTCGGCTGGCAGGCCAATCTTTTGTTACCTAACATTGTTGAGTTATTTGCTTTTGCGAGCCAAGGTTGCCCGCCGTAGCCTTGGCGAAGGAGGGCCTTACCTGCGATGCATTACGTTTATATTCTCCAAAGCGTTGAGCATCCAGACCAGCATTACACTGGTCTGACCGACAATGTGACCGGTCGGTTGAAAGAGCATAATTCCGGAAAATCGAAACATACGGCAAAATACAAACCCTGGAAGATCATCTCTTCCCATTATTTCGAGAATGAAGATACCGCATTGGCGTCTGAAAAATATCTGAAATCCGGATCAGGGCGAGCCTTTTCGCAGAAGAGATTGCGTTAGTTGATGACCAATTCCCCAACCTCCTATGACGCGATCATCCTCGGTGCCGGTGGCGCTGGATTGATGTGTGCGGCTGTCGCCGGTCAACGGGGCCGCAAGGTGCTGCTGATCGATCATGCCGATCAGCCGGGCAAGAAAATCCTTATCTCCGGCGGCGGGCGTTGTAATTTCACCAATATTGATACTGCACCGGACCGTTATCTTTCTGCCAACATGCATTTCGCCAAGTCGGCGCTGAGCCGCTACACGGCGCAGGATTTCATCGCACTGGTGAACGGTTATGACATTGCCTGGCATGAAAAGACCCTTGGCCAGCTATTTTGTGATGGTTCGGCCAAGCAAATTGTCGCGATGCTGATGGATGAATGTCCGGCCGAGACGGTAACCGTCTCGCTCGGGCAATCGATCACTGATATCCGCCATGGCGATGGCACCTATCAAGTCGACTATGGCAATCAGTCGGCGACCTCGCCGTCCCTGGTAATTGCAACCGGCGGACCCTCAATTCCAAAAATGGGTGCCACCAGTTTCGCTTACGACATTGCGCGGCAATTCGGCCTGAAAGTCGTTGAGCCTCGCCCTGCGTTGGTACCGCTCACCCTTGGCGGAGAAGAAACCCTGTTCCGTTCACTGTCTGGCGTATCGGCGCCGATTATTGCCCGTTGCGGCAAGACTGCGTTTCGTGAAGCGGCGTTGTTCACCCATAAAGGTCTGTCCGGTCCGGCAATTTTGCAAATATCCTCCTACTGGCGGCACGGCGAACCTGTGAACGTTGATTTCTTGCCAGATCTAAAGCCCGACTGGTTGACGCAATTGAAACGGGAAAAACCACGTATTTCGCTTGGCAAGGCGGTCAATGATCATTTGCCAGCTCGCCTCTCTGAAACCCTTTTGGACCGGATCGCCCTGTCCGGAGATCTGGGCAATCTCGCTGACCGCAAACTCGATGAAGCATCCCGGCGATTGTCCAATTGGCGCTTCATGCCCAATGGCACCGAAGGCTATGCGAAGGCGGAAGTCACCGCCGGCGGTATCAGTACGGCGGATTTATCCTCGAAAAATATGGAAGCTAGGCAAATGCCGGGACTCTATGCTATTGGCGAGGCCGTTGATGTCACCGGCTGGCTCGGTGGCTATAATTTTCAATGGGCTTGGGCGAGCGGCTGGGCCGCTGCGCAAACTCTTTAGACAAACGATATAGTATCACCGACCGCAGGCGATTGGCATTTCCGCGCGGCTTTCAATCTTTGCCACGGACATTTGAATATGCCTTTCTCCTCAGTATCTCCGCTTCTTGCCGAAGCGCTTGCAAACCGCGAATATGCGAAACCAACGGCAGTGCAGGCTGCAGTGCTCGAACCGGAAACCGAAGGTCGCGACCTTATTGTTTCTGCCCAAACAGGTTCCGGAAAGACGGTTGCCTTTGGCCTAGCCATGGCACCGCAGCTTTTGGATGACAATGGACGGTTCCCGTTTCTGGTAGAGCCGCTCGCTTTGGTGATTGCACCGACGCGCGAATTGGCTTTGCAGGTCAGCCGCGAGCTCAAATGGCTTTATGAGCCTGCCGGTGTGCAGATTGCGACCTGTGTTGGCGGGATGGATGCTTCCAAGGAACGTCGGACGCTGCGGCGCGGTGCCCATGTTATTGTTGGGACACCGGGCCGTTTGCGGGACCATCTTGAACGCGGCGCGCTCGACCTAAGTAAGCTGCGCGCAGCAGTGCTCGATGAAGCCGATGAGATGCTCGACATGGGTTTTCGCGAGGATCTTGAAGAAATACTCGACGCGACCGCAGAAGACCGCCGAACTTTGCTATTTTCGGCAACTATACCAAAGCCGATTATCAATCTTGCCAAGCGTTATCAAAATGACGCGATGCGCATTTCTACCGTCGGCGAGGATCGCGGCCATGGTGATATTGCCTATCAGGCGATTACGGTCGCACCAGCTGATACGGAAAATGCGGTGGTGAACCTGTTGCGTTTTCATGAAGCGGAATCGGCAATGCTCTTTTGTGGCACGCGGGAAGCTGTGCGCCGTCTTCATACCAGTTTGGTCGATCGTGGTTTCAGTGCCGTGGCGCTATCTGGCGAACATACGCAGGCAGAACGTAACCAGGCGATGCAGGCGCTGCGTAGCAAGCGAGCCCGCGTTTGTGTTGCAACCGATGTCGCGGCTCGTGGCCTTGATCTGCCAACGCTTAGCTTAGTAATTCATGTCGAAATTCCCCGTGATGCAGAGACATTGCAGCATCGTTCCGGACGGACGGGCCGTGCCGGTAAAAAAGGTACAGCGGTTATCATCGTACCTTATCAGCGGCGTAAACGCGTTGAATCCATGTTGCGCGGTGCGAAAATTAACGCCGAATGGAAAGATGCACCGACAAGGGCAGATATCCGGAAAAATGATGCCGAGCGTCTGATCGAAACCTTGCTTCAGCCGGTTGAAATTGACGAGGATGATCTCGAACTGGCCAAACGCTTGATGGCGGAAAAAACGGCGGAAGAAATCGCAGCGATGTTGGTGCAATCCCATCGCGCAAAAATGCCTGCGCCGGAACAGATGCTGGACCGAGGCGCCCAGTCACAACCTGCACCTGGGGGACCGCGACCGGGATTTGAAGATACCGTCTGGTTCAAGATGAATGTTGGCCATAATCAACGTGCCGATGCGCGCTGGATTTTACCGGTGCTGTGCCGCCGAGGCCATATTACGAAGAATGAAATCGGTGCGATCCGGATTAACGGCGACGATACACTGTTCGAGATTCCTCGCCGGGTGGTTGATAAATTTACCAAAGCGATTGCGGAGAAACGCGAAACTGGTGGTGACGATACAGATGATATCAATATCACCCAGTTTGAAGGGACACCGCGCGAAGCAGCCAAGCGCAATCGCAAAGGCGGGCGCCGTGACAATGCCGGTGGCGGCCGGGACTACAGCAATGCCAGCAAAAAATTCGGTGGCAAGAAGTTTGGAGCGAAGAAATTCGGCGACCGCAAAGGTGCCGGAAAATCTGGGGGCGGAAAACCAGAAGGCCGGGATTTTGGCGGCAAAAAGAAATATGGCAATAAGTCTGATGATGGCGGTAAGCCCTATGTAAAGCGCAAAACTGCCGGTGACCGAGAAAGCGGTAGCGAAGGCGGCAACAAACGTGAATTTGGTGATGGTTTCAAAAAGAAATCTGATTTCAAGGGTGATCGTAAACCCGGTTCCAAGGGCGATTTCGGCGGCAAAAAGAAAAAACCCCATCGCGGAAAGCGGCCGTTTAAGGGTAAGGGTGGAAGCGACTAAGCCAATCTATGACTGACGCTATCCAGATATTTGTCGATGCCGATGCATGTCCAGTAAAGGATGAGATTTACAAGGTCGTCTACCGCCTTGAAGTACCGGTGGTCATTGTAAGCAACAGTCATTTCCGCGTACCGCAGCATCCGTTGGTCAGCCGTGTGGTGGTAAGTGACGCGTTTGATGCCGCTGATGACTATATTGCGGAGCGTGCATCGGAAAAAACGGTGGTGATCACGTCGGATATTTTGCTGGCTGATCGCTGCGTCAAGGCTGGATCAGTGGTTATTGCTTCCAATGGAAAGCCGTTTACCGCTGATTCCATTGGAGCCGCTGTAGCAACGAGGGCGATCATGGCCGACTTGCGCGCCGGTATGGGCACAGAGAATATCGGCGGTCCGCCGCCATTCACCAAAGCTGATCGGTCAAAATTTCTGTCGTCTCTGGATGAGGCGCTGATGCGTCTAAAGCGTGGCGCTTAGTCTACGGTAACCTGAAATGTCAGGGCATAGCCCTCTGCGGGCCCCAGGCTGGCTGCAGTTGCAGTAAGAACCGCTCCGCTGATTGATGCACCAAAGGGATCATTCTCGTCAGCACCACTATTGTCATCGTCTTCAGCGGTTGCCGCTGAACCACAGTTGCTCCCGCTTTGCATCGACGCCGCAGTATAGGTTAAATTTCCCGGGATCGTATCGGTTGCACTTATCGACGAAGCGGTGGCGCTACCGGCATTGGAGATCAATATGCAATATTGAATGGTTGCACCGGGAATGGATTTCGGGTCGGTGGTGCCGTTGACGGGGTCGCTGATTACGCTGCTGATCTTGGTAACGCTCAATGTTGTTGTCGGATTGCAGAGGTTAATGTCGTGAATGGATATCGCCTGACCGTCGGGATTGGCAGGTGCCGTGCTGGCGTTGCCATATTCAATCGTGATCGTGTCAACGGGTGACGAAAATGTGACGACGACATTACCATTGGCTGAATCTGAATTGGACCCACCGTCACCAATAGCAACATTTCCCACGACATAATTGACCACACCATTGGTTAATGTCGGCATCACCGCAGCGCCGTCAAAACTGCCGGTAACGGTCAATTTGTCGGCAAAATCATTGGCGGCAAAGTCAATGTCAAAAACGGTGAATTGCGCGCTGGGAACCGCGGTTGGCAAGGTGATCACTGTTGTCGCAACCTGTGTACGGTTATCAAATTGCAGGTTCTGGTAGAGCGATTGTTCAGTGGTCGCCAATCCGCCCGTATTATTATTGTTATCTTCCGGGGATCCATCATCATAAGTACCGCCCGTATTACTGAGCGCGAAATTTATGGTCCCAATATTGGTTACAGCATAGCTATTATTCAATGTGCCGGATGTCCAGGTGACACCGGCTGCGTTCCAATCGAACAGGGTCTGATTGGCGATCGGACAAATAGAATTGAAATTCGGTGGGGTGCCGGCGGTTCGTGTGCCCTGCACTGTGAAGCTGGCGCTATCATCATCATCCTCATTGGTGCTGCCATTACCGGGTGTACTATCCGTATCGAAATTGGTCTGCGAAAAAACCTCTGCGAAATTGGTAATCGTTACGCCGGCTGGTGCTGTCACCGTTCCGGTAATCGAGATCGATAGGGTTTGTCCCGAAGCAATATTGGGGACTGTCCATAAATTCGTGCCGGTGGAGTACGACCCAAAGCCGGTAGCACCGGTAAAGCTGAAGCCGGCTGGCAGTATATCTTGAACCAGTACGTTGGTCTCTGCGACTGGCCCATTATTAGTCAGATTGAGGGTATAGTTGATTGTGCTTCCGTTTACCGGCGTTGTGTTGCTCACGGATTTAGAAAGCGACAGGTCGGAGATGGGCGTCCCGGCCGCTTGAAAAGTGAAGTCGGATAAGCCGATATACTGAGCGGGTCCCGATGGGTCGCCAGGCTCATCTTGTCCGAAATGATAGGTAATACGAACACGCTGCACCGAGATCGCACCAAAATCGACTGAGATATTGCCGTTGGTGCCAAATTGATTGCCTGCTGATCCGGTCCCATGGAAGCCTTGTACACCAGATAAGGTCGTTGTTCCGACGACGCTTCCCAGAGAGAATGTTGCCGGTACGCTGCGGATATTCAACCAAGTACCACTGCCGGTATCATATTCGATCGTTACGCCATCATGGCGTGGGCTGGTTGCACGGTCGACATGATCTACGACAAAGGCTAAATTGGTCACATTGGCATCAAACGTATAGATGGTCTCGAAACGATCATCCGGATCGAATGTATCATTATCCATTGTGTAAAGCAGTGTGCCGGTTTGCGATCCAATGGTCCCATTGAAATAATTGACCATCTCGGTGCCGTAATTGTTGGTAAACGGACCACCGTCGGTAATTTGCTGATGCGTAATCGTAACTGTCCGCGGACCAGCTGTTACCGATGCTCCTGATGGCACGCCCTGAAAGCTGCCGAGTCCCAAATTGGTCCAATCGGCGGTAAAGGTCTGGGCCATCGCGTTGGTTGGACTGAACAGTAAGAAGAGTGCCGCAAGGGCGCACGCCACTGATTGCGCCGCCTTGAGGCGGAGGCCAGATCGATCAGATCCCAGATGTAAAAACCCCAAATTCATCGTGCGGCATTAGACAAATAGCCTAAATATTTAGTAAAAATTTCATCCAACAAATGCGGTTAACGAGATTTTACAATCACTGGAATTGGCTACTAAATTTATGATTTAGAACAGTTTAAAAATACTGATCAACCCCAATCGCCACGCCCGGCCATCCACAGGCTTATCGCAGCAATAGCGGCTGTTTCGGCACGCAAAATCCGGGGCCCGAGTGAGATCGGCACAGATTGGGGCAGGGCGCGGATCGCTGCATTTTCGGCATCAGAAAAACCACCTTCGGGACCAATTAATATGGCCGCGGGGCCGCCATTTGCGACCAGGGCCTTGCGAAAACTACCCTCGCCGCTTTCATGGATACGTTCGTCGGCAAAAAACAGATGGCGATCCGCTGGCCAATTTTGGAGTAACGCATCCAATCTAATCAGCCTGTCCAGCATAGGTAGAGCGGTGCGCTCGCATTGTTCAGCCGCTTCGATCATATGTGCCCGTAATTTGTCCGGTTTGATCTGCACATTCTGAGTTCGTTCGGTCTGCACCGGGATCATTTTTGCAATGCCCAGTTCGGTGGCTTTTTCAGCAATCCAGTTATAACGGTCCTTTTTGATCGGGGCAGCAATCAACCAGAGGTCGGGTGCAATATCTCGCTCTCGCGTTTTTCCATCAATAAGTAAGATGAGATCGCGTTTGCCGAGCATCGTGACATGCGCCAGATATTCACCTGTTCGATTGTCGAAAAATTTCACTGGCTGACCCTGTTGAATCCGCATGACCTTCAACAAATAATGCGCATGGTTGCCATCCAGTCGGATTTCGGCGCCCTCGCTGAGTTCGGTATCAACATAAAGACGCGGGGCGCTATGCGGCGGGTAAGCAGGTTTGGCGGGCATATATAATTTGGTCCGTTAGTGATCAGCCTGTCGAACAACGGTTTTCGACCGATTTTCTCCGATGAAAAACGCCCTTCGACAAGTTCAGGACTAACGGTATAGAGCCCATATGTCATCCGATCTTCATCCCAATGTCCCTGACACCGAATATCGCGGTTTGATCGGCCTGTTGCCGGCCGTTGCCCGCCCTTATGCGGTGCTTGCCCGTCTTGATCGCCCGATTGGCTGGTGGCTGCTCTTCTGGCCTTGCGCCTGGGGTGTCGCATTGGCTGGTGGTGCGGTGCAGCGTTGGGATTTGCTGCTCTGGTTGCTCTTGGGTTCTATTGCGATGCGCGGCGCGGGCTGCGTTTATAATGATATTGTTGACCGAGACCTCGATAAAAAGGTTGAGCGTACCCGCTCACGGCCTTTGGCCAGTGGAGTTGTATCGCCAAAAGCAGCCTGGATATGGCTGGGAATTTTATGTCTGATCGGATTGGCAACATGGCTTCAACTCAATCTGACGGCCAAACTCATCGCGCTCGCCAGCCTCGCCTTGGTAGCCGGCTATCCCTTTATGAAGCGGATCACTTGGTGGCCACAGGCCTGGCTTGGTATGGTTTTTTCATGGGGTGCGTTGGTTGGATGGTTGGCGATAGAAGCCGGTTTTTCATGGGCGATGCTGTTGCTCTATGCTGGATCAATATTCTGGGTGATCGGATTTGACACGGTTTACGCCCTGCAGGATCGAGAGGATGATGCGTTGGTGGGTATCCGGTCAAGCGCGCTCAGGCTTGGCGATAATGTGCGTTTTGGTGTGCTGGTTTTCTATTGTCTGGCGCTGGCCTGTTGGGCCGGTGCATTCTGGATCGTGCGACCGCAGGCTTTGGGTCTGGTTGCACTGACACCGCTGGCACTCCATTTATTGTGGCAAGTGAGCACATTGAATAGCCGCGACGGCGACGATGCGCTGGCCAAATTCCGATCCAATCGGTTTGCCGGTTTCCTTATGTTTCTTGCCTGTCTGGTGCTCGGGCAGGCAGGCTAGAGCAAATCTCTTTCCGATTTCGTTACATTGCCTCTTGCAACCTATGCAGATTCTGGCATCTTTAACTGCATAGTTAAAAGCACCAACCATCCCGGAGAGCCTGAATGAAACGACGCCGTCTCGGCAAAAGCGCCTTGCATGTTTCTGATATATGCATGGGCACGATGACATTTGGCACTGGCGCTGATGAAGCCATGTCGCATAAGATCATGGATCAATCGCTGGATGCTGGGATCAATTTTTTCGATACCGCTGAAATTTACCCTGTGCCGCCAAAGCTCGAATATGCCGGGCGTACAGAAGAAATTGTTGGCCGCTGGTTGAAAGATAAAGACCGCGATTCGATTATATTGGCAACAAAAGTGGCTGGTCCCAGCGGTGGTTGGTTTCAAGCTGCCGTGCGTCAGGGCAACACCGCACTCGACCGCCACAATATCGTCAAGGCGCTGGATGACAGCCTCAAGCGTCTCGGGACAGACTATATTGATCTGTACCAGACCCACTGGCCAGATCATGGCACCGCCTATGACGAGACTATGGAAGTGCTCGACGATCAAATCCGCGCGGGTAAAATTCGGGCTATTGGATGTTCCAATGAAACCAGTTGGGGATTGATGAAATCGCTTGAAGCATCTGAGCGCCTCGGCGTCACCCGCTACTGCACGATCCAGAATAATTTCAGCATGAACAATCGCCGTTTCGAAGATGAACTGGCGCAGGTCTGCAAAAAGGAAGGTGTCAGTCTGATCCCTTATTCGCCGCTTGCAGGCGGTGTTTTGTCTGGCAAATATAATGATGGAGCAAAGCCGGAGGGCGCACGTTTCTCGGCTTATCTTGCGATGGAAGGCAAGCGACAGTTTAAAATGGCGCAACGCTTTGTGAACGAGAAAAGTATCGCATCGACCGAGCGGTTTATGGGCATCGCCGAAGAAGCAGGGATTGCCCCGGTTACTCTCGCAACCGCGTGGTCCAAGCAACATGATTTTGTCGCTTCCACGATTGTTGGCGCAACGCACACGGACCAGTTGCCTGACATTTTTGCTGCGAGTGAACTGGTGCTCGGTGATGAGGTTATGAAGGCGGTCGACAAAGTGACGAAAGACATTCTCTATCCGATGGGCTGATGGGGCCAAGCTAATCAACGAAAGATAAATCTATGAACCGTTTTCTCCAGCATACCGGCGCGAAATATCCGATTGTGCAGGCCCCGATGGGCTGGATTGCCCGCTCACAACTGGCGTCTGCCGTTTGCAATGCAGGTGGTTTGGGTATTATCGAGACATCATCCGGTGAAACGGAAAATTGCTTGGCGGAAATCGCCAAGATGAGCGATCTGACTGATGCGCCTTTTGGCGTGAACCTGCCGATTATGTTTCTGAAAGATCCGGCGATTCTGGACCATATTTGCGGTTCGGGTGTGAAGTTTGTGACGACGTCTGCCGGGAGCCCAGCCAAATTTATCGGGCCGCTGAAAGAAGCCGGGATTACCGTCTATCATGCCGTGCCAACGGTTGATGCCGCGATGAAATGCGTGGAGGCTGGCATTGACGGTCTGGTGGTTGAAGGGGCAGAAGGTGGCGGTTTCAAGAATCCCGAAGAAGTGTCCACTCTGGTCCTGCTTCAGGCGATCCGTCGTCAATCCGACATTCCGATGGTCGCAGCCGGCGGTATTGCGGATGGCAAGGGTATGGCAGCGGCCTTCGCGCTGGGAGCTGAGGCGGTCCAGATGGGGACGCGTTTCGTATCCAGTGCGGAAAGCCCGGTGCATCACAACTATAAACAGGCGATATTGGATGCGAAGGAAACTGGCACCTATGTCCTGAACAAGAAAGCCACGCCCTGCATTCGCGCTTTGAAGACCGAGCGCACAGCGAAAATCTATGAAGACGGCCTGATGCCGCCCGATACGTTCAAGGGCATATTGGACGTCTATTTTGGCGGCGATATGGAGGCCGCCGTCGGCCTTGCTGGACAATCATCCGGTTTGATTGACGAAGTGAAAACTGCCAAACAGATTATCGACGAAACGGTGAAAGAGTTTTTCACCATTACTGAGCGTATGAGCGCCCTGAACGCATCCAAAAGTTTTTAAACCCAACCCTATATAGATAAGGAAATCCCAAATGAGCATCGACAACGCAAAGCAACTATTCACCACGGTAACCGATGATGGAAAACTCGTTCTATCGATTGAGCCTTATGCCGTGCCAGACTTGGAAGACCATCAAGTGGTTGTGGAGATGGAAGCAGTGCCGATTAATCCATCGGATCTCGGCTTGCTGCTCAGCCCAGCACAAATGGATACGGTGCGCTCCGAAACGGTGGACGGGCATCCAGCACTTGTTGCTGATGTCGATCCCGCAATGATGCGTATTTTCGCAGGCCGTAAAGGCAAAAAACTTCCCGCAGGTAACGAAGGCGCGGGCAAGGTTGTCGCCGCCGGTGCATCAGACGCAGCACAGGCATTGCTTGGCAAAACTGTCACCATTGTCGGCGGCGAAATGTATCGCACCCACCGGGTGATGCCAGCGATGATGTGTGTCCCGCTCCCCGAAGGCGCAGCGGCCAAAGAAGGCGCGTCGCTGTTCGTCAATCCGATGACTGCGCAGGGTTTTATCAACACGATGAAAGCCGAAGGCCATGAAGGTCTGGTGCATACGGCTGCAGCGTCCAATCTTGGGCAGATGCTGGCGAAACTTTGTGTGAAAGATAACATCCCCTTGGTCGCCATTGTCCGGTCGGATGCGCAGAAGAAAATCCTCACTGATCTCGGCGTCACCCATGTGCTGGACAGCAGCAAAGATGACTTCATGCCGAGCCTGGTCGATGCGTTGGCTGAAACCGGTGCAACTTTAGGCTTTGATGCCATTGGTGGCGGGAAGCTCGCGAGCTATATCCTCACAGCGATGGAACAGGCGGCTGCCAAACGCGGGGCAGAGTTCAGCGTCTATGGGTCTACCGTGCACAAGCAAGTCTATATCTATGGCCGCCTCGATACCGGTGAAACCATTTTAGGCGGCGGACTGGGTCTCTATTGGGGCGTTGGCGGTTGGCTGCTCACCCCGCATCTCGAGCAGGTCGGCATGGAGCGCATGATGGAAATGCGCATGTACTCGGTCGAAGAGCGCAACGGCATATTCAACAGTGAATATTCAAGCGAGATTTCGCTGCTGGATATGATCAATCCGGAAATTGCCAAAGGCTATGAGAAGAAGGCGACCGGCGAGAAGGTGCTGGTGAATCCTAGCCTCTAAGAAAACTCACGACACTTAAACTCGTCATCCTGAACTAGATTTGGGATGACGAGGATGTTATCTTAGCTTTTCGCGCAGTTCCTCATTCTCCGCCGTCAAGCGAGCGATCTCATCCTGCAGCGGCTTGGCAGCAAGATCGACCATATCTTTCGTGAAGCGCGGGACGATATGTTGCGGGCAGTTCCAGTCGTAGGATTCCAGCGTGAGGGTCATCAACCGCTCGGGCTCACCCGGATAGTCTGTATCGATGATTCTCTCAGCCAGCTGCGGGTTCTCGTCCAGCTTATGCACTGTCATATGCGCGAGCAATTTCAATCGCTTGCGCCGCGGATAGTCGACCATGAACAAGGCTACCCGGTCATCGGCCTTCACGTTGCCAAGGCTGATGTACTGCCTATTCCCTTGAAAATCGGCAAAGCCCAGCGTCTTGTCATCCAGCACCTTCAGAAAGCCAGGCGGACCACCGCGATGTTGAACATAGGGCCAGCCATTTTCTGAAACGCTGGCCATGTAAAAGCTGTCGCGAGCGGAAATAAAGGCTGCCGCGCGTTCGTCAAAATAATCAAAGCGGCGGTCGCCGGGAAAGTCTTCCCACTGTTCGCGTGCGCCATTTTCAGACTGGGCTTCGCGAACGCTATCCGTCGTCAGCATATCGAGAAATTTATAAGCCATGATTTGTCTCCACGGCCCGGTTCGGGCCGCCACCGTGAAAGGTTACGCGCTGGCGGCCCGGATGGGAAGGTCTCCCCGATCAAGCGTAGCTAACTATCTCAAACTCAATGCCGTTCCAGTCGAAAAAATAGAATCGTCGGCCGGGATCATAGTCATCATGGCCGAAAGGTTCCAATCCCGCCGCGACAACCTTTGCTTCGACAGAATCCAGATCATCAACCATCATCGCGACATGATTCATCGGTTCGCCTTTGCGAAATTTGGGATCGGCAGCCTGCACATCTTTATTGGAATAGAGCGCGAGATACTGATCATCACTCCCCACGTGGATCGTGTGGCCACCCAACATTGATGGCCCCTCCCACCGGATATGCCACCCAAACAGGTCGCGCATCAGGTCGGCGGACCGCTGCGGGTCGCTCACTGTCATGTTCACATGTTCCAGAATTGCATTTGTCATTTTTCATTTCCTTTTCCTTGGTTGTTGTTTGAAATTCGCCATGGGGGGAAACGGCGATTGTCGCCGCCGTAAAAGAGGCACAAGGCGTTGCCAGCTGGATCGCGCAGACGCGCCTCGCGCCAGCCCCAGTTTTGATCCGTGGGTTGGGTATCAAACACGATACCTTTCGCCTCCAGAGCCAAAACGTCCGCATCGAGAGTGTCGGTTTCGAAATAAATCATCCCACTCGGCTCGGAGACTTGATCCACAGCATGAATGGAAAAAGTCTCACCGGTATCCGTCTCAAAACGTGCATAGCGGGGCGGGGCATCGACAATCTGCACTAGGCCCAGCGTTTGAAAAAATCGGACGGAACTGTCATAATCGAGACATCCGACGGTCACCTGGTTCAGTTTCATATTCTCTGTACCTCGCATAAATATAGGCTTTTACTGGAACATTTCCGTCCCTACTTGCGATTCGTACAACCTCAAGTTAAGTTGAGGTCAAGCTAATTATTTGGATGGATGCGTTCATGCCTGACAATAAGTCATTGACCATTGGTGCGCTGGCGGCGCGGACCGGCCTGTCTGTCTCCGCAATCCGTTTTTACGAGGACAAGGGACTGGTCGAACCGTTTCGCTCCAGCGGTGGCCAGCGGCGGTTTTTGCGTTCGGATATCAGACGCCTGTCTTTCGTCCTTATCGCGCAGCAGCTGGGACTGAGTATCAGCGAGATTGAGCGGCAATTGTCTCGACTGCCGCACGGCCGCACGCCAACACAGGCCGACTGGACCCGGATTAGCAAAGCGATGCGCAAGGTGATTGACGCACGGATCGTGGAACTCGAACGGACGCGGGAGCGGCTAGACGGGTGCATTGGTTGCGGTTGTCTGAGCCTGAAGAAATGCCAGCTCTACAATCCGGAAGACCGGGTGGGATTGAAAGGGCCGGGACCGCGATTGGTTCTTGGGGATTGATGGATATTGTTAGTCTTTCCAATGTCCGCCGCATCCCGAAAGCGGACATTGTGCTGGTTTATCTATGAGCTATCACGGTCTTTTCTATAGTTGGAACTGCCTCAGACTACACTCTTATCGTAACCACCCACACCACATAGAATCTTGTATTATTCACCTGGATTGCTCTACGCTGAAAGTCAGCTAGTCTAGATGCCGGGCTCTAACCGCCAGGTTCTTGTTTGAAGGCTGGATCACCAATTTGGGGTTATTCAATGGGAAGATATCTGGCACCGCTGTTCGGGCTTGCGGCCATATTACTTGTTGGCTGGTATGGCTATCGCGCCTTCGTTCAGGAAGAAATCCCACTTCCGCTTGCAGAAACCGCCGAAGCAGCGTCTCAGGATCGATTGCCAACTGAGCCCAGCGACTGGCAGGGCAAGATTGACTATCTCAGCCTCGATCGACGCATCGCAGCACTCGCCGCACGTCCTGAAATGGCAGGGTTGGCTGTCGCAATTGTCGAAGATGGTGAGATTCGCTTTGTGCAAACCTATGGCGTAACCGACAAACGCAGCGGTGAGCAGGTAACGCCGCAGACGGTTTTCCGCTGGGCCTCGGTATCAAAAGGCGTGGCAGGTTCACTCGCGGCAAAACTATCGGAAGAAGATGGGCTTGATCTGGACGCTACACTGAACCGCTGGCAGACGTCGCTCATGCTTCCCGGAGAAGCTATGTCACGGATAACGCTGGCTCAGCTTATGTCGCACCAGACTGGACTCACGAAAAATGCATATGACCGCAAACTCGAGGATGGCGAAAGCCCGGGGCTGCTCCGTAAACAACTAGGAACTGCGCCGCTACAGTGCATACCCGGCACCTGCCATAGCTATCAGAATATTGCATTTGATACCGCCAGCGAGATTTTGGGACAGGCGGCGGGTACCATGTATGACGACGCTGCCAAGACGCAATTATTTGAACCGCTGGGTATGGAGAGTGCGCAGTTCGGTATGATCGGTCTAACCGGCGCTGACAGCTGGGCGCGACCGCATCACGGTGATGAAGTACGAACCCTTGTGGAATCATATTGGCGTCTCCCCGCTGCAGCCGGTGTTAATAGCAATATTGTGGATATGGCGCGCTGGCTTCGTGCGCAGTTGGGCGCAAATGAGGACGTTCTTTCGGGCATGACCCTGGAACGGGCTCATAGTCCGCTGGTCGAAACCGGAAGGGTTTATGGCGGCGATCTCGCCCGTGCCCTGAATGAGCCATCCTACGGACTGGGTTGGCGCAATTTTACCTATGAGGGTCGGCGATTGATCGGACATAGTGGAGCGGTGGATGGATATCGCGCGACGATTATATTTGATCCTGCGGCCCGCACAGGCGTGGCTGCGATGTGGAACAGCGGGTGGGGGGCACCCTTTAAGATACCGTTTGCCGCACTTGATAGCTATTATGGCAAGTCCGCAAATGACCAATCTGCAAAGGACTGGCTCGACTTGTCCGATTTGCCACTTCCCGAACCTTTACCACCCTCGTTTTCCGACAACCAGCCTGTTTCCTAGTGTCCCCTTTGCACCCTTAGCAGACACTGCTCCGCATTCACTCCGCGGCCAGCAATTCTTCCGCAGCATCCAGATCCACGGAAACCAGTTGCGAAATTCCGCGTTCGATCATCGTCACACCGAACAATCGGTGCATCCGACTCATCGTCACTGCATTGTGGGTCACGATCAAATAGCGTGTGTTAGTCTCTGCAACCATCTTGTCGAGCAAGTCGCAAAAGCGCTCAATATTCGCATCATCCAGCGGGGCATCAACCTCGTCGAGTACGCAGATCGGAGCCGGATTGGTCAGGAACAAGCCAAAGATCAGCGCAACCGCGGTCAATGCCTGTTCGCCGCCAGAAAGCAGAGTCAAAGATGTCAGCTTCTTACCTGGTGGTTGTGCCATGATCTCAAGGCCGGCTTCCAGTGGATCATCGCTATCGACCAGTTCAAGATGCGCTTTGCCGCCGTCAAACAAGGTTGTGAAAAGCCGCTGGAAATGCTGATCTACTTCTTCAAACGCTGCGAGTAGCCGTTGCCGCCCTTCGCGGTTGAGGCTGCCTATCGAACCGCGCAGCTGATTGATCGCCTCGTTCAGCTCTTCGCTTTCCTTGGTGGATTTTTCCCATTCGGTCTCGAGCTCTTCCAGTTCATCAGCAGCAACCAGATTGACCGGGCCGATGCGTTCGCGGCTGAGCGTCAGCCGTTCCAGTTCTGCTGACTCCAGAGTGGCATCACCAACCGTCGCTTCATCAAACTCACACTTTTCGGACAGCATTTGCGGCGGACATTCAAATTTCTCGCCTGAAATCCGACCCATCTCAACCCGGCGCAGGTCCTGATTCTCTGCGCGAGCTTTCGCTCCGGCCCGTTCTTCGCGTGCCTGACTCAGTGCCTCGCTCGTTGTATTAAGTCGGTCTTCGTGATCGCGCTGTGCCAATTCGGCCGTTTGCTGCGCGCCATCCTTTTCAGCGACCACAGCATTGAGGGCATCCTGCTGCTCCTGCAGCTTCGCCACTTCTACTTCAATGACACGCGGACGGTCCGCCAGTTTCTCCACCTCGGCTTCAATCGCCGCACCGCGCTTGCTCATCTCGGCCATCCGGGTGGCGGCTTCGCTGGAGCGATCTTGCCAGGATTTAATCTGTGCAGCAGCAACCGCCTTCTGCTCTTTCACCTGCGCGAGCTTTTGGTCCAGCCCGGACAATGCAGCTTGCGAGGACATGACTTGCTGCCGTGCCGCATCGCGCTGATCCTGCAGGGCCGCGCGTGCGCTTTCCTGTGCTGCGCCGTCTGGCTGGCTGGTGCGTTCCTTCTGTGCCAACTCCAGGTCGGCCAGTGCCGCTGCGGCTTCCTCTCTGAGAGCCGTTTCCCGTTCCGACAGGCTGGCCGTGCGTTTTTGCAGCCAACTCAAGGCTTCTTCAGCCTGATCCGCCTCGCGCAATGCCTGGCGCAACACATCCTCTGCCTCGCGACGGGCTAAACGTGCGTCTGCAAGCTGTTGCTCCGCTTTGGCAATCGCTTCCTGCTCGTCATGCAAAGCGGTTTCCGCCGCGGCAACTTTTCCTTCAGCCGGGCCCAGCACGCCGGTCAATTCCGTCAAGCGGTTGGCCCGCACCAACCGTTCTGCACTGGCATTGCCATCATCGCGAGCGACAAACCCATCCCAGCGGCGCAAAGCTCCTGCTTTGGTGACCAGTCTTTGACCAACCGCCAGGGATTGACCTTGATCATCATCCCCGACAAAAATTTGTGACAGCCGACTGTGGAGTTCCTGCGGCGCTTCGACATGGTCGAGCAATGTTTCGGTGCCGCTTGGAGCTTTCCCGGAAACGGGAGCACTGCCGCCGCCCCAGAAACGGTCGCCATCTTCACCAACCGAGGCCAGTAAATCGTCACCTAAAGCCGCTGCCAAAGCGCGCTCGAAGCCGGGCTTTGCGGTGATCTGATCGATTGCTTTATGATCGCTTTCGCCCTTGGAAAGTTCTCGTTCCAAAGCGCTATGCTCGGATTTTAGACCCGCCAGTTCGGCTTTCAACGAGGCAAGGGCGGACTCCGCCAGATCGCGCGCTTCGCTGGCCGCCAGCCGCTCTTCTTCCCGTTCAGCAATCTGCGATCCGCTGTGATCCGCCTGTTTCTGGGCGGCTTCCCGCGCAGCAATAGCATCGGCAAGGGTGGTTTTCAATTCTCCCTCATCGCCCATTTCAGCGCGCTCTTCTGCCAGCCGCTCGAGCTCTATGGCGAGACGATCCTGCCGGGCCTGCGCAGCATCCAAGGCCGCATCGGCCACCTTGATCTCAGCCTGAATCCGTGCCTCCTCGGCGACGGCTTTCGCCAATTCCACTTCACTATCGCTCGCAGCGCGTTCTGCCTTTTCTGCCCGTTTCTCAAGCTCGGGGCGCTCCGCTTCCAACTGGGCGAGCTCAATTGTGAGCCTTTTGTCATCCTCTTCCAGACGAGACAGGGCCTCCATTGCGTCGCGGGTCAGTTGATCCTCGCGTGCATTGTCATCCTTGATCCGCTGCGCCTGTGCCTGGAGGTCCAGCAATCGTGATTTCAGATTGTCGCGCTCATTGGTCAGTGAGAGGAGACGATGGCTAGATTCGCTGGCTTCCTCGCGTGCTCTGGTGAGATCCGCGCGTAATATGCCCAGCGTCCTGGCACTTTCATTTTGTGCCTTCACGGCGGACTGCTGAGCATTTTGTGCGGCGTTGACCTTGGCTTCCGCTGCCTCGGCTTCGGCCTTTGCAGCATCAGCTGCTGCCGCTGCTTCCTTCCAGCGCGCAAAGATCAGGCGCGCTTCAACAGTCGTAATCTGGCCGCTGAGCTTTTTATAGCGTTCTGCCTGTTTCGCTTGGCGCCGCAAGGCCGAGGCCCGCTGTTCCATATCGCCAAGAATATCGTCGAGCCGGGCGAGATTTTTCTCGGCTGCCCGTAGTTTTTGCTCGGCATCTTTCCGACGTACATGCAGCCCGGCAATACCGGCTGCTTCTTCCAGCATTTCACGTCGGTCGGTTGGTTTGGAAGAGATCACATTGCTGATCTTCCCCTGACTGACCAAAGCGGGACTATGTGCTCCGGTTGCGGCATCGGCAAAGATCAGCGCAACGTCCTTGGCACGGACATCGGTGCCATTAGCGCGATATGCACTGCCGGCGCCGCGTTCGATGCGCCGGACAATTTCGAGTTCGCTGTCATTGTCGCCGACATGGAGTGAAGAAACGTCATCGGTTTCCCGCTCGGCATGCAAGGCGACCTCGGCAAATTGCCGTTCCGGACGATCCTGCGTTCCGGCGAAAATTACATCTTCCATCCCGCCTCCGCGCATGGATTTGGGAGAGTTTTCGCCCATAACCCAACGGATCGCTTCAAGCAGGTTCGACTTGCCGCAACCGTTGGGGCCGACCACGCCGGTCAGCCCTTTTTCGATCCGCAGCTCGGTGGGGTCGACAAAGCTCTTGAAGCCCGAAAGTTTGAGCTTCTTTATTTGCACGCAGGTTGCCCCGCTTGGCCGTTATCTCTCACTCGCATTGCTCGCTTCCCCCAAGCGACAGCAGGCGCTTACCGCGCGCCTGCTTCTTTCAGTTTCGTTTCCACCATATTCCAGCTCGTGCCTTCGATTTTCTGACCGTTGATCAGGAAAGTTGGTGTCCCTTGAACATCGAAATCTTGCACAGCTGCCTGCGTGTCGGCCATGAGCTTTTCAGCCGTCGCTTCTTCGCTAAGGCAGGCTCTGGCTTGATCTGAAGAAATGCCGAGCTGTTGAAAATAGCTTATCAGGTCAAGCTCTTCGGCCAGTTTTACGAACCGCTCATTCGGCTCTGATTGCAAAATGCCGTTATAAGTGGCTTCTCCCATGCCTTGCGCTTTTTCGAACATTGGGCCCTGATTACTCAACGCCTGTTTGGTCAGCGCGAAATAGGGTCCCTCGCCGCTACAGCGAGACAATATGGCGGCCGTCAGGTCCAGTGGATCGCGGACAAAATTCCGGATCTCAAAACTGACCCGGCCGGACTCAACATAATCGTCGCGGATGCTGGTAAATGCTTCTTCACCGAAAGTGGCGCAAACCCCGCAAGTAATCGACATATATTCGACCAGCTTAATCGGCGCATCGGGATTGCCCATCACATAACCGCCAGCTTCGGTCTGGACGACAGTGGTCGACCATTTCTGACCTTCGGGTGCTGCCACGGTTTCAATAGCCTCGCCTGACGTCGCTCCGCCTTCCGTTTCAGCTGCGCCACCGCAGCCGGTGAGCGCCAAAGCCAGAGCAATGGGAGCGAGATAAAGTGATTTAGACATAGATGTTTTCCTGTTATTCCAAATAGTAATCATATTCATTCTGGCAAAGCCACCAAGGTGGGGCGCAGGCGTGCCCAGTTGTGGACATTGTCGATCGGCTCGTTGTTGAGCGTAAAGCTCGGCGTGCCGGTGAGTTTCAATGTTCCGGTCGCATATTTGGTCATCGCCAAAATCTTGTCCTGCGTCGCCTGATCAGCCAGACAGGCATTAATCTGTTTTGCAGAATAGCCACGTTTCTTCATCAACCCATAAAAGTCGGCCGCTTTTGCGATTTTTTGCAAGCGTTCAGGAACCGTGCCTTCGTTCAACGATTGCATGACCTCAGGAGAAGCAGACTGGAAGGTTTGCATCCAGCTCGCCTGAGAGGTCAGTATCGCCCGATGATTACCGAAAAATGCAGTACGCCCTCCGCATCGGGCTAGCATTGCTGCGGTCAGGTCAATCGGGTTGAGAACCAGATTGCGAACCTCGAAACTGACATGGCCTTTCTGGACGAAGCCCGATTTGAGCGGACCGTGCGATTCCGCTTCAAAATTCGCGCAATGACTGCAGGTATAGCTCATATATTCAGCTAGTCTGTGCTTGGCCAAGGGATTACCCATCACATGGCCACCCTTGTCGGACATCGTGACGCGCTCAGTCCAATCGGTTTGCGCTGTCTGCGATTGAGCAGGGACCGGCGCAGTAAAAATAATTGCTGCTCCCAATGCCGCCGAAGCAAGATACGCGCTTCCAAACTTCATGTGTCGTCCTTTTTCTTTTCGGGCTTTCGCCTCTCGCCTCCGCCAATTTTACCCAAGATGGTAATTGGCTTTGGTTCCTCTATTTGCGGAGCGCCTTCCGACTTGGCAATAGCTGTTGCCAGTGATTCCAACACCCTGTTCAATTCCGGGTCACCAATATCGCGCAGGCTGTCACCCAATTCTATCGGTGCGGGTTTCAGCGACGGCGGCGGCGCGACCCGTTTTTCTCTAGGTTTTTCAAGGTCTTTAGAGGAGTTTACTGGCCCTTGCCTGAATCGTACCTGACTGATTGCTCCATAGCCGAAAAAGCGGTTCACACGCTCGATAATCTCGGGTGTAATATGTTGCATCAAAGTGGAATGGGCCCCGGAAACAAGCAAATGGAGGGTTCCACCCTCTTTTTCACCGCGCGGAAAGCGGATTGATTCGGGGAGAGAGACACCAGCATAGCGATCCCCGACTATTTCCGGCCAGCGGCTTACTACTGAACTTTGTATGAAACCGTAGCGACGAAAGGCAGCCCGGCCGATTTCGGGCATCAGGTCGGAGATACTGCGCGCCTCACCACCGCGTGGCCGTTGATATTTGTGAAATTTACGGCCCGCAGAGGATCGTCCTGCGCTCTTGCGCTTTGGCTTCTCACCGTCTGGACTATTTTCCTTCGCCATAACGCCTCATCATGGCATAGGCACCCTATGGGCGTCGACAGAATAACCGGTGAAACGCAGGATATCACCGCCAAAATCAGTGCACATTATGTGGATAACGCGCGAAACTTACCTTGGCGTGTGCCGCCCAAGCTGTCCGCGAGGGGTACTCTACCCGATCCCTATCATGTCTGGATGTCGGAAGTGATGCTGCAACAGACCACAGTAGCAGCTGTGATTGCCTATTTTCAGAAGTTCACCCGGCGATGGCCCACAGTTGCAGATTTAGCGGCGGCAGACGAAGCAGATGTCCTCGCGGCCTGGGCAGGGCTCGGCTATTATGCAAGGGCTCGAAACTTGCATAAATGCGCACGCCATGTGGCCGATAATCTCGGCGGTGTTTTTCCTTCTGAGGAATCCGAGTTGCTCCAGTTGCCGGGCGTCGGTGCTTATACTGCTGCCGCGATCGCCGCGATCGCCTTTGGCAAGCGCGCTGTGGTGGTGGATGCTAATATCGAGCGGCTGGTCGCCCGGATTTTTCAGATCGATATCCCTCTGCCTGCGGGCAAGACAGACATTCGCGTTGGAATGGATGGTTTGACGCCGCAAAATGGTGCGGGAGATTTTGCACAGGCCTGTATGGATATTGGGGCAAGCATTTGTAGTGCCAAAGCACCAAAATGCGAAATTTGTCCCGTACAGAGCCATTGCGCCGCCTATGGCGACGGTGATCAGGTACGCTATCCGGTCAAGCCGCCGAAAAAGGCCAAACCGCTTCGCAAGGCGCGGTTTTTCTGGATTGAGCAGGATGAGAAGCTGTTGCTGGTTACGCGCCCTTCAAAAGGAATGCTGGGCTCGATGCGTGCCTTGCCGGACGACAATTGGGCGGCAGGGACAGACGGTCATGGACAATCGCCGCTGGATGGCAACTGGCGAATTCATGAGAATATCGTTCAGCATAGCTTCACGCATTTTTCGCTTGAGGTCGATTTGGCGGTTTATCAAAGCGATAAAATCGTTATTAACAAGGGTGATAATAAAAAAACGAGACTGGATGATGCGCTCTGGTGGCCAATTTCTGGGATTGAGGATGCAGGCCTGCCGACCTTATACGCAAAAGCAGTGCGCTGGGCAGTGAAACATAGATGAAGGATCACATATGACGACGGACAAAAACAGTAATTCTAGCTTTAGTCGGCGTTCGGTTCTTGGGGCGATCGGCGCCAGTGCATTTCTGGCCGGTGCACCAACCGCTGCCTTTGCGCGGTCGATGGTGCAGCCTGCTTCTCCGTTTCCCGGGCTGACCAAGATTATCAATGATTATGTGGCTGAGAAGAAAGTGGCCGGTATGCTAGCCGCAATCGGCATGGGGCAGGATGATCCCATGGTAATTGCCGCTGGCACCCATAAGTTAGGCGGCGAGAAGGCCGTCGACATGAACACGCTGTGGCGGCTCTATTCACAGACCAAGCCGGTTACAGGTATGGCGATCATGATGTTGATTGAGGATGGCCAGCTAAAGCTCGACCAGCCGCTTGCTGACATTCTGCCTGAATTTGCCGACATGCGCGTATTACAGAATCCTGAGGGTTCGCTCGACGAGACGGTAGCAGCGCGAACGCAAATCACCATTCGCCATTTGCTGACCCATACCGCAGGTCTGGGTTATACGATCATCAGCAAGGGGCCAATCCAGAAAGCCTATTTCGCCAAGGGCATCACCCCGGGCGTGGTCAGCCGGACGCCGCTTCCCGGCACGGAGCCAGGTCCGCCAACGCCTGACATTGCGACCTTCTCGAAAAACCTGGCTTCCCTGCCGCTGGTCTATGAACCCGGTACGAAATGGAGCTACTCAGTGAGTATCGACCTGCTCGGTTATGTGGTCCAGGTGGCCTCGGGCATGCCATTGGAAGAGTTTTTGCAGAAACGCATGTTTGATCCGTTGGGCATGAAGGACACGTTCTTCCAGCTGCCCGCCGACAGAGTCGCCGATTTTACTGACAACTACGCTCCGTTCGGCGGTAGTCTGCTCCCGATTGATCCTGCTGCGAACAGCATCTATCTCGACAAGCCTGCCTTTGCCTTTGGCGGTGCAGGTCTGGTCGGCTCGGCCGCAGATTATGACAAGTTTCTCGCGATGTTACTTGGCTTCGGCACCTTAAAGGGCACAGCGATCATGCAGCCAGAAACGGCCAAGCTTGGCATGTCCAACCTGTTGCCCCAAGGCGCTGATATGAAAGGCACATGGGTTGCCAATCATGGCTATGGTGCTGGTGGTCGTGCAGGCCTCGGTACGACGGCAAGTCCAGCAGGGACCTTTGGATGGGGCGGTGCTGCGGGTACCTCTGCCTTTGTTGATACCGGCAACGGCTTCCGTGCAGGTGGCTATACCCAATATATGCCGTCCAACACCTATCCGTTCCAGTCGGATTTCCCAAAATATGTCTATGCGGATTTGATGCAGCAAATGTCAGCGGGTGGCGGTAAGACCAGCCCATGAGCAATACCGTCAGTCCGATCATGACGAGCGACCTCAGTGCGATCATCCCGACTTTTGCTGGCGGAACGATAGACCGAGCAGATCAGGTCCGGGTCAATCCGGAGCGGTTGAAAGAGGCCATGATGCGGCCCAATGCGCGGTTGCTAAAGCTCGACGGACTGAGTCCGGTTTTTGATGCGACGGGCGATCTCGCCTGGGGCCCATTGTACGAAGCATCACCGGACAATGATTTGTTGTTGCTCGGCATAGACGGCGATACGCCGTGCTTTGCAGAGTTAAATGGAGCGGGCAGCGCAATGCCCACTGCAGACCCGCGTCTTTGGCAATCACTGGGTATCTTGCCGCCCGAGCAGGCCGCTATTTACGCAACCGCACGCAGTCTGGTCGACTGGCATGCACGGCACAGGTTTTGCGCCAATTGCGGTCAGCCAACGGAGTCTCGCAAAGGCGGCTGGGCGCGGCAATGCGACAAGGAAAAACAAGGCTGTGGCGCAGAGCATTTCCCGCGCACCGATCCCGTCGCGATCATGCTGGCGGAATGCGAAGGCAAAATTCTCCTCGGCCGACAACCCCGCTTTCCGCCCAAACGCTTTTCCGCGTTGGCCGGCTTTATCGAGCCCGGTGAAAGCATCGAAGGCGGCGTAGCGCGCGAATTGTGGGAAGAAGCCGGTATCAAGGTCCGCAATGTCCGCTACATTGCTAGCCAGCCATGGCCCTTTCCATCGTCACTGATGATGGCTTGTACCAGCGTGACCGACGACCCGACATTGACGCTGGACGAAGAAGAAATCGAAGAAGCCCAATGGTTCTCACTCGATGAAGTCAAAGCCGCAATGAATGGCGATCCCGATGCACCGTTCATAGCGCCACCGCCCTTTGCGATTGCCTATAATCTGCTTAAGAATTGGGTGGATGAGCAGGAGGGTTGATGGCTCTTTGGCCCGTTGGAGCTTTCGATGAATGTTAATGTCCGCTTTGGGGCGCATAAGGAAACATTACAAAAACAGAAGCTGCCGGTCGGCTGATGATCCATGAGCAGGCGCTGCGCGGCAAGGGTGGCTGAATTGGTATAATAAATGTCATTTGAGACATCGTCGACATTCGATAAGTTGTCCTTATGGAAAAACCGAAACGCGTAGCAATAGTCTTGTTCGAGGGTGTCAACGCACTGGACGTCTCAGGTCCGGCAGAGGCATTTGCGACCACAAGAGACTGCTCTGGCGAGGCAGCTTACGCCATCGAGACATGGGGCCTCGATGCTGTAGAATTTCAAACGGAATCCGGGCTTAAGCTTGTGGCGGACGGCTTGCTGCCAGAGGGAGAGCCCTGTGACATTTTGATTATTCCAGGGGGACGAGGGGCGCGTTTACAAGAGACGGTCGAAGCACTAGCGACGTGGCTCAAAGATAACGCACAAAGCTGCGAAAGGGTCGTCTCGGTCTGTACCGGCGCTTACCCTCTCGCCCACTCGGGGCTCGTTGATGAATTGACGCTCACCACGCATTGGGCTCACGAAGCGGACCTGCAAGCCCGTTACCCAGATGTTTCGGTTCAAGCAGATCAGCTTTTCCTGAATGATGAGAAATACTATTCTTCAGGCGGTGTCGCGTCCGGGATCGACCTTGCTCTTGAGATTATCCGTGAGGATTTCGGTCACGAGGCTGCGATGGACGTAGCGCGTGAAATGGTTGTTTTCCTGCGACGTGATGGAGGGCAATCACAGTTCTCAAAGCTCCTTCAATTACAGTCGCAGACCGACGATCCGATTCAAAAAGCCTGTCGCTGGGCTGCTGCCAATCTTGATGCCGACCTCAGCAATGAAATCCTTGCCGCGAAAGCCCGGCTGAGCGTCCGCCAATTCACCAGAAAATTCATCGAAGCCATCGGTGAGCCACCGGCGACGCATATCAACCGCATGAGGATCGAAGCGGCAAAATCAGCCCTTTCTCAAAGAGCCAACGTCGCTCAAACCGCTCACGCAGTTGGCTTTGGCAGCACCGACGGATTTCGTAAATCATTTGAAAAGCTCACCGGGATCACTCCGACCCAGTTCCAGGCAAGGTTCGGTCAAGCTGAGGATCACTCGTGACTATTCTATCTCGCCGCGCCGTCCTTGGATCGGGCCTTGCCTTAGGGGCCTGCTCGGTAATCGGCTCAGACTACACAAAGGCTGGCACTTATGAATGCCCACCTTGCGGGTGTTCGATGGATGACGTTGTGTTTGCAGCACCAGGTCGGTGCCCCGATTGTGACATGGTTTTGCGTCCTGCGAGCGATCCAGACTTGGGCACTGCACCCGCCGAGCTTGTTGAGGGAGCAGGTCATTTTACCCTCACAGGCAGCACAGGCAAACTATTTACCGTCCACTATTTTAAGCCTGCAAGTTTCACCGCTGCCTCACCGATCCTGCTTATAATACCCGGTGCAGGCAGGAATAGCGCCGAATATCGCAATGCATGGCTAGAGGCTGCGGAAGGGTCAGGCGCGTTGATTTTTTCGCTTGGATATCCCGAAGAAACGTATGATTTCGCTGCTTACAATATGGGAGGATTAGTCAGTGACCTCGCGTTCAGTGATCCAGTAATCAAACAGACTTCCGGGCAGGCTCGAACTATATCGCTCGGCGACAACGATATTTCGTTCAAGCTCAACCCTGATCGCCAAACATGGTTGTTTAACGATTTCGATCTTGCCTTCGACCATATTGTTGAGGCCACCGAGTCGCATCAGGGTTGCTATGATATTTTCGGCCATTCTGCGGGCGGCCAAATCCTTCATCGTATGGCTTTATTCCAGCAATCCACGAAAGCGAACAGGATCATTGCCGCAAATGCAGGATTCTACACGCTGCCAACTTTCGACCAACCGCTCCCAACTGGCCTAGGCGGCACGATTATTGAGCAAGCTGACCTTTCTCGGGCGTTCGACAAAAAGCTAATCGTGATGATCGGACAAAATGACAATGGGGACGCAGTTGGTGGAACGCTTCTAAAAACCCCGCTTGTGAATCGACAAGGGCAAGGGCGCTTCCAACGCGGGCAGTTCTTCTATTCCGCCGCTGTTGAAGCAGCTGAACGGTTAGATGTGCCTCTGAATTGGGAGTTGGTTCGCGTTCCCAGAGTCGGCCACGAGTTCGAGGCAATGTCCTCAGCAGCTGCAGAGCTGCTGGATATAAACTGACTACTTCGCTTTCGCGAAGAACTGGTCTCCACCCCCTGGTTCCAGTCGCCCAACAAAGGTAGAATGAAACATCCGTTTTTGAGATATTGCAGACAGCCACTTCGACTGCTTCGCCACAAGCCGCTTTCCTACAATGTACCATATAGGTTATATATGCTAACCATGATCACCAAATATGGAGCTAATATGACCGAATTCCCTCATCTGCCTGACGAGCAATCCCTGCCTGAACCGACATTGCGGCCGCAGCATAATGGTTGGACAAAGGCCAAGATGCGCGCGTTTCTGGAGGCGCTCGCAGCATCCGGGTCGGTAACGGCAGCAGCGGCGACCGTCTATATGTCGCGCGACAGTGCCTATAAGCTGCGCGCGCGGCTTGCGGGGACGCCATTTGATCTGGCGTGGGAGGCCGCGCTGGAAAATGCCATCCGGCAGGTCACCCATGAAGCGATCGACCGTGCGATCAATGGCGTCGCGCAGCCGATCTTTTGGAAAGGCGAGCAAATTGGCGAGAAGCGCATATTCAATGAAAATCTGACCAAGTTCATCATGTGCAATCCTTCCCGCATCGGCCGCAATCCGGTGGCGCGGGAATTTGCTCTGACTAAGTGGGACTCGATTCTCGACCGGGTGGAACATGGTCCCATTGACTGGAAAGAGGAAGAGAGCGAGGAAGATCCGGAATGCGCAGCAATGGCCCGGGACTATATCAAGGAAAGCAGCGAATATGCCGCGGGCTGGATGTGGGAGCTGAGTTCCAGCGCCCCGCGCGCAATGCCTTGATTTTCAGCAGTTTTTCCGGTGGTATTTCCTATATGCGCTTTTGGTGGTTCTGTGTCGAAACTGTATAAACTCAACGCCGCAAACCACCCCGGATAAGCCCCAAAAGAAAGCAGGCCGAATCGCTCCGGCCTGCTCCCCTGTTATTCTGCGAACGTGACGACATTCACAGAATCATCTGTTCCCCAGGCACGTGGCGGAGCCACCATTCCTGATTGGAAATCTGTTTGCCGTCGCGATCAATGATGGTCAGCGTTGGCGCCGCGTCGGCCTGTCCGTTGATCGAAATGAAATCGCCATCAAAGCTGGTGAAGGTCGTTTCCATCGGGTCACCATAGGTCGGAGCCTGTTCCAGCAAGATACCGACCGCGACTCGCTCGCCCATGCGCAGGCTGTCATAATAGTCGGAGTAATAATGGACACCGGCCATGTTCCGGCCGATCGAGATATTCGCCGCCAGTTTGTCGAGCTCGCCTTGAATGGTCAGCGTGCCCGTGAACTTGCTGTCCTGCACCAGACGATTGCCGTTGCCATTGGGGACATAGACAATCGGCGTGCCATCCGGCTCAACCAGAGGCCGCTCGACGCCGCTGTCATTGCCTTCGAACATCTCGAAAAATGCTTTGACCATTGTCACACAGCCGCCCGCCACGGTGGCATGACCAGCCCCATAGGCCGGGTGCATGGGCGAGCCTTCGGGGAAGGCCATCGGCAGCAGCAAGTTGCAGTCATCAAAGTTGCTGAACGGCGTCGAGCCGCCAGCGCAGTCGGTGAGGCGCATATCGTTCATCGCCGTCTCGTTCTGCGCCTCGTTATGGGCAATCAGGGCGGCTTTCAGTGCATCCGGCAATTCACTGTGCATATGCTCAAACGCGACTTGGGCATCGCCGAGCTTGTCCGCATCGCCGCATTCAACGAGCGCCATGCGTCCCCCCATCAGCTCGGGACGCGCCCGGCGATGATAGTTGAACTTCTCACGCCGCACCGCTTTCAGGCAGCGAGTGGCAACTTCGGTGACCAACGATAAAATATGTGGTCCACCAAAAGTGGCGAAGGCCGTCCGTCTTGCCGAACCGGTGTTGCTGTCGCGGAAACCGGGTTCAGGAAAGCCTTTGGAAGCCGGGACACCCATAGCGTCAATGATCAGGACGGCATTGAGATAGGCTTCATATAGTGCATCAAAATGAACATAGGTCGCGAGATCGCGGGGGGTCGTAATGAACCGGCGTTTCTCCTCGAACAGGTTCGCACTTCTGAAGTCAGCACCATTTTGCACATCCCGCCAGGTCGGCCAGTCTGTCATATGATCGAGACAGCTTTTATGGACGGTCGTCCGCTGGTCGATTGACAGGCTACCATAGCGGATAAACCCGTCTTGCAGGTCGTAGCCTGCGTCTTTGCCGGGGAAGCTCGCGGCTCCGCCGCCAGGGCCGGCCAGACCGGTATTGCCAACCAGCATGAACTGCGAAACATAAGGCCCGGTAAGCGCACCCTTGGTCGAGCCGCGGAAGACTGTTTCAGTGGTCAAGGGAGCAGCAACCGGATTGCTGTCATCCTGCGTGCGAGCAAAACGGCGATTGCGTTCGAAGTTGTTGAGCCCGTTTGCATCGACATAAGGTGGTGTGGACGATGCCACGCCGGTGCCGCTGAAAAAGGGCATGCTGTTAAGCGCATCGACGACTTGAGCGGAGGTCAGCTGCGCATCGCTATCGATGCCACTGTCACATAATCGCACGGCGCTGTCGCCTGCGCAAATGCTGGTAAACGGCACATCCCGCAGGATCGCAAGTCCGTATACCTCTGCCATCTCAGCTGCTTTTTCTGACGAACCAACGCGTGGAGCGGGGGCCATGCCGACACTATCGGCATCTGGTCCCTGCAATTCATAAACATGACCAGCGCGCGGGCTTTCCCATCCGCGCCACTGCGGAATCTGGCTGTTCACCGTACACTGAAAAGTGGGCTCATTTGCCTCTGCCGCACGGTCTGTTGCATCGTTCACATGGTTTTCGAACAGGTTCGTGTCATCGCTGTTTATTGCCTCGACAAATGTGCGATAATCGTCGCCAAAAGAGAGTATACCAAATTCATCATGATGCAGTCCTTTGGTAAAATTGGTGGGGAATTTGGAACCGGCATAATCCAGTTCCTCGGCATTATTGCGGGACGCGGCATGCGGCCGGGTACGTGATATTTCCGCTGCCAGTTCACGCAGTTCTTTAGCTTTGCGGGCTCGTTCGGTGCCGTTGGGGCAGGGTACGCTATGGGGTAGTTTCATTTTACATCTCCTTAGTTCAAGAAAATGCGACCTGAGGCAGCGTCCGGTTTCTCTGGGGGAGGATCGCTGCTTCTGAAGAGGAGATACAGCTAAGACATTCCCGCCAGATTGGAAAAAATGGACATGCAAGTCTTTGCAAAATAGGCGTTTTTATCCTATTTGATGGTTAAGTGAATGAGATTATTGTGAATATTTTTCGCGGACAGTTGCTGCGTGAAAATCATTAGGCTATTGATATTACGCTGAAATTTTATTGGCCGATTTGTCTATTCGGAGTGTTGAATGTCACACCAGTCCGAGTTTTGACAATTCACCGAGCATTTCGGCGGGCATTTCGTCTGCACCTTCGGCACCTTCGCCCAAATCAGGCGGTGTGTCTTTCTCCTCGAGATAGCGCCAGCCTTGATGCGCGCGGCGGGGTATCGTCTGAACAGCAATAAGCTTTGGTTCCAGTCGAATCCATTGACGGCCTTCGCCATTTTCCTGAAAGCCGATAATCGGGCTACGGCCGACAATTTTTTTGCTGTGGATCCAGTAGAGCGAACCTCCGACCATCTCTGCATGCCGTTTTGGCAAATAGCGCGTGGTGAGACGCGCTTCGCCATGTGTTGCTTCATTGCCGATATGTGATTCCAGCCATGCGCGTAATGTCGCGGGGCTTTCACTGCGAAAAGCGATTTTTGTCATGTTGAGCGGCATGCTGCTTATGTGTGGTGACCGGCCGGATTAGTCAAGCGAGACGGATCGATATTGGTTTCTCAAAGTGTCGAACACACAACTCATCGCATCACCAATATTTTATATTGCAAATGATTATCAATAGCATAATATCCTGCCCACGAGTCAAAAAGAGGAGAATGTCAAATGGAACCATGGTCGGGGAAATTGGGAACCGGAAATATCGCAAAGCTAATAACGCCGTTGCCCGATCTAATGTCGCTTGGCAGAGCGGAGGCACAGACGATCGTAGCGCTACGGGTCGCTGTGATGAGTCAGAAATGCTTTCGCGACGCTCGTCCCTATCTGCAAGAACGTTTGGGCAGCGAACTGGCCGTCAGCCGCTTTTTAATTATGGTTGAGGCCATTGGTAGCGCGTGGCCGGAAAGCGTCAAAATTGGTCGCGCCTGCTGTCCGCACACGATGCCGGACGAGATATTGTTGCTCAATATGCTGCGCTTCGCTGTCCAAGGTAATCGTCCCTCTTTCGACGCGCTTATTTGCGAAATGATCGATCCTTGTAGCCGTGACCGAATTTACCTTGATATGACCAATTTTGCGGTGGCGTACGGCACCCAACCGAATTGATCGCCTATGGATTGATCCGTTCAAACATCAGAACGTCGCTGTCCTTATATCTGCTTAGTCCTGTTTCCTGATATCCCAATTTTGCGGCTAGCCGGATGGAAGGGATGTTTTCAGGACTAATGATGCAAACAGTTTTACCGGGATTGAATGTCTTGTGCAGCCAGCTATGTGCGGCGGTCATCGCTTCAAAGGCATAGCCCTTGCCCTGGCCGGCGGCTGAGAATATCCATGCCGCTTCGTGAAAAGGGTCAAAATCCGGACCCAGTCCGCGGCGGAAATCGCCGAAACCGGCATCCCCGATGTAACGATCGGTTCCCTTCTCAATGACCGCCAGCAATCCGTAGCCCAACAATTCCCATCGTCCAAAATGGGCGAGGAAACGCAGCCAGGATTCGTCGTCTGAAGATGGCTCACGTCCGATATATCGCATCACATCCGGATCCTGCGACATGGCTTTGAAAGCGCCAAAATCACTGGCGACATGGGGGCGGAGTAAAAGTCGCTCAGTTTCAATCATATCCGTGCTCTAAAAACTAACCATTCCACTTGCGACAGCAAGGCTGAGAAACGCCAAAAACCCCATCGTATCGGTAATCATGGTCACGAAGACCGAGGAGGCCAACGCCGGATCCTGATCCATTCTTTCGAGCATGACAGGGACAAATATTCCGGCAAATCCGGCGATGACGATATTGATCAACATCGCGGCTGCAATCACACCGCCAAGCATCGGATTGGCAAATATCAATCCGGTTCCGATGCCGATCAGAACCGCAATGGTCCCACCGTTGAGAATAGCGATGCGGAACTCACGCGCAATGATCCTGCGGGTGTTGGACCGGGTCAGTTCATTCATTGCGAGGGCGCGCACAGAGACAGCCATGGTTTGCGTGCCTGCATTGCCGCCAATTGAAGCTACAATCGGCATCAGGATGGCCAGTGCGACCATCTGTTCAATGGCGCCGCCGAATATCGAGATCACGAAACTTGCTACCATCGCTGTGGCAAGGTTTGCGATCAGCCATCTTACACGGGATTTGTAACTGTCGCGAATGGGTTCGTTAATATCGCCTTCGCCGGCACCGGAGAGTAGCAACACGTCTTCGCTGGCCTCATCTTCGACAATGTGGAGGATGTCATCCACCGTAACCATACCTATGAGCCGGCCGTCCTCATTGACTACCGCTGCCGAAATCAGGTTGTATTTCTGGAAACGCAGGGCGACTTCTTCCTGATCCATATCGACCGGAATCAACGTCTGTTCGCGCTTCATGATATCGGCAACAGCAATGTCGCGGGGCACCCGCAATATCCAGCTCAACTGACACGTTCCAACTGGCCTGTGCGATGGGTCGACTACATAAACTTCCCAAAATTCAGTGGTCAAATCACGATGTTCGCGGAGATAGTCGATCAGCTGCCCGACATTCATATGCTCGGGAACGGCAACCAGATCACGCTGCATGATCCGACCAGCTGATTCTTCAGGATAGGTCAGCGCGCTTTCAATAACCGCACGGTCTTCGTCGTCCAGTTCGGCGAGGACCGCCTGTTGTTCATTCTCCTCAAGATCCTCGATGATTGCGACAGCATCATCGGTTTCAAGCTGCTCCGCAAAATCCGCAATCTGACCTGGCTCGAGGATCTCGATCAGATCTTCGCGAACATGCTCGTTCATCTCTGACAGCACATCTGCACTAACCAGATCGCCAAGCGCTTCGGCTAGCGGCGCGCGCTCGTCTTCATCGATTAATTCGAACAGGTCGGCAATGTCCGCATTATGCAGCGGGTTGACCAGTTCCTGGGCAAGATTGGCATCGCCTTCATCAACCGCTTCGGAAACCGAGCGAACGAATTTATCGGTCAGACGGTTATCTTCATCCAGGCGGGGCGGTGCAACGTCATCCGTTTCGGGAGCGTCTGTCAACTCGGTCATGTCGATGCTCCTCTTATCCGGTGTTTGGCGTCACATGCAGCGGGTTTGTAATAGCTGTGCCGCTATAATTGCAATCTTTTGTGACATTTATCGAAAGCAGCGGGTGATTTTTGTGAATAGCGCCCCTATATGCAGGGCCAGTCAAATTAACACCGAACAAAATTATAAGGAATGTTCCATGGCGCATGAAAAAATGACCCTCCACCTCAATACTGGCGACGTTGAAATCAAACTGCGCCCTGATCTGGCCCCTGGTCATGTCGAGCGGATTACCGAACTAGCCTCTGAAGGCTTTTATGACGGCGTCGTTTTTCACCGTGTGATTGACGGATTTATGGCACAGGGTGGCGATCCTACCGGAACCGGCATGTCAGGCTCTGACAAACCTGATATTCCAGCCGAATTTAGCGATGCACCTCATAGCCGCGGTGTTTGCTCCATGGCCCGGACGATGGATCCAAACAGCGCCAACAGCCAGTTCTTCATTTGCTTGGATGACGCCGGTTTCCTCGATGGCCAATATACTGTCTGGGGCGAAGTGACAAACGGCATGGATGCCGTTGACGCCCTGCCCAAGGGCGAGCCACCGGCAGAGCCTGGCTCAATCAAAAGCGTGACCCTCGGCTAAGCGCTCGACGAAATAACTGTGAAAAAAAGTGCGTTCTCCGGCCTTGTACTAGCCAGCATCCTGCTGGTTTCCTGTGCGGCCGGAGACGGCGAAGCAGATGGTGACGAAAGCAACGCGCTGTTGCCAGTGGTTATAGATCCGGCCGCGGCCAAAACCGGATATCTTGCCGAAATGCAGGGCAGTTGGGTGTCGGATGAGAATCCCCAAGATACTATTTTGATTGAGGGCAGCAGCTTTCAAACTCTGCATCAAGACAGTCCGAAAGATGATGTGCCGATCATCTTCGTCGACAGTTGCAAGACGCAGGTTCCTGATATGACAGGAAAAGCTTTCATTTTGCGCGGCAAAGAAAAACAAACCTGCTATCTGCTCTATTCCGTGTCAGAAGAAAAATTGAGCTACATTGATGGCACCCGCGGGAGAACATCGCGTTTCACCCGGAAAGAATAACTGACCAATGGAGATAAGCACCATGACCGACAATTCCGTTGAATATACCCCACCAAAAGTCTGGACATGGGACAGTGAAAGTGGCGGGCGTTTTGCCAATATCAACCGCCCGATTGCCGGTTCTACCCATGACAAGGAATTGCCGGTCGGCAAGCATCCTTTCCAGCTATACTCGTTGGGCACACCCAATGGTGTGAAGGTCACAATCATGTTCGAAGAGCTTTTGGAAGCAGGCATTTCGGCCGCAGAATATGATGCATGGCTAGTGAATATCGGAGATGGCGCGCAATTTGGCAGCGGCTTTGTCGATATCAATCCGAACAGCAAGATTCCGGCGCTTCTCGATCACAGTACTACACCGCCAACCCGGCTTTTTGAATCCGGTTCCATGCTGGTTTATCTCGCCGAAAAGTTTGAAAAGTTCCTGCCAACCGATTCTGCCAAGCGTACGGAAGCGATGAATTGGCTGTTCTGGCAAATGGGTAGCGCGCCTTTCCTAGGCGGCGGTTTTGGGCATTTTTATGCCTATGCGCCTGAGAAATATGAATATCCGATCAACCGCTATGCGATGGAAGTGAAGCGGCAGATGGACGTGCTGGATCGCCATCTCGCGGACAATGAATATTTTGCCGGTGACGAATATAGTATCGCTGATATGGCGATCTTCCCTTGGTATGGCGGGTTGGCGCGCGGTGTTCTTTATGAAGCCGGTGAATTCCTGTCTGTGCAGGACTATAAAAACGTGCAGCGCTGGACAGCGCAGCTGGGTGATCGTCCGGCTGTCAAACGCGGAATGATGGTCAATCGGCCTTACGGAGAACCGGAAACGCAATTGCACGAACGCCATGATGCCAGCGATTTTGAAACCAACACGCAGGACAAGAGAATCGCGCGCGGAGAGGTTGAGGCACCGGAATAATGCGTCTGAATAAGCCGCGTATCGCTCCGCTATCCGATGCGGATATGGACGATGAGCAAAAGGCGATGCTGGGCGAGCGTTTCCAGCAAGGCCCGGTACTCAATATATTCCGGACACTGGCCCGCGCACCAAAGGCGTTCAAGGCTTTCATGTGGTGGGGCGGCTATATGCTGTCGCGTCACAACAGCCTGCCTGAGCGCGAGCGGGAAATGATTATCCTGCGGACCGGGTTTAACTGGAAATCCGGCTATGAATGGGCGCAGCATGTCCGCATCGGCAAGGATTGCGGGATAACCGATGAAGAGATTGAACGGATCAAGCAGGGACCCGGCGCGCCGGGCTGGACGTCCTTGGAAGCCGCGATGTTGCGGGCGACCGATGAGCTGACCAGTGACAGCTTTATATCCGATGCGACCTGGGTTGAGCTTTCAGAGCTCACCGAAAAACAGCGGATGGATCTGGTCATGACGGTTGGCCAATATACCCAGGTTTCGATGATGCTGAACAGCTACGGCGTTCAGCTGGATGAGGGATTGGAACTGGACCCTGATCTGAGGGCATAAAGAAGTCAGGTCGGGATTGTGCCGAACGGAACAACCTTATTCTCCACATCATGGCCGATATCGGCCCTGCCCAGATACGGAATCGCGTAGCGATCACATAAGCGCTGGACAATGTCTTCGGCTTCTTCGCCGAACGGACGATTATTCTCCGGCACTTCACTGACTCGGCCAAGACGGATGCCTTCCAGACCTTTGTCCGCAAGATATGTGGTGACGTTGAACAGAGCGCGGTCGAAAGCATAAAGATATTCCGCGATCTCCTCGATCATCAGGACATGGCCTTCCAGATCTGGCAGCAATGGTGTGCCGACCATCATCGCCAAGGTCATCAGGTTGAACGCAGCATATTTCTGACCAGCCTCAGCATGCGGTTCCAGCGCCTGTTTATCCCAGTGAACCAGCCAATCCAGTCCGCGCTGAACAGCGACCATGCCGCCATCGCGGCGCATGTCGACCGGCATCGGACCGTGGGCCTGTGTACCAATTCCAGCTTTGTAAAGCGCACCTAGCAAATTGCCGCCATCACTATAGCCCATATAGTGTTTGCCTTGCGCCGCTGGGCCGAGTTGGGTCAGAATGTCATCAGCAATCCGCGCTGCGCCATAGCCGCCACGGGCAAACCAGATAGCGTCGACAGATGGGTCATTTGCCAACGACAGAAAAGCTGAGGATCGCAGGTCGTCCTTTCCTGCAAAATGTCCTTCTATGGCAAAACATTGATCGTGAAAAACCAGTTGAGCTGCGGGATGGCTTTGATTGGTGAGGGCGGTAAGCTGCTCGGCTTCTTCTCTATATAAAGGCGTTGACGGCGCACAAATGCCGATCCTGACCTGTCCCACGATATTTTTACCCCAATATAATTGCCAAAAAGCTGTCGAGGCCATAGCGGGGGTTTATGAGTAAAGACAAATCCTATTATTTTTGCGGCATTGGTGGATCAGGCATGTTGCCGCTGGCAATGATTGTGCGGGAAAGCGGTGCTGAAGTTGCCGGTTCGGATCGAGCGCTCGATCAAGGCCGGCTGGCGGCCAAGTTCGAATGGCTGAAAGCGAAGGGTATCGGCCTGTTTGCGCAGGACGGCAGTGGGCTTAACTCGGGCGATCAGATATTGATCGCATCGGCGGCCATTGAAGACACTGTGCCAGATGTTGCCAAAGCCAATAGCCTGGGCTGTGCCCGGATGACCCGGGCAGAGTTGCTGGCAGAGCAGTTTAATGGCTCGCCGCGGAATATTGCGATTGGCGGTACGAGCGGAAAGTCGACGGTTACGGGTATGATCGGCTGGATATTGACCGAGGCTGGCTTGGACCCGACGATCATGAACGGCGCGGTAATGAAAAACTTTGTGGCGGATGATGCGCCTTTCGCCAGCTCTCGGGTTGGCGATGGCGACATCATGGTGAGTGAAGTTGACGAAAGCGACGGATCGATTGCTTTGTTTGATCCTGAAATCGCTGTGCTGAACAATGTCAGCCTGGACCACAAGAGCCTTGAAGAGCTACGCCAGTTATTCGGTGATTTTGCGGGAAAGGCCAGGCATTGCATCTGGAACCGGGATGATGCCGAAACTGCTGCACTGATCCAAGGGCTTGATCTGCGTGATGCCATCAGCTTCGGTTTTTCAGAAGGTGCTGATTTTCAGGCCTCGGATATTGAGGAAGCGCCGATCAGCAGCTGCTTCACACTAACCGCCGGCGAGAAAAATTTCCCCGTCACGATGCAAGTGCCGGGACGTCACAATATTGCCAATGCACTGGCGGCCATAGCAGCGGCATTCGCTGTTGGCGTGCCAGTGGCCGACAGTGTCTCCGCTATCGCGTCATTTAACGGTCTTGCGCGGCGCTTCGATGTCGTTGGCTCAGCAAATGGCATAAGTGTGATTGATGATTTTGGTCATAATCCCGACAAGATTGCAGCCACGCTAAAAACCATGAAAGCATTTCCTGGCCGGATCATCGCATTTTTTCAGCCCCATGGTTTTGGTCCTATCCATAAAATGGGTGCTGAACTGGCGGAGGTATTTGTCAACATTCTGGGCGATGATGACCGTGTTGTCCTTTGTGATCCGGTTTACTTTGGTGGCACCGTTGATCGCAGCATTGGCAGTGAATTTATCACGGACGCTGTCACAGCAGCTGGTGGCAGCGCTGATCACATTGCAGATCGTGAAGCTTGCGCTACGCACATTGCTGAAACTGCGAGGCCGGGTGATCGCATTGTGATCATGGGAGCTCGCGATGATACGCTGAGCCTGTTTGCATCAGACATTTTGGCAAGACTGTCCGCTTAGCAACGGCGTATCTCAATGCAAATCAGGCCCTGAAGAGGGCCTGATCTTGAGTATTTATCGCGGGTATGAAGTGAAATCAGCTTTCACTTCTGTCAGGGGCTTGTTGGATTATCGTCGTCGTCATCATCATTATTTATTATCGTTAGCGTAATAAAACCGACAGCAATGGCACCGGCCAGTACGGCTATGATGGTATCGCTACCACCTCCTAGATTACTGGCTTGTTCCTGAGTCGCGGAAACACGCTCCACACTCGCGCTGGTCGCAGGAGCGACCGCCTGCGATTGCGCCAGAACAGGCGCTGTCGAAAGAGATAGAGCTGATAATGCAGCTAAAGTTTTAAAACGCATGTATTTTCTCCAATATTTCGCTCGGAATATTCTTCCATGATTACTCACAGAAGTTTCCCGAATATTTGGTTTTTACGACAATAATTGTCGATTCATGCGTGACGATTCCTATCGTCTACCATAAAAACAAATAAATGTCATGGAGGTCCAACAGCCAAACAGGCACGGTTGGTCGCTTAAAGCCCTGCTTTTACAACCCAATCGTGGAAAATTCGCACGGCTCGATTCTTCTTGTCCCGTTTGCGGCAGACGAACCAGTAAGAATAGGGGCTATCAATATCATAGTCGAACAACCGTGCGAGACGCGGGTCATTGGCGTCGGAAAAGTGGCCGCCATGCATGATGGCAACACCAAGTCCCTGTGCTGCGGCTTCCAGCATCAATGGACCGCTATTCATTTGATCGACGCTGGCAGGATTGAGATCAGGCAAGCCAACAGCCTCTTTCCAGCGATCAAAGGCTTTGATCATATCGCTATGGATAAGAATATTGTGCGCTGTTAAGTCTTCCGGCGTCTTTATTGCATTGGGCCCATTGACAAGGTCCGTTGCAGCAATGGCGTAAATCTTGTTGCTGTCCAGCTTTACAGAATAGAGATTGGGATCAACATGATCAGCAATGATGATTGCTGCATCAATAACATCACCCAGCATATTTTCTGCGTGGGTGGAGGTATCAACATCAATATGAAGGTTTGGATAGAGTTTTCTAAGTTCCGGCAAGCGGGGCAACAGGCGCGTCGCTCCAAAGAGTGGAAGTACACCTAAACGAAGCCGCAAATCGCTGCCTGTGACGGTCATTTGTTCTACTGCTTCGCCGATCGTTTCCAAGGCAGGAGCAACGGCATCAAGCAGCGACTGGCCATCTTCGTTGAGGACCATTGCTTGGTTGCGCCGTTCAAATAATGGCTTTCCAATATGGTCTTCCAGCGATTTGATTCTGCGGCTCAGCGCGGGAGCAGATAGCGCGAGTTCAGCGGCTGCAGCCTTGGAAGAGCCAAGTCTTGCAACACGGATAAAGGCTTCCAAGGCACGTAGGGGAGGGAGACGTCGCATGGTTTTTGCAATATCGGAGCTAAATGAGAATTGTGCAACGCAAAATTGCATTTAAATTGAATAGATTGGCTAAATCTCGTCGCTGACAGAAATAGTATGTTGCGTAAAATGCAACCAACAATGTTCTTTTCGCACTTGCAACATAAACGATTCTCGCCCAAATAGAACTCGCCTTTCAGGCATCCTCTCCTAAAAACTTTTATAGGCCGGTCCTTCGGGACTGGCCTTTTTTTTGCCTGAAATACGGCTCTCCTTGTCCTGCTGGGTGGATTCCGGGCAAATTCAGAGTCGCAAATTGCCGGATGCCTCCCTATCTTGTTGGAAACAATAGAAGCGGCAGGAGTCTATCCCCCATGTCTGATCCCAAATCCGAATCCCCGTCCGACCCTGAATCCGAATCTCAAATGATAAAGCTGCAAGTTGCCAATGCGCGGCCAGAAGATAGCGGTCGCGGGCTTGCGCGCCTGTCGCGTGATAATCTGAGCAAATTGGGTTTGATGGAGGGTGATGTTGTCGAGATATGCGGCAAGCAGGCAACGCCCGCTCGAGCAGTTCTGCCCTATCCGGAGGATGAAGGGCTAGATTTTGTCCGCCTTGATGGATTGCAACGCGCCAATGCCGGCGTAGGTTCCGGTGATTTTGTCGAAATTCGCAAGGTAGAGTCCAAGGCGGCCAAGAAAGTTATCTTTGCACCAGCGCAGAAAGATCTGCGCCTGCATGGTAGCGGCGCTGGCCTGAAACGCAGCTTCATGGGTAGGCCTCTAAATGCGGGCGATTTTGTCGCGACTCATGGCCAGCAGCAGGTCGATCGTAGCGACATGCCGCCGCAATTGCAGCAGATGCTGGCCGCTCCGGCTTTTTCGCTGACCCAGATCCGACTTATGGTCGTTTCGACCGCTCCGAAGGGCTTTGTGCATATTGATGAGAATACTGAAGTCGAACTGCGCCCGGAATATGAAGAATCGACCGAGCACCGCCGGGCTGATGTCACCTATGATGATATTGGCGGGTTGCATGAAACTATCGATCAGCTGCGCGAGATGGTCGAGCTGCCGCTCCGCTATCCACAACTATTTACCCGCCTTGGCGTTGATCCGCCACGAGGGGTGCTGCTCCACGGTCCTCCGGGTACGGGCAAGACCCGCTTGGCACGCGCCGTCGCAAATGAAAGCGACGCCGAATTTTTCCTGATCAACGGTCCTGAAATCATGGGATCGGCTTATGGCGAATCCGAGAAAAAACTCCGTGAAGTTTTTGAAGCGGCGACCAAGGCGGCACCATCGATCCTGTTCATTGACGAGATTGACTCCATCGCACCTAAGCGAGGTGAAGTGCAGGGTGAGACAGAGAAGCGTCTGGTCGCTCAATTGCTGACATTGATGGACGGTCTGGAATCACGCCTCAATCTGGTGGTCATCGCGGCGACCAATCGTCCCGAGGCCATTGATGAGGCGCTGCGCCGACCGGGCCGATTTGATCGCGAGATCATCGTTGGTGTTCCTGATCTGCGCGGCCGTAAAGAAATATTGGGAATCCACACCCGCGGTATGCCTTTGGAATCGGCGGTAGACCTTCAGGAGCTGGCTCGCACAACATATGGTTTTGTCGGCGCCGATCTTGCGGCTTTGACGCGTGAGGCTGCGATTGAAGCGGTTCGGCGGATCATGCCGAAACTTGATCTGGAATCTGAAACCGTGCCACCGGAAGTTCTTGAGGAGCTGGTGGTGCGCCGCGATGATTTTGTCGAGGCGCTGAAACGCGTTCAACCTTCTGCCATGCGTGAAGTGATGGTGCAGGCACCGGATGTGCGCTGGGAAGATATTGGCGGTCTGGATGACGCGCAGATGCGATTGAAGGAAGGCATTGAATTGCCGATGAAGAGCCCGGAGGCCTTCGCCAAATTGGGTATTCGGCCGGCCAAGGGATTTCTGCTTTATGGACCGCCTGGAACGGGCAAGACATTGCTCGCCAAGGCTGTAGCGCGGGAAGCGGAGGCCAATTTCATCGCGACCAAATCCAGTGATTTGCTTTCCAAATGGTATGGCGAGAGTGAGCAGCAGATTGCGCGCCTCTTTGCGCGAGCGCGACAAGTCGCGCCGACGGTATTGTTTATTGACGAGATTGACAGTCTGGTCCCGGCGCGTGGTCGCGGGATGGGCGAGCCGCAAGTGACTGAACGCGTGGTCAACACGATATTGGCTGAAATGGACGGGCTGGAGGAAATGCAGTCGGTTATCCTGATCGGCGCAACAAACCGCCCCGGTCTGGTCGATCCGGCGCTGTTACGCCCCGGCCGATTTGATGAGCTGGTCTATGTTCCGGTACCCGAAAAAGAGGGGCGCCGCCGGATCCTTGCCATCCACACCGCGAAGATGCCAATCGACAAGGATGTCGATCTTGATGATATTGCGCGGCGCGCAGAACGCTATTCGGGTGCCGATCTGGAAGATCTGGTACGCCGGGCAGGGCTCTATGCCTTGCGCGAACATGGCGGATTGGTCGAGAAGGTCTCGATGAAGCATTTTGAGCGCGCGCTGAAAGACAGTCGGGCCTCGGTAACGCCAGAGATGGAGGAAGAATATTCCAAAATGGAAGCGCAACTCAAGCAAAATGCGATGCGCGCCGAGCCAATTGGTTTCGTCGCTCCCGGTATGTTAACGCCGGTCAACGACAGCAAGCACGAGTTTTAACGTTGCAGATTGCCTATTGGTGCAGGTTGGTGTTCTCATCCAACTTGAGCGTTTTGACACCCCAGCCGAAAATGAACAGGCACATGGTTACTGCGATCCAGAACGGCAACGCGCTGACATAGGTATAAAGCAACACACCCAGCGCCGGTGAGGCGATGAAGGCCATGCCGTTCACAGATGCAACAATGCCTGCGACTCCATTTTGTTCGGATCGGTCAACGGCTAGCGAGGCACCGGCGGTGAAGCCCGGGCGGAAAAGGCCAAAGCCGAGCGAGCTGACCGCGAATCCGATAATGATGCCGTAAAGATCGCCTGACACGCCGATGATCAGACAACCGACCCCTGCCAGCAACATGCCCCACAATACCGAGGATCGCGGTCCCATCTGTAACAGGGGGATCAATCCCCATTGCGCCAATAACGTCGCAGCCGCGCCGGACATCAACACGATACCGGTCATTTCAATCGCGGTTGTTGGGTCGTCTCTAAGACCCAGCCGATCGAGGACCAGAAAGCCGATGACACCCAAGATGATGGCGTGGGCGTTGCCACCCATTATGCCGGTGATCAGCCACGGTTTGATGCGCTGGTCACCCCAGCGCAGTCGTGGCGGCAAGCTATCGGGGGCTGGCGTGCCTGTTGGCTGGTCGTCATGGCCATCATCTTTCAGGCTGCCCGAAGATGGTGCGGCACTATAGGGTTCCGAGGTCACGACACCGCGCGCTTCAAAGCCGGGATCATCATTGGGCAGCTTGAGAGCCAGTGCAATCATCACTAATATCCCTATGAACGCAAAGGCGAACATTGGGCTCGACAAGCCCAAGACAGGCAGGATCAGCAAAGGTGCAATGGCTGGACCGACAATCGTGCCGAGACCAAAGGATGAAGCAATCAGCGACAGCGCTTTCGTGCGATCTGCGCGTGGGGTACGCGCTGCGACATAGGCCTGAACCGCAGGTGGAGCGGCGGACCCTAACCCGCCATAAAGGCTTCGGAATATCGCGAATAATATAAAGGTCCAAAGCGCGCTATACCATCCCAGCAGACCCAGGAATAGCGCCAGACCAGCCAAGGCCATCGATGCCGTAAAGCCAATCATGCCCAGTCGCATCAACGCTTTGCGACCGCGATGATCGGACAGACGGGCCCATTTGGGCGCGGTATAGACCCATAGCAGGGCCGACCAGCTAAATGCAGCGCTGACCCAGAAGTCAGGAATTTCCAGTTGGGTTCCGATGGTTGGCAATATCGATTGCATCGCCGTGTTGCCCGAAGCCGTGACAAGCATCACCGCAAACAGTACCGTCATGCGGGTGCTGTCTATCTGTTTGTGCTTTTTCGTAGCAAGGGGCGGAACGGAAGAATCAGCCATAGGCTCCTATGGCATCCTCTTTTTGCGGTTCCCAGATTTTTTCCCGTCATCAGATTTGTCCCAGTCATAGCTGCGCTCAACCTGGGCGACGTGGAGGGTGTAACTCTCATACCATTTACCCCGGCCCTGTTCGCGAATGGCGGTGTGAACCGGATGATCGCGCCATGCCTTGGCCGCGGCATCATTTGCCCAATAGCTCACGGTAATGCCCAGGCCATTTTCTGATCGCACGCTATCTTGTCCCAGATAGCCAGATTGTTGCGCGGCGAGATCGCTCATGATGGTTGCCGCAGCGGCATAGGCCTCTTCATCATCCGCAGTGCGCTGAGCGCAAAAGATCACGGCGATACTTCCAGGTGGATGCAAAATCATTTTGCTCTTTTAGTCCTCTCTTCGCCTCGGACAAGCGCGAAGATGTTTGTATGTGTCACTGTTATGGCTTAATAAGACAGCGGGATGATAATAGGAGAGCTTGATTGACCAACAGCCTTGCAAAAACACCATTATGGGCCCGAATCAAGCTACGCGCTGCGCGCACATTTGGCGCATGGGGCGTGTTCTTCAAAGGCTTTCTGAAGCATCCGGTAATGGTCGGTTCCATCATTCCTTCCTCGGCCGTAACTGTCAAAAAGATGCTTGAACCGGTCAACTGGAATGAATGTGAAGTGTTCGTTGAATATGGCCCTGGTATCGGTACGTTCTGTCGGCCGGTGCTGGAGCGCATGAAGCCCGACGCAACGTTGATCGTCATTGATCTTAATCCTGACTTTATCGATTATCTCAGCAAAACCATTCGTGACAGCCGCTTCTATCCGATTCATGGATCAGCAGCCGATGTGCAGCAGATCATCCGGGACCTTGGGCACGAAAAAGCGGACTATATCCTGTCCGGCCTGCCTTTTTCCACCTTGCCCAATCAGCTGGGTCCGAAAATCGCAAAGGAAACCTATAACGCTCTGCGTCCGGGCGGGGCTTTTCTGGTCTATCAGTTCGTGAAACGCGCGCGCGATTTCATGGCACCGCATTTTGACCGGATCGATAATGGTTATTCCATCTGGAACATATTGCCGTGCCATTTGTTCTGGGGCTGGAAAAAGAAATAGATTCTTTACGTAGTATTGTTTGTGCGTGTTGACGTTGGTCGATGCTGATCGACCGTTGATCGAAGATCAAACAGGACTTGCACGACAAGTCCGCATGCTCATAGTAGTTTCAAGATATACAAAATATTGAAGAGGATTTCCGGATGTCACGCTTCTCCCGCACTATTGCGCTTGCGCTTACCTCAACTGCTTTGGCTTTTGCCTCACCTGCTCTGGCCGACGATCACAAGTCCGCCAAGGCTGCACCAGTCAGTGAACTGGTTGACGCTGTCAACATTCCTTACGAGCGGTTTACCCTCGACAATGGACTGAAGGTGTTGGTTCACACCGACCGCAAGGCACCGATTGTGGCGGTTTCGATCTGGTACGGGGTTGGCTCAGCGCATGAACCGAAAGGCAAGACGGGCTATGCCCACTTGTTCGAACATATCATGTTCAATGGCTCCGAAAATGCGCCAGGTGACTATTTTGAGCCACTGCGGCAAATTGGTGCAACGGACCTGAACGGCACGACCTGGCTGGACCGCACCAATTATTTCCAGACAGTACCAAAATCTGCTCTCGACGTTGCGTTGTTTCTCGAAAGCGACCGGATGGGTCATTTGCTTGACGCGGTAACTCAGGAAAAGCTCGACAACCAGATCGGGGTTGTTTCCAACGAGAAACGGCAGGGGGACAACCGGCCCTATGGACTGGTCAGCTATCGCCAGACGGAATTGCTTTTCCCAGACGTGCATCCCTATGGTCACAGTACTATCGGGTCGCTGGAAGATCTTGAGGCTGCTTCGCTGGATGACATGAAGCAGTGGTTTATTGACCATTACGGACCGAATAACGCGATTTTGGTGCTCGCCGGGGATATTGATGCCGCTGCTGCCAAGCCGCTGGTGGAAAAATGGTTTGGTGCCATTCCAAAGGGCAAGCCCATTCCGGTGCTGAATCCGGAATTGCCGACTCTGGACGCACCAGTTTACGATGTAATGAAAGACAAAGTTGCAACCACGCGGATTTATCGCAACTGGGTGGTGCCAGGGCTCAATGATCCCGATTACACACCATTGGATGTCGGTATGACCGTATTGGGCGGGCTCGCCAGCTCGCGGCTCGACAATATCATGGTTCGCGAAGAGAAAAACGCAGTTGCTGTCTCGGCCTTTGTGCTGCCCTTCGTTCACGGCAGTGTGGTGCAGATTCAGGCGGACGTGAAGCCTGGCGAAGACGCCGATATGGTCGCGAAACGGCTGGATGAAATTATCGCTGATTTCATCGCAAACGGTCCGACCGAAGATGAAGTGCAACGGGTCGCGACCCGCGATGCGGCTGCACGAATTGCAGGACTTGAGCAAGTTGGCGGATTTAGCGGCAAAGCTACTGCATTGGCCCAGGGCGAGCTTTATTCCGATGATCCCAAATATTATAAGAAAGAACTGGAACGTCTGGCTTCTGCTACTCCAGCGTCGGTAACCGCAGCAATGAAGAAATGGCTGACACGGCCTGTTGTTGGTATCCGCGTGGTTCCGGGTGAGCGGGAAGCGTATCAGGAAGTGGAATCCGGCAAAGGCGCGCGGACCGGATCGCTGACCAGCCCGGCTTTCTATATGCAGGGCGACGACGATGATGTTCGAACGGTTACCGTTGACCGATCATCTCTCCCGCCCGTGGGAGAAATACCCAATGTTGATTTTCCGGATGTTGAAACCGCAACACTGTCTAACGGGATTAAAGTCTATTTTGCGCAGCGTGACGCGGTTCCGATGACTCGTGTTACCCTGTCATTTGATGCCGGGGCTGCCGCCGATCCGGCAGACAAGATTGGCCTACAAAATTTTACCACGGCGGTGATGGAGGAAGGCACGACCAGCCTGACCTCGGTCCAGATTGCTGAGCAGCAAGAGCGTTTGGGCGCTAATGTGAGCGTTGGCGGCGGGCGCGACCGGACGGATGTCAATCTGAGCGCGGTTAATCCTAATCTTGATGCATCGCTTGACCTGATGGCGGATATTGTCAAAAATCCTGCGTTCAAGACGGATGATATTGAGCGTATGCGGGTCCAGCAGCTAACCGCTATTGACCGCGAAGAGAGCAATCCGCGCAGCATCGCGACCAACGCCTTGCCACCGCTGATATTCGGTGATGCCCATCCATATGGGCGCGGTTTGTCTGGCAATGGCACGAAAGAATCGGTGGCAGCGATCACACGCAATGATCTGGCGAATTTTCATCAAAGCTGGATGCGTCCTGAAAATGCGACCATTTTCGCCGTAGGCCAGATTGATCAGCAAGCCTTGCTCGAAAAGCTCGAAATGCGCTTTGGCCAGTGGAAGCCTGATGGCCAACCGGCAGCCAGCAAAAATTTCGATGCGGCGGTTCCACCGGCTGAAGGCAAGATCGTGGTCATCCATCGTGCCAATAGCCCGCAATCGTTGATTCTGGCGGGACAGGTTCTTCCGTTCAAGGGCACAGATGATTTGTTGACGCTCAACGCCGCCAATGAAGTTCTCGGCGGCAATTTCCTCTCGCGGATCAACATGGATCTGCGTGAGACCAAAGGCTGGAGCTATGGTACGCGCAACTCCATATTGCGCGGGGAACATGATGTTCCTTACATCATGCGGGCACCGGTTCAGACCAATCAGACAGGTCCGGCTGTGGCTGCGATCATGAGTCAGGTGAAGGATTTCCTCGGCGACAATGGCGTCACTCAGGCCGAGCTGGAGCGGACCGTGAACGGCAATGTCCGCCAGCTGCCTGGTCAGTTCGAGCAGTCCCGCCGGGTGTTGGGACAGATGCAGGGTGATGTGATGTTCAAGCGACCGTCAAACTATGCGGAAACCGTTGCTGATCGCTACAAAGCGCTGTCAGCTGATGATCTCAACAAGGCGATGGCTGGTGCTATTGATCCCGACAAGTTTACTTGGGTGATTGTTGGCGACGCGGACAAGATCAAGACACAGTTGGAAGCGCTTGATATGCCGATCGAATATCGCGGCTATGAAGCTGGTAACACCGATGTTAGTAAGGCAGGCAGTTCCAATGATTCGGGTGTTGGCCAAGACTGACCTCCGGCTCAGAGCTAAGATTTAAAAAGGAGAATAATATGTCAATTGATGGTTCATATGATTGCGTAACCAAATCCCCGATGGGTGACCAAGCCTCTGTCGTGACGATTGTCACAAATGGCGATACGTTCACTGGCACCAACGAAGGCGCAATGGGGTCCATGGAACTGGAAGACGGCAAGGTAGACGGGAATACCCTGACATGGGTCATGAACATGACCGTACCAATGCCAATGAAATTGGAAGGCACGGCGACCATCGATGGCGATGCATTGACCGGTTCTGTCAATGCAGGTGCATTTGGTGAAATGGCAATGACCGGCACACGGAAATAAGCCATTGTCCAAGACATGAAAAAGGCCGCTGCCCAGTCGGGTTAGCGGCCTTTTCTATGTCTGTTTTCAGCGATTACTGAACAACAACGCTCACGGCACGGCGGTTTTGTGCCCATGCGGCTTCATTGGAACCCAACGCTTCTGGACGTTCTTTACCATAGCTGACCGTGGTCATCCGGGTGGGGCTGACCCCAAGGGATGCGAGATAGTTCTTCGCGGCATTGGCGCGGCGTTCGCCCAGCGCAAGGTTGTAATCGCGAGTGCCTCGCTCATCGGCATGGCCTTCAATGGTGATCCGCGCATTGGGATGCTGGGCCAGCCATTGGGCCTGACTCTGCAGGACGACCTGATCCTGTGAATCGACATTATAGCGATCAGTATCAAACAAGATCCGATCCGACATTGTATTAGCCAGGAAATCGCCCTGTGACCCCGGAGCATAGCCAGGACCAGCAGGCGGCGGCGGTGTCGTCGGCTCGCTTGTGCCAGCTGGTGCTGGTGGCAATTCTTCTGGCGCCTTTTTAGCGCAACCAGCCAGTATCAAGCTGGAGGTAATCAGGAGGGGGGTCGCATATTTTAACATATTTCTGCTCCTAGTCTTATTTGCCCTTGGGGGTAGTTATAACCGTTTTTCAGCTACTTGTCTCACTTTACTTGGAATTTTGTCGAACTTCTCAAGGTAGTAAAGGCCCCCATGCGGGATCTGAGCCGTCAACAGGGGTGGGCAATCGCCGTTCATTTCGGCCTGTCAGGTCAACCTGCCAAATGCCGGTTTTGCCGTTACCGCGAGAGGTTCTGAAAAACTGGATGATCCGGCCATTGGGCGCCCAGGTCGGGGCCTCGTCCTGCCAGCTATTGGTTAGCAAGCGTTGCCCGCCACCACTGGGGGTCATGACACCAACCCGGAAATTACCGGCAATTCTGGTGAAGGCGATCAGGTCACCGCGTGGACTCCACTCCGGCGTCGCAAAGCGTCCGCCGCCAAAGCTGATCCGCCGCTCATTGCCACCATTGGCACCCATGACATAAAGTTGCTGGCTGCCCGAACGGTCGCTTTCAAATACGATCCGGCTTCCATCAGGCGAAAAGCTGCCGCCAATGTCGATGCCAGGTGAGAAGGTTAGACGCTTGGATTCACCACCCTGCGAGGATACCTTGTAGATATCGGTGTTGCCGGCAATGGCCATTGAATAGAGTATCCACTTGCCATCGGGCGACCAGCGCGGTGCAAAGGTCGGATTGGTGCTCTGTGTAATCAGTTTCTGACGACCTGTTCCTATTTCATAAACATAGATACGGGGATTGCCGTCCAGGAAGCTGAGATAGACGATCCGCTTATAATCAGGTGAGAAGCGCGGGGTGAGGGCGGTCGCCTGGCCATTGGTGATGAACCGGTGGTTGGCGCCGTCACTGTCCATGATCGCCAGTCTTTTGCGGCGATTATCCTTGGGACCGGTTTCAGCAATATAGGCGATCCGGCTATCAAAAAAGGGTGATTCACCGGTCAGACGCGAATAGATGCTGTCGGCACATTTATGGGCTGCCCGTCGCCAATCCCGCGGTGCAACGACAAAGCCTTGCCGGGTCAGCTCGGTTTGCAATGCCACGTCATAAAGATAGCAACCGACGGTAAGCTTGCCATCACCATTGGTCCGCACAAAGCCCTGAATCAGGGCCGACGCATTGGTGCCATTCCAATAGGGAAATTGCGGTGATGTCACTTCGGCGAAGCTGATACCGCGAACCTGATTGCGACCTAAAGGTTTGAACAATCCGCTGGAACGCAGGTTGCTGACAATGACATCGCTGATCTTGTTGCCTAGTTCAGCCGTTGTACCAGCGGGCGTTTCCTGACTTCGCGGTGTGGGCAGGCCAGGCACAGCGATGGTCAATTCATCGGCGCCGACATTGTCGACATCTACAGTTAACTGGGCCTGCGCTGGCATGGCTAGCCCTGCCATGACCGTAAGGGCCATGAACCATGAACTGATGTGTTTAGCGGCTGTAATAGCCATATTACTCTCCTTCATTCCGAGCCTATATACCGAGGTATAGAACAGGTTCGATTACCTGCCACTCGCTATAGTATTTCTCGGGAAATGTTGTGTAGGGCGCGGCCAGTTTTACCGCCGCGATAGCGCGCTCTTTGTGAATAGCGGCTTGGGATCGATTGCCGGGCGTGATACCGCTTGTCGTGGCGCTCGGTGTGCCGACAATATTGCCGCTACGGTCTAGCCGCGCGGTGACCTTCGTCCGCAATTTTTCGGCATCAGCCCCGGTTGGCGGCTTCCATTGACGTTTGAGCTGTCGATAGAGTTCCTGTTGCAAGGACGCGACCGCTCTGGCTGAGGCCTTTTCGCCGGTAACATTCTGGTTGCGGCTAACCGACGACTGATCGGTGACACCTTTCAGGAAATCTTTGCCAAGACGAGATCCCTTTGGTTTCGGTTTATCCTTCGGCTTGGGTTTAGGCTTCGCAACTGGCTTTTGGCGTTGCGGTGTAGGTTTTATATCGGGAGCTGGTGTAAGTTCCGCGGGTTCCGGTTCACTTAAATCCGCCGGATCAGGATCACCCAATTCCGGGGCGACACTCGTTGCTGGTGGAATCAATGCAGGATTGGGCGAAGCGCTTTCCAGGCCGACTTCATCAGCGATCATGACTTCGATGGCTTTGGGCTTATAGGCTTCATCCGGCTGGGACAGCAAACTCAGCGAAAGCACGCCGAACAGGGCAATATGCCCGCCAGCAGCGACGCCTAAGCCAATTTTTTCAGCTCTTTCCATAACAGCCTGCAATACCTAATTTCACTCAGATGAACCTGTTGTGACTAATGACACCCGGTTCAGGCCCGCGCGATTAAGCTCACCCATAACCCCCATGATCAGACCGTAATCCAGTGTTTTGTCGCCGCGCAGCATGATCTGCCGAGGGTCTTCAGGGCTCTGATTTGCGGCAATTTCGTTTAAACGCGTTGCGAGAGCATTTCGGCTCATTTCGTCATCATCCAGATAAATCCGGCCGTCCTGGTCAATCGAAATCTGCACCGGTTCCTGGTCCTGCTCCAGCGCATTGGCCCGGCTTTCCGGTAGGTCCACCGGTACGCCTGCAACAAGCAGCGGGGCGGTGACCATGAAAATGATCAGCAGCACCAGCATGACATCAACAAACGGTGTGACGTTAATCTCAGACATCGGCGCGCGACCGCGAACGCGGCGGCCATTACCAGGGGCGAGGTTCATTGCCATCGCCTATTCTCCCAATTCCAGCTCGCGACTCAATGTCGCGTGAAAGCCGTCGGCAAAGCGGCCCATGCGGGCTTCCAGCTTGTTGAGCCGGTGTGAGAAGCGGTTATAGGCGATCACCGCAGGGATAGCGGCAAACAGGCCGATGGCGGTGGCAAACAACGCTTCAGCTATACCCGGCGCCACCACTGCGAGGGAGCTATTCTGTTCGGCAGCAATAGCCGAAAAACTGCGCATAATGCCCCAGACGGTGCCGAACAGGCCGACAAAGGGCGCTACGCTACCGACCGTGGCGAGGAAGTTTAATCGATCTGCAAGCCGATCAACCTCATGGGCGATGGTTGCGTTCATCGCAGTCGCCAAGCGTTGCCGCGTGCCATCCCGGTCAATCGGGCCGCGTGCGGTCGACCGCCGCCATTCGCGCATGCCAGAGGCCAGAACCTTGGCCATCGGGAGGTTCGACTTGCCATTATTCTCAAAAAATTTGTCAACATCGTCGGTTTTGGAGAAAGACTGTTCAAACCGTTCCGATTTCTTGGCAACCCGGCCTATTTTCATCGCAAAGCTGACAATGATGGTCCATGTCCAGACGCTGGCGAGCAGCAAGCCGATCATCACTGCTTTAACAATGATATCCGCCTGTATAAACAAGGCAAAAGGCGAAAATTCGCCGGATACGGCTTGGATGGGGAGACTGTCTAGCAAGGCTGTGTCCTCTTATTTTCTTTCAATATCATCGTCGGAACGGTCAATGACAGCCGCAAAGGCTTTCGTCCATGCCTCAGGCTGTCGCCTAGGCCGCCCTGCGGGCGTAAGGAAGGCTGCCTGAACGCTGGCTGACGCTATTTTTTCGTCTCCGCGCATGATGATCTGTTCGATGTGTACGCTGGCTTTGCGCAATTTGCTGACATGACTAATGACGAGCAGATTATCCTGAAATTTGGCTGGCGCAATATATTTGATGTGCATATCGACCACGGCATAGGCGCCATCATCGGCTTCAAACGCGGCGCGCTGGTCCATGCCCAACTGATGCAGCATGTCGGATCGCGCTCGTTCCATAAATTTCAGGTAGTTGGCGTGATACACAATGCCCGAAAAGTCCGTGTCTTCATAATAGACACGGCAGGCATAATAATGATGATAATCGCGAAACTCGCCTTCATGCGGCCTGATATCCGCCGGAAGATTGCTGATGGCATCCATCTTCAGGACATTAGTCGCCGGTTTTCAAAGGGGAAAGTGCTTATGGTTCCGTTCAGCGTAAAATTGAGTCTATTTGACGGCTAACCATCGGAAATCATTTCCAATCCTCTTCTGACATAGCTTTTCCGGTTTCCATCATGCTCTTGAGGTTGCTCAGAACGGCAGACCAACCCTCACGAACGCCAATGTCCATCGAAGAACCAGGTTCCAATTCGCTATGGGTTACAGTGAGTTTCGTATCAGGGCCCAGCGCAATTAATTCATAAGTCACACGCGACAGCTTGGCTGGTTGATCCGCTTCGGCTGCGAATGCCCAGCTCCAGACCATCTTATGTGGCGGATCAATTTCGATAATCTGACCTCTGACATCAACCTTGCCGCTGCTGCTGCCAACATGTTCCCAGCGTGATCCCTGTTTCCAGTCGGATTCATTATAATGCCCCCAATAGGCCTTGGTCATTTCGCGGTCGATCAGGCCGTTCCAGACTTTTTCCGCACTGGCGGCGATATAGATTGTGTAGACGAAATCCGGCGCGCATGGCTCTCCGGTCGAGGCACGGGTGGGGATGGTTTCAATGATGGAGGTGTCAGGCACGGCGTTTCTCCTGTTTTGGCTTTTGGTCTTCTTCTATTTGATCCTTGAAATCGGTTAGTGCGGCAATCCGGGCATCTTCAAACTTGCCGACCCAGCGGTGAACAATATCGCCGAGCGGAACGGGGTTGAGATAATGGAGTTTGGTCCGGCCCTGCCAATGGACGGAGACCAGATTGGCTTTCTGCAAAATCCCGAGATGCTTCGCCACGCCCTGACGGGACATAGGGAAGCCTTGGCAAAGGTCATTAAGGCTCTGCCCACCTTTTTCAAACAGGCGGTCGAGAAGCAGGCGGCGCGACTCATCGGCAAGGGCGTGGAACACATCAGTCATGTTTGTAATTATGCAACCATATAGTTGCATGTCAAGATATTTGTTCCGCGAGGTAGATGCCCACGCCGGATTCAGCGGTCACAGGCTTTCCTACATTGCCCGGAAAAGCTATACTTACTGCTGCTCTTTCTCAGTTTTGAATATCAGTCCTACACATTACCATCTTCGGCAAACCTCTCCACGAAAGGGGGTGTAATATGTGTGAACTTTGGCTGCGAATGACGTCGTGAAAACAGCTCAAAGGACCCTATAATAAACGCAGCACGCGAGATAGATTCCTTTGGGTCAGTCTTTAATGCTTTTCGAGGGGCTTGCGCCATTTGGCATAGAGCCGAATGATTAGTGCTACGAACAACAAGCCGGAACCAACAATGCCGACATGATTTAGTTCCGGATCGGTCAGTCGTCCGAGATAGGTAAAAACATAGATAAACCAGATATAATGGATTCCAAAAACATGAAGCCGTTTCCAGTTTTTGCCCAAAAGTTTCATTGACCAGTTGTTGGACGTCAATGCCATTACATAGATCATGAAATAGGCAAGTCCGCCGCCTAATATCGTAATTAAATCTGGCGGGGTTTTCGCGATGACCAGATAATAGATCAGTGCCGCCAGATGCACGCTATGTGTCCATGCAAAGGCCAGTCCCCATTGTCGCCTCCGCCGCATCAGGATTTTGGTTAGGTCATTTTTGGACAGTTGGAAAAGTGTCGAGGCGAGGTAGGCGGTCAGAAATACAGGCACACCCACTCGCGACGTCCAGCGTGCAGAAAGCTGTGCGCCTTGGATATGCTCTGTTCCCGTGATGAAGCCCGCTCCAACCGCACCGATGCTGAGAAGCAGGCCGATAAGAAGCGGTGTCCAACGAGATGCCAATAAACTCATGACGCGCAACCTATGCATAGCGCCGCAGCCGGATCAATCTCGAGGCGCTTGTAGGCAATGGGATCGCCGCATTCGGCACACCATCCATATTCGCACTCCTCGATACGTTTCAGCGCGATGTCGATCCGCGCCAGATCATTGACCCGCCGACGCGCCTCAGCCTGTGCCATTTCCTGCTGCTGCATGGCGTCCATCCGCGACAGGCGGCCGACGCTTTGCTGGTCAAGCTCTACCGTATCGCTCCAACCCGCTGCTTCTTCATCCAGCGCTTTGAGTTCTGTCTGGCGTTCGAGCAAAAGACTTTTCAAGGCCGCGATCTGGATGTCAGAAAGATCGTCTGCCATCGACGTTACTCGGTTTTTGGGGCAAGCAAATCCAACGCGGCGGCGGTCATGGCTTCGGTTCCTAGCGTCACCGACTCTCGCGGTGCGACCTTGAAGAAGGGCGAGTGATGGGATGGCACTGGTGCGCCGCCAGCATCTTCACGGTCAAAGTCCACCTGCGGCGTACCGCCAACGCTAAAATACACGCCCGGGACATCGGTATTGGGGGCAACAAAATAGGCAAAATCCTCTGCGCCCATGCCTTCGCGCGGCTGATCGTCAAAGACATCTGCTCCGAAACGCTCTGAAAACAGGCCTCTGATCCGCCGTGACAATGTCGCATCATTATAAGTGGCCGGTGTCCGCTCATGGGAGATCTTGACCTCTGGCAGCTTATCCTCGGGCAGGCCATTCATCCGCCCGACATTTTCGGCGATACGCTTGATGCCCTCGAGCAATTTCTCACGGGTCTCCTGATCATCCGACCGGACGGTAAGTTGCATGGTCGCTTTATCGGAAATGATGTTGTGCTTAAACCCGCTGTTAAACGCACCGACCGTCACGACGGCGGGTTTCAGAGGCGCAATTTCCCGGCTGACGATGGTTTGCAGGTTCATGATGATTTGCGCGCCCATCACAATCGGGTCCTTGCCTCGATGCGGTGATGCGCCATGCGCGCCGACCCCGTGCACGGTAATGTCGACACTGTCGGACGAGGAATAGGTGATGCCTTCCTTAAGTGCCATCTTACCGGTCGGCGTGTCAGCCGAAACGTGAAAAGCCATCGCAAAATCCGGCTTGGGAAAACGGCTGTAAAGGCCATCGTCCATCATCAGTTTCGCGCCGCCAATGCGCTCTTCGGCAGGCTGCGCGATCAAGACAATTGTACCACGCCACTGGTCTTTCATTGCCGACAAACGCCGTGCTGTGCCGATCAGCGAAGTAATATGCACGTCATGACCGCAAGCGTGCATGACCGGCTTTTCCTCGCCATCAATACTGACCTGGGTGACGGTGGACATATAGTCCAGCCCGCTATCCTCAACGAGTGGCAGGCCGTCCATATCGGCGCGCAGCATCAGTGTCGGGCCTTCACCATTTTTCATGACCGCGACGACACCAGTGCCACCGACTTTCTCTGTGACATCCCATCCCACCGCGCGCCACTCCTTGGCAATGATGCCGGCGGTGCGGACTTCCTTGTAGGAGAGTTCGGGGTTGCGATGAAAATCCACAAACAAAGCTTCGAGCTTGGCGTCATAATCCGCAGCAACAGCCTTTGCGAGATCGCTCGATTGGGCAGCCGCCGGCACGCCAGATAGAAGAACGCCGCCTGCTACCAGACCCAGAATCAGATGTTTCAAGATATTTCTCCCCGTGAAGTTTCTCTCCTTATGCAGGCCCAACTCGGAAAGCGCAAAGCTTGTTGCCATCCGGATCACGGAAATAGGCTGCATAGAAAGCCTGTGGACCTTCGTCGCCACGAACACCGGGGGCTCCTTCATCACTGCCGCCAAGCTCAATGGCTTTGCTATAGAAGCTGTCGATCTGGGAACGTTCTTCGAAAGGAATGGCGAGCATGTTGCCATTGCCCGGGACAGCCGCTTGACCATTATAGGGCTGGGTGATGGCCAGAGACGGAGCGCCCATTTCTGCGCCGTAGAGAGTGAAGCCACCTTCTTCGAGTTCCATCAATCGTTTTGCTCCAATTTCGCCAAGCAGCACATCATAAAAATCGCGGGCTTTCTCAACATTGTTGGTACCCAAAGTTGCATATCCAATCATGATCTCAACCTCCCATATTCATTTTGCAGACGCACAGCTTGTTGCCATCAAGATCGCGAAAATAGGCCCCATAAAAGACATCGGGCGCGCGCCATCCTGGTTCGCCTTCATCAACCGCACCCAGCTCCAGTGCCTTCGCATGCAGAGCATCAATCTGGTCCGTGTCATCAAAGGACAGAGCGACCATGGTGCCATTGCCGAAACAGGCTTCATTGCCGTCATAAGGATTGGTGATGCAGATCATCGGTTGTCCGGGCTTCTTGCCGTAAAACTGACCACCAAGCGGTGTCTGAAACAGCTTTTTGATATCGGTGCTTTCGAAAAGCTTGTCGTAAAACGCAACGGCTTTGTCTTTGTCGTTCGTGCCGAGCATGGTGTAAGCGATCATCTGTATTTCTCCTGATTGAGAACCGATTGAGGGTTTGTTGATTCGGTTTCGGAGTGAAACCTATCACTCACAGAAATAGATGCAATGACCTGACGGGTCATTTTCCGGAACCTGCGTCCGATAGAAAGCGGTGCCCTGTCCACGCACCGGATTGATCCACAGGCCGGATTTGAGAGAATAGGCTTCACCGCTATGGCCAAAGCGCATTTCTCCATCGCGAAAGGGATCGTCCCTGCAGGATGCCGGGCGCCCCGGAGCAGCGAGTATATGGACCGCCAGTCCATAAGCGCAGAAATAGCCATCTTCGCTCTCGCCATTGGTGCCATCATATTGCCAGGCGGGGCTGATCATTGTGGTAATGCTCTGAGTGCTGAGAAAGCTGCCATCGTTCCGCAGAAATATTTGACCGACCTTTGCAAGATCCTTGGCGGAGATGCGTAAACCGCCCTGAGGACTGAAAATCGAGCCGGTAACCCCCAGCTGATAGGATTGCAGATCACAGTTGCCCTTGCGGGTGGGAACAACGGAACAGGCTTCCCGGACACCGCGCAGATCATCCCGGGCAACATCGCCATTGGTTCGATAAAGCGTAACGGCAGCGGCAATTTTTTTGTCGCTGCACATTGTCCAGTTGAAACAGGCATCAAGTGCGAGTGGATCAAACAGCTCATCCTTCATAATCTGGTCAAACCGCTTGCCGGTGGCGGCCTCCATCACCGCAGCAACGACCGGAAAATTAAGATTGGCATAAGCGAAATACCGGCTTGGCTGATGATCATTGTCCCATGCCTTCGGGTCTTGCAGCTCGTCTTGTAGCCGCGCGTCCATTGGCAGCGCATAATTGATACCGTCACGCAAACCGGATTGATGGGAAAGCAACTGCTGCAAAGTGATCGGCACATCCGGGTAGCCGGGATGCCGCAAGGACCATCCCAGATAATCAGAAATGTCGCGATCCAGCTGCAACAGGCCTTGCTCGGTCAAACGCATGACACCGAGGCTCACAAAGAGCTTAGAAATCGACGCGATGCGAACTGGGTCATCAGGCATCAGCGCGCGGCCCGTCGTGCGATTGGACAGGCCCTGAATAGCGACTACGGATTCATCATCCGCGTTGAAATCGACCTTTACCGCTGCCGGCGGTCCGGCCCTCAATATGGGTTGAGCAGAAGCTGGTCCGGACATCCCAAAAAAAACGGAGCAATAGCACAGGGCCTTTGCTCCGTTTTTGAGTATGTTGAAAAACAACGGTCTAGCCTGCTGGGCAGCTACCAACCCGTTTGCCGTTATTCTTGGCAGTGATATTCATTTGCATGCCGCCAGCGCCACCATCCATGGTCATAGTCATTTCATAGCTGCTGGGACCATATTGGCCCTTCATGGCCATGTTCATCTCGCCAGGTGCGCCGACATTGGAGCATGACATCTCAGAATCAATTGCGCCGCCGCTCATATCAAATTTCTTGATCTTGCAGTCGGTCTGTTCCTGAGCGGCAAAAAATTCAGCGCCCGGGTTTTTTGCCTGCTCTTCGGTGATGCAGGTTTTCGATACTGTCTTCTGGCCTTTCATGCCATCAACCATCCCGGCAGGGGCACCTTCAGGCAGGCCTTCGATTTGCACATCGACAATCTCAACCGTGTTTTCCCATTCGCCGGGTTCCAGGGTGACTTCATTCATTTCCTTGGCAACTTCGTCTGCGGTGATTTCACCATCACCATCGGCATCTGCGCCATTGCTCGAACAGCCCGCGATTAACGCCACGGCGGCCGCCGATAAAAATATCTTCTTCACTTGGATTTCCCTCATCTATTTACTGAACCCTGATTTGCCATAACCGGATTGATCAGCGTTGTAAATTTGGGAAGTGTAACATCGTTAACAGTCCCATATGCAGGAACATATTGGGGGATGACAATGGACCCGTTTTGTTCCATATCGCTTGCATGGTAAAACTGGTCATCAGAGAGGGTTTGGCGGAACCTGAAACGGACGAGAATTTCATTCCCCATAAACCCGTGCGTCCCGACAAGTCCGAAGGCGGTAAAGCCTTTGAACTGGTTAGCGATTTTGAACCGTCCGGCGACCAGCCCGAGGCGATTCTGGAGCTGGTGGGAGGTATAAAGGGTGACGAATTGGACCAGGTACTGCTCGGCGTAACCGGGTCTGGCAAGACTTTCACAATGGCCAAGATTATCGAGCAAACCCAGCGTCCTGCGCTGATTTTAGCACCCAATAAGATTCTCGCTGCACAGCTTTACGGGGAGTTTAAAAGCTTTTTCCCCAATAATGCCGTCGAATATTTCGTCAGCTATTATGACTATTATCAGCCGGAAGCCTATGTCGCGCGGTCAGATACCTATATTGAGAAAGAAAGCTCGGTAAACGAAGCGATTGACAGGATGCGCCACAGTGCGACCCGGTCGCTGCTGGAGCGGGATGATGTGATTATCGTCGCGTCAGTATCCTGTCTCTATGGTATTGGCTCGGTCGAAACCTATTCGGCGATGATCTTTGATCTCAAAAAAGAGCAAGCCGTGGATCAGCGTGATATCATCCGCAAGCTCGTGTCGCTTCAATATAAACGCAATGATCAGGCTTTTGCGCGTGGCAATTTCCGGGTGCGCGGCGACAATCTGGAAATTTTTCCGTCGCATTATGAGGACATGGCGTGGCGGATTTCCTTCTTTGGCGACGAGATTGAGGAGATTGTCGAATTTGATCCGCTGACGGGCAAGAAAGGGGCAAGCCTCAATCAGGTTCGGATTTTCGCCAATTCCCACTATGTGACGCCGGGGCCGACGATGAAACAGGCGATGGAAGCGATCAAGCTGGAACTCGGCGTGCGGCTTAAGGAGCTGGAGGTTGAGGGCAAGCTGCTGGAGCATCAGCGGCTGGAGCAACGCACAAATTTCGATCTGGAAATGATCGCGGCAACCGGCAGTTGCGCCGGTATCGAGAATTATTCCCGCTTTCTCACCGGCCGATTGCCCGGCGAACCACCACCGACGTTATTTGAGTATCTGCCTGACAATGCTTTGCTGTTTGTTGATGAGAGTCACCAGACGGTGCCGCAAATTGGTGCGATGTCCAAAGGCGATCACCGGCGCAAGATAACGCTTGCCGAATATGGCTTCCGGCTGCCGAGCTGTATCGACAACCGTCCCTTGCGGTTCAATGAATGGGACGCGATGCGGCCGCAGACCGTTAGCGTATCGGCGACACCCGGGTCATGGGAAATGGAGCAGACCGGCGGCGTATTTGCCGAACAGGTGATCCGCCCGACGGGACTGATTGACCCGCCGGTCGAGATAAAACCGGTTGAGGATCAGGTCGATGATCTGATCAATGAGTGCAAAAAGGTGGCGCAGCAAGGCTATCGCACCTTGGTCACGACATTGACCAAACGCATGGCGGAGGATTTGACCGAGTTCATGCATGAGGCGGGTTTGAAGGTTCGCTATATGCACAGCGATGTCGAAACTTTGGAGCGGATCGAACTGATCCGGGATTTGCGGCTTGGCGTTTATGATGTGCTGGTCGGGATCAACCTGCTCCGGGAAGGACTCGATATTCCCGAATGCGGACTGGTGGCGATACTGGACGCCGACAAGGAAGGCTTCCTGCGCTCTGAAACATCGCTGATCCAGACCATCGGCCGCGCGGCGCGTAATGTGGAGGGTCGGGTGATCCTCTATGCGGACCGGATCACAGGCTCGATGGAGCGGGCGCTGAATGAAACCGGACGGCGGCGGGAAAAGCAGGAGGCTTATAACCAGCTGCACGGGATCACGCCGACAACGATCAAGAAGAATATCGGTGATATTGTTGCTCATGTAGCGAGCAAGGACCAAGTCACCGTGCCGATTGATGACGAGACCGAGCATCTTGTCGGGCATAACCTGCGCAGCCATATTGAAAGCCTTGAAAAACGGATGCGTGATGCCGCGGCTGATCTTGAGTTTGAGGAAGCAGGACGGTTGCGCGATGAGATCCGCAAGCTCGAGGCTGATGAACTGGGATTACCTGCCGACCTGCAATTGGCCAAGCCGAAAGGCCGCGCTACCGAAGGCAAGCCGGGCACGCGCAAAATGCGATACGGCAAAACGCAGCGAAAATTCTAAGTAGCCGCTGCTTGGGTGACGAGCGGTGCTGGATCACTATTCTCGACCAACGACACTCGCTGATAGATCAACGACCAGTAATCAGCTTGAACAGCAAGCGGGCAAGGTTCATTCTGCGGCTATAGCAATCTGGGGAGAGATATGATGCAAGCAACTATACTTATGGCCTTAGCGAGTTCCGCTCTAGCATTTGGCGCGACCGCTTATGATGATCAGACATCCACCATTGCAATACAGGCGACTGGACAAAACGCGCCTGACCTGGCCGCAGCTGTTGCAGCGGCCGGACGGGATGAAGCTGATGTAAAACTGGATACCAGCCGTAAACCTTCTGAAACATTGGCTTTCATGGGTCTCGAAGCCGGTGATGCCGTCCTCGATATTTTTGCCGGTGGTGGCTATTATAGCGAACTCATGGGTGCAGCAGTTGGAGCAAACGGGTCCGTAACTGCGGTAAACCCGCCACAATTTGTATCGAGTGACGCGGCGAAAGCGAAATGGACGGGAATTACCACCCGGCAAACCGGCGTGTCCCTGGTGCCATCGCAATTGGGCGATTTTACACCAGAGCCGGACAGTTACGATTTCGCGATGATGCACCTCATCTACCATGATCTCTATTGGGAAAGCGAAAGATTCAAAATCCCGCGGATGGACCCTGCGGCATTTCTGACCAAGCTTTATGCGGGCATGAAACCAGGCGGTATTGTCGCTGTGATTGATCATGTTGGCAGCGCCGGAGACACAAGAACCGTCGTGGAGAAGACTCACCGGATCGATCCTGCCACGACCAAGGCTGATTTTGAAAAAGCCGGTTTTGTGCTGGAAGCGGAAAGCGATATGTTCGCCAACCCTGGAGACGATCTGGAGAAAAACGTCTTCGATCCATCGGTACGCGGAAAAACCAACCGCTTTGCGATGAAGTTTCGCAAGCCTGCCTGAACGCTTCCGCGAACGCCGGATTGGCGGTGCAATAGATCAGCAATAGACAATCAGGGCGAATCGATTCGCCCTGATTTTTGTGCAGCGCAGCATTTTTTGAACTACCCAATTGGCCTTTGCCGATTAAATTGCACATAATTGTAATATAATTTCAAAGTGTTACGAACAGTTACAATAGTTTACAAGACGGTTCATGCTCTGTTGGGCTAAAGAGTCCTACATAAGTTGCGTAGTTACGAGCTGACACGAAAAGTGAAAGATCGGCCAGAATGATGAGCCGCGGTCAGCATCTCGGTTTTGGACAGAGAGGTTCTTATGGAGCTTGTTGTGAACAACGATGAACAGATGAGAGCGGGCAAGGTTACCGCGCAGGCACAGTATAGCCGCGTGAATGCTGCCGAATTCGACTCTGCCGAACTGCGGGCTGGTCCAACTTTGGGCCAGGGCCTTTACCTGATTGTTTCGGGTCCAACACCAAGGCCAGATGCGAATATAAAGTTACTTCCGGTACTGGGCGATCCTGCGCCTGAATATCGGCAAATCGAGTTAGCGTGGGAAGCGCGCGCGGCAAATGATCATGACGTTTCAATAGACCGGGGTGGGTCTCTTGGGGCGGAACGTTATGAAAAATCAATGCCGCTTTCTGGCCTGTCAGGTACGAAGGGCATTGAACTTGTTGGCGCCAATGGCACCAAAAAGTTTAACCTGACGGGTCACTAGTTTGGCCGGCGGCGGCTTAGGGTCGCTTGCCGTCGGAACAAAGGCGGAGGACAGGTTTGTGTTGTGTATTAAACCTGTCCTCCGATCCTTTGATGATGTTTTGGAAATGCTGATTAGAGTTTAGGTCCGGCTATCCGTATTACGGGGGCTTTCAGGGGGTTTGTAAGCCGCCGGACTTTTGGGGGAGTAGGGCTGGCGCGCTGGTTGTGTATCGCGCGACGGCCCTACTTTTCTCTATATATCAACTGACCGCATCAGCTCCCATATTTGACGGAACAGCCATAGGGTCGCGACTGGGCGATGCTGACATTTTTGCCCGCCTTTATTTCCTTCAAAGCAGCGGTAACGTGATTGCGGGCGCCTTTGATATCGGCTTTGTTCGCCGTGGGCTTGTCATCAATACCACCTTGATAAACCAGCGTTCCAGACCCATCGACAATATACATGTGCGGTGTTGTCTTGGCAGCATAAGCCTTACCCACCACACCTTTGACATCGAGCAGATAATGGTCTGCGTTCAGGCCTTGCTCCTTGACGAGCTTTTGCGCCTCTGGTCCTTTCATATGCCCCTGTTTGCCCGCGGCACCACTGTTGATGGTGAGCCAGATGGCTCCCTGTTTGCGGGCGGCAGCCTGGGTAGCCTGCATATTGCCGCTATCATAATGTTTCATGACAAATGGACAGCCGGGATTGTGCCATTCGATGACCACGGTCTTGCCTCGGAAGCTGGACAGCTGAACGGTTTTTCCATGCATATCGGTTAGTTTGAAATCCTGGGCGATTGCACCATTTTTCTGTGCGGCGGCCAAGGGCATGGCCATGCCGACGGCGGCCACTGTGGTTATGGAAGTGATGGCAGATTTATAAAACATCATGATTTCCTTTTTTTGATCAATCAGCGTTGGCGGTTTGCAAGGGCTGTGTGACCAAGTCTGTCAACGTGCCGACGGTCAAAATTTGCGGCAATATGACAGGATCCTCGCCCGGCGCATAGTAGAGATAAAGCGGAACACCAGCACGGCCATGTTTCTCAAGGAACTTGCTGATCACCGGATCGGGGCGAGTCCAGTCCCCCATCAACACAGCGACATTGGCTGCGGCAAAGGCGTCGGCGGTTTCCTGACGCTGTACCGCTGCGGCCTCATTGGCTTTGCAGGTAATGCACCAGTCGGCTGTGAAATAGGCGAAAACCGGTTGATTGGACGCACGTAATTCGGTCAATCTAGCCTCGCTAAACGGTTCACTCGGCAAAGTGGCGGAGGACGCTGTCGCCACCCGTTGACTGTCCATAGCTTCATCGCTGGGCAAGAACATCACGCCGCCGATAATGGCCGCGATAATCGCTCCGCTGGTAAGAAACCCGCCTGATTGTCCTTTCAGTTGCTTGCCGCCGAACCACCAGAGGATCAACACCACAAGCAGCAGGAAGATCAGCGATAGCGCCAGTGCATCTTCGCCAATTTGCCTTCCCAGCAACCAGATAAGACCGATCGAAGTCAGGAACATCGGGATCGCCATGGCTTTGCGGAAGCTGTCCAGCCAAGCGCCCGGTTTTGGCAAGCGGTTGCGGATTGCCGGTACGAAGGCGATGAGCAGGAAGGGTAAGGCCAGCCCGACGCCAAGACCAGCAAAGATGATCAAGGCCGCGATGGGCGGCAAGATGATTGTTGCGCCCAGCGCAGCGGCCATGAAGGGTCCGGTGCAGGGGGTTGCAACGAAGGCTGCCAGAGCACCAGTCCAGAAGGAACCGGCGGCCCCATCCTTGTCGGCCAGTTTGTTGCCGAAATTGACATTGGGTAGTTCGAACAGGCCGGCGAGGTTAAATCCGATAGCAGTGACCAGGGCCAGTAGCCCGAATATGATCCGCGGATCCTGCAACTGGAACGCCCAACCGACTGCTGCTCCGCTCGCCCGCAGAGCCAGCAACAACGCGCCCAAGGCCGTTGCAACCACGACAACACCGGCGGTATAGGCCAGCGCGTCTCGCCGCACGATGCCTTGATCGCCGCCGGCTTTGGCAAGGCTGATCGCTTTCAGACTGAGGATAGGGAATACGCAAGGCATCAGATTGAGCAGCAGGCCGCCGACAACAGCGCCGCCCAATGCGATCAACAGCAGAGACGTTTTAGACTGGTCGCCACCACCGAGAAAATTTCCGTCATCTCCTCCGTTGCCGATTGGAACGCCGGACATTGTGACATCGCCAGCAGACGCTTTCAGCGAAAGACCCATGCTCGGACCGATTTTGAGCACGCCGGAGATGGCTTGCAGTGCATCACCGCGCGCAGCGGTTTCGATGATCAGCCTATCGCCGTCACGATTGATCTTTTGTGGTGCACCATAATCTACAATCCCATCTTCCTTGATAAAGAAATAGGGCTTTTCAACGTCGAGATTGGCGGGAAAAGGGATGGATAAGCGGAACAGGTCATCCTTGACGATGAAGGTTGCAGCACTGCCAAGCTGGCGCGGCAGAGCGTCGCGATAGTCATTAAACGCATTGTCGAGCGACACCGCAGCATCCGGGCCAACAACCTGCAAGTTGATTGATAGTTCATCTTGTTCGGGTACACAGACTTCATCGGTACAGGCCAGCCATTCGGATTTGACAGAGATTGGCAGCGGTCCCGGCTTGACCCTTTCTGAAACGACCAGATTGACAAGGACGGCATAGTCGCCCTTGTAAATATAGTTCATGATCCCGGAAATCAGTAGCGTGTCGGGCACCGGATATTGCGCTTTGCCAGCAGTCACGCCATCGGGGAGATTCCAGTCAAAACTCATGCCGATTCCGGCATCACCGGGATTTTCCCAATATCCGTGCCAGGTCGGTTTGGGAGTCATGACAAAGGCCAGCGTGACGCTTTGCCCCGCCTGTACCTGCTGCGATTCCGCGACCAGTGTGGCTGGCACGTTGAGCTCACGCTTGTTGAGGTCAACCTGCGCGCGGGCCGGACTCAGGCCGAGCAATGTCGTAAACAAAAGCGCCGCAAGCACTGTCTGAACGATTGTCCGGATATTCTGCGCTGACCAGATAGTCTGCGAAGAGCAATTAGATGTCATAAAAACTCACCATTTCGTATTTATCTAGGCTAATAGCGGCTCACTGGCCATAGCGGCTTTATATCATGGGGGTTATTCGTGCGCTTCATCAAATTTGTTACAAGTTTCATGGCTTTTACTGCAATTTCCAGCGCCGCCAATGCCGAACATCACAGCGAAGCGCAATCTGGTAAACCGAAGCTGGTTGTCGCCATCTCGGTCGACCAGTTTTCTGCCGATCTGTTCAGCGAATATCGCAGCACATTTGTCGGTGGTTTAAAGCGGCTTTCCAATGGTGCGGTATTCCCAGCAGGATATCAGGGCCATGCCGCGACCGAAACCTGTCCTGGCCATGCCACGATAATGACCGGTGTTCACCCCGGACGAGCAGGGATCATCGCCAATAACTGGATAGACTTGAGCGTGAAACGCGACGACAAGACCATCTATTGCGCAGAAGATCCGCGGATCGAGGGCACAAGCTTTGGAAGCATCACGGCTGCGACGCAGGGCGATTATGTCGCGTCAGCATGGCATTTGCTAGTTCCGACATTGGGAGAGCGCCTTAAGAAAGTCTCGTCAGGTTCCCGCAATATGGCAGTTTCCGGCAAAGATCGTTCGGCCTTGATGATGGGGGGCAACACGCCCGACATGGTGTTCTGGTGGCGGGGTGAAGGTTTTGAAACCAAGCAAGACGGTTTGTTGTTGCCGGCATTGCCGAAATATAATGCAGAGATAAGAGCGATGTTGGCCAAACCGCGCGCGCCGATCGCGGTCCCCGCCCATTGCGAGATCCGTAACCGTGCGATCCCCGTTGGCGCAGATAGGGTGGTTGGGACCTACCAGTTCCAGCGTCCGGAAAATGGTGCACCCCTATTCCGTGCTTCTCCCGATTTCGATGCGGCCATATTGGCGCTGGCAGAGAAAATGGTGAAGAATGAGCGGCTGGGCACGTTTGATTTTACAGATGTCCTGAGTATCGGTTTGTCTGCGACAGACTATGTCGGGCATGCTTTCGGCACCGGCGGGGTTGAAATGTGTATCAACCTGTCTGAGTTGGACAGGAATCTGGGCAATTTCTTCGATAGTCTGGATAAGATGGATCGCGACTATTTGGTCGTGCTCACGGCCGACCATGGTGGCCATGATTTGCCAGAACGATTGATCAAGCAAAGTGTATCGGAAGCGCAGCGGATTGATCCAAAACTGACCGCCAAAGAAATTGGAGAGCAGGTGAAAACAGAGTTGAATATTGAGATGAACGAACCGCTACTTTATGCAGACAGTCCGCTTGGTGACGTTTACATCAGCAAGACACTGACTGAGGCTCAACGTGATGATGTCAAGTTGGCCGCAATGCGTATCTATTGGGAGCACCCTCAGGTCCACCAAGTAATTGATGGCGAAGTTCTCATGCCAAACACTGAACCTGTTCTTCCCGGATTCCGCGAGTCATCAAGAAGACCGGTCGAAGAATGGACCATGACTGAGCGGGCGCGGGCGTCTTATCACCCTGACCGGTCAGGCGACTTTATCGTGCTGCTGAAAAAATCCGTGACGCCAATCGCAGAAGCCATGCGCGGCTATGTCGCAACCCATGGCAGTCCGTGGGATTATGACCGTCGTGTGCCGATCCTGTTTTGGCGCAAGGGGATGGAGCATTTTGAGCAGCCACTATCCGTGCAAACCGTAGATATTGCACCGACCTTGGCGGCGGCTATCGGTCTTGAGGTGCCAGAAGGCGAATTTGATGGCCGCTGTTTGGATCTGGATGGCGGGCCGGAAGATAGCTGCCAGTAAGCGGGCTCTACCGCCGTTCGTAGCGGGTTAGTCCCCGGCCCAGGCTGTTATTCGCAATCCGCATCTGGTCTCCGCTCCAGTCGGCGACAAACCAAGTGTTGCGCTCGACACCCTGAGCGAGAGAAGCGCTGTTCGAATGGATATTCAGACCCGCAGAGCTGTGCTTCTTGCCCTCGGCCGCAACCGCAACGAAAGCGCTCCAGTTTTCCTTATTCTGGCCCTGCACAAAGACATTGCCGCTGATCACGCCGGATGCGCCTGCGGGCAGGTCGATCATATAGTTGGTCGAGCGTCCCTGCGTGTCGTCAAAACTGCTGTTGGTCACCGTGATGCGCGGTGCGCGGCTTTTGACATAATGGCCACCGCTGCCTTTTTCAAAGCGGCTATTGGTCACGCTGAGCGAGCCATAATCGCCAATATAGATGCTGTGTGCACAGGAAAGCCCGCGGTCGCAGCGGCCCAGTCTTTGGAATGTCGAACGGTCAATGACAATGCTGCCACTGGCATCATCGGCGGTGAGCAGACCCTGTTCGCTGTTGCGGAACAGCGCGTTGGTGATTGTCAGGTTGCCGCGTTCCAACCGAATGCCGGCGCCATTGCCGTCGGGTACGCGCTGGTTCTGAAAAATGATACCATCCACCACGGCCGACTGGCCGCGCAACACCAATGATGCTTTGCCTTCGCAAATCCCACCATCGAGAATGGTTTGTCCCGCAATGGCTGCGCGATAGGTAATCTGGCCTGCGGTCTGGACCGCACAATCCCCATAAGCGCCCGGTGCGATAACGATAGTCCCGCGACGCGCGCCTATCGCTTCGACCGCATCGGACAGGCTGTAGAAACCCTGTCCGTTCTCCGCAACCGTAAAGGGTGCACTATCTTGAGCCTGCACCACCGCACTATTGGCGAGGGCCAAAACGCCTGCAATCAAAGTCGGGACCGAAAATTTCACGTTCGAAGCTCCTGAAAAACCGGGGAAATATAGCTTTTCAATATCGGTTTCACCAAACCAACACAATATCCCGAATGACCCTGTCCCAAATATATGCACATAATGAGGCACGGGTTAATTTTTGCGCCGCCAAAGAGATTTGATCCCGACCGCAACAGGAGTACCGAAACGGGACAGTTGTGATCCAGGTCATAGTTTTACGGTTACCAATTTGTTAAAGGCCGAGTCGGGTCGCATTGTTACGCGGGCACAGCGCTCGCCGAGGGAATTTTACAATGCAAAAACTATTGATCACCGCTGCTGCTTTTGGTGCTCTGGCAACTGCCGGACCGGCAAATGCCGCGATTGTCATGGGTGAGCTAACCGGCGGAAGCGCGTTCAACAATGGCGGTATGTTTGAACAGCTTAACCCTGCTCCTGGTTTCACTGTTGGCAATAATCATCAACAATCAAATAATCTATTTGCTTTTGACGAGCAGCAAGCTGTGACTCTGTTATCCGCAGTTGGTGGTCTGGCGGCAGGGACCGTTGTGAACAGCCACTACGTCTTTTTTGATCCCGGCCCAAGTCGCCGCGCTATCGGCTATGTGGATTTTGATGGTGATATATTGGGCGTGCTGACGGGCAAAGGGGCCATGGATATGACCGATATGCTGCTGGGCAATGCCAATGTGAACTATGTCAGTGTCAATCTGCGCGGACTGGAAGCTGCTGACAGTTTTAACACGGTCGGCAATCGGTTGAATGTTAATTTCAAGGCATCGGCACCGGGCGACTATGTCCGCGTTCTGACGGCAGTCCCGGCAGTTCCGGAGCCTGCAACCTGGGCCATGATGATTGGCGGCTTTGGTTTGGTTGGCGGGGCAATGCGCCGTCGTCGCAAGCTGGCTCCAAAAGTCAGCTTCGCCTAGACATCGTAAATTGCTGAATACAAAAGCCGGTCTCGAAAGAGGTCGGCTTTATTCGTTTAAATTGGGCCTCAGCCATTGCCGCGCCCGATCAAGCGAGATATCGCGCCGCTCAGCGTAATCCTCTACCTGGTCCTCACTTATGCGCGCCACGCCGAAGTAGTCGGCTTGCGGGTGACCGAAATAAAAGCCGGAAACAGCGGCCGTTGGGGTCATGGCAAAGCTGCTGGTAAGCTCAATGCCGGTATGTTCGGTCGCGCTCAGCATATCGAATAATATCGGTTTCAGGCTGTGGTCCGGACAGGCGGGATAGCCGGGCGCAGGCCGGATACCCTGATATTGTTCCTGGATCAGCGCCTTATTGTCGAGCTTCTCATCTTCCGCATAGCCCCAAAGGTCTTTGCGGACATGTTCGTGCATCCGTTCGGCAAAGGCCTCCGCCAGCCGATCGGCCAGTGCCTTGATCAGGATGCTGTTATAATCATCCTTGTCTGCCTCAAACCGTGCAACATGTTCGTCAATGCCGTGCCCTGCCGTAACCGCAAAGCCGCCCATCCAGTCATCCGATGTATCAATAAAGTCTGCGAGGCAATTGTTCGATTTGCCTGACCGTTTGCTGACTTGTTGGCGCAGCATCGGCAGGGCGATTTCCTCATTGTCCGGTGCAACCTTGATGTCGTCGCCATCACGCCGTGCCCGCCACAATCCAGCGACGCCCTTGGCGGTTAGCCATTTTTCCGCGATAATTTTATCAAGCATGGCCTGCGCATCTTTATACAGGTCACTAGCGCTTTCGCCGACCACTTCATCGGTCAGGATCGCAGGGTAGGTTCCGGCCAGTTCCCAAGCGCGGAAAAACGGTGTCCAATCAATATAGTCACGCAGCTCCGCAAGGTCCCAGTCTTCATAAACATGCAGGCCAGGTTTTTTCGGAGCAGGTGCTTTTTGGCTCATATCAAGCGCAGCACCATTGGCGCGGGCTTGTTCCAGCGACGCGAGCTTCTTAGCGGTTTTGCCAGCGCGAGCGATACGCACTTGCTCATAATCTTCGCGGGTGTTGGCGATAAAACCCTCAGCCTGCGTGTCGCTGACCAGTTGCGAGGCAACACCGACGGCGCGGCTGGCGTCGAGCACATAGACGGTCGGGCCGGAATAAGCAGGTTCGATGCGCAGCGCGGTGTGAGTTTTGGAAGTTGTCGCCCCGCCAATGAGCAACGGCATCGTCATCTTGGCACGCTCCATCTCTTCGGAGACGGTGACCATTTCGTCGAGTGATGGCGTGATCAGGCCGGATAATCCGATCATGTCTGCGTCGTTTTCGTTGGCGGCCTTCAAGATGTCGGTCCACGGGACCATGACGCCGAGATCGATCACCTCAAAGCCGTTACATTGCAGTACGACACCGACGATATTTTTGCCGATATCATGCACGTCGCCCTTGACCGTCGCCATGATGATCTTGCCTTTGCCCTTGGCGCCTTCTTCTTTTTCCTCTTCGATAAAGGGAAAGAGATGGGCAACGGCCTTTTTCATCACGCGCGCGGATTTGACCACTTGTGGCAGGAACATTTTTCCAGAACCGAATAGATCACCGACCACGTTCATGCCGTCCATCAGAGGGCCTTCGATGACCTCAATGGGCCGCCCACCCGCATCCCTGACGGAAACGCGCATTTCTTCGGTATCTTCGATAATATGGGCATCAATGCCTTTGACCAGCGCATGTTCTAGCCGTTTGACGACATCATAGCCGCGCCATTCAGCAGCAGCTTTCTCCGCCGCTTTGTCGGTACCGCGGAATTTTTCGGCCAGCGTGATTAGCCGGTCCGTCGCATCACCGCCCTCTTTGGGTTCGCGATCCAGAATCACATCTTCGCAATGCTCGCGCAGGACGGGATCGATATCATCATAGATATCCAGCTGGCCAGCATTGACAATCGCCATGTCGAGCCCGGCGGGTATGGCGTGATAGAGAAAGACGCTGTGCATCGCCCGGCGCACCGGTTCGTTGCCGCGAAAGCTGAAAGACAGGTTCGACAGGCCGCCAGAAAAATGGACATGTGGACAGCGCGCCTTGATTTCGCCGACCGCTTCGATGAAATCCAGTCCGTACCGACGATGCTCGTCTATCCCGGTCGCCACCGCGAATACATTGGGATCGAAAATAATATCTTCCGGCGGAAAGCCGATACCGGTCAGTAATTTATAAGCACGCTCGCAAATCTCGACCTTGCGCTCTTTGGTATCCGCTTGCCCGGTTTCGTCAAACGCCATGACGACAACGGCTGCGCCATAGGCCATGCACTTGCGGGCATGGGCGAGGAATTCATCTTCGCCTTCCTTCATCGAGATCGAATTGACAATCGGTTTGCCCGACACACATTTCAGGCCCGCTTCGATGACCGACCATTTGGAGCTGTCGATCATCACCGGCACGCGGGCGATATCGGGTTCTGCCGCGATCAGCTTGAGGAAGGTTGTCATGGCATGTTCAGCGTCGAGCAGACCTTCATCCATGTTCACGTCGATAATCTGCGCGCCATTTTCAACCTGTTGGCGTGCGACTTCCACTGCGGCTTCATAATCATCATTCAGGATGAGTTTTTTGAACCGCGCGGAACCGGTAACATTGGTGCGTTCGCCGATATTGACGAATTGCGCGGAGGATGGGGCTGTGGTCATTTACGGATGTTTCTTTTGATTGTACCGATGATTGGATCAGGCGGCCATCGTGAAGGGCTCAAGGCCGGACAGGCGGGTTTGGACCGCTGGTGAAGCCGCTGCGCGAGGCCTGGCGCTCTCGACGGCCTTGGCAATTGCGTCAATATGTTCCGGCGTCGTGCCGCAGCAGCCGCCGACAATATTGACCAGGCCATCGTCCAGCCACTCGCCAATCAGCGCGGCGGTTTGATCCGGCAACTCATCATATTCGCCCAGTTCGTTGGGCAGGCCGGCATTGGGATAAGCCATGATCAGTGTATCAACTTCCTTCGCCAACATTGCGAGATGCGGACGCAGCTGGTCAGCGCCGAAGGAACAATTGAGACCAATGGTCAGCGGTTTCAGATGGCGCACTGCGTGCCAGAAAGCCTCGACCGTGTGACCGGAAAGATTGCGACCAGACAGATCAGTGAGGGTCATGGAGATCATTAACGGCACATCGCGGCCACTGGCCTCTCCCGCTTCTTGTGCCGCCATACCGGCACATTTGGCGTTGAGTGTATCGAATATTGTCTCGATCAACAGAAAATCAACGCCGCCTTCTATCAAGGCATCGCATTGCTCGCGATACACGCCTTTGAGATAGTCAAAATCAATCTCACGAAATCCAGGGTCGTTGACGTCCGGCGAAAGCGACAGCGTCTTGTTGGTTGGGCCGATGGAACCGGCCACAAAGCGTTTCTTGCCATCCTTCGCTTCGGCCTTGTCACAGGCCCGTCGTGCGATTTCGGCGGATTTGATGTTGATATCCTTGACCAGATGTTCGCAGCCATAATCGGCCTGACTGATCTCGGTTGAACTGAATGTATTGGTTTCTACAATATCCGCACCCGCTTCCAGATAGGCGGTATGAATGCCTTCGATAATATCTGGCCGGGTCAGGCTGAGCAGATCATTATTGCCTTTCTGATCATCGGTAAGCTCCAGCGTTCCGCGATAATCGCGCTCGCCAAGACCGTGATTCTGGATCGCGGTGCCATAACCACCGTCAAAGACCAATATGCGGTCCGCCGCCAGAGCACGGAGCTGTTCGCCGGGACCCATCATGCCGCTTTCTCCTGCGCGGTGCCGGAGGGGCGTTTGCCGAGCAAGTGGCAGATTGCATAGCTGAGCTCTGCGCGGTTGAGCGTGTAGAAATGGAACTGCCGGACGCCGCCGGCATATAGTTTGCGGCACAATTCCGCAGCGACGGTTGCCGCGATGAGCTGGCGGGCGGACGGGTGGTCATCCAGGCCTTCGAACAAATCATTCATCCACACAGGGATTTCGGCACCGCACATACCCGCAAACTTTCGCGTTTGGGCAACATTCGATACGGGCAAGATACCCGGCACCAGTTCGGCATCAATCCCGGCCGCACCGGCCGCATCGCGGAAGCGGAAAAAGGCTTCGGCAGTAAAGAAAAATTGGGAAATTGCACGGCTTGCACCGGCATCCAGCTTGCGCTTCAGATTGTCGAGATCGCTCTGCGGGCAATTGGCCTCCGGATGCGTTTCCGGATAGGCCGCCACCGAAATCTCGAAGGGGGCAATGTCCTTCAACCCTTTGACAAGTTCCGCAGCACTTTTGTAACCTTCTGGATGCGGTTCAAACACCTGTCCTTCCGCGGGCGGGTCTCCGCGCAAGGCAACAATATGACGCACACCGGCTTCCCAATAAGACTGTGCAACTTCTGTAATCTCAGCTTTGCTCGCCCCGACACAGGTCAAATGTGCGGCGGCCGGAATATTTGTTTCCTTGGCAATGCGCGCAACCGTCGCATGTGTCCGTTCCCGCGTTGATCCACCGGCACCATATGTCACCGATACAAAACGCGGATTGAGGGGCTCCAAGGTAACGACACTATCCCATAATGTCTGCTCCATCCTCTCGGTTTTCGGAGGAAAAAACTCAAAGGAAACGTCAGCATCGCCGCTCAACCCGGCAAATAACGGGACGTCAAGCGCCCGCTTTGCTTCTTCCAGTTCATTCAGGCCCAATGGCCGTGGCTGTTCGTTCATAAGGATGCTCTTTTTGGGGACAGGGATTTAGAGGGGGCGATGCCGCTACCGGTCTGAATACGGGATAGTCCTGACTTGCGGCCGACCCATATCTTTACAGTAAGTTCACCGCCGTCCAGCGTCCGGCTTTGCACCATGTCAATGTGGGACGCTGCGAACCAGCTCTTCATGCTATCATCGGAAAACCCAAGTCGCGCATGGGCATGAGCCGTACGCAGCTCTTCGCGATCATGTGATGCAAAATCGGCTATCATTACTGTTCCGCCATCGCCCAACACCCTTGAAACTTCGGTCAGAACGGCCTCGGGATGTTGGGCATAATGCAGAACTTGATGCAGAAGGACACAATCAACCTGACCATCGTCAATTGGCAAATGATTGAAATCACCAAGCCTAAGCTCGGTCTTTCGGGCCAGAGCGGCTTGTTCGGTCTTGTCACTTTCATTGCCCAAAATCTTAGCCCTTGCGAGCCGGAGCATTTCGGGGCTTTTGTCGAGTGCGGTTACTTTTTCGGAATTTGGTCCAAACAGTTCCACCATCCGGCCGGTTCCTGTCCCAATATCCAGCATATGGCCAAGACTTACGTCTTTTAGCAGTGCGAGCATGGCCTGTTCGACATCGTCTTCGGGAAGATGCAACGATCGAATGGCATCCCATTCCTCAGCATGGGCTTCGAAGTAGCGCTCCGCCGTTTCGGCCCTTGCTTGACGAACGAGGGCCAGCTTGGCCTCATCATCAATTGCCTGCTGCGAAGAAACCACATTGTCAGAACGGAAAAGTCGCCGCATAATATCGAGCTCGGCAGATTGTCCCGGACGCAGAAATACCCAGCTACCTTCTTTGCGACGCTCGGCCAGGCCAGCTTCATCCAATATTCTTATGTGACGGGAGATGCGTGGTTGGCTTTGTTCCAATATCTGCGCAAGCTCACCAACGGCAAGCTCCATTTTGAGCAGAAGCAGCATGATTCGTATCCGCGTGGGATCGGCTAGCGCTCGAAATATGTCCAATATGGTGTCCATGAAGGAAAGACATATAAAGAATTCTTTATATGCTGTCAATCTGCTAGATTTGCTGGACTTGAATTAGATTTGTTATGAATTGTGGCGAAAAAAAGTCCAACGTAAGCATAGGCTAAGGATGTTCGCCATTGCTATCCGATTTTCAAGCGTTTATTGAGCGCGGCGCGTCGGCAAATTGAGGGAGTAATTCATTTGTCGCGTAGTTTTTGAGGAAAAAGTAAAGGGTTTACCCAATGAAAAAAGTTACAACATCAATCGCTCTTGCTGCCGCTCTTGGGCTGGCTGCATGTTCCGGTGCTGCTGACAATGCAGAAGCCGGCGCAGAAGAAGCCGTAGAAGGCACGGAAGCAACAGCTGAAGAAGCTGCTGAAGACGCAATGGATGCTGCTGAAGGTTCTGCAGACGCTATGGGCGAAGCTGCTGCTGAAGCAACAGAAGAAGCCGGTGCTGCTGCAGAAGCCGCTGGTGATGCCGCTGAAGAAGCTGCTGACGATGCGACCGACGCTGTTGGCGAAGCTGCAGACACGGCAAAAGACGCCGCTTCAGACGCTGCAAGCAAAATGATCGACAAAGGTGCTGAAGCTGCCAAAAAAGCAGTAGAATAATCCTTTTGACATTCGACGAAAAAAAGGGCCGCCCATTGGGCGGCCCTTTTTTCTGCGCAACGGCTTTTTATCATGCTATCACGGCATCGATTGGCAAGAAAAGGCTGGCTTTATGAAAAAGCGACTTTCTATCTGCATATTCTCATTATCACTGGCAGCTTGCGGGCCGGCACAGAATGATCCTGGACCCGGCGGAGTGACGGTGGGAGAAGCGCAGGCCCTCGATGAAGCGGCCGAGATGCTGGACGAACGAAATATATCTTCGGAAGGCGAACCTGCAGATCAGGTTCGGGCTGCAGAATAGACTAACAATTATCGCTGGTGATAGCGTGCTACGGCGCGGGTAACCGACTGCATCATCCGCATCCGTTCGGGTACAGATGCGGTGGTGTCGCCTAACATGACCGCCACAGCATATCTGCTGCCATCAGGTGCAGTCATGATCCCAACATCATTATAGCCGGTGGCAACCGCCCCCAATACCTGGCCCGTGCCCGTTTTATGCAGAAATTCCCAACCCGCTGGCACGCCTGCTTTTAGACGTTTGGGGCCGCTTCGTGTCCGTTTCAAAATCGACTGTAGCAGACGGGTAGAGTTTTCAGACAACAGATCGCCGCGTGCCAAACGATCCAATGCGTTGACTATAGCGCCAGGGCTAGCACCATCTATCGGATCAGCGAGGTAAGCCGCCAATGCCTGACGACGTCTCTCGAGTGGCAGATTGGCCCTCGCGGTGTAGAATTTACGCCCTTCGGATAGGTTCTGGTTCCACTTGAGTCCCGCAATCTGGCTCTGCATCAACCGTTCACCAGGACCAAATTTGATTTTGCCAAGTCGACTTCGCCTTATGAAATCATTGACGGCATCGGGTCCTCCCGCATGCCGGAGCAGCGCATCATTGGCAGTGTTGTCGCTGAAAGCGAGGGATTTTTCCAGCAGGGTAAAAACACTTTTGACGACACCGCCTTCGCGTTTCACTTCCGCCGCGAGGGGTTGGTAAAAAAGGGTCAGATCATCGGGGCCAATACGTATGGAATCCGACAGTGAGATCCGTCCCTGATCAACCTTGTCCAGAAGTGCCATCGCGACCCATAGTTTGGACACGCTTTGTTGCGGGAAATTTTGATCCTCGCGATGGCCAATGCTCCAGCCATTGTCGATACTCTTGATCGCGATGCCGGTTTTTCCGGGAAAGCTGCGCCATAGATCAGCTATCTCTCGTTCCAGAACAGGATCGGGGCGGTCTTGAGACCTTGTGGGAGTAACGGCAGCTTGGGTTGATTGTGGATTTTCGCTCCGCGATTGCGGTGCCTCTGTTCGTTGATTGGCGGTTACAGGTCGTCCCTTTGATGGGGCGACACAGGCTGTGACAATACTAAACAGAACAGTAATGGTAAGCGCACGAAAATAACTCATAACTATACATCATTCCCTGTTTCGGATGGCACAGCATGCGGTGCATATGCCGTGCCATTAAACATAAGTATCTTCTGTAAGTAACCCGACTCGCCTGAACAGGGCCAAAACCGGTCTTTGCGGTGAACGATTCTCAGTGTGCGACAAACAGCAGTGATTATTTCTTCACTCCGAAGTTCAGCCGCCGAGTAACGGTATAGTCCAGTATGTTCACAACGAAATAGGACAGGGCCCAGCGCAGCCGGTTGAGCAAGCCCTTTCTTGTTTTGTGCAGTTCCTTTGAAATTGGCAGGGCATCTCTGCACATTTCGTCAATGATCAGACGGGCATGATCCGCAAAGGCCTGATCTTCAACCCGGACCATCATCTCCACATTGATGAAAAGGCTACGAATATCGAAATTGGCAGAACCCGCATAAACTGCGTTATCGATGACCACAAATTTGGTATGGAGCCGCTTGCGTTGATATTCATAAATCCGTGCGCCACGCTTCAGCAAATAGCCGTAAAGCAGTCGACTGGCGCCGATAGTTGCAGCATTGTCGGTTTTGCCTGCCAGAATGAGCCGGTTTCTGCCCCCGCGTTTGGACAGTCGCGCAATCCGCCGCAAAAGTCCCTGACCAGGCGAAAAATAGGCGCTGACCAGATCAAGCTGTTTGCCGCGCTCGAGGTCTTTCTTAATTGCCCAGGCCCAGCGGCTAAGGCGATTGCTGGGTCCGCCAAGCAGCCAACGAAATGGGCCATCCCCGGAATCCCAAAGTCGCACCATCTTGCGTAGAGATCGCATGTTGCCATTGTCATTTTTGACCCAGCGCGCCAGCAGTTGATAATAGTCAGTGAGTTTAGCTACTTCCGGGCCATGAATGACAAGTCCCAAATCCTCCCAGCTGGTTTCGTTATCCTCCACATCTTCATCGTCGGAATGTCGATCAAAATACTGATTAGCAATATTGAAACCGCCCACCATCGCCTTGCTATCGTCGGCGATCAGGATTTTTTGATGGTTACGGACGAAATAGCTCGTGGAAAACCTTGGGCTGAACGTAGCGAAGCTTCCGCCCGCTTGTTGCAATGGTTCGAAAAATCTATTTGGCGCGCCATTCGACCCAAAGCTGTCGACCATCAATTCGACAGCAACACCGCGTTTGCAGGCAGCGACCAGAGAATCGAGCACCATCCGTCCGATCTCATCGCCCTCGAACATATAATAAAATAACTTCAACGACCGTTCTGACCGTTCGATAAGATCTATCATTATTTTCAAACGGTCAGCCGGTGCCAGTACAAGTTTCAATCGACTGCCAGCAACATCAAACCAGAGATTATGATCTACCCCTTGAGATTGTTGATCATCTGATCGGGGCTGTGAAGCAGGACTGTCCATTTTTTTTGCATAAATTATTCCCCCTGAACCGACAATTGCTTAAAGTTGCGTGCAGTTCACAATCGATCCAATTTGTTGACAAAAGCGGGTGCAAACCCTAGATGCAGGCCTCTTTTCATGAATTTTAGAGAATCAGGAGCGCCTTATGGCTCGCGTTACCGTTGAAGATTGCGTTGATAAAGTAACCAATCGGTTTGATTTGGTCCTATTTGCTGCACAACGTGCACGCGAAATATCCGGTGGCGCAGAACTCACAATTGATCGCGACCGTGATAAAAATCCGGTGGTTTCATTGCGTGAAATTGCAGAAGAAACGATTAAACCAAAAGATCTCGAGGAAAGCCTCGTTCAGTCGCTGCAGAAAGTGCAGATTGACGATGATGATACGCCAGATGAAATTGGTTCGATCAGCCAGTCTGCCGAGGCGTTGCGCCTGACGGCTGCCGCTCCGCCACGCAGTGCGGGTGTATCAAACGAATATGGCCGCCGCTGATAAGCCGGGGCTTCAATCTGATTTTAAAACCGGGCGGCGCTCTTCGATAGAGTTGCTGCCCGTTTTTGTTTCTGCGCTTCTGTTGCGGGTAAATGGTACCAGCAGGCTCCAGATGAGATTGGCGGGTTTATTGTCCTGATATTCGGATAGACCTATTGTCATGCCATCATGACCTCTTTCCGGTTGCGCGGTATAGGTGCGAAACATTCGATCCCAGATGGTCAGGAAAAAACTGTAATTGCTGTTGGTTTCCCGTGCGATGACTGAGTGATGTACACGGTGCATGTCGGGAGTAACCATGAATAGTCGCAACACCCGATCCAGCCCAAGTGGCAAGCGCACATTGGCATGGTTGAACATGGATGCAGCATTGAGCACGACCTCAAACAGGAAAACGGCGAGCGCCGCTGGTCCGATGAAGACAATGCAAACCAGTTTGTAGGCCATGGACAATATGCTTTCCACTGGGTGGAAGCGGGCACCACTGGTGACATCGAGATCGCGGTCAGCATGATGAACTTTGTGAAAGCGCCACAGGATCGGAATTTTGTGGAACGCGATATGCTGGGCATAAATGAGCATGTCGAGCAAAAGGAAAGCGATAACAATCTCTACCCAAAAGGGAAGCTCGATCAGGGTAAGCAAGCCCCAGTCGCGAAGAGCTGCATAATCGGCCATTCCAACTGCCAATATCGGCATGACCAAACGCAAGGCGACCGTATCGACAATGACCAGAGATATATTAGTGAACCAGCGTGCGCCCTTGGCAAGCACACGCTGTTTGCGCGGCATTGCAATCTCAAGCAGGGCCATGATCAGGAATATACCAGCAAAAGCGCTCAGCCTGATCATTGCTTCATATTGCTCGACGAAGGACATAGGCTTTTGTCGCAGTTAAGAAGGGCAGAAGCAAGGGGAATGGCGGAGGAACTAACACCGGATTTCCGGACCGTTTAGTGCAAGCAGGGCGGTACCTTGCTGCTTTTTTGCCCAACGTTGACGATTGTCAGCAGGGATATTTCTTCTTCATAAAGCCGTGGAATGCGGTTTTCACTTCCATGTCACGCTGAGCCACTGGAATGGTTTTGAGATGGGCGATAAATTCTTTGCCATTCAGTTTGCCTTTGCCCTTTGCTGGAGGGCAGCTAGGAGGCGTTTTTCCGGCTGTGCGTGCGGCTTGGATGTCGTCGCGATAAGCGTTGGTAACCGCCTTCATTTCAATCATGACGGGCTTGCGATGTTTGGAAAACATGGCGCCCATTCCTGCATTCATCAATTTGTCGGCTTTGGGGAGAAACTCGGATACGGGCATGGCCGATGCCGGGACTGCAATCGATAGCGACAAGATGACTGCCAGGCTCCGGATGGATAGCGTCATGAAAAAAGGCCTCCTTCAACATTGAAGAAAGCCTTTTGTCTTTGCTCAACTGAACATCAAGTGAATTATATTTCTAATACACCCTATGTTTAAGCGCCTTGCGGTTTTGGATCGCCAAACGGTCCTTTCCGTTTCTTGCCTGCTTTCGGTATGGACGTACCAATTGTAGGAACCGAAGAGGGCTTGACCACATCACCATCGGGGCGCTCGAACTTTCCATTTTCGACCAGCGAGTCAATTTCGTCACCGGACAGAGTTTCATATTCAAGCAGCGCGTTGGCCAGCAAGTGTAGCTGGTCTTCATGTTTGGTCAGCACATCCTTCGCCCGATCATAGCCTGCATCGACAATACCACGAATCTCGCTGTCGATTTTCTTGGCGGTTTCATCTGACATATGGACGCGCTGGGATTGTGAATAGCCAAGGAAGGTCTCGCTCTGTTCCTCTTCATATTGCAACGGACCCATTTCGTCCGACATGCCCCATTGCGTGACCATGTCACGAGCCAACTTGGTTGCATATTGGATGTCGCCTGACGCACCGGAAGATACTTTGTCATAGCCGAAGATGATTTCCTCGGCGACACGGCCGCCCATCGAGACCGCCATATTCGCGTGCATCTTGTCACGGTGATAGCTGTAACTGTCACGCTCTGGCAGACGCATGACCATGCCCAGCGCACGGCCGCGCGGAATGATGGTCGCCTTGTGGATCGGATCAGAGGCAGGCTCGTGTACCGCCACGATCGCGTGACCGGCTTCATGATAAGCGGTCATTTTCTTTTCATCCTCGGTCATCACCATGGATTTGCGCTCTGTACCCATCATGACCTTGTCTTTGGCGGTTTCAAACTCGTCCATCGCCACCAGACGCTTGCCGCGACGGGCAGCCATCAGGGCAGCTTCGTTAACGAGATTCGCAAGGTCAGCACCAGAGAAGCCCGGTGTGCCGCGCGCTATGGTACGAGCATTCACATCGGGTGCCAGAGGTACTTTTTTCATATGCACTTCGAGAATCTTTTCACGGCCTTCAATATCGGGGCGCGGAACGACAACCTGTCGGTCAAAGCGACCAGGACGCAGGAGCGCCGGGTCAAGTACGTCAGGACGGTTGGTCGCCGCGATGATGATGATGCCTTCATTGGCTTCAAAACCATCCATCTCGACAAGAAGCTGGTTCAATGTCTGCTCGCGCTCGTCATTGCCGTTGCCAAGACCGGCACCACGATGGCGGCCGACTGCGTCAATCTCGTCGATGAATACGATACAAGGCGCGCTTTTCTTGGCTTGCTCAAACATGTCGCGAACACGGCTAGCGCCAACCCCGACGAACATTTCCACAAAATCAGAACCGGAAATGGTGAAGAACGGCACACCGGCTTCACCCGCAATGGCCCGCGCCAGCAGGGTTTTACCGGTTCCGGGAGAACCGACAAGCAAAGCGCCTTTTGGTATCTGACCACCGAGTTTCGAAAAGCGGCTAGGGTTTTTCAGAAACTCAACGATTTCCTCAAGCTCTTCACGCGCTTCATCAATACCGGCGACATCTTCGAATGTAACCTTGCCTTGCTTTTCGGTCAGCATCTTGGCCTTGGACTTGCCAAAGCCCATCGCACCGGAACCGCTGCCTTTTTGCATCTGGCGCAAGACAAAGAATGCGATACCGAGAATGAGTAGGAAGGGCAGGGATTGGATCAGCAGATATTGCCAAATGCTTGGGCTTTCTTCGGCCTGACCACTATACTCGACTCCTTTTTCGTCGAGCAGTTTGACCAGACTTGGGTCGTTGCCAACAGGTGTAGTGGCGAACTTGTCGCCGTTGGTCAGCTCACCCGTGATCTTATCGGGTGCAATCGCAACGGTCTTAACACTGCCCTCGGCAACTTTCGCACGGAACGACGAATAGCTGATCGCATCGCCAGAATCCGCACCTGCGCCTGCTCCAAACATGGAAACAGTCAGCAGGAGCGCGACGATGACGCCAGCCCATATGAGCATGCTTTTCATCCACGGATTTTCCTTGGGATCCTGTTCGTCGTTCATGATGCTTTACGTCCTGTGTTGGTGTCGCCGGTGTATTTTTCCGTCGAATCTATCCTTTAAAGATAGGGGTTTTGCTCCGGATGACAATATAAGCGGCAATGTTTTTACGGATCAGTCTGATCGTATATCTTGATTTGTCATCAAAACCTTGAAATATTTAGCTATTGTTCCGTTTTGGCGCAGGAGCAAAGGTCCAGGTTAACCCGCCTTTGCACAATATATTGCCAATGGTCAGCGTCTCACCTTGCGTGAGACCTCTGATCAACGGTTCCAGCTGGCTGCCACGCGGTGATAATGACGGATCGCAGATATGTAGGCATTTCAACAGCAGTCGTCGGACAATTTCGTGCGGAAAATCATATTTGTCGAGCGTACATCCGTCATCTGTTTGCCGGATATGGGTCATTGCCAATTCGTCAACCATCCAATGGATCGCGGTGCGTGCATCGTCCAGCGCCGCTGCGCTCTGACTGGCGAGCCCGACATCAAAGCCGGACAATTTCGACAATACCTCCCGCACCCGGACGCGATCAAAGCTCTGGTCCTTATTGGATGGATCATCAATGGGAGTGATGCCTTGCGCAGTGACGAACTGGATCAACATTTCCTTTGAAAAGGGGAGCAGTGGCCGGATAATATGACCACGTCTGGCGCGGATCGCCGACATGCCGTCGATACCGCTGCCGCGCAATATCCGCATGATCAGTGTTTCGAGCTGGTCATCGGCATGGTGAGCCGTTGCGAGCAGGGCAATGTTTTGGTGTTCCAGCCAGCCATTGAGCAAAGAGTATCGCGCTTTGCGCGCTTCAACCTGAATGCTGCCGCGAATGGGAGTGGAGGGTTTCAGAATCTGGTGGGGAATGTTGCGCGCTGCGCAAAGGCTGGCGACAAATTTGCATTCCTCGTGGGCTTCAGGGCGCAGTCCGTGATCGACCGTGGCAGCGGCGATCCGGCCGGGAAAATTCTCATGAGCCAGGAGCAGAAGCGCAAGGCTATCGGGGCCGCCTGAAACGGCAAGGCCCATTTTGTCATCAGTTTTCTCAAAATCCGGGACAAGCGCCAGCACCGCCTCACGAAAGCGGTTGGCAGGCGCATTGCCCGTCATGCTGTTTTACAGGCTGCTTTGAGGATCAACTGCAATCTGCCGCTGCCTTTCCAGATGCAACGCGGGCGTTCAGGCGGCCCGATGCTGCGCTTGGATAAACGTCTTGTAACTCAGAGAGTACCCGGCATGCATCGGCTTTTTTGTCCAGTTGTACCAAGGCGGTGCTCAGGAAGTACAGGCTGTCAGGCGCCCGTTCGCCGCGTGGCAATTCCTGATAGTTTTCGTAAAGCGCAACCGAAGCCAGCGCTGGTTTGCCATCATCCAGATAGGCACGACCGAGCAGGTTTTTGGCAAAGCTCGCGCGGCGGTGATTGGGATGCTCTTCGGCCGCCTTTTTAAGCTGTGCCTGTGCTTCGGGATAATATTTGGCTGCCCACAACCGATATCCGTAAATGTAGGAATCTTCACCAGCATCGCCAGTGTCGGGCATCACAATCGAAGCCACCCCGCTTACACGCTCAGGATCAGGAGTTGCTGCAGCAGATGCTCCGCTTCCGGTTGCTGTGGCACTGGGATCACCAGACGGGGTGGTCGACAATGCGCCTGGATTGGTACTGACCGGTGGCACTGCTGCTGCCATCTTGTCCTCAATCTGTTGTAATCGGAAGCCATTTTGCTCGACCTGATCGGTGAGCGATGCCAGGCTGCGTTCCAATGTGTCGACCCGTGCGATAAGATCGGATACCGCAGATGTTGTGGTCGACGGCGTCACGGGACTTGCTGCATCTGGCCTGATTTCAGGTTCAAAAAATCTTGAAGAGCCGCCCGGGAATACTTTGCGCTGAACCGCCCGCATTTCACTTTCCAACCGATCGACACGCTTACCAACATTGCTGTCCTGTGCCGCAACCGGGCTGGCAACCAGTAGGCCAGCAGTTAGCGTTGCGCCTAAAGTGGATAATATCACGGACTTCATAGGGAACCTCCAAATAATAGCACCGTGTTAACCATAGATACCTTGGGAAAGTAAATAGATTTACGGTGATTAATCGCGACAACAGGCGTTCGGATGGCGCCGCTATTGCGTGCTGGACTGATTGCCTGCGGCCTCATCACCAGTGCCGGTCGCCGATCCGCCGGGATCGCTGCGTCCAAGCAGCGCGGCAGCGCTGATGCCGACATCCTTGATTGTCCGGTCAGCAGTTCCGAGAGGAGGAACGACCGCACCATCAATTGTGACCGTTAAGGCGTCTGGCCGTCCGGTCAGGATTTGCGGACCCTTGGCATCAGCAGGAACTGAATATTGTTCGCCTGCCGTCATCTCCTTCTCAAATAGCCGCTCGCCATCTTCATCATATATTTTCAACCAGACAGTTTCGGTAGCGGTCAGCACGACTGCGCCGGTCGCAGAAGGTGTTGGGCCAACAGGCTCAATTGTTCCATCCAGACCACTCTCGAGCTCGCCACCACCTTCGACAAATTCTGCGTCAGAACTGCCGTCCATGAAATCACCTGGTTCGAGAAACAGCGTCCGCCAAACCAGAAATCCGACAAGCAAGATGGCGGCGATGCCTGCGGCTGTCCATGCGAGATATTTGGGCGGAATACTGCTGGGATTGGCCGGTGAATAGCCGCTTGTTTCCGGCTCATAGGCGCTGTGCCCCTGATCATCCATTTCTTCGCGGAGTTGGCTGCCAATCGTCACTTCACTCAAACCAACCGTCCGGGCGTAGGATTTTGCGAAACCGATCGCATAAGTGCGACCTGGCAAAGCTGCAAAATCGCCAGATTCTATTGATTCCAGATGGCGCTGTGGAATGCGCGTCGTCTTGGCAATGTCCTCGATACCCAGATTTTTCTGTTCCCGCGCATGGCGCAGCATTTCGCCAACGCTGTGCAGGTTCAGCTCGGCATTATCCTGGTCCAATTCTTCTGCGTCATTCTCTTCGGCCATCATACTCTCCTTCGGCCGGTTCGCGGTGCGACCCCGATTAATACTATCCGCAAGAAGAAGCCACTAGAGCAATGAAAAGTCAATGATTATCACGATCCCTGGGCTTTCCGATGTTTATCCCGCCAAGGACCAGCGCGTACGGCCGATCATGCCGATACAAGTTATTACATCTTCTCCAGACGGGCGGTTATCAGCCCAGGTCTATCGCCTGCTCTTCAGCCCATTGTCGGAAGGCCGCTCTCGGGTCGTTTGGCGGATCAGACAAAATCTCTTGCAGCTGTTCTTGCGCCACGCTCAGATCAAGCGAACGCACCATCGCCTTGATCGGTCCAACCGATGCCGGCGTAATGGATAAACGTCTGATACCCAAACACAGGAGCGCCAAAGCCTCCAACGGGCGCCCGCCCATTTCACCGCATACGCTCAACTCAATACCGAGATCATCGGATTGTCTGGCCACACGGCCAATGAAGCGCAATACAGCGGGGCTCAGCCAATCGAACCGTTCCGCCAATTTTGGGTTGCTGCGATCGGCGGCAAATAGAAACTGGGTGAGATCATTGGTGCCGATTGAGAGGAAATCAAGCCGGGTCGCCATCTGGTCAAGACATTCGGCCAACGCTGGCACTTCCAGCATTGCGCCATAGCGGATCGACAGCGGCAATTGCTTTTTTCGGTTGCGCAGAAATTCGATCTGCTTTTCGAATACCGCTTTGGCTTCATCAAATTCCCAGGGTTCGGCGATCATCGGGAACATCACGTTGAGCTTTCGCCCGGCCGCGGCCTCGATAAGTGCGCGCGCCTGCACTTTCATCAACGCATCCCGTTCCAGCCCGATGCGCAGCGCACGCCAGCCCATCGCCGGATTTTCCTCTTTCACTTCGCTCGCCTGAAAATAGGGGAGTGGTTTGTCTCCGCCAATGTCGACGGTGCGGAAGACTACGGGTTTGTTGCCAGCAGCATCGAGCACATCGCGGTAAAAGCGCAACTGTCCGGCGCGGCCCGGCATATTGGCAGCAACGAGAAACTGAAACTCCGTGCGAAACAGACCGATACCATCGGCACCTGTCAGATTGAGCATCGCCATGTCGTCGCGCAGGCCGGCATTGATGTTCAAGGTGATCCGTGTGCCGTCTTTTGTAACCGATTCCTTATCCTTTAACTCCGTGTAGGCGGCGCGCTTTTTCTGAGTTAGTTCAATCTGGGTCTCAAACGCATCTTCCATCGACGGACTGGGCCGGACAAACAGAGCATTGTCATCGACATTAAGCAGCAGATGATCATTCTCGCGGACGATCTGGCGGACATTCTTCACCTGACCCAGGATCGGGATATCCATCGCGCGGGCGATAATCGTCACATGCGCGGTCAGCGATCCTTCTTCCAGCACCACGCCCTTGAGCCGCCGGCGATCATATTCCAGCAATTCTGCAGGTCCCAGATTGCGGGCGACCAATATCGTGTCCTGCCGCAAGCCCATGGTCGCCGCTGTGCCCATCTGACCAGAGACAATGCGCAGCAGACGGTTAGCCAAATCTTCCAGATCATGCATCCGCTCGGCGAGTAAGGCATCGTCAATCTGGCGCATCCGCATACGGGTATGTTGCTGCACGCGCTCGATCGCGGCTTCTGCGGTCAGGCCGCTATCAATCGCTTCGTTGATCCGGCGGCTCCAGCCCTCGTCATAGGCAAACATCTTGTAGGTTTGCAAAACTTCTTCATGCTCGCCGCCAACGCCAAATTCGGCTTGATTGGTCATATGATCAATCTGATCGCGCATCTTGTCAAAAGCCGAATAGACGCGGTGGCGTTCAGCTTCGGTGTCCTCGGCCACGGTATGCTCAATTTTCACGCGCGGCTGATGGAAGACAGCATATCCACTGGCTTTGCCCTTAACCAGTTGCAGTCCAGCCAACCGGTCTGCGCCGTCATGATGGGCTTGCGGGGCATCGACTGAATCCTCATCAATCAACTCCGCATTGGCGATCAGTTCCGAAAGCACCATGGCGGCAGTCTGAAAGGACTCAATTTCTTCCTCGGAATATTTGCGCGGCTCCATATGTTGAGCACATAAAACGCCAACTGCCTGCTTATTACGAATGATCGGAACGCCGGCAAAGCTGTGGAATTTTTCCTCACCGGTTTCCGGACGATATTGGAAGTCAGGATGGCTGGCCGCCTCATCGAGGTTCAGCGTTTCCACATTTTTGGCGATATAGCCGGTCAACCCTTCACCAAAAGCCAATTTGGTGACATGGACCGCTTCTTGATTCAGGCCGCGTGTAGCATAGAGTTCGAGCACGCCTTCACGCCGCAAATATATCGAACAGACCTCACTACTGACAGCTTCGGCAATGGTTTCCACGACATGATTGAGCTTTGTCTGTGCGTTGCCGGGAGAAGCCATGATCGACCGGAGCCCGGTTAGAATGTTACGAGCGGTTACAGGGCTGGACGTATGTTTGGTGGCCATGATGGTGATCTAGCAGAGATCAGCCAAGGGTGCGATATGCAAAACAGGCTAACGTCGAAAAAGTGCATGTCACCATATGCTTTTTTCCGGAATTAGGCTGACATTAGTCCGGCTCCGGCCCGAGTTGCACCGCAAGCTTACCCAGATTGGCACCTGTAAACAGACGATCCAGTGACGCCGGGGCATTTTCAATCCCTTGCACAACATCCGTCTCGAACTTGATGCGCCCTTCCATCAGCCAGCCGGCCATGGCCTGCGCTCCTTCCGGGAAGCGATCGAAATAATCGAGAATGATGAAGCCGCGTAGAGTGGTGCGCCGCATCAACAGATTAGCGAAATTGGAAGGGCCCAGTGATCCGTCCTTGTCGTTGTAAGTCGAAATCAAACCACAGAGGGGCATGCGAGAGAAGTCGTTCAGTCGTGCGATCACGGCATCCATGATCTCGCCGCCAACATTTTCAAAGTTGATATCAATTCCGTTGGGGCAATGTTTGTCGAGCGCTGCCCCGACGTCCTCCGTCTTGTAATTGATCGCCGCATCAAAGCCTGCTTCTTCGGTAAGCCATTGGCATTTGTCGTCAGAGCCTGCAATGCCGACGACACGGCATCCATGTATCTTTCCGATCTGTCCAACCATGGAACCAACTGCTCCGGCCGCCGCCGAGACCACAAGTGTATCCCCCTCTTTCGGTTTGCCTATGTCAGTCAACCCGAAATAGGCTGTCATCCCAGTTGCGCCCAAGGGGCCCATATAGGCTGTAAGAGGAACACCAGGGATAGCCGGCAGCACATTCGCCATACCACCGGGAATATCATTATAAAGGGCCCATGTGGAAAGACCGGTATTGATCAGCGAGCCAACTGGCACGGCATCAAAATTGCTTTCTTCGACAACTCCAATACCACCACCGCGCATCGGGTCATCAATCGGAACCGGCGGCAGATAGCCGTCCATGTCGCTCATCCAAATCCGATTTGTCGGATCAAGCGAGAGATAGATGGTCCGCACCCGCACCATATCAGGCGCCAGGTCGGCCATTTCTTCCGTGACGAGCTCAAGATCACCGTCCGCAATCTTGCCGACAGGACGCTTGCGTAAATACCATATCTGGTTTGTGGTCATGGGGAATGCCTCTCTGATGCTACTTTTACAGCTTTGTAGAAAGACAAGTGCAAGTCAAGGGCCTGAAAAAATTAGCTTATTTCAAAACTCCATAGCCTCACCATGTGGCGGGTATGTTTTGGCCGCGATGCAGCACATATTTCGTTATTGAAAAAGAGAGGTCAGGCTTCTGCCAGCAATTCGTCTTTCAGCCGCAATTTTTGCTTTTTCAGGTCATGGATTCGAATCGTATCTGGAACCGGGCGGGCCTCTTCTTCGCTGATTTTGCGGTCGAGGGCTTCGTGCTTTCCGCGCAGGGCTGACACATGATTCTGATCCATAATATTCTCCTGATTATTATATAGTTGTTGGTTGAAAGTGGTTGCGGGTGTCCCTTTCATTCTATCGTGCGCTTACCATTAAGCTGCCGACGAACATCATGGTATAATTGTCTTGGTTTCGACATGATCCATGAATAGGGTAAAGATTACAAATTTATTGCAGGCATGCAAGGGGCGAATGGATCCAATATGGCGATAAGCGATCAGGAGTTGCGGCAGCGGCTCGAAATGCTGAAGATTGAACATCGTGATCTGGACGACGCAATCACGGCCTTGATGGAATCCGGTGGCCATGATCAGCTGAGGGCTGCGCGTTTAAAAAAACGGAAATTGCATTTGCGTGACCGGATCATTCAGATCGAGAACCAGTTGATTCCGGATATTATCGCCTAACTATAGAGCTTTCGGGCGGATTGAGCCCGTTAACCGTTTCTATCCATCAATTAACGGGTTGATCTGTGGCGTATCACATTGAAACAGGTGACATATTAACCCTGTGAGGTGCGAAATTTAACTGTCATTTCACCCGAAAATCTTGCTAGAGGAGCGGGATGGTTGAAACCGAAGCATTGATTACGCCCAAATTACTGGATGCGCTCTACACCGAAGCGATGGTGCTTGCGGACGAGGCGCGGTCCTATTTTGAGTCGGGGCGGTTCAGCGAGCAATGCCAGGACGAAGCGACACTATCGGTTTCATTTTCTTGCGAGTCGCTGAAAGTCACAACACGTTTGATGCATTGTATTGCATGGTTGCTGAATCAGCGCGCACTTCATGGTGAAGATCTGACTGACGGAGAAGCGTGGCACCACAGTCGAGAGCTTGGCTATGCCGCAGCTAGTGATGGTCCAATGGTTGAGCTGTTTCCGGAAGAGGCTCGCCAGATTATTGACGCCAGCGAAGAGCTTTTCCAGCGTCTACAGCGCTTGTCGGCGCGGCTGGAATATCAGGAAGTCGTGGAGCCGCCAGTACATGATATGTTCCGGCGGCTTCAAAGTTCGTTCTGATTTTTGCAGGCTTTCGTGTCAGGCTGTTGCTTTGGCCTGTTCCATCGTCGGATAATCCACATAACCTTCCGCACTCTGACTATACCATGATGGCGTAAAGTCGATCGGGTTCAGTTCCGCACCTGCTCGGAAGCGCTCTGGCAGATCGGGATTGGTCATGAAAGTCCGGCCAAAGCTGATTGCGTCGGCTTTGTCGTTTGCTAAAGTCTCTGTCGCATTGTCATAGAAATAGTCGCTGTTCAGTACGAGCGGCTTGCTGAACACTGGACGGATATTCGGGCTGACCGGCGGTACATCGGTATTGCCATATGTACCATGTGCTGGTGGTTCACGCAGTTCCAGAAATGCAATGCCAATGCTGTCGAGTAGTTTGGCAGCTGCCGTAAAGGTTTCTATCGGTGTGGCGTCATCCGCGCCCTGTGAGTCGCCATTGGGAGATAACCGAACGGAAACCCGGTCACTGCCCCAGACATCGACCAGTCGCTGCGTAACTTCGCCCAGCAGTCGGATCCGGTTTTCGATCGATCCGCCATATTGATCGGTCCGGAAATTGGTGCCTGAGCGGATGAACTGATCGATCAGATAGCCATTTGCGCTATGCAATTGTACGCCATCAAAGCCTGCCTTTTTAGCGTTTTCCGCAGCATTGGTATAATCATCGAGCAAGCTGGGGATTTCATCCGCTTCCAGTGGACGCGCTTCGACATATTCGCGCTTTCCCTGATAAGTGCGGACGTTCCCCGGCGCGGTGGTAGCTGATGAAGAAACCGGCTTTTCGCCGCCAAGAAAATCTGGGTGCACGATCCGGCCCATGTGCCAGAGCTGGCAGATGATCCGCCCACCCGCTTGGTGAACCTGCTCAACAACCGGCTTCCATGCTTCGGTCTGTTCATCGTTCCAGATACCAGGCGCGAAGGGTGTGCCAAGACCTTGTTGGCTGATCCCGGTAGCCTCTGAAATGATAAGCCCGGCGCCAGCGCGCTGAGCATAGTATTCGCCCATAATTGGTGTCGGTACATGCTCCATTGTCGAACGGCACCGGGTCAGCGGAGCCATCAACATACGGTTGGGGGCTTCAATCGCACCAAGGGTGATGGGGTCAAATAATGTGCTCATAAATTTGCTCTTTCGCGTTTTTAATTGCTTGATGAATAGCTACTGAGGCCAGTGGTGTTTTGCAATGCAGTGCTTTGAAAATCTTTTCTTTCAGCCTATATCGTATTTATTGGCCTCCGTTGGCGCAAGGAACACAAGACATGCACCCAAAAAAGCGAAAACCATTGCGAGACGACCCGACGCTGGATGAGATGCGGGCTTATCTTGCGCCTCTGTTAGCTTCGCAGGCGGCCTTTGATGGCTGGAATGAAAAGGCGGTTGCCGCTGCTGCCGAGATGACGGGTGTTGATGCCGAGATGGCGGAACTGGCGTTTAACGCAGGCACTGTCGATATGATTGACGCTTGGTTTCAGTCGGTTGACGAAGCCATGGCGGCGAGATTTTCCGATGAAGAATTGGGTGCGATGAAAATCCGGGAACGGATTACGGCTCTGGTAGTGGCCCGACTGGAGCTATTGGAAGCCGATCGCGAAGGATTGCGCCGAGCGCTCGCGATCCTTGCTGCACCGCCCAACCTTCCTATGGCAGCCAAGCTCGGCTGGCGTGCCGCGGATAAGATGTGGCGGCTCGCTGGGGATACTGCAACCGACTATAATCATTATACAAAGCGGACCTTGCTATCTGCTGTCTATGGCAGCACGATCAGTGTCTTTCTTGATGACGAAAGCGATGACTATTCAGAAACCAGGGCATTTCTTGATCGACGCATTGAAAATGTCATGCAGTTTGAAAAGGTGAAAGCCAAGATTACTCGGCCTGCTGGCGATCGGTTCAGCATGGCTCGTTTCATTGGACGGCTGCGTTATCGAGGAGTGTGAGTTGTCGGGCCGGTCCGCGGATCTCTGACAGGTTTACGAGCGAAACAGGGACGTTGACGAACAAAAGACTCGCCACAGCTAATCAATATTGATAATCAATCGCAACTGAGATTGATGAGCCCCTCTATGAACGCACCCGTCACATTAGCGATGACTCTAGACCGCCTTGCGATGCGCCAACGCGCTGAAATTTCGGCCATTGATTGGACCGCTATGTCCGATAATGAAGGCGCGCGGCTTCGTGCTCTGGGCCTGGATGAGGGCGTTAGTGTGGAAAAACTGCACAAAGGTATGTTTGGCTTCAACGATCCCATCGCTTTGAAAGTCGGCCGGATGATGATTGCTATTCGTAAATCTCATGCTTCGGCAATATCGGTGGTTTTGCCTGCTTAGATCATGAGCGAAACGGCGCCCCTAATTGTCCTGGCGGGCAACCCAAATGCGGGCAAAAGCGCCTTGTTCAACGCGCTGACCGGCGCGCGCCAGAAAATCGCCAATTATCCAGGTGTTACTGTCGAACGCAAATCCGGTCATTTCCAATTGGCCAATGGTCGCCCGGTTGAGCTGGTGGACTTGCCTGGCAGTTACAGCCTTGATCCGACCAGCCCAGACGAGGCCGTTACCCGCGGCGTTATCTTTGGTGAGCAGCCGGGAGAGCGCAAACCGGATGCGGTGATTATTGTGCTCGATGCCGCCAATCTCGACAATCACCTGCGTTTCGCACTCGAAATTATCGCGCTGGGCCAACCGGTCGTGATTGCACTCAATATGATGGATTTGGCAGAGCGGGACGGATTGACCCTGGATCCAGCAAAGCTGGAAGCCGCATTGGGAGTGCCGGTTATTCCCACGGTGGCCGTCCGCCGCCGTGGACTTGAAGAATTGTCCGCCGCTATCGATGAGCGGCTGGCGGAAAAATCAGATAAGCGGGACATTGTGGTCTCCAAAGAACATGATGACGGATTGCGCAAACAGGCCAAGATTATCGCCACTCAAACAGTTGTTGCTGAAACTGCCGGTCGACGTTGGTCTGAGCGTGCGGATACCTTGTTCTTACATCCGATAGCGGGTCCGATCATCCTGCTCGCGATTATGTTTGTGATGTTTCAGGCTGTCTTCGCTTGGTCAGAAGCACCCATCGGTTGGATTGAAGGTGCAAGCGAGTGGGCCGCGGCCGCGGTGGAGGCTAATCTGGCTGACGGCTTTTTGCGTGATTTTATTATTGAAGGCGCAATTGGCGGCGTCGGTTCAGTCGTCGTCTTCCTGCCGCAAATATTGATCTTGTTTCTGTTCATCCTAATGCTTGAAGCAAGCGGCTATATGACCCGTGCGGCCTTTATCATGGACCGGCTTATGGCCAGCGTCGGTCTGTCCGGACGCAGCTTCATCCCGCTGTTGTCATCCTTTGCCTGTGCGATCCCCGGGATCATGGCAACGCGCAGTATTGCTGATCCGAAAGATCGATTGACGACCATATTGGTCGCACCACTGATGACCTGCGCTGCGCGGCTGCCGGTTTATGCAATCATCATTGGTGCTTTCATTCCGGCCCGTGACGTGGGCGGCGGGGTTGGCTTGCAAGGTCTGGTTTTATTTGGTCTTTACATATTCGGGATTATCGGCGCGATGCTCGTCGCACTGGTTCTTCGCAGCACAGTTGCGAAAGGCCCGAACAGCGGCTTCCTGATGGAGATGCCGAAATATCAGATACCTCGTATTCGCGACATATTGCTGGGGTTGTGGCAGCGCGCATGGATTTTTCTGCGCCGGGCAGGAACAATCATCTTTGCGGCTACGGTAGTGCTTTGGTTGATGCTGACTTATCCCAAGGTGCCGATTGATAGCCCAGTGAGCCAGGTGGATTATTCCGCGGCTGGTCGGATCGCCAATGTTATCGAACCAGCTGTCGCACCCATCGGCTTTAATCGCGATATTGCACTCGCCTTGATTCCGGCCATGGCGGCTCGCGAGGTGGCGGTAGCCGCTCTGGCGACCACCTATGCGATCGATGCGCCGAATGAGGAAGCCGAAACCAAATCACTGACAGAGCGTCTGCAAAGCCGCTGGTCCCTGCCAACCGCGCTTGCCTTTCTGGCGTGGTTCGTCTTTGCGCCCCAATGTATCTCGACCATTGCCGTGACCCGCCGCGAAACCAATAGCTGGAAATGGCCAATGTTCATGCTCGGCTATCTTTTTGCACTGGCTTATGTCGCTGCGGGCATAACCTATTGGACGGCCATCGCCCTCGGTCTATAGAGCCTCCAGAGACTCGAAAAACATCACATAGATTCCAAGGGGAAATGCAAATGGCTGGCGGCATCAATAAAGTAATTATCGTAGGAAACCTGGGTGCCGACCCTGAAGTGCGTACGTTTAACAACGGCGGTAAAGTCTGCAATCTGCGCATCGCGACATCCGAAAGCTGGAAAGATCGCAATACTGGTGAGCGCAAAGAAAAGACCGAGTGGCACAGCGTCGCGATCTTCTCCGAAGGGCTGGCCGGCGTTGCGGAAAAATATCTGCGTAAGGGCAGCAAAGTCTATATCGAAGGCAAGTTACAAACCCGCAAATGGCAGGATCAGTCCGGCAATGACCGCTATTCGACTGAGATTGTCTTGCAGGGTTTTGATGGCAAGCTGGAAATGCTCGATTCCCGCCAAGGCGGCGGCATGGGCGGCCAAGGCGGCGGCAATGATGGCTGGAGCGGCGGCGGTTCAGGTGGCGGCTCGGGCGGCGGTTCCAATGACGGCTGGGGCAACACTGGCGGTGGGTCTTCCGGCGGTCAAGGTGGTGGCGCGTTTGACAGCGACCTGGATGACGACGTACCATTCTAGAAATTACCAATTAGGTTCACACCGGCGGGGGTGACGGAACTGATAGACAATATCGGTCGTAACAAGCGGGGAAAAGGCTGGGCAAGTGCCCTATTACTCGACGAGGTTTACTGATTCATGATGAACAATTGCGATCAATGTGTTGTCAAAAACAAAGCCATTTGTTCGGCGTTGGACTCAGATGAACTCATTGCGATTAATCGCCTATCCCGAAAAGTTTCGATCAAGGCCGGACAAGCCCTGATTTGGGAAGGCGACGATAGCCTGATCGTCGCGAATGTTGTGGAAGGGGCCTTCAAGCTAACCTCGTCGCTGGAAGATGGTCGAGAGCAGATTATCGGTTTGCTCTACCCGTCAGATTTTGTCGGACGCCCGTTTGGTGACAAGAATGAATATACAGTCACAGCTCTGGCGGATTCGAAAGTCTGTGTTTTCTCACGCGCTGATTTTGACCAGTTTGTCCGCGAACATCCTGACCTTGAACACAAGCTGTTGCAGCGCACCTTAACGGAACTCGATCGTGTCCGTCGGTCGATGCTATTGCTGGGCCGGAAAACAGCAGCCGAGCGGGTCGCCTCTTTCCTGCTTGAAATGTCGGAGCGCTTGGCTGATTCAAGTTGTAGTGTGGTCGGCGGTCAGCTTCAATTATTTGCTTTGCCATTCGGGCGTCAGCAAGTGGCGGATATTTTGGGCCTGACCATTGAAACGGTCAGCCGTCAAATGACGCAACTCAAGAAAAATGATGTGATCGCTTTGCCAGATCACCGCAATGTCCAGATTCTGGATGCTGGCCGATTGCAGGATATTGCGGACGCGGGTGCCTAAGCGTTGATGGAATAGATCAGAGTTTAACGATAGAATTCATGACATTGCGCTGAGATGAGATGCTCGTTGATCTAGATCAATGAGCATCGATACGCGGCCTGCCATGCCCTTTTGTGCTGAAGACGGTTTTTGCAACTGTCGACACAGGGAAGGACATTATGGATACGCTCTTATTGAAGGCTGGCGGCTGGCTGGCTGTGGTATTTATCGCATTCATCGCAATGGTCTTGGCAGCTGACGCTGGCTTTGCCGTGCATATGGCGATTATCGCCTTGGCCGCAGGGATCACCCTTTGGGTGACGATCAACAAGGCCGATTATGGTGCTATTGGACGCGGCATATTAAAGGCTCCCACTGATCCCGGTATTTATGATGACGATCCGATCCGTTGGGGCGTGATCGCGACCATTTTCTGGGGAATTGCGGGTTTGACCGTTGGTCTTGTTATCGCCCTGCAATTGGCGTTTCCGGTGCTTAACCTCAATAATGAGTTCACCACATTCGGTCGTTTGCGACCGCTTCACACATCTGCAGTTATTTTTGCTTTCGGAGGCAACGCGCTGATCGCGACGAGCTATTACGTCGTGCAGCGTACTTGCAGGGCGAGGTTGGCCTTCCCTGGCCTCGCCCGTTTTGTATTCTGGGGATATCAGCTGTTCATTGTGCTGGCCGCCACCGGTTATCTGATGGGTGTTACACAATCCAAGGAATATGCTGAGCCGGAATGGTATGTCGATCTGTGGTTGACCATTGTCTGGCTCTGTTATGCAGCGGTATTCATTGGTACCATTGTGCGCCGGTCGGAACCGCATATCTATGTCGCCAACTGGTTCTATCTTTCCTTCATTCTGACCATTGCGATGCTACATGTTGTCAACGGGCTGTCGATGCCGGTCAGCTTGCTGGGTTCGAAAAGCTATGCTGCTTTTGCCGGGGTCCAGGATGCTCTGACCCAGTGGTGGTATGGTCATAACGCGGTTGGCTTCTTCCTGACAGCCGGTTTCCTTGCCATGATGTACTATTTTGTACCGAAACAGGCAGAGCGTCCGGTTTACAGCTATCGTCTGTCGATCATCCACTTCTGGTCTTTGATCTTTCTCTACATCTGGGCCGGTCCGCACCATCTGCACTATACAGCACTACCCGACTGGGCACAGACGCTGGGCATGGTCTTTTCGGTCGTGCTTTGGATGCCGAGCTGGGGCGGTATGATCAACGGCCTGATGACACTGAACGGGGCATGGGATAAAATCCGCACTGATCCGATTATCCGGATGATGGTTCTGGCACTCGCCTTTTACGGAATGAGCACCTTTGAAGGGCCGATGATGTCGATCAAGGCTGTGAATAGCCTGTCGCACTATACTGACTGGACGGTTGGTCATGTGCATAGCGGTGCGCTCGGCTGGAACGGTATGATCACCTTTGCCTGCCTCTATTATCTCGTCCCGCGCCTGTGGGGCAAGCAACGGTTATATTCGCTGCGCATGGTGAACTGGCACTTCTGGCTCGCGACGCTGGGTATCGTGCTCTACGCCGCATCCATGTGGGTTGCTGGCATCATGCAGGGCCTGATGTGGCGCGAATATGGGGACGATGGCTATCTCGTTTACGCTTTTTCCGAAGTCGTAACCGCAATGCTGCCCATGTATCTCATTCGCGCGACTGGTGGATTGCTCTATCTCGCTGGTGCCATTGTGCTGGTCTACAATGTCTGGATGACGATCGCTGGCAGACAGCGCGATGAAAAACCCATGACCGAAACGCCTCATAACGAGGCACTCGACAAGCCGATTGTGGGCAAACCCGCCGTCGCGCCTGCTGAATAAGGGAGGCAAGAATATGTCCGGTTTTGCTCAAAAGCATAAGAAACTTGAACGCAATGTCACCCTGCTCAGCGTGGCCGCCTTTGTTACCGTTGCGATCGGCGGGATTGTCGAGATTGCGCCACTATTCTGGATCGACAACACCATCGAAAAAGTGGAGGGGATGCGGCCTTATACGCCACTCGAACTCGCTGGGCGTAACATATATATCCGGGAAGGCTGCTACAGCTGTCATAGCCAGATGGTGCGGCCGTTCCGCGATGAAGTGGAGCGCTATGGTCATTACAGCCTCGCTGCAGAAAGCATGTATGATCATCCTTTCCAATGGGGTTCCAAGAGAACCGGTCCCGATCTGGCGCGGGTTGGTGGGCGCTATTCCGACGAATGGCATGTCCAGCACCTGATCGACCCACGGTCGGTGGTGCCGGAATCCATCATGCCGCCCTATGCCTTTCTGGCGGAGAAGGATTTGAATGCGGGCGATATGGTCAAGCATCTCACGGCCCAGCGGCGCGTGGGCGTGCCTTATTCTGCCGAAGCCATAGCCGCCGCCAATGAAGACCTTAAGGCGCAAGCCGATCCTGAAGCGGTGACCACGGATCTGGTCGAGCGCTATCCCAAGGCGCAGGTACGAGACTTTGATGGGGATCCCGACCGGTTGACTGAAATGGATGCGCTGGTGGCCTATTTGCAGATGATCGGCACATTGGTCGATTTCGAAGCGGCTGAAGCGCAAGAGGAGCCGCGATGAACTATGAAGACCTAAGGCATTTTGCGGATAGCTGGGGCCTGTTGTTTCTCGGCATGATATTTCTGACAATGATCGGCTGGACCTTCCGGCCCGGATCAAAACGAAAACATGATGAAGCAGCGCATATGATCTTTGAAGAGGATCACGACGATGGTTGATAAACAGAGAGTAGACGAGGCAACTGGCACCAAGACGGTTGGCCATGAATGGGACGGTATCGAGGAACTCGACACACCGATGCCGCGCTGGTGGCTGTGGACGCTCTATGCAACCATCTTCTGGGCGTTGATCTATGTGGTGCTCTATCCCGCATGGCCAATGGTCAACAGCGCCACAGAAGGTGTTTTGGGCTGGTCCAGTCGCGGCGACTATGAAAAAGCCGTGGCGATGCGGGAGACAGAACTGGAGCCGATCCGGCAAGCGTTGGTCAACACCGATATCCATAAGCTGCCCAATAACCCCGAACTGCTCAACAATGCTATTCAAGGCGGACGCTCGGCCTTCAAGGTACATTGTGTTCAATGTCATGGTTCAGGCGCCGCAGGCTCCAAAGGTTATCCCAATCTGAATGATGATGAATGGCTTTGGGGCGGAGACATGGCGGCCATCGAATATACGCTGGTTCATGGCATTCGAAATCCTGATCATCCCGAAACCCGGTTTTCCCTGATGCCGGCCTTTGGTCGTGACGGGATATTGCAGGCGAACGAGATAGAGGACCTCGTGTCCTACGTCCGCGTGATCAGTGGCCGGGAGAAGCAAAGCGGGTCGGCCACCCGCGGTGCGGGACTTTTCGGAACCAATTGTGCGGTCTGTCATGGCAGCGATGCCAAGGGCGACCGGACACAAGGTGCGCCTGATTTGACCGATGCAATCAATCTCTATGGTCTAGATCGCGCGTCGATCAATGACACAATCACCAATAGCCGCAATGGTGTGATGCCACGCTGGGGCCACCGGCTCGATGCGTCCACGATCCGGATGCTGACCGCCTATGTTCATTCGCTGGGCGGCGGAGAAGACGCACCGGTGGAGCAGGAAGTCGCTTCAGAAGAAGCCGTAACGGAGACTCCGGAAGATGAGCAATCCTGACGAGATACTCGATCCAGAGCTGAAGCTCTACGAGAAGCGTAAAGGCGTCTATCCCAAGGCTGTCGACGGAACATTCCGGCGGCTGAAATGGGTGATCATGGCGGTGACGCTGGGCATCTATTACGTCACTCCATGGATCCGTTGGGACCGCGGACCCTATGCTCCAGATCAGGCGGTACTGGTCGATCTGGCGAACCGTCGGTTCTACATGTTTGGTATCGAAATCTGGCCACATGAATTTTACTATGTCGCCGGAATGTTGGTGATGGCTGGAATCGGACTGTTTCTGGTCACTTCTGCTGTCGGCCGGGCATGGTGCGGCTATTCCTGTCCGCAAACCGTGTGGACCGATCTGTTCCAGCATATTGAACGCGCGATCGACGGTGATCGCAATGCCCAATTCCGTTTGCAGGATGCACCATGGGGTCCAAAGAAAATCGCCAAACGGTTTGGCAAATGGACGGTCTGGCTACTGGTCGCGATGGCCACCGGCGGCGCATGGATATTCTATTTTGCCGATGCCCCGACTCTGGCACGGGACTTTTTCACCGGTGAAGCGGCTTTTGTTGCCTATGCCACGGTCGGTGTGCTGACCGCGACGACATTTATCTTTGGTGGTTTCATGCGCGAACAGGTCTGCATTTACATGTGCCCGTGGCCGCGGATTCAGGCCGCAATGATGGACGAAAAGTCGCTGACGGTAACCTATAAGGACTGGCGCGGAGAGCCGCGTGGCAGCGTCAAGAAAGCCGAAGCCCAGCCCGGCAGTTTTGGAGACTGCATAGACTGCAACCAATGTGTTGCGGTCTGCCCAACTGGCATTGATATTCGCGAAGGGCCGCAAATCGGTTGTATCACCTGCGCCTTGTGTATTGATGCTTGTGACAAGGTCATGGATCAGGTCGGTCGGCCGCGAGGTCTGATCGATTATGTAACCGCCGAAGACGCCGAACTGGAAAAGGCAGGACAGCAGCATACTCCCGTTTTGAAAACGTTGCTTCGTCCGCGAACTCTCCTCTATTTCTCGGTTTGGGGTGCAATAGGCCTAGCGATGCTATTTGCCGTCGGTAATCGCGCACGTATCGATATCAGCGCCAACCACGACCGCAATCCGCTCTATGTCCAGCTTGCCGATGGCGGCGTCCGCAACGCTTATACTGCCAATCTGCGCAATATGGAAAACCGGCCGCGGACGATGGAGATTTCGATGTCGGGATTGGCGCAAGCTGTGCTATGGTCCAACCAAGGATCACGGGAAACGGCCGATCAGACCATCATGGTCGAGGTTCCGGCTGATAGCGTAGGCAGGGTAAGATTGTTCGTTGCAGCTCCAGGGGAGGGGCCTGCAAGGGAAGAATTTACGCTTACTGTCCGGGCCAAAGACGACCGAACAGCACAAGATACGCATGACGTCTTTTTTGAGCGCCCGGAGGCCGACGAATGAAACCCGAATCAGAAAACCCCAAGAGATTCACCGGCTATCATGCCACTGCAATGATAGTTACCTTTTTTGCTGTGGTGGTCTCGGTCAATATGGTGATGGCCCGTTTTGCGGTCTCGACATTTGGCGGCACTGTGGTCGACAACAGCTATGTGGCCAGCCAAAAATATAATCTATGGCTGGAAGAGGCCCGCAAACAGCAGGCATATGGCTGGAAAACATCACGGCTCATTCGTGTACAGGACAAACTGACCATGACAGTGCTGAGTGCCAATGATAGCGCGCTGGAAGACGCTGAAATCACGGCCATAGCGGAACACCCGGTGGGACGCGCTGATCCGGTTCTTTTGCACTTTGTTGAGAATGGTGCGGGGACCTATGTCAGTCGTGACGAGTTGCCCGAAGGCCGCTGGAAGCTTCGGATCACGATAAATCATCGCGGCAATAAGATGGCTCTCGCACAGGAAGTCCTTTGAACGCGGTTACCGATCTTTCCGCCGTCAAGGCCGACAGCGTGGACCATGTCGTTTCGCGATTTGCTGTACCTGCCATCCGCTGTGCCGGTTGTATTTCCAAGATCGAAAATGGCTTGGCGGTCGAACATGACATCCTCTCGGCCCGCGTCAATTTTTCGACCAAACAAGTCGCGGTGTCCCATCTTCCCGATATTGGCGAGGATCGGATCAAGGAGCAGATCGAGAAGCTCGGCTTTGATGCGCAAATATTGGCCGATAATCCATTGGCAGAGGAAAAGGGAGGGACGGATCGGTTGATCCGCGCGCTTGCGGTCGCCGGGTTCGGTATGATGAACATCATGCTGTTGTCCGTCAGTGTCTGGTCCGGTGCAATGGGCGCAACCCGTGATCTGTTTCACTGGATATCGGCGCTGATCGCGATACCGGTCATCCTCTATTCCGGACGACCGTTTTTCAGTTCCGCTTTCATGGCTCTGCGTTACGGCCGGACCAATATGGATGTGCCGATTACCGTTGGCATTATTCTGGCGACGGGACTTAGCGTTTTTGAAACGATGACCAGCGGCGCCCACGCTTATTTCGAGAGTGTCGTCATGCTGATCTTCTTCCTGCTTGCCGGGCGGGTGCTGGATGGGATGATGCGGGACCGGGCCCGTGAGGGGATTTCGGCCTTGCTCAAACAAACCGCCCCTGGCGCCATGATCTTGCAGGAGGACGGTACAACAGAATGGGTGATGGCGAAGGAGTTGCGCCCCAAGATGCGCATGGTTGTCGCAGCTGGCGACAATCTGGCGGCCGACGGAATAATTGAAGATGGTACCAGCAATTTCGATCTTTCTCTGATGACTGGCGAAAGCGAACCGCAGCCGAAAGTCGCCGGTGATATCGTACTGGCCGGTACGTTGAACCTGTCCGCGCCGGTGACAGTGCGCATAACTGCTGCCGGTGAAGATACCAGCCTCTCCGATATTGCGCGGTTGATGGATGAAGCTGGGCAGCAAAGATCCTTTTATGTGCGCGTCGCGGACAAGGCCGCGCGTTTCTATGCACCGGCTGTGCATAGTCTGGCACTACTGGCTTTTATTTTCTGGATGTTTGCCGGTGTTGGCTGGCATCAATCTTTGCTGATTTCAGTCGCGGTGCTGATCATCACCTGTCCTTGTGCCCTGGGCTTGGCGGTTCCGGCTGCGCAGGTTGTGGCATCGGGCGCTCTCTTGCGCAAAGGCGTAATGATCAAGGATGGCAGTGCGCTGGAACGGCTCGCCGAGGCAGATGTTGCTTTGTTTGACAAAACCGGAACTCTGACTTTGGGGCGTCCGGTACCGCTAGATGTTGATCATCTGACCATATCGCAAAAACAGGTCGCGTTGGCGCTGGCACAGGCCAGCAGCCACCCCGTCAGTAAAGGTATACGCGCTGCCTTGGTCGCCGAGAATATAACACCTGCAACATTGGACAATGTAGAGGAAATAGCAGGGAAAGGTATGGCGGCGTCATGGGGCACGGTCAATGTGGCGCTGGGCAAACCGGTAAAGTCAGCGGATCATCTGTCCTGCCAACTGACTGTCGGTGAGGATCATCTCGCCATGGAATTACAGGATGATATTCGCCCCGACACCATGGAAGCGATTGACCGGCTCAGCCGGCTCGGTCTGTCGGCCACAATCATCTCGGGTGACAATGCGGCATCGGTTGCCAAAATTTCGAATGCGATTGGTCTGGATGCGCAGGCTGGTGCCAGTCCGCAAGATAAGCTGCATGCGATTTCGCAGCTGAGTAGTGACGGTCACAAGGTCCTAATGGTCGGTGACGGATTAAATGATGGCCCAGCTTTAGCCGCGGCACATGTGTCGATTGCGCCTGGTTCCGCCAGTGATGTCGGGCAACAGGCTGCCGACGCAGTGTTTACGAGCGATTCCTTCCTGCCGGTTGCGCTTGCTGTTCAAACCGCACAGCGGACAATGCAGATCGTCCGGCAGAATTTTGCACTGGCCATAGGTTATAATATTTTAGCAGTTCCGCTGGCTCTGACCGGGATGGTGACACCCCTGATTGCCGCAATAGCAATGTCGCTCTCTTCTTTGATCGTGGTTGGCAACGCCTTGCGACTCAATGGTGCAGCGAAATGAGCGGGTTGGCGATTCTGATCCCTGTCGCCCTGCTCATGGGATTGGCGGGACTGGCGTTTTTCTTCTGGGCGATGCGCAACGGCCAGTTTGATGATCTGGACGGCGCGGCACAACGGGTGTTGATTGATGACGAAGCACCATCGGGTATTGGCAAAAGCGATGATAATGAAGCGGATGATCATGATGAAAAAGCATAGACCTTTCGGCGCTCTTCCTCTTTCCATTCTTGCTGTTGCAATGTTGGCGGTTACTCCGCTTGCTCCTGCCAGTGGCATGATGAGCCTCTCGGTATGCGGAGCAGATGGTGTGACCAGAACAATCAATGTCCCGCTGGACCGCGAAGGCGATGATCGGGATGATTGTGTCAAAGGTTGTCACGGCTTTTGCTCGCGCAAGCAAATGCAGCAAGATGGTGATGGTCTCGACGAGTAAACCCTTCCGGTAACCAGTGTTACTCGCCGAGAAGGCACGGAAATGTTCAGGTTACTCTCTGTCGAAACTGAATAAACTCAGCGACAAAAAACTAATCGGAAAGTCGGTCAATGCCCCATTAGCAAGGGGATTCTTGTGTCATTAAGCAAGTGCTTGGTCACACCTCCGAAAAGCGTTTCGCGCAAGCGGCTATGGCCATAAGCGCCCATGACCAGAGCTGCGGCATTTTTTTCAACCGCGAAATCTGCAATAATGTCAGAGGCTTCATTGCCCTTGCCTTTGAGCTCATGGAGCACGGTTGAAACGCCATGCCGGGCAAGATAAGTCGACGCGGCAATATGCGGGAAGTCGCCACTATCGTCACCGACGGTCACCAGATGGACGTCACTGGCCATATTGAGCATAGACAGAGACATGCGCACGGCTTTGGCTGCTTCTGCTGACCCGTTCCAGCCCACAACTATTGGGGCCTGACAGTCAAAGGATGTTTTCTCCGTGGGCACAACCAAGATGGCGCAATGGCCGTAGATGGCAACATCTCCCGCAATCGGCAACGGTTCGTCACCCGCATTACGCTTGCCATAGGACTGGCTGACAATCACCAGATCGGCTAGGCGGCTACGTTCGGTCAATAAGGTTGCCGGGTCACCAAGGCCGGTTTGCCAGTCCCAGGACACATCTTCTTCCTTCAGCCGCATTTCGACACGCTCACGATGTGCCCTCTCTGCGGCGTCCATATCTTCAAAATTGATACCAGTTACGAAATCGCCACCCAGCGGTCCAAATGACATCGGTGCAAACTGGGTGGTTGGCTGTACGCAGGTCAGATGCGCGGCGTGACTGCGGGCGATATCCAGAGCGACCTGCAATCGCGAGTCAAAGCCGCTGTCTTCAAACACGTGCAATAATATCGTTTTCATGGCACTTCTCCCGTTGATCCCCGTTTCGACAGGGAGGGATTATTGCTTTACTGACCAGTTCTGGCATTGATCTGGCTCAAAATATCCAGGCGTTATCTCATTTAGCCGGTATCGTGGTTTAATCAGACAATTTCCATCACATCGCCGGGTTCCAGTTTTGGAAGCAGGGCATCCATATCTGAGCGTGTGATTGCCACGCAGCCTTCGGTAGCTCTGTTCTCATAGCAGATATGGAAGAAAATCGCACTGCCCTTGTCTGAAACCGGGGGGTCATCATTGTGACCCAGAGTGATGATGATATCATATAGCGGATCCTCGCGGATCAGGGTTTCGGTGCTAAACGGATGTGGCAAAGATACAGGCTGGTTGTAGGATGGATCAGACGGATCATCTGACCAGCCATCTTGCGCACCGATCCATCGCCAGGGTAGTTTCAACCGGCAATGGGGCGTACTGCGGCCGGGACGGAACAGGACAGTTCGGATCGGCCATTTGCCCCGCGGCGTGTAGCCATCGCCTTCTCGTTTCTGATCAGCCGGGCAAGAGCCGGAACGACCGATGGTGCAGGGGATTACCTGATCTTCAAATTTGAGTGTCCGCGCATTCGCATCAACCCGCAATATACTCAAAGCTTGTGACCCGTGCGGTCCCTCTTGGTGTCGAGATAGAATTCATTGTGCGGATTGGCGGTAATCTTGACCGGCAGGCGGTCAGCAACGGCAATGCCGCAGCCTTCTAGTCCTTCAACCTTTTCCGGATTGTTGGTCATCAATTTGATCTTGCCGATACCAAGCCGTTGCAGCATCTGCGCCGCTATGGAGAAATCCCGTGCATCAATAGCAAAACCAAGCCGCTGATTGGCGTCAACTGTGTCAAATCCTTGATCCTGCAAGGCGTAGGCGCGCAGTTTATTGATCAGCCCGATCCCGCGACCCTCTTGTCGCAGATAAAGCAATACGCCCCAGTTTGCCTCGCTCATCTGGGCGAGGGCGGCATGAAGCTGTGGGCCACAGTCGCATTTTAGGCTGCCCAGGACATCACCGGTCAGGCATTCGCTGTGTAACCGCACGACCGGAGTGGTGTCATCGCGTTCCCCGACGACCAGCGCAATGTGATCGGTGGAGTCCGCTTCGCTGCGAAACCCGTATATATGCGCATTTGTATTGGCGGCGACCGGTAACTTCGCATGAGCACTAATGACCAACGCGTTGGAATCGGCATAAGCTGCAACATCCTCGGTTTGTAGTCGGTCTTCTGCCGGCTCGTCGATGATCAGGAATGCCGGAAGCAATCCCCCATGTCGCGCCAGTTCCATCGCCGCCTTGGCGGCTTCCGGATGACCCAGTTCCTCGCTCCGAAAGGGTCCTTTCATCGGATGTCGCATATCCAGTACCGGATCAACAATCGCGATAATCTCTGCGGAATTAACAGGTCCAGCCAGATTAATCTGAACCGGTAATGCCGGGTCGGCGGAGGCGCGCTGGTTTAACAGTTTCAACGTATCCGCACGGCTAGACGATATGAGAAGTCTGATTTGCGACTGCGCAGACAGATGCTGATCCAGATCGGTCGTTTCGACAGGCAGCAGGTTTAATGCCCCACCATCTGATTCAATCGCTATCGGCCAACCGCGCCGCAAAGCATCAATTGCTCTTGCTGCGCGCCGCGCAGCTTTGGAGTCAAGGGCGACTGGCGCCGTCATTCAAAATTTGAATTCCGTGATCAGCGGGGCGTGATCCGATGGCTTGGTCCAACCGCGAGCGTCCTCATGAACAACATGACTCACGGCTTTGCTTTCCAGTTCCGGGCTGACCCAGACATGATCCAGTCGCCGCCCTTTGTCCGATTCACGCCAGTCGCGAGCACGATAGCTCCACCATGTGTACAGACGTTCAGGATCGGGAATAAACTTACGGCCAATATCGACCCAGTCATGCGCGGCCTGCAATTTGGCCATGATATCGATCTCGACTTGTGTGTGGCTAACCACGTTGATGAGCTGTTTATGGCTCCAGACATCAGACTCGAGCGGCGCCACATTAAAGTCACCCAGCAATATAGTTGGTGTTTCCAAAGCGGCTGACCAGTCTGTCATGCGCTGATAGAAATCCAGTTTTTGACCGAATTTAGGGTTTTGGTCCCGGTCCGGAATCTCTCCGCCGGCCGGAATATAGACATTCTCAATGCGTATACCGTTTTCCAGCCGGGCGCCGACATGGCGGGCTTCGCCATTGGCCTGCCAGTCAAAGCGTTCGTCTTTATGGAGCGGAACGCGGCTGATCATCGCAACGCCATGATGCATTGGCTGTCCGTTCAATACGAGATGATTATAGCCTAATTGCCGGAACGCCCCTTCAGGAAACTGGTCATCGCGAACCTTCGTTTCCTGCAGGCAGAGCACATCCGGCGCTTCTTCCTTCAAAAATCGCTCGACAATTTCGATTCGAGCACGGACGCTGTTAATATTCCAGCTAACGACTTTCAGACTATCACTCATCGCTAAACTCCTAGCCATGATAGCGAAAAAAAGCCAAGCCAAAAGCCACGCAAAATCCTATATTTTTTGATGGTTTAAAGACGAAAAACCCTCACCTCCGGGGGCATTTAGGAGGTGAGGGCTAACTCGCGTTCGTCACGCATAGGATGGTCCGAAGTTTGTATAATCAGGTAACAGGGGGAAAACCTGATCGCCTCATCTCATCCTGTAACCCTTATAGAACCGCGTTTCTGTCGCTTAGATGAACGAAACCTGTCAGCGCTTCCGCTTGTCGAAGCCGCGCCTCCGTTCATCGTCTGCCACGGCGTTTTCTTCGCGGATCGCTCCATTTGAAAGCGTTTTTGGCCACTGGAACCCCAAATTTTTGATCAGAAAGCCGGATTGAAGTCCGATTGTTCTTCGAATCGAGCGATACCCAGCCATCAAGCCGCAAACCTGCAGGCGCGCCCGCTATCTTAGTGAAAACCATGGTAATCACGCCATATTCCGGGCGTTTCGGGTCCCGAACTTCGACGCTCAGCACATCCGGATTGCGAGTCGGGATGATTTTTCCATATTTCGACAAGTCGCGTTCGGGATTAAGCAGCGCGCCCAAGGGACTATTCCTGATCGGCCAGCGCTGAACCTGATTCACGTCATAATCGATCATCGTCAGCGCTTTGCCATCGCCAACAATCAGCAAATTGGCTTCCTTGCCATATTGAAAACGTATCCGGCCAGGCTGCTTTAACGTCAGTTTTCCTGGTAAAAGTTGTCCACTGCGGTCGGTCTGCGTGAAACTGGCAGTCATGGTGGTCATTGCGCGCAAGTGTGCGGAGATCGCATTAATATCATCCGCAGGGCTTTGTTGGGCCGTTGCCGGAATGCTGGCCGTCAGTGCCAAAGGCGCAGCGGCGAGCAGAAAAGCAAATCTCAACATATTGAAAACTCCTGAAAAATTTTCCCGATAACTAGCGCAGAGCGATTGAACATGACCTGAATTGCGGCTTCTTAGATCACTTCACCATTTTGATCGCGCAGCACTTCGCGGCGGCCAATATGGTTGGGCGGGCTGATAAACTGGTCATCTTCCATCCGGTCGATGATCCGCGCTGCTGTGTTATAGCCAATTCTGAGCTGTCGTTGGAGCCAGCTCGTCGATACTTTCTGGCTTTCAAAGACAATCTGGCAAGCCTGAGCATATTGCCGGTCTTCCTTGCTGTCCGACAAGTCTGCACCGTCCAGAGCATAGCTGCCATCTTCGGGTTCCTCGGTCACCGCCTGAATATACTCAGGCGAACCCTGGGCGCGCCAATGATCCGCTATGAGACGTACCTCGTCATCGGAAACAAACGGGCCATGGACGCGGGTCAGCTGCTTGCCGCCTGGCATGTACAGCATGTCACCCTTGCCGAGTAGCTGTTCTGCGCCTTGTTCGCCAAGGATGGTACGGGAATCAATTTTTGACGTGACGTGGAAACTTATTCGCGTGGGCAAGTTCGCCTTGATTACGCCTGTAATAACGTCAACCGACGGGCGCTGGGTGGCCATGATCAAATGGATACCGGCTGCGCGCGCCTTTTGCGCAAGGCGCTGGATGAGGAATTCGACCTCTTTGCCTGCGGTCATCATCAGGTCGGCAAGCTCGTCAACAATGATCACGATCTGAGGCAGCACTTCGTAGTCCAGCTGCTCTTCCTCATAAATAGGGCGCGAGGTTTCAGGGTCATAACCTGTTTGAACCTTTCGACCCAGCGGCTCGCCCTTGGCTTTGGCTGCCTTTACCTTCTCATTATAGTTGGCAAGATTACGTACCGAGATAGACGACATCATCCGATAACGTTCTTCCATTTGCTCGACCGCCCATTTGAGTGCCCGAACCGCCTTGGCGGGCTCGGTTACAACCGGAGACAGAAGGTGCGGGATATCATCATAGGTACTCAATTCGAGCATCTTAGGATCGATCATGATCATCTTGCACTGGTCCGGGGTCAATCGGTAGAGCAGCGATACAATCATACAGTTCAAGCCAACTGACTTACCGGAACCGGTGGTACCAGCGATCAGCAGATGCGGCATCGGCGCGAGATCGGCAATCACTGGATCACCGGAGATATTCTTGCCGAGTATGATTGGAAGCTGCCCGGTTTGATCTTGGAAACTGTCGCTGCCGATCATTTCGTGCAAAACCACGGACTCGCGCTGCGCATTGGGCAGTTCAATGCCCATCACCGTACGACCTGGTATCGCAGCAACACGGGCGGAAAGCGCCGACATATTTCGCGCAATATCTTCGGCAAGTTGAATCACCCGGCTGGCCTTGATGCCCGGTGCGGGTTCCAGCTCGTACATGGTAACCACCGGCCCCGGGCGCACCGCATTGATCGTGCCTTTAACGTGAAAATCGTCAAGCACGGACTCCAGCAGGCGTGCGTTACGCTCCAAACCTGCCTTATCAATTACGTTGTTGGCTTCTTCCGGTCGCGGAGTCAGCAAATCAATTGACGGAAGGGAGTAGGGGCCAAAGAAATCACCCTGTTTACCGCTGGACAGGCTGGCTTTTTTCGGGGGCAAGGCACGGTCACTAATTTCCGGTGGCGGACGGTTATCCGGCTTGACCTCTTTACGAGGTGCCGGCGCTTTCTTTGGTTTTGCAGCAGCATTATTGTCAGGCTCGATGACGAGACCACTATCTTCTTCACTCGATCCGAGTCGCGGCAATTTGAGTTGCGGCATCGAGAAGAGTGGTTTGTCGAGCCGCAGGCTGAAATAGCCGAGCACCAGCCCGCCGGTGACGGTGATTGCCGTTAATACGCCAGATATGATGCCGCTCCAGCTTGTTGAAATGGCATTCAAAACAGCACTGATGCCCTTGGCAGAGAGCATCCCGGCAAGCCCACCCCATCCCGATGGCAGATTAACTTGGCTGTCAGGAAACCAAAGCGACAAGCCAGTGCCGATCAGAAAGGCCGCGATCAGGCACCATAGCAGCTGTTTTTTCCAGTCTGTTTGCGGAATGTCGCGCCACAAGCGATTGGCAAAAACCAATAGAAGCGGCAGAAGCACAACCACCGGCGCGCCGAGCATCGATAGAAGCAGGTCAGAGCTGTAAGAACCAAAGGCACCCATCCAATTATGTTCCACACTGCCCGCTGCGGTGTTCAGGGAAGGATCGCTGGGTGAATAACTCCACAGCGCAAGTATCAGGAAGGCAGTCAAAATACCAAGCGCCACTGCGCCAATCAGTGCCCCACTGCGCAGCAGGCTAACCCGCATAACTTCGCGCCAATTGGCTTCTTTTGCTTTTCCCGCCATAATCTACTCTCGGTACCCGTTTGTTTCCGGGCAAAAGCCCGAACCCATATTAACTATCCTTTCCTTTGCGCGAATCGGTGACTCCGCGTCAAGTTTTGCCGACAAGTTTGTTGTCTATTCTTTGGTCGAACATGCTTTCCTTTCGCCCACGTGAAGCCTATCTTGTGATCACAGAACCGCAAGATAGAGGCTCGTTCATGACCAATTTTGGAAACGAAGGCGATATTGTCATATTGGGCGCTGGTCTGATTGGCCTTACGCAGGCGCTGACCCTTGCCGAACATGGGCTGCGGGTCACGGTCATTGATCGCGCCGAACCTGTTGATTTGCGAGATCCAAAAAGTGATGGCCGGGTGTCATCGATAAACAGCGCGAGCTGGAACATGTTTGAGGCGATTGGACTGTCCGAAAAGCTGGAGCCGCATGGTTGCAATATCGATCGTATTCTCATCAATGACGGCCTAAAACCTGGAAAGCTTGACTTTAAGCCTGACGAAAATGACGGCCCGCTAGGGGTGATGATCGAAAATGCGTTGCTTCAACAGGTGCTATTTGACGCGGCTCAGTCCCATGACCTGATCAACCTGCACATGCCAAAACATGTGCAGCAGGTGGATTATGGTGACCATCAGGTTTCCGTGACTTTAGAGAGCGGAGAGCAATTTGGTGCGCCTTTGCTGATCGCTGCCGATGGCAGAGGGAGTGCGGTTCGCGATGCGGCGGGTATCGTGATGGCGAAATGGCAATATGACCATAGCGCGATTGTCTGTTCCGTCACGCATGAGCAGCCGCATGGGAATACAGCCTATGAGATATTCTATCCTGCAGGACCGTTTGCGGTTCTGCCGATGGGTGACGATGATCGAGGACGGCATCGGTCCGCTATTGTCTGGACGGTGGCGCGCAAAGATGGGCCCGCGCTGGCCAAGATCAATGCACGGGCCTTCCATGCGGAATTGATGAAGAAAACCGGCGGGTTTCTTGGCCAGATGGAATTGCTATCTGACCGCATAACCTATCCGCTCGGTTTTCATCATAGCGCAAGTTTGACATCGGAGCGGCTCGCTCTTGTCGGCGATGCCGGGCACGGGATTCATCCGATTGCCGGGCAAGGGCTCAATCTTGGCCTGCGCGATGTGGCGGCACTGACCGAATGTGTAGTGGATGGCGCAAGAACTGGCCTTGATCTCGCCGATGCACAGATATTGGCACGTTATGATCGCTGGCGGGGGCTCGATAATCTGATGATGTCTGCGGCCACTGATATATTGACGCGGCTTTTTGGATTGCCAGGAGACACGTCCTCCGCGATCCGGCGTTTTGGCATTGGTATCATCCAGCGCATGCCGCCGTTGAAGGACCAGTTCATGGCTGAAGCGCGCGGCGAAAGCGGCGATTTGCCCAAATTACTGATGGGCGATCTTGTTTAGGGTTTTTATCGCGGCCCTTGGCCGTCATCGACCTTGATGATGGTGCCGGTCACACATTCCGATGCAGGGGACAACAGGTATAGCAAACTGCTATCCATTTGATTTGGTTGGCATATGCGTTTGCGTGGGAACTGTTCATAAAAATTTCCCATCCGGCTAGTCATTCCATCGGACATGTCGGTTGCAAAAAGTCCTGGTGCAATCGCGTTGACGTTGATGAAAAATCTCGACCATTCAACTGCCAGCGCTTCGGTTATTCTCGATATTCCGGCCTTGGTGGTGGAATATAGTGCTGCGCCACCGCCGTCATAGTGAGTGGCGGCTATCGAAGAAATATTCACGATCCGCCCCGGTGCCTTCTGTTCGATCAAAGGGCGCGCAAACTCACATGACAATATATAGGCGGCCCGCATATTGGTATCGAGGACATCATCGATCAGTTCGGTCGACATTTTAACAGCACGTGCCGCATCGACAATCCCGGCATTATTGATCAAAATATCAGGTTGTCCCATCGTTGCCGCTACAGCCGGAACAATCGCTTTCAATTGCTCCGCATCGCGCACGTCAAGATCAAAAGCCTGTGCTGTACCTCCATTTTGAGCAATTTCGTCGACCAGCTCGTCAAGCTTTTCCCGTCTTCGAGCGGTGCAGGCTACCTTTGCTCCGCAAGCCGCCAGGACGCTGGCAAAACGGCGGCCCAGGCCAGCAGAAGCACCGGTTACAATCGCGGTGCGTCCGGTCAGGTCAATCGAGAAATTGGGCGTTGTCATTTAGGGGCATCCTTATCCTGTTGTAGGGACAAGGATGCCCGAATGATCATCCGTAAGGCAAGAGGTTAGTGTGCCGACTTACAGATCCTGTTCGCGGATCGGTACAATCTTCAGCTCGACCCGGCGATTGGCAGAGCGGCCTTCTTCGGTGCTGTTGCTTGCGATCGGTTGGCTTTCACCAAAACCGCGGGTTTCGATGCGCGCAAGCTGCACGCCGCTATTGCCCAGATAATAGGCTACAGAAGACGCGCGTCGTTCGGACAGTGACTGGTTATAAGCGTCTGATCCGGTGCTGTCAGTATGGCCATAAACATCGATATAGCTTTTCTCATATTGCGATAGCGTGTTGGCAACGCTTCCCAGAGTTTCCTGAAATTCCGGTTGGATAGCGGCACTGTTGACCGGAAAAGTCACATTGGATGGCATGTTGAGAATCAGATTGTCACCTTCACGGGTCACATCAATACCGGTTCCGGCGGTTTGTTCGCGCAGTTTCTTCTCCTGCTCGTCCATGTAATAGCCGACACCTGCTCCGGCGAGACCGCCAAGCCCCGCTCCGACGATTTTCGCAGTCCGGTCATTGCGACCACCGATAATGTCGCCGAGCAGATAGCCGCCCAGCGCGCCGCCGATGCCGCCAATGGCAGCTTTGGAAAGGACCTGGTTTCCGGTTTCCGGATTGGTCGTGCAACCACTTGCGAGCGTCAGCGCACTTAATGAAAGTGCGGCAATAAATGCTTGTTTGGTACGCATATGTTCGTTCCCTCATAAAGACGTTGCTGGGATAGTTTTATCTTTTGCAACGCGATAGCCGTAATTAACCATAGACAAGATGAACATAAAATTATGAACCGACACTGACAGCAAATTTGATATTTTGTAAAACATGTGGCTATAGAGAATCTTTCGGGCTTATTCCCTTTCTATTGGACAATATGACAGCTTTTCCTTGGTTTGATGTCGCAATCATCGTTATTCTGATTCTGATCAATGGCGTCTTCGCCATGTCAGAGTTGGCGATTGTTTCAGCGCGCAAAGCGCACCTCCATTCCGCTGCCGATCGAGGGAGCAGGGGGGCGAGGATTGCTCTGCGTCTGGCGAGCGACCCCGGCAAGTTTCTTTCAACCGTTCAAATCGGTATTACCCTGATAGGTATTGTCGCGGGTGCCTTTTCCGGCGCAAGTCTGGGCGGCCCGGTGGCGGAGCGCTTGCAAGCTTTGGGGATGGACGCGGATCTTTCGGTAACAGTCGGATTTGCTCTGGTCATAGGTGTGACAACTTATGCGTCTTTGGTCATCGGTGAACTGGTTCCCAAACAATTTGCCCTGCGTTCGGCTGAAAAAATCGCCGTTATCATGGCACCGCCTATGGACCTTCTCGCCCGGCTGGCGGCCCCTCTCGTCTGGTTGCTCGATGGCACCAGTGCGTTGATCTTTCGGATGCTCGGTCTGAAGCGGGATCAGGCGAGCCATGTGACTGCGGAAGAGCTGCAAATGGTCTTTGCCGAGGCCACACGATCGGGCGTGATTGAAGAACATGAGCGAGCGGTGATCGCAGGTGTCGTGCGTATGGCCGATCGGCCGATCCGTGAAGTGATGACGCCGCGCACCGAGGTTGATTGGCTGGATATCAGCGCGACGACCGAAGAGATTCACGCCATGCTGATAGGATCGCCGCATAGCCGATTGCCGGTGGCGGAAGGTTCTGTCGACGAAATTAAAGGTGTTGTGCAGGCCCGTGACATAGCCGCTGTTCAGTTTAGCGGAGAACCCCTTGATTTGCATGAGTTGGTACGTCCACTGGAGAAGGTACCCGACCAGCTAGATGCGCTAGATGCCCTCGATATCTTGCGTGAGGCTGAGGTGCCTATGGTTCTGGTTCATGATGAATATGGCCATTTCGAGGGCATAGTAACCCCCAATGATTTGCTCAGCTCCATTGCCGGTGAATTTGTCTCGGATCAGGATGAGAAAACCCAACGCAGCCTGATTGAGCGCGCAGACGGTAGCTTCCTTGTGTCCGGTGCAATGTCGATGGATGCGCTGGCGGATCGCCTTGGCATCAAACTGCCGGATGATCGGGACTATGCAACGGTTGCCGGCCATGCCTTGAGCCAGCTGCGCCGCCTTCCCGAAGAGGGTGAGAGTTTTGAGGATCAGGGCTGGCTGTTCGAGATTATCGATATGGATGGTCGCAAAATCGATAAGCTAATCGTCCGCGCGTCCAGTCCAGATGCAGACTAAGCCTCTGTCAAAAAAACTGATATCATCGGTTTTCGGAACGAGGTGGGGAACCAGAAACGCTTTGGATCAGAAAGGCTGACACATTGCACCATCTGCGTCTGATCGCCATGCGGTTGTCAAAAACGAAAGGGAATGCCCGATGAAGAAAAGAACAATTGCGGGGACAATTGCAGCCATCATTCTCATAGGCGGTGGCTCGGCCGCCTATGTGGCTTCTCCTACGATCCATGCGGGTCAGGCAGGTGAAGCGCCGGAACTTGGGCGATTGGGCGAGCATAGCATCGGAACAAGTGTCAGAACATTTGCGCTTGAAGATCGCACAAAAATTACAGCCTGGGGCGCAATTTCCGGAAATCTGACCGATGCGAACCGGCAATTGTCAGTGCGGTTCTGGTATCCTGCTACGGCCGGTGACGGGAAAGCAGCCAACTATTCGCATGTCATGCGGTCACCTGGTAAGGAGCCTGTGACCATTTCCGCACAGGGTGTGGCGGTGCCTGATGCCAAAGGAATCACTGATCAGAAATTTCCACTGGTGCTGATGTCTCATGGCTTTGGCGGATGGAGCACGCAGTTTAGCAATCTGGCGGAACAGATTGCGTCGCACGGCTATATTGTTGCTTCGATTGATCATGCCGATATGCCCATTGATGGGGTCACGTCATTCTTGCTGTCCTTTGGTAATGTGCTTGTCGACCGGACTTTGGACCAGCGCCAGATTTTGACGCAGATATTGGCGGACGCATCGTCGGGGTCACAGGCTTATGCTGCGCAAATTGATGCCGATAATGTCGGACTGATTGGTTATTCCATGGGTGGATATGGCGCCATTGCTTCGGCCGGGGCACCCTATGATTATGCGAATGATCCGATGTCGAATATTCCAGAGACTGCCAAAGCGGTAATGGAAGAATCCTCGCAAAAAGCACTGCCGATCAAGTCACTGGTCACATTTGCTCCCTGGGGCGGACAGCCCGATAGCCGGGCATGGACAGCAGAAAGTCTTGGAAAGATTGAAAAGCCGATTCTGGTCGTCACTGGGAACCAGGACGACGTGGTGAACTATGAAGAAGGCGTGAAGTGGCTTTTTGAGAATATGACGGGGTCGGACCGTTATATGCTCGTCTATCGCGAAGCCCGCCACAATATCGTCGGCAATGAATTTGATCTTGATACCGATACCAATTTCACGACTGCAGAATTTCTTAAAGAGCCCGTGTGGCGAAGCGATCGGTTAAACGCCATCAACCAGCATTTTGTGACCGCCTTTCTGGATATGACTTTAAAAGATGACGCATCCAAAGCGGATTATTTGAACGTGCCGAATACAAATTCCAACGATAGCAAGTGGCCGATTGGATTTGGTGAGCAGTTAAACGGCAAAATGGCGGATTCCGAGCAGGCCGATCACTGGAAAGGATTCCAGCGGCGCTGGGCCGTTGGTCTTGAGATGTATCGGCAGGAGAAAAAGCAATAAACGCGTCTTCAGATAGTCCGCCAGAATAAGGTCTGTTGAAGTTACCTCTCGGCCTTCATTCTGGTCGGGGAGACTATAGCTTGCCGTATTTTTTCTCAAAGCCGGTAATATCGTCCTTAGCCAGATATTTCGCTTGATCGATCCATGAATCGCGCGTGATCCGACCACTGAAGCTTTCCAGATATTGATCGACTTCCTGTATCTCGGCCTCTTTCCAAGCGGCAATCTGGTCGAACCGAGTGACACCAAGATTATTCAGCAAACTGTTTAGTTTCGGTCCAACGCCTTTAATCAAGCGCAGGTTATCAGGCTCTCCGACAGCCGGTGCGATCTTGGGCTTGCCCGGCGGTGCGGGTGGCGGAGTGTCGGACACGGCAGGCCGTTTGCGGGGGCGTGCAGCTGAGGCAGCGCCCGGCTTGGCTTTTGCTGCTGCGGTGGCTGCAACTGCAGCAGCGGCTGGTTTGGCCGCCGGTGCAGCTTTTGGTGCCGGTGCTGGTGCGACCTTTGGAGCGGGAGCAGGGGTAGGGGCGGGTGCCGGTGCCGGTGCCGGTTCTGGCGCAACTGGATCGGGTGTTGGAACCACCGCATCACCAGCTTTTTCCAGCAAGCCGTCATCGGCATCAAAATGATCAGACCCATTTTCCCGGCCAGATACGGCCCAGGCCCAGAAAGCCGTGGCGACGCCGATAAGCAACGCGATCAGAAATAGCAGCCAATTTGCAGAAATCAGCGTTATCATTATGTTAAACCCCTATATTCAAATCCAAATATGACAGGCTGAGCCGCGATTGCTACCTTGCCCGTCAATTCCATTCTCATTTTCAATCAAATCTCGTCGCGATTCCGGCCCCAGATGAGCCAGCCAATGCCGAGGCCAATTGCAAAAGTCGTAAGCAGGAGCAACAGATTTTCGACTAATAGTGGCATGCTTCATTCCCCCTGTTGCGATTTCGCATCATTTACTTCTTTTTTATTTCCCGCCTGCACCTTGAATTCAATCCGTCGATTCTGTGCATCTGCTTCTGGGCCCTGCCCGGTAGCTAGCGGTTGTTCAGCGCCGTAGCCGGTTGCGGTTACAAGATTCTCTGGGATACCGCGCTCAATCAGGCCAGCGCGAACACGGTCGGCGCGTTCCTGCGACAGGATCTTGTTGACCTGCGCATTGCCGTTGCCATCGGTATGACCACCCACTGCAATGGCAACGCCGGAGCAGGGTGTGAGTGCCGCCGCTATTTTGTCGAGCAGTTTATTGGAAGCAGGCGATATATAGGCACTACCGGATCGGAAGCTCAGTTTTTCGCCTGAAATTACGGAGTCTACGTTACCCTGACACTTCGTCGCAGCAGGGTCATTTCCATTGCTGGCAGTGTCGGTGCTTGTGTCGGTGCTGCTGTCGGCAACGGATCCTGATACCAGGTCCGTCCCAGCCCAGATTGCACTGCTATCGGTGATTTCTGCAACGGCATCTAGTGCCTTTTGCTTCATCTCATCCGGTACATCACCGTCCAAGACTGCCGTGCGAGACAATGGGTCGCGTGAAAAGGCCACTGTTACGTCGTCCAAACCTTGTGCGGTCAGTTCCGTCTGCGCGGCACTTTCAAGACCTGAGATGAATTTATCACCAGTGGTATAATGTCCGACCAGCGCCAATAGAGCCGTCGCAACCGCACCAGTTAAAATCTTACCCCCAACTTCCATTCCAGAACCCCTTACTCAGTTCGTTTCATCTTTCGTCCATCCCCTAAAATGGAGGATAATTAGGGATGAGTCCAGTTCACCGGGCCGGGCAGATCGCCCAATATCCGACGAGACGAGCTGTAATTGTCCCCATATGAGACAATTACTTAGCAAAGATGGTTAACAGCTTACTGCTTTTCTTGCGAGGTTGGCCGCCAGGCCGAATCAATCTCAACTCTGACTTTGCGCTAAATCACTCAATTTACGGAATTCCTGACGCCAGAAGTTGCCGCCATTTCCGGATAATCTCTGAATATTCCCGTAGTCATAATCGCCAAGATATTTGTCTCCTCGTAACTTCTGTCCGAATGCAGCGACCGCCACGGCAAAGGCCATGTCGCCGCGTGGCGCTTTGGCATTGTTCAGGCTGCCTGCCGCAATCTGGCGCTTTATCAACCGTGATTTGTCACCACCGGGCAGTTTGTAGCGCAACTTGATCTGCGCGATCTCACCGGTGAAATCCGGTTTCCGGTCAACAACACGATTAGCTGGATAGCGGCGTTCAGGAAGCCAACCTGATGATTTTGCTGGCATGATCTCGTAAAGCGCAGTCACCTGGTGGCCAGCGCCGATATCTCCTGCATCTATCTTGTCGTTGGCGAAATCTTCTTCCGCGAGCAGCCGGTTTTCATAACCGATCAGGCGATATTCCTTTACATGCATGGGATTGAATTCGATCTGGATTTTGACGTCCTTGGCGATGGTGAACAAGGTCGAGCTGAGTTCTTCGCCCAGTACCTTCTTTGCCTCCATAGCGCTGTCGATATAGGCATAATTGCCGTTACCAACATTGGCGATACCCTCCATCAACTCGTCCCGAATATTGCCTGTGCCATAGCCGAGCATGGTCAGATTGACGCCTGACTCCCGCTCTTTGGCAACGATTTTTTTCAGTTCGTCAGTATTGGATGTTCCGACATTAAAGTCTCCATCGGTGGCCATGATGATGCGGTTGATGCCGCCTTTGAGAAAGCTTTTTCGGGCGGTGGAATAAGCAAGTTTGAGCGCATCACCTCCAGCTGTCGAACCCCTTGCATAAAGGCAATCCACTGCCTCTTTGACATGATCCTTGTTGGATGTCGGCGCCAGCAACAGACCAACCGTGCCCGAATAGACGACGATGGACACCCGATCATCGCTGCGCAATTCATTCGCCAGCGATGTCAGTGTTGATTTGACGAGCGGCAATTTGTCCTTGCTGCCCATCGAACCGGAAACATCGACAAGAAAAACCAGATTGGCGCGAGGCCGCTCGCTGCTATTGACGTCATAGCCGCGCAGACCGATGCGCAGCAGGCGGCTGGCATCATTCCAAGGTGTGGTGGACAGATCGGTCGACACGCTAAAAGGCGCTTCCCGGCTGGATGGTTCAGGATAATCATAGCGGAAATAGTTGATCAACTCCTCGGTCCGCACCGCAGCTTCGGGCGGCATTTTCCCATCATTCAGGAAACGGCGGACATTGGAATAGCTGCCTGTGTCCACATCCACCGCAAAGGTAGACACCGGTTCATCAGCAACACGCTTAATGCTCGCAACCTCTTCACCGGCATATTTCTCGCGGTCTTGTGGCTGTGGGCGCGGATAGGGATAAGGGTAGGGGCCGGGTACCGTAATCGGTCCGGCAATACGCCGCGCAACACTGGTTGGGCTTCCCTTTTGAAACTGACCAGCGATCGGTGCGGGCGGCGGCGGCGGAGGCGGTGGCGGTGGGAGCGCAGCTGGAGAATTTTGAAGGCGACCCGAGCCCTTTCTTCGTGAGCCTGTGACGATAACCTGATCGCGATCAAAACGAGTAAAAATACTGCAGTTAACCGGATGTGACGGCGGCATTCTAACCAGATCAGGGCGCTTTCCCTGTCGCGACTGGGCCTCAAGCGGAGCCGTGCCTGGTGCGCCTATCAGACCAACCGCCGCAAAGCCGCACAAGATTTTGGAAATACTGGAAAAACGCCGCATGTTCATACCCTCCCGAAATACTCAACCCGGGATAGAAGGTGCCAAAAGCAAGCTGACTGGACTATGAACACATGATATGTTGTTACATAGACCAGTCAGATCAGGCTCTCGTTAGCATGCTCTTAGGCCAGTTGTTTGCGCATCCGTTTCGCGCGGGATTCCGGACTTGGATGTGTCTGCAGCCAAGGCAATCCGCCACCGCCACCGCTCAGTCCAGCAAGCTTATCTAGTGCGGTGACACAAGCCATCGGATCATATTGCTTCTGCCTCATGAAGGCCATGGCATAATCATCCGCTTCTTTCTCATGCTTCTGGCTGTGTTGCGAGCTGATCACATTGCCGAACAACTTACCCAATTTGGAATTGGCGATCGTGCCAACCTTGCCACCAGCAGCATCGGCGACACCAAAGGCGGCTTCTTTCTGCAGGGCACCTTGCATGCGTTTTTTGGTATGACCTTCCTTTACATGGCCAATTTCATGTCCGATCACATAACGGATTTCGTCATCGGTGAATTGATCCATCAGCCCAGCAAAGACCCGGATCGTACCATTGGCCATGGCAAAAGCATTTACGTCACGAACAAGATAGGCTTTGATATCGAGATCAAGCCCATCGTGATTTTTCAAACCTTTGGACAAATTGGCGATGCGTTTGCCATAGGGATCTTTTGGCCCGGCAACCGGATTACGGCTGTCCATATCCGCCGCCATCTGGTCAAAATAGACCGCCATTTCTTCATCATTATAGGACCCGGCCTTGGCGACCTTACCGGCCGCTCCCAAACCCTTTTTCAGGTTAAATTGTGCGTGCAATGGCGCGCTTGCGCTAATTCCGCCAGCCAGCGCGGCAATCACCATGATTTGCCGCCGTGTGAGCAAAGTATCGTCGTTTTTCAAGATTTATCCCTTCCCTAAAAGTGCAAGCCCCTGTTGCCCGGACTATGCAAAAGAGGCCGGCGGCACGCAATGCAATTTGCGACAAAGCCATGTAAATTATCCATTTTCGGGTTCTAAAGGAGCTAGCGTTGGAAGGCCATCGATGAGTTGATTGATCAGAAACCCTGGACCGATCCACCATCCACTTGAATGGATGTTCCGGTGATATAGCTGGCCGCCTCTGATCCCAGGAAAACCGCTAGATTGGCAACCTCCTCCGGTTGGCCAATACGTTGCATCGGAATTTGCGCAGCAATTCCGGCAGCCACCTCTTCAACTGTTTTTCCTGATGCCGCTGATTGCTGTTCCAGGATCTGGGTAACCCGGTCGGTATTGGTGAACCCAGGGCAAACGGTATTTACCAGGATATTGTCGCCTGCGACCTGATTGGCCAGTGTCTTCGCCCAACCCAGTACGGCCATGCGGATGCTGTTGGACAAGGTCAATCCGGGGACAGGCTGTTTCACGCCAGATGATGATATGTTGATAATCCGGCCCCATTTTTGTGCTCGCATATGTGGCAGGACCAGCCGTGTCAGACGGATAACAGACATGAGGGTTAGCTCGACTGCCTTGTTCCAATCTTCATCAGCCAGATCTTCAAAAAGGCCAGGCGGTGGCCCGCCCGCATTGTTGACCAATATGTCGATATGGCCAAATTTCTGGGATACCGATTGAACGACCCGATCAATGTCCTGTGATTTCGAAACATCTCCAGTCAGCGCCAGACAACCAGGCATTTGCGCTGCAGCGGCATCAAGATTGTCCTGCGATCTTCCGCAAATCGCCACCTGGGCGCCGCATTTGTGAAATCCCAGGGCCGTTGCCAATCCGATGCCCTTGCTACCAGCGGTGACAAGCACGATTTTATTTTCAAGATTTAGATCCATAAGGCCAACCTGCCGGAACAAAGCGCCAATGTATAGTCCAGATAGACCTGCCGCCATTGCTGGTTCTGGCCGGCGGTGCGGTCAAAGCAACGATCCCGATCGCCGAGCCGAGATTTGCCAATGGTTTAGTCTTCGCTTTCCCGGGCAACCTCTCGCCAACCAATATCGCGGCGGCAAAAGCCAGTGGCGAAATCAATCTGATCCACAGCAGCATAGGCCTTGGTCTGCGCTTGGGTGGTGTTTTTGCCAAGCGCCGTGACATTTAGCACGCGACCGCCGTTGGCAACCAATTTACCGTCAACCTCTGCGGTCCCGGCATGGAATATCTTTGTGCCTTCGCGTTCTGCACGGGCGAGGTTCTGGATCTTTCCACCTTTTTCAGGCGTACCGGGATAGCCGTTAGCGGCCATGACGACGGTTAAGGCGGTTTGCGGATCAAATTCCGGTGCACTGACCTGGCCCAGTTCCCCTTTCGCTGTGGCCCGCATGATCGCGGCAAGATCAGACTTCAGCCGCAGCATGAGAACCTGGCATTCCGGGTCGCCAAAGCGGGCATTATATTCAATCAATTGCGGACCGGTTTCTGTTAGCATCAGCCCGGCAAAGAGGACCCCACTATAAGGCGTGCCTTCGGCGGCTAGCGTATCGACCGTAGGCTGGATGATTTCGTCCATGACTTGTTTTTGCAGCGCCGTCGTAAGAACTGGTGCTGGGCTATACGCACCCATGCCGCCGGTATTCGGGCCGACATCACCTTCACCGACGCGTTTGTGGTCTTGCGCCGTGCCGAAGGGGATTACGTTTTTGCCGTCGGTAATCGCAAAAAAACTGGCTTCTTCGCCTGTCAGAAATTCCTCGATCACCACTTCAGCACCGGCATCACCAAATCCGCCTTCAAACATCATTGCAATGGCTTTTTCTGCCTGTGCGCGGGTTTCTGCAATGATGACGCCTTTGCCTGCGGCCAGCCCGTCCGCCTTGATAACAACCGGAATTGTGAATTTGTCGAGTGCCGCCAATGCATCCATTGCATTGGTCGTGCGAACATAACCGGCAGTGGGGATGTTGGCACGGGCACAAAGGTCCTTGGTAAAGCCTTTTGATCCTTCAAGCTGTGCTGGCGCTTGGTCTGGACCAAAGACCAATATGCCCGCTGTCCGCAGGCTGTTACCCATCCCATCCACCAAAGGCGCTTCGGGCCCTACAACGACCAAATCTATCTTGTTGCGTCCACAAAATTGGATCACAGCGCTATGATCCAGAATGTCCAGTTTTACGTATTCCGCATGATGAGCAATACCTGGGTTGCCGGGACTGGCATAAAATTTCTCGACAGACGGGGATTGCGCCAGCTTCCATGCCAAGGCATGTTCACGGCCACCGGACCCGAGCAACAGGATATTCATGGACGACTCTCTTTCTCTAGACGCGAAGCTGTTAGCCGAGAGCGGCGCTGGCGACAATGCTGCTCCTCTGTCCGTGTCAGAAATATCTGGCACACTAAAAAGAGTCGTCGAGGATCGCTTTGGTTATGTGCGGATCAAGGGAGAGATTTCCGGCTATAAACGCGCAGCATCCGGACATGTCTATCTTGCACTAAAAGACGATAAGGCGGTGCTTGATGGGGTGATGTGGAAAGGCAATGCGGGACGGCTGCCCTTCCAGCCAGAAGACGGGATTGAGGTTGTCGTTTCCGGCAAACTGACCACTTATCCCGGACGTTCCAAATATCAGGTCGTGATCGACAAGATGGAATTGGCGGGCGAGGGCGCGCTGATGCAGCTTTTTGAAAAGCTGAAGGCTAAATTGCACGCCGAAGGACTATTTGATCAGGACCGCAAACGCGCGATACCGTTTCTGCCCAAAACGATCGGTGTGGTGACGTCGCCGACCGGTTCCGTCATTCGAGACATTTTACACCGGTTGGCAGATCGCTGTCCCAGTCATGTGATCGTCTGGCCGGTATTAGTACAGGGCGAGGGGGCTGCGAAACAGATTGCCGGGGCGATTAACGGTTTTTCAGGCATGCAAAGTGAAGGCGGGATGACCAAGCCCGACCTCGTAATTGTCGCGCGAGGCGGCGGTTCGATCGAAGACCTTTGGAGCTTTAACGAGGAAGAGGTGGTGCGGGCGATTGCGGATTGTTCCGTTCCGCTTATCTCTGCCGTTGGTCATGAAACCGATACTACATTAAGCGATTTTGCTGCCGACCTGCGGGCACCAACGCCGACAGCTGCGGCGGAAATGGCAGTGCCGGTGCGGGCCGAATGGTTGGCATCGCTGAGTGAATCGAAAGCCCGGATGGCACGATCGGTCCAGCGCGGTTTTACCACTGCGCAAGAACGATTGGAGGCACAGCGCCGCTTGATGCCAGCGTTGACCGATTTGCTCCGCCCGCATCAGCAACGTGTAGATGAGCTGTCTGACGGAATGAAATATGCCATGGGACAAAATGTCGCCAAGGCCCGCAGCAGATTTTCGGCTTCAGAAGGCGCATTGCGGCCCGCCATGCTTCGCCAGCGGCTGGATGCGGCGAAAGCCCGGCTGGATCGTCTGGATTTACCAGTGGCGCTGGTCAAACGGCCCCTGGATGATGCGCGCCAGCGGCTCGACAGCCTTTGGCGATTGGCGCAACAAGTGTCGCCCGATGGTCCGCTGAAACGCGGCTATGCGAGAATATCGGGATTGGACGACCAGTTTATTGGCAGCAAGGCAATGGCTGAGCTTGCCAGCGCCGTAAATCTGCATTTCCATGATGGCACGGTGGCGGCGCAAATTACGGACGCGCCGATCGAAACAGCGAAAAAGGCAGCAAAAAAGGCTGAACCAGCCGCCAGGCCAAAACCTGCTAAAGTCAAAAAACCGGTGGATGACAGGCAACAGGATTTGTTCTAGGCGATTTCTTTGTTATGGAAGTGGTAAATATTTATCGGTAAATCACTATTGGTAAATCACCGGTAAATGCTGCGCGGAGTAAGGTTTTCCTATGTTAATGTCCAATCGCAACAAAGTGGCGAAGCTCTATTATATGCCGAACGGGTTTCGACCATTATCCTCTGGTGACCATGTTTTATGTGCGATTACCAGTGAACAGATTCCGCTCGACGAGCTTCGTTATTGGAGTGTCGAGAAACAGGAAGCCTATGCAACGGCGCAGATCTCTGTCCAGGCGCACTTGCCGGAAGAGGAAAAATAATAGTGCCTAAGAAAATCATCATTGGCGGCGGCCTGGCTTTGGTGGGTGTCGCTGCTCTCTCGTTACCCTTGTCATCCTCTCTAGCAAAGGGCGCCGCGGCAGAAGCTGCTGATGCGGCGGAACAATCTGCCTTTCGCAAAGCGGTCAAGTTCGGTTTTACCGGACAGGAAATTCAGGGCGGTGTGATGTTGGGCAATGCTCCGGCAGGAACCCGCAGCATTTCGTTTGACGGGCAACCTGTTCCCGTGGACGAAGATGGCAAATTCATTATCGCTTTTAACCGTGACGCGGGCCAATCGGCACAGATGGTTGCGACGCTTGAAAATGGCGAAACGATTAAGAAATTTTTCAACGTAGCACCACGCAAATGGAAAATTGAACATGTCAATGTCGCTCGTCGCAGTGGCGGGCCGAGTGCTGCGTTCATGGCACGCCGTCGCCCGGAACTGGCACGGATCAACGCGGCGCGTCAGGTGAAAAGCGACAGCAAAGGCTGGCGCCAGACGTTCATTTGGCCTGCCAAGGGCCGAATTTCCGGTATGTTTGGATCACAGCGCGTCTACAAGGGTGAGCCGGGCAGTTATCATAGCGGTGTCGATATTGCCGGTGGCGCGGGCACCTATTTTGTTGCGCCAGCTGACGGGGTTGTGACCCTGGCGGCGGACAAGCCGTTCTCGCTGGAAGGCAAATTGCTGATGATCGATCATGGCATGGGGCTGAACAGTGCTTTTCTGCATGCCTCAAAGATACTCGTCAAAGAAGGTCAGGAAGTAAAACGCGGCGAACCGATCGGCCGTATCGGTGCTACAGGCCGTGCGACCGGACCTCATCTGCACTGGTCGATGAAGTGGAACAAAGCACGCATCGACCCAATCTTGCTGACCGGACCAATGGGCTAGTAGAATAGCCGCCAGCTAAGCTATCAGTTTACGATCCGCTTGACCTTGAAGGCACGGCCATCATTCACCTTGGCCACAAAGCTCCCTAGCGAGCCGCGCTCAACGACAATTGAATCGCCAGCTTTGGGACGCCGAGAAGTGCTCCGCGGTGCCGAAGTTTGTTGCCAGACTGCGCCGTCCTCCAGCTTGAGGGTCCATTTGCCGCTTCGGCCTTTACGGGCCGAGGCAATCGTCCCTTCAACCTGATTGATCTGATCGCCTTCGTCGCCGTCTCCGCTAAATAGCTTGATCCGGGGCAGTGACAGCCCGAACAAACCGCGCCTAGCTTCCCGGACTTGCTCGCGGTCAGCAATCACAACCTGATTGTTGGATTGGGCGGTTTCCAAGGCGGCTACTTTTTCATCAAAACAAGCCAGCCGTTGTTCCGCCTCCAAAATGTTCTTACAAGCGACAAGGTCAGTATATATGGCGGGCGGCGTAGAAACCGCTTCATCCTTTTCCGAAGCGATGGCCGGAACACCGGTAAAAAAAGATGCACATACCAGTGCAGAGGCAAATCTGCGCGTTGCAATTCTTAGACTGTTCATATCTTGCTCCATGCCGAACTTGGCTGTGATTCCAATACCTGTCTCGCATCGGAACTGCTGATTGTGATTGCCCTACCAGATTGGCGGCAAGGTGCAATCGTCTGACATCATGGTAAATGATCGAATTGGTCTTTTCTACGCTAGTGTAAATAAATCCACCGGCTTTAACTGGTTAATTGACCTCGCCTCACCTTATGAAACTGTGGCAAAATAGTTACATTATATACAAAAGCGCGCCGAAAAGCTGAACATGAGCTTTACAGGATTGTGCAATTACGGCATCTGCCAGCCATTCCGATGGAATTTTGCGCGTGTCCAAAGCGTGCGTGATTCGATTGGACAACTACAGAAGCGGGCCATTGGGGGCCCTGCTCCTCCAGAATAAGGGACTGGAATAACATGAAAAAATTTACGAAGCTGATGAGCGGTACAGCACCAGTGGTGCTTGGCCTCGCTATGGTTTCAGCACCTGCCTATGCGCAGGATCAAGATGTACAAGATGCCGATGCAGTTGATGAGGAAGTCATCGTTGTTACCGGTTCTCGTATCAGCAACCCTAACCTTGAGCTTTCCAGCCCAGTTGGCGTTGTAACCTCTGAAGAGCTGGAACTGCGTCAGACCAACGTGGCTGAGCAATTCCTGCGCGAACTGCCTTCAGCAATTCCAAGCATTGGTTCTGCTGTTAACAACGGTAACGGCGGTTCTTCTTTCGTTAACCTTCGCGGTATTGGTTCGGTTCGTAACCTCGTCCTGCTTGACGGACGTCGTTTCGTTCCTGCTGACACAACTGGCCGTGTTGACCTTAACTCCATTCCTCTGGCCGTTATCGAACGTACAGATGTTTTGACCGGTGGTGCAACGACCACATATGGTGCGGACGCAATCTCCGGTGTTGTCAACTTCATCACCAAGCGTGATTTTGCTGGCATTGAGTTGAACCTCAGCGAGCAGCTGACCGAGCAGGGTGACGGCAACGTATTCCGCGCTGACCTTACCATCGGTGCGAACTTCGACGATGGCCGTGGTAACGCTGTATTGAGCGTTGGCTATCAGGATCAGGATGCTGTCTTCCAAGGCGATCGTCCTTTCGGTGAATTCAACGTGAGCTCGTTCTCGGGTAACCCTGGTGGTTCTTCAAACGCTGTTCCTGCGAACATTGTTTTCAACAGCTTGAATGATCCTGTTACAGGTGACCCATTCACGGCTGGTATTCAGGCGCAGATCAATGATGCGGGTACCGATATTATTTCGAATGACCCTACCAATCTGCAAGACAATGGCGAATTCAACCCAACACCATTTAACTTTAACCCGTTCAACATTTTCCAAACACCTTTCGAACGGTTTAATATTTTCGGTGCAGCTCGCTATGAAATCAACGAAAATATCGAGCTTTACTCTCAGGCTGCGTTCTCGAAACAGACCGTTTCGACGATCATTGCTCCTGGTGGATCGTTCTTCAACACCTACACCTTCAACCTCAACAATCCTCTGATCCCAGAAGCGATTGCACAGCGCTTTGGTGCAGGTCTTGGATTGACCGGCGCTGCTTATGATGCAGCACGTAATACGCCAGACGGCCCACTGCTGGCTGACGGTACGGCAAACCCGGACTACACAACTTTCCAAGCTCAGGTTCGTCGTCGTACAGTTGAAGTTGGTACACGTAACTCCGAGTTTACCTCGACGTTGTTCAACATCGTTGTTGGTGCACGCGGCGCGATTACCGACAGCATCAACTATGATGTTTCGGCAACCTATGGTGAGAGTGAGCGTATCCAGCGTCAGAGCGGCTTTGCTCGTCGTGAGCGTGTCGATAACTCCATTCTCGGACTGCCAGACGGCACTTGCGTAAATGGTGGCGGAGACGGCTGTGTTCCAATTAACTTCTTCGGAACACTCGGCAACCTTGGTCCTCAAGCGGCTCAGGATTATGTCTTCAATCTGACTCAGCAAGTGATTACCGGTACATCGATCGCTACCGTAAACGGTACCGTAAGCGGTGATCTTGGCTTTGGTATCTCTGAGACACCAATCCAGTTTGCTGTTGGTGGTGAATATCGTGAGTTCACAGCAACCCGTTTGTCTGACGAAGCTTCGCAGACACCTGGTGCTGTTGTTGGTGGTGGCGGTGCTGCTCCTGACATTAACGGTTCTTACGATGTGTACGATGCGTTTGGTGAAGTTAGCATTCCTGTTTTCGAAGGTGAGTCTTTCGCTGAAAGCCTGACCATCGATCTGGGTGCTCGCTACTCAGACTATTCAACTGCTGGAACCGAGTTTACCTGGAAAGCAGGCGGTAGCTGGGAAGTTATCCCAGGCCTGACCTTCCGTGGTAACTATCAGCGTTCTTCACGCGCACCTAATATCGGTGAGCTGTTTACGCCGGTCTCTACTCAGTTGAGCAACCTTGCAAACGACCCATGTCAGGGTCCAGTAGCACCAACTGGCAACCTCTTGGCTGCTTGTTTGGCTCAGGTTGATCCAGGCAGCCCTGCGGCCGCCCAGATCACTGCGGGTAACGTTGCTCCGCCAGCCGCTGGTCAGATCAACATCACAACTGGTGGTAATCTGAACCTCGGTACGGAAGACGCAACAACCTGGACTGTTGGTGTGGCATTTCAGCCAGACTTCGTTCCTGGTCTGTCGGTAACCATTGATTACTTCAACATATTGGTCACCGATGCGATCTCAGCACCAACGCCTGGTGACTCGATTGCTGCATGTTTCAATGCGCCATCCGGTACGAACCCGTTCTGTTCACAAGAGTTCATCTCTCGTAGCCCGTTCACTGGCGGTCTCGACGGTGACCCGTCAACCACTCCAGGTTTGATCTTGCAACAGAGCAACCTGGGCCGGATCGAAACCGACGGTATCGATCTCAGCATCCGGTATGGCACCGAACTGACCGACAGTATCGATCTGAATATGTCGTTCGACGGTACCTGGACCAACAAGAACCTGTTCCAGGCGACTCCAACGTCCATCAATCGTGAATGTGTTGGTTTCTACTCGGTCAACTGTAACCCTCAGTCAGAGTTTGCGTTCTCGCAGCGTACTTCTTTGACCTTCGAAGAAGACTATACCTTGTCTCTTCGCTGGCGTTACCTGAGTGGTGTTGAGCAAGAGCCACAGGATATTATCGATAATGGCGAAGCCTTCATCGGTGACTCTCCGTTGTTCGGTAATGTTGACTTCACCGAGATCGGAGCGGAACATTATTTCGACCTTACCTTCCAGTGGGATGTAAGCGAAAATGTCTTGTTCACGTTGACGGCTCAGAACCTGTTCGACAACCAGCCAACGGTTGTTGGTTCGAACATTGGTTCGACAGCGTTCAACAGCGGTAACATCTACCCATCAAGCTATGATCCTCTGGGTCGTCGCTATGGCGCTAGCGTGAAATTCAGCTTCTAATCCAAACGGTTAGAATTGAAATGAAGAGGGCGGGCCAATTGGCCCGCCCTTTTTCGTTGCACATAAATGTAAATTTGATACTATTTCTATATTGTGATGCTTGTGGAGGGCGTGGAAGATGATAACTGCTGTGAAAACAGTAAAAGTCGCTATTCTTATTGCGATCACTTCTACTATTAATCCGGCCACTGCTTCGGTTCAGCAAAACCCATTGGTTGATCAACAGGACGAGATCACTCCGTCAGGGTTGACTATTGTGAACCTTCTACCACCAGAACAGCAACAAGAAGCGCTTCAGCCTGAAGCGAATAGCACTCCCGCACAAAAAATCACCAATCGCCGCCATCCTGATTATGTACGTTGCAGGATAGAGCCAGTTGCGAGCTCTCTTATAAAAAAACGGCGGATCTGCATGACCAATCGAGAATGGAAAGTCGCAATTAGGTTGGGCAATAAATATGCGACAGAGTTTGTGGCCGATAGTCAGCCCGGCTTTTTTGTTCCATAAGATGCCAAAAACATCTTCCCCTAATCAAAAAATATAATGGAGTATTTATGAAGATTTTAGTTCGGACACTAGCGATTGCGTCATTTTCAGCGCTTGCAATATCAACCCCTCCCGCCTTTGCTGGCGAGACTGCTACTGTGGAAGATGCAGCAAAGAAAGAAAAACCGAAGAAGATTACTGATCGCAAGCATCCTGAATATGTTCGCTGCCGCTCTGAACCCATCATGGGCACTTTGGCTCGCAAAAGAAGAGTATGCATGACCAATCGGGAATGGGCTGCCTATAATCGTGAAGGCAGCAAACGGTCTCGTGAATTTGTGGATGACAATCAACCAACATTTGCGCCGGGAAATAACTAAACTAAATCAGTCATAGTAATCGGGAGCCAATGCTGAATTCTATTCCTTGGCTCTCGGCTACCGCTTTAGTCCATGTTGCAACCATTTCGATTTCCGCACCGTGGGCCTGCGCAACCTTTAGTTGCTCTTGCTCTCGCACCTTAGCGTCGAAAACTTCGCCGCGTTTAACCTGATCAAGCTTCGAATGACTGGTGAATGCAGGGCCTTGAACAACGTTATCAATCTCTGCCTCGTTCAGTTCCAGTCCGTAGAGGCGGGATAAAGCAGTGATGGTTTCCGGCGACTGCGCCAAGAACGTATCGCTATCCAGCGTCTTAACTCGATCTGGACCAATTTCTTTGATAATCTTGGCGAATAGCGCATGCTGCGACAACCAGCCGATAGCGGCGACTTGTAGATCGGTTAACTGCAACAGTTCGTCATTGGAAAATCCGCCTATAGCATAACCGTCTTTCAGCGTTCCGATCAGCACATCACGCACCCAGATCCGGCCCCACATTTCCTTTTTGGCGATCGATTTGAGGAAGCCCTCGATTGGGGCATAGAGAAGCAGAGCCTTCGCGTCTGGTCTTGATCGCAACATCTCAATCGCCAATGGATTGCAAATATTGGATGGCTTGATAATCACCGCGCGGTCTTCGCCAAAAGGCCGTGATAATAGGGTCAGGCTTTGTTCAATAACTTCGCGTTGTCGGTTTGCATCTGCACCGCGCCGCCGCCACCCTATCATGTCATTGAGCACAACGGGTTCTTTCAACCCCATTGAGACCCCTTCGATATCAAACGCCCGCGCCAGCATGGTGGAACAACAATAGGCAGAATGGAAAATGAAATGGATCGGTGCAGTCGTTGGTGATGCTTGCGCAACCTCTGATCGCGGCACCGCCTGGAACTGATCGACATCTGGCAAATGCTCATCAGTGATAAAGGTGCATTGGCGATGAACATCACGGGGAACCGACAGGAAACGGAACGCATCGTTTGCTTCATCATAGCGATGCGCTAAATATCTGGCATCGCTCAATAACTCGTCTCGTTGCACAGTGCTGATCATGTGTTGTATTTGCCGAACATCGCTGGCGGGTGCAAGATCAACCTTCGATTGCTGTCGCCACCGGCACCATTTCGAGAGCTCCGTCACCTTCGTTAATTTGGACAGTGCTGTTGTCCGGTACATCGCCGCGCAGGATCAAGTCAGCCAGCGGGTCTTGCAGATATTTCTGAATTGCGCGTTTCAGCGGCCTTGCTCCGTAGACAGGATCATAGCCAACCCGCCCGAGCCAGCGCTTCGCGGCATCGGTCAGCTCGAGAACGATCTTGCGATCCTTGAGCAGTTTCTGCACGCGGGCGACCTGTATTTCGACAATCGGTGCCATATGTTCCTCGGCGAGCCGGTGGAACAGGATTATCTCGTCCAGTCGATTAAGAAATTCAGGCCGGAAATGGGCGCGGACAACTTCCATGACTTGTGGCTCGACATCCTTGACCTTCTCATCATCTTTCAGGTTCGCCATATACTGGCTGCCGAGGTTGGAGGTGAGGATGATCAGTGTGTTTGAGAAATCGACCTTGCGGCCCTGACCATCTGTGAGATGTCCGTCGTCGAGGACTTGCAGCAACACATTGAAAACATCGCCATGCGCTTTCTCGACTTCATCAAACAGGATTACCTGATAGGGGCGTCTGCGGACGGCTTCGGTGAGCACGCCGCCTTCTTCATAACCAACATAGCCGGGAGGCGCGCCGATTAACCTTGCGACGCTGTGCTTTTCCATAAATTCGGACATGTCTATGCGAACCATGGCTTGGTCATCATCAAACAAGAAGCCTGCTAAAGCTTTGGTGAGTTCGGTCTTGCCGACACCGGTGGGGCCGAGGAACAGGAAACTGCCGAGCGGACGATTGGGGTCTTGCAACCCAGCGCGGGACCGGCGGACGGCAGAGGAGACTGCTTCGATAGCATCTTTCTGACCAATAACCCGCTTTCCGATCAACTCCTCCATGGCGAGCAGCTTTTCGCGTTCGCCTTCGAGCATTTTGTCGACTGGAATACCGGTCCATCGTGATACGACGGAGGCGATATCCTCGCTCACAACTTCCTCGCGCAACATCGCGCCTTCGGTTGCATCCCCGGCTTCTTCCAGTTTCTTCTCAAGGTTGGGAATGGTGCCGTAGCTTAGCTCACCCGCCTTGGCGAGATCACCGGCGCGTTCTGCCTGCTCCAGCTCCAGACGGGCTGCGTCCAATTCTTCCTTCACATGAGCTTCGGCATGGATTTTGTCTTTTTCACCCTGCCAACGTGTGGTGAGCTCGGTCGATTCCTGTTCCAGTTCCGCGAGTTCTTTTTCAAGGGTTTCGAGACGGCTTTTGGAGGCGTCATCATTTTCTTTGGACAGCGCCTCGCGTTCAATTTTCAATTGAATGATCCGCCGGTCCAGGGTTTCGATTTCCTCTGGTTTGGACTCGACTTCCATCCGGATCCGCGACGCCGCCTCGTCCATGAGATCGATGGCTTTATCGGGCAGAAAGCGATCTGATATATAGCGATGGGACAGGGTGGCGGCGCTTACCAATGCACCGTCGGTAATCCGAACACCGTGGTGCAGTTCATATTTTTCCTTCAGGCCGCGGAGGATCGAGATGGTATCTTCTACCGTCGGTTCGCCGATGACGACAGGCTGGAACCGCCGCTGTAAGGCCGGATCTTTTTCAACATGCTTTTGATATTCATCCAGCGTCGTCGCGCCAATGCAGTGAAGTTCACCGCGTGCCAATGCTGGCTTCAACAGGTTACTGGCATCCATCGAGCCTTCCGATGCGCCCGCTCCGATCAATGTATGCATCTCGTCAATGAACAAGATGATTTCACCATCCGCGCCGCGCACTTCATCGAGCACGCCCTTCAACCGCTCTTCAAATTCCCCGCGATATTTCGCACCGGCTATGAGCGCACCCATATCGAGCGACATCAAGCGGCGATCTTTTAAGCTATCGGGCACGTCGCCATTGGCAATACGCAGCGCTAATCCTTCAGCGATGGCAGTCTTGCCGACGCCGGGTTCGCCGATCAGGACAGGGTTGTTCTTTGTCCGACGCGCGAGAATCTGGATGGTGCGACGGATCTCTTCGTCGCGGCCGATGACCGGATCCATTTTACCTTCGCGTGCCGCTTCGGTGAGGTCGCGCGCAAATTTCTTCATTGCATCATAACGATCTTCGGCAGAGGCCGTGTCGGCTGTGCGTCCGCCGCGCAAATCGTTTATTGCTCCATTCAGGGCATCAGTCGTTACGCCGGCATTGGTCAATGCTTTGCCAGCTGCTGTATCTTTGGACAGTGTCAAGGCAAGTAGCAGACGTTCGACTGTGACAAAGCTATCGCCCGCTTTTTCCGCGATCTGTTCCGCTTGATCCAATACACGTACGGTGTCGTTATTCAGTCCTGGTGTCTGCTGAGCCCCGCTGCCCGATACTGCCGGAATTTTCTCCAATGCTGTATCAATCTCGAGATGCGCTTGTTTGGCATTACCGCCTGCTTTGGCGATGAGGCCGGATGCCATGCCCTGATCGTCTTCGAGCAAAGCCTTGAGCAAATGTGCCGCGGTAATCTGCTGATGGTTCATGCGGATCGCTACGGTCTGAGCGGATTGCAAAAAGCCTTTGGCGCGATCGGTAAATTTCTCGAGATTCATTGTCCCGTTCCCTCGTTCATGGTTCTCAACCGATATGGAGTGATGTTTTTATCACACAAGGGAGCGGGACAAATAATTGTTACAAAAGCCTATTTGGCGGTCCAGTCGCGTGCGAGCTGATCAAGCAAGCGTACGCCAAAGCCAGAGGCCCCCTTGGGCGTCAGTGGCTTTGTGGAGTTATTCCAGTCCACACCAGCAATATCCAGATGGGCCCAGGGTAGTGATTCATCGACAAAATAGCCGATGAAATGCGCCCCGGCACTTGCGCCTGGCGCATCTGTTACACCCGAATTTTTCACATCGGCAATGTCAGAGCGGATGGCTTTGGCATAGGCGGGATGCAGGGGTAGTCGCCATAGACGCTCACCGCTATCCTTGGCGGCTTTCAGCATGCGATCGGCAATCGCGTCTTCGCGTGCAAATAGCCCCGCATATTGATTGCCCACCGCTCGTCCAACCGATCCGGTCAGGGTCGCGACATCTACCAGCGCGAAGGGTTTGTAGCGATCCGCCACATATTGCACTGCGTCGGCGAGCACCAGCCGTCCTTCTGCGTCCGTACTGAGGATCTCAATGGTCTTGCCGCCATAGGTCCTTACTACATCGCCCGGACGCTGGGCATTGGCGCCGGGCATGTTTTCGGCGAGCGCAGCAACTGCCACGACGTTTACTGGAGCACGGCTCTTAGCCAGTGACAATGTTGCGCCCATGACCGCGGCGGCACCCGACATGTCGGCCTTCATTGCCCACATACCCTTGTTGGGCTTGATTGAAATGCCGCCCGTGTCAAAGGTAATCCCCTTGCCAGCCAGTGCTAGCGCCGCGCCGCTTCCGCCTGTGTAGGTGACCACCATCATCCGTGAACCGCGCGGGCTGCCCTGACCGACACCAACAATCGCGCCCATGTTCATTTTGCGCATCGCAGCTTCGTCGAGAATTTCGATGCGAATATTGGGGACGCCTTTGAACTCTGCGCTTACCCGATCAACAAAGCTCTGCGGATAAAGTGCACTGGCTGGTTCGCTTTGCAGGTCACGAGTGAGTTTGACACTGTCAGCAAGATGTTTGTGACGACTATCCCAGAGCGCCTGTGCAGCGGATGCCGCCGTGCCGACAAATGTAACGCGCTGTTTGGCGGGTACAGTTTCGACATCCGTTTGATACCGGTCGAACCGATATTGGCCAAGGTCCAGCCCAAGTGCTGCATCAGCCATTGCGTTGGCATCAGTGGGACCTACCAACGCCAGTTCCGCATCGTCGTCCATTAGCTTTTGCACAGCGCTACCGGCAGCGGATTTCCAGTCTGGCCCTTCATCATCGGACTTGGCCGCGCCGGCCAGCATGATTAGCGGACGACCGCCAATTCCGCGAAGTTTGAGATTGCTTCCGGTTTCTCCCTTGAATTCGGCAGACGCAATGGCCGCTTCCACGGCACCGCGTTCGGCGGCGGAAAGGGCAGGGATATTCGGTAATTCTGCGCTTTCCATCAGGATCACCAGGCCAGCATTGTCAGGCGCTTGTTCGGCAAAGGCAATGGGACGTTCGGCGCTGTTAGGAACCGTGCTGGCCGGAACACCGGAGCCCACAACAGACTGTGCGGATACGGGAACAGCAAATGTGAGCGCTGAAAAAGCGCAGAACAGGGCAAAGTGAGAAGTTTTCAGTTTCGGCATGAACGATCCTTTGTGACTTCGACAAACGGGAGGCTACCCGGTTGACCAATGTCACAACATTGCGCAAGAGCTATCGAAAGGGCAAGGTCGAAGACCATAGAAAAGGGAAATGGAATGAAGGTGATCAAGCGCATCGGTGTGGGATTGTTGATCCTGATTTTGCTGGCTGCCGTGGCACTGGCGGTTTGGGAACCGATGAGCGTAACCGGCGCTTCACCGCCGCCTGACAAGGTCTATGAAGCGCGTATCGTCCGCGACAAATTCGGTGTGCCCCATATTTTTGGCAAGACCGACGCCGATGTCGCCTATGGCGTTGCATATGCCCATGCTGAGGATGATTTCGACACCCTGCAAGAGGTGACCGCGATGACCCGCGGACGGCTTGCGACGCTGAACGGAGCGGATGGCGCACCGATTGATTTTGTTGCGGCGCTGCTTGATGTTGATGGCACGGTGAAGCGCAAATATGACGATCTGCCCGAGGATGTGCGCGCGGTACTGGACGGCTATGCTTCGGGTCTGAACGACTATGCCGAAGAGCATCCGGATGAAGTCAGCTTGTCCAAGCTGTTCCCGGTCAATGGCAGGGATATTGCTGCCGGATTTGCGCTCCGCTCGCCATTTTTCTTTGGACTCAATGGCCCGATACAGGCGTTGACCGAGGGCAAGCCGCTGCGCCGGGAAGGCGGCCCCAGCCTGGCTGTGCCAATCGAAAACCGCACTGTGCATCCGTTGAGCGAAGACAAGATTATAACGCCGGTGGGGCCTGATCCAGACGAAAACGGATCCAATGCTTACGCGATTTCTCCAGAGCGTTCGACGGATGAAAAAACCCGGCTGATTTCCAATTCACATCAGCCTCTGCGCGGCAATGTCGCATGGTATGAACTTGTCGTGCATAGCGAGGAAGGTTGGGATTTTGCCGGCGCCAATTTCCCCGGATCGCCTTTCCCATTTCTGGGGCACAACAAGAATCTGGGTTGGACCAATACGGTCAACCGGCCTGATCTGATCGATATTTACAAACTCACGCTGAACGAAAAGGGCAATGCCTATAAATATGATGATGAATGGCTGCCGCTAGAGAAAAAGCGCGTGTGGCTGAAAATCAAATATGGCCCTTTTGTTATTCCCTATCCACAGATGATTTACCGGTCTGTGCATGGTCCAGTGATCATGAACGGCAATGGCGCTTATGCGATGCGCTATGCGGGTATGGACCAGCTTGATATGCTGACCCAATATTACCGGATTAACAAAGCACAGGATTTTGACGAGTGGCAGGCGGCCATGGCGGGGCAGGGCGTCCCGGCGACCAATTTCATCTATGCTGATGCCAAGGGCAATATTGGTATGTTCTATAACGCCATGTTCCCAGACCGCGCTCCCGGCTTTGACTGGCGAACCGTATTGCCTGGCGACAATTCCAACGCCGTATGGCAGAATACCTTGCCATTCACGCGGGTTCCGGCCCTGATTAACCCGGCTTCGGGCTATGTCATGAACGCGAACAACACGCCCTATGTTGCGGCTGGACCTGGCGATGAACTGAACCCGGAAACCTTTTCTCCGCTGATGGGGATAGAGGACGACCAGACCAACCGGTCACGCCGTTCGATTGAGTTGTTCGAAGCCAATGGTAAGATTGGCGAAGAAGAAATCCGGCGGATCAAATATGACACTGCCTATGTCCAGGCCGGCTATGCCAAGGATTGGCTCGACAAAGTCGCTGCGCTCGACCTGAAAGATGATCCGGAACTTGCTATGGCACAAGCGTTGCTCGCCCAATGGGACTGGGATCTTGATGGCAAGGGGCCTGCCGATGCATTGGCGCTCAAGATGCTGCGTCCGGCAAATAAGGCGCATTATCAACGCGGTGAGGTTCCTGACCCGCGCGAAATTTTGCAGGAGACCGTCGATCATTTGAATACCTATTTTGACCGCATCGATCCGCCGATGCTGGATGTCTTGCGCTTGCGTCAGGGCGATGTCGACCTTCCGATTGATGGAGGCAACGATACCATCCGGGCATCCACCTTGTGGGATGTTGATGACGACGGCCGTCTGTCCGTTCGTCATGGCGATAGCTTCATCATGTTTGTCGAGTGGGACACGGCGGGTGCTGTAGCATCGCGTTCCATTCAACCATTTGGAGCTGCTACCACACGCCCGAACAGTCCGCACTATACGGACCAGATGCAGCTCTTTGTGGATAAAAAACTGAAGCCGGTCTGGTTTGATCCTAAGCAGTTGGAGAAGAACAAGCTCAGCGAGAAAGTGGTCGGAGGGCGCTAATCTGCTGAAGGCATATCGATGCGTACACGGTTGAGCATCTGCAGGAAAAAGGCACGCTACCGAAGCGAAGCAGATGCTTTGTCAGTGGCCCGGCGTGCCGATTTTACGCTCAGACCCTATCTGTGTGACCGGTGCCGGCAGTTTCATTTAACCAGTCGAACCAAGGGCAAGCGGATACCGCGCCCCGCTGACTAAGACTTGTCAGTCGACTGCGGGCACCTCAAACATAGCTTGTTTTTTGCACCGGCACTGGCAATAGCCTGATCATGCAAGAAACACGAAAATACGCGATTATTGGATGTGGCATGATGGGCCGTGAACATATGCGTAACATTGCATTGGTCGACGGTGCGGAATTGGTCGCCATTGCTGATCCGCATGCACCTTCCCAAGAATCTGCCCTGGCGCTTGCTGGTGCGCTGAACCAGTCAATCACCTGCTATGCGCAAGCTGAAGAGATGATGACGGCGCAAAAGCCCGATGCAGTGATCATCGCGGCACCCAATCATACACATTTCGATATCGCGCAGCAGGTAATGGCCCATGATGTTGCGATCTTGCTAGAAAAACCGATGTGCACGACCGTCAGCGATGCGCAAAAACTGCATGCCCTGCAAGGCGATTATGCGCCTTTATTCTGGGTTGGACTGGAATATCGCTACATGCCCCCGGTCACCCGTTTTGTGGAGCGTGTACATAGCGGTGAAACTGGCCCTGTAAAAATGCTTTCCATAAGAGAACACCGTTTCCCGTTTCTGACCAAGGTGGGGGACTGGAACCGGTTTAGCGTCAATACGGGTGGCACCTTGGTGGAAAAATGCTGCCATTTTTTCGATCTGATGTGCCATATTTTGCAGGATGAGCCGGTGCAGATCTATGCCAGCGGAGGACAGGACGTAAATCATCTCGACGAGGTTTATGACGGCGAAAAATCTGACATATTGGACAATGCCTATGTCATTGTGGATTTTGCTGCCGGTGCTCGGGCGACACTCGATCTGTGTATGTTTGCCGAAGGAGCGGAGCAACAGGAAGAAATCTATGCGCTGGGCGGCACCGGCAAGCTTGAGGTAAAAATACCGGCAGCAGAGATAACATGGTCTCCGCGCAGCAAGACGGGCACACTGACCGAATTTGTCGAAACGCCAAAAGCCGCGATGGAAGCCGGTGATCATCACGGTGCTAGCTTCTACCAGATCAGTCATTTCCATTGCGCCCTGGTCGAAGGCGGGGCACCCGCAGTCACGAGTTTTGATGGATTGCGGTCTGTTCAAATGGGTGCCGCTGCTCATCAATCGATCGAAACGGGCCAGCCGGTCAGTCTCGATGTAAAAACAATGCTGTGATCGATATGCAAACCGTGCCACCCATTGGCTCTGAAACCGTCATCGATTCGACCAGTTTAGGAAAATTCTCTTTGATCCAATTTGCAACTGAGGTGCGATTTTGAAACAGCAACATTGGTATGGTCATGACTTTCCGGCACTTGTTGAATCCGACGGTGACTTGGCCGTCTATCTGAAGAGCAACAGAGCCGAGGTCGATCAGCTATTGAAAAATGCTGGTGCCGTCTTGTTTCGCGGATTTGAAGTTGCTTCACCAGAAGGTTTCGACGCAGCCGTTGGAGCTTATGGCGATGACAATTTCGCCTATAAGGAATCGCTATCAAACGCAGTCCGGATAAACGTGACTCCGCGGGTCTTTACGGCCAATGAAGCGCCGCCAGAGACCAGCATCTATCTCCACCACGAAATGGCGCAGACGCCAATCTACCCGTCAAAACTGTTTTTCTATTGCCAGATTGCAGCTGATAAAGGCGGCGCGACACCGTTATGCCGGTCCGATATCCTGCTGGAGAAGCTGGCGACGGAAGAGCCCGAGATTGTTGACGCTTTTGCAGAAAAAGGCGTGCGCTATTCCAGCACGATGCCATTGGAAAACGATGCGGGATCCGGACAGGGGCGTAGTTGGCGCAGTACATTGAATTGCGAAGACAAAGCCGGGGCAGAAGCAAGATTGCAGGCTCTCGGATATGAATGGACATGGGGCGAAGATCAAAGCTTGCGAGCGACTACGCCTGTTCTCAAGGCCGTTCGTCAACTGGATGATGGCCGGCGCGTGTTTTTCAATCAGCTGATTGCCGCCTATCGGGGTTGGTCTGACAGTCGCAATGATGCCTCCAAATCCATCAGCTTTGGCGATGGTACGCCGATTACACCGGATCATATGGCAAGCGGGATCAGACTGGCAGATGAATTGAGCTTTGATCTCAATTGGCAACCGGGTGATGTGGCGTTGATTGATAATTTTGCGGTCATGCATGGTCGCCGGCCCTTTGAAGGCAAGCGCCGGGTGCTGGCCTCGCTTATCAAATAGCGGCCAAGACTCGGTTCTGCCTCCAACCCCAAATCCAGACCGCAATATTCGCGCCAATCAAGATCACGAACAGGCCATAGAATATGGCGTCGAAAGCGCTGTTTGATGCTAATCCGATGGGTGAAAAGAGAATATACAGCGCCACCACACCGGAAAATAATGTGATCGCGAGGGGTTTGGCAAACCGCCACGGTGTAAGGTCAACCTTCTCATTGCGAGAAAACTGCCAAGGATCTTCGCGCGGTTTCCAGAAACCGACGGCCAGCATGATCATGACCTCAATTGCGAATAGGATCGCATATTGATGCAAGAAATGCAGTGTGATCACATCATCGAAGACGAAACGCAGCAATGCATAGGCGGTTACATGAAATAGGATCACTAGCTTTGCGCCCAGTGCCGGAACCCGCCGAGTGAATAGGCCCATGATTACGATGACGACAGTCGGGATATTATAAAATCCGGTGAACACCCGTATCACCTGCCATAGTCCCTGCTCAGCGAAATAGAGCATTGGCGCGACTATGAAGGAGAACAGCGCGATGACGATGCTGGCGATTTTTGCCACGCGCACCAGCTCTGCGTCACTGGCTTTCCCTTTGCGATAAGGCGCATAGACATCGAGGCAGAATAATGTTGCCGCGCTGTTTAGCAGCGAGTTGAATGAACTGAACACGGCGCCCAACAAGACCGCCAGGAAAAACCCGGCCATATAGACGGGTAAAACGTCGCTGATCAGACGTGGATAGGCTTGGTCTATCGAACCGAGACCAGGGCCATAAAGATGAAAGGCAATGACGCCCGGGATCATCATCATGAACGGCACCAGAATCTTGAAGAACCCGGAAAAAAGAACGCCTTTCTGGCCTTCAGCCAAGGACGCTGCGCCAAGGGTCCGCTGGATGACATATTGATTGGTGCACCAGTAGAATAAATTTGCGAACAGCATCCCGGTAAACAGGGTGCCGAAGGGTGTGGGATCATCCGCACCGCCAATCGCGTTCAATTTCTGCGGATGGTCGTTGATCAGCTTGTCGAGGCCGATGCTGAAATCACCGCCACCCAGCGCCACCAGGCCAAGGACCGGAACCAATATGCCAATGATCAGCAACCCGATACCGTTGATCGTATCCGATATCGCAACCGCTCTCAGGCCGCCAAAGACTGCATAGACCGAACCGATCAACCCGATCGCCACCACGGTTGCGACCAGCGATGGGAAATAGTCGAGACCGATCAGTTCGGGCACATCAAATAACTGCATCACGGCTATTGATCCGGAATAGAGCACCGAAGGTATCGTAACCAGTCCATAGCCGAGCATGAACAATATCACCGACATTCTGCGCACGGTGCCATCAAACCGGTCATTGAGAAATTCGGGCAAGGTTGAGAAGGCACCGGCGAGATAGCGTGGCAGAAAGATGAGAGCCATGGCGATGGTGGCAACAGCGGCTGTAACTTCCCACGCCATGCTGGACAGATTATAGCCATATGCAGAACCATTGAGCCCGATGAGCTGTTCTGCCGACAGGTTGGTCAATAGCAGGGATCCGGCAATGAAGACGCTGCTCAGTCCGCGACCGGCGAGGAAATATCCATCCTTGCTGTCAACGCTGCCCCGCGTCTTGATCCAGCTGATCCACGCCACAAGTCCCATGAAGAACAGACAAGAAACGGCGGTGAAGAGAAAATTACTGCCCTGCATGTCAGGCATTTAACAGGTTAGATGTCAGGCAGATAGCAGCAAAATAGAAATTTGGTTGTCGGTGCCTTGGGCCTTATGCGGCGACTGAAGGGTCGAGGACCGTGTCCACTGCGTCCGGCAAAAGCTCAGGATAGTCGGTAATATAGTGTAGGCCCCGGCTTTCCTTGCGCGCGAGGGCGGATTTCACGATCAGATCAGCAACCTCGATCAGGTTGCGCAACTCGATCAGATCCTGGGTGACGCGGAAATGCCCATAATATTCCTCAACCTCTCCGCGCAGCAGATCAATGCGGTGCTGGGCGCGCTCGAGGCGTTTGGTGGTGCGGACGATGCCGACATAATTCCACATGAAGCGGCGGATCTCGGTCCAGGTCTGCTTGATCACAACCTCTTCATCGCTGTCGGTAACGCGGCTTTCGTCCCATGGCCGGATCGCAGGCGGTTCTGGCATGTCATCCCAGTGTGTCGCGATATCCCGGGCGGCGGCATCACCAAATACGAAACATTCGAGCAGGCTGTTCGAGGCGAGGCGGTTGGCACCGTGCAGGCCGCTCTCACTGGCCTCACCGGCGGCATACAGGCCCGGCAGATCAGTGCGGCCATGCAAATCGATCAATATCCCGCCGCAGGTATAATGCTGCGCCGGCACAACCGGTATTGGCTCCTTGGTCATATCAATGCCCAGCCCGATAAGCTTGTCATAAATATTCGGAAAATGATGCTTCACAAATTCCGGATCGCGGTGCGAGATATCCAGATGGACATAATCCAGGCCGAGCCGTTTAATCTCATGGTCATTGGCGCGGGCAACAATATCGCGCGGAGCCAGTTCCATGCGTTTGGGATCAAACCGGTCCATGAACCGCTCGCCGCCTTCATCCACATTGCCGTTCTTGTGGGGTGGCAATTTCAGATGACCGCCTTCGCCGCGGACCGCCTCGGTAATTAGAAAATTTTTGACTTCGAGATTATACAGGCAGGTCGGATGGAACTGCATCATTTCCATATTGGAAACCCGCGCGCCGGCGCGCCAGGCCATGGCAATACCGTCTCCGGTGGCGCCGCGCGGAGCAGTCGAGAAGAGATAGGTCCGGCCCGCGCCGCCGCTCGCCATAATCGTGGCCCGCGACGTCAGCGTTTCCACTCGTCCGGTGGCGTTGTTAAGCGCATAGACGCCCCAGACATTTTTTGCGCCTGTCGGTGTCTCGGCATGCCGGTCAGCGATCAGATCAATCGCCACCATATGCGGCTGCAGCGTGATATTGGGATGAGCCGCTGCGGTTTTCTGTAGTGCTTCCTGAACCGCCCAACCGGTTGCATCGTCGACATGGACGATCCGGCGGTGGCTATGACCACCTTCACGGGTGAGGTGGAGGACTTCCGCTTCCTTGTTGAACGGCACGCCCATCTCTTCCAGCCGTTCAATCGCTGCAGGTGCATTTTCGACAACAAATTCAACGGTTTCCCGCCGATTGAGTCCGGCGCCAGCAACCATGGTATCGTCAATATGATTTTCGAACGTGTCACCGGCATCAAGGACAGCGGCAATGCCGCCCTGCGCCCAGGCTGTCGAACCGCCCGCGAGATCACCTTTGGCGAGGACCAGCACCTTGTGCGTGCGCGCCAAAGTGATTGCAGCACTCAGTCCCGCTGCGCCGGAACCGACGATGATGACATCGAAGTGGCTCACGCGGCTTTGCGGGTCAAATTCAGGAACACGTCTTCCAGGTCCGCTTCGCGTGTCGTGACATCGACAATCTGGTAACCGCGTTTCTGTATCGCCTCCATGACCCCGCCAGCATTGGTGTGATCCTTGTTATAGGTCACGGCAATGGTCCGCGGGCTGACAATGTCGGCTTTCAGGAAAAGATCATCGGCAAAGGTTACTGCATCGGATTCTTCCGAGATATCCCGGTCCAAGGTGAGTTCGACGAGCTTTTCGCGTGCCATGTCGACCAACTCCGGAGTGGTTTTCAGAGCAATCAGCTTACCATGATTGATGATCGCAATCCGGTCGCAGAGATTTTCTGCTTCTTCCAGATAATGGGTTGTCAGGACGATAGTAACCCCTGATTTGTTGAGCTGCTCGACATATTCCCATAGCTGTTGACGCAATTCGATGTCCACACCTGCGGTCGGCTCATCCAATACCAGGATAGGCGGTGAATGGACCATGGCTTTGGCGACCAGCAACCGGCGCTTCATGCCGCCGGATAATGTCCGCGAATAGGCATCGGCCTTGTCTTCCAGATGGACGGCGCGGAGCAGTTCCATGGTTCGGCGTTGCGATTTCTTGATCCCGTAGAGACCAGCGACCACCTCCAGCGATTCTGCTGGCGTAAAAAACGGGTCAAACATGATTTCCTGTGGCACGATACCGATAGATGCCTTGGCATTGCGGTGGTCAGCATCAATGTCAAAGCCCCAGATATTGGCAGAACCGCTGGTTTTGCTAACCATACCGGATAATATATTGATCAGGGTAGATTTGCCGGCACCATTGGGACCCAGAAGCCCGAAAATCTCGCCACGTTTTACGTCAAAAGTCACGTCATTCAGCGCTTTTTTGCCGTCGGCATAAGTTTTGGAAAGATGGTCGATGGATATAGCAGCTTCGGTCATGGCAACCGCATAACCATCTTGTGTCCCACAATCAAAGGCTTTGCACAGCTTATGATACAGAATGTGACAGCGTTTAACGTAATATTAGGCATGATATTAAACATATCTTTGTGGTCTTGCGGTTAGAGATGGCAATGTGGAACAAGTTAGGGACCAGAAACGGGCGTTTAAGCCCGTATTTGCGCGCGCAGCACTTATGCTGCCTGCGCTGGCATGCATTGGCCTAGCACAACCTGTGCAGGCACAGTCTGCCAGCGGTGATGCGACCGTTGTCGTCAACCAGGGCGTCAATATGGTCAAAAATTCCGATCTGCATTTTGGAGATTTTATTGCGGGCACGGTCCGGTCAGTATTTCGGATGAATCCGGCAACCGGCGCGCTTGACCAGCGCAATGGCAATGCCACATCCATTGGTGGCGCGCCAACGGTGGCCTCCTTCACAGCTTTCGGGACGCCCCTGACCACCGTCCGGATCACTGTGGCGGAAAATCGTATAGATATTGTCCGTGATGGCGGCACCGAGACAATGAGAGTGAACCGGTTTCGGTTCGATGGGCCGCGCAACCGGTCTCTCGATGCCAGTGGAGAGGCGGATTATCAGATTGGCGGTCAATTGCGGATCGGTGCCAATCAGGTGAGCGGAACGTATCGCGGGGTGTTTAACGTAACGATTGATTATCAGTAAATGTAGGGTTTAGCGGACCGGTTAATGGGGATTAACCATGAAGCATAGCTGTTGTTTAGATTTTTGTGGGTAGTGAGTGAATGATGAAGACCAGAGACCAGATTATATCGCGGCTGATCGGCTGCCTGTTGATCCTGCTTATAGGAATGACAAGCGCGCCGGCCGCATTTGCGCAAACTGCTGATGCTGACGCCAGAGCTGTGACCATTGGTCCGCTTTCGGTTGTGAATATCGCAGACTTGGAATTCGGGAATATTGTTCCTTCGCCGGCTTCGGGCACGGTCTTTATTGACACCCGTAACGGCAACCGGACAAGCACGGGCGGTGTTACGCTGGCCTCTGGAGCATCGAGCCGCGCCAATTTCATCATCTACGGTGGACCGAACCAGATTGTTGAAATATCCATTCCCGGAACCATGACGGTGACGCACACCAACGGCACCGACAATATGAATATCGACCAGATGGCGATAGGCAATGGTAACAGGAACTTCAGCACCTTTGTGCGCGGTCTTCTGGGGACGCTTGGTATCTATCAGCTGACCGTTGGCGGGCGGCTCAATGTCGGTGCTGATCAAGAGGCCGGTGCCTATACAGGCACGTTTACGATGACGGTTGACTATCTCTAATCATATTGGCTGGAATGACCCGTATAATATCGGTGCGTAATATATTGCGCTGACCAGACACTGTTGCTAATTCGGCGTCATGAACGACATACCTGAAACCGTAAGAACAGCGAAAAAACGCAATGCCTGTGATGGTGCATCCGATATTCCGGGTGGCGCTGCGCTAGGCCATCCTCGCGTTTGGCTGGAAATTGATGAAAAAGGTTATGTCGATTGCGGCTATTGTGATCGCCGTTTCATCCTCATTGGCGGACCGGCTGATGTCACCGCCGAGGCGTCTTCAAGCGAATAATCTGACTTAAGGGGGTGCGCTGCCCCGATTTCGTTTCTATATAAACGGAATGATGAAAAATTTGGACCCTCGCTCGTTTCTGTATCGCCCCGACGGATTGGATCCGGAACGGGCTAAGGCTCTTGTATCGGGAAGCCTTTCCGCCTGTGATGACGGTGAGCTTTATCTGCAATATAGTGCGGTCGAGAGCTTCGGTTTTGATGATGGCCGCCTGAAAACCGCCGACTACAGCACCGATAGCGGCTTCGGCTTGCGCGGTGTGTCTGGCGAGATGACCGGTTTCTCACATAGTAACGAGATTAGCGAAGCGGCAATCAAGCGTGCGGCGCAGACATTGGAGCTGTTAGATCCGGCAAAGGGTGATCCGGCCCCGCCGCCTCGCGGATCAAACCAGCATCTTTACGGCGAAGCCAATCCGCTCGAAGCCATCCCGTTCGCGAAAAAAGTTGCCCTGTGTCAAGAGATTGACGCTGCAGCTCGCGCTCGAGATCCGCGCGTGGCGCAGGTTTCTGTGGGTCTTTCCGGCAGCTGGAGCGTGGTCGAGATCGTCCGTCCCGACGGGTTTGTTGCAACCGATGTGCGACCTCTGGTCCGGCTGAATGTCTCGATAGTGGCGGAACAAAATGGTCGCCGCGAAACCGGCAGCTTTGGCATGGGTGGGCGTTATCTCTACGACCAGCTGTTTGAGGAAGCGCGCTGGAACCGGGCAGTGGATGAGGCATTGAACCAGGCGTTGATCAATCTTGAAAGTGTTGATGCTCCTGCTGGTGAACAGACTGTCCTGCTTGGCCCCGGCTGGCCTGGAATCATTTTGCATGAAGCCATAGGTCACGGCCTTGAAGGCGACTTCAATCGCAAGGGCACAAGCGCCTTTTCCGGCCGGATCGGCGAGCGGGTTGCTGCACCGGGCGTCACAGTTGTGGACGATGGCTCAATCAACGAGCGGCGCGGATCGCTGAGCATTGATGACGAAGGTACACCAACGCAGGAAAATGTCCTGATCGAGGACGGCATATTGAAATGCTATATGCAGGATCGGCTCAATGCGCGCCTGATGGGCGTTCCCGCGACCGGAAATGGTCGCCGTGAAAGCTATGCCCATGCACCGATGCCGCGGATGACCAACACGTTTATGCGCGGTGGCAAGGATGATCCTGATGAATTGATGGGCCGCGTCAAGAACGGTATCTACGCTAAGAGCTTTGGCGGCGGGCAGGTGGATATTGTCTCCGGCAAGTTCGTCTTTTCCTGCACCGAGGCTTACAAGATCGAGAACGGCAAGCTAGGCGCGCCGATCAAGGGCGCGACTCTGATTGGCGACGGGCCGACGGCGCTAACCAAAGTGACGGGTATCGGCAATGACATGGCGCTGGACGAAGGCATCGGTGTGTGCGGCAAGGGCGGCCAATCTGTGCCCGCCGGTGTTGGACAGCCAACCCTGCTGGTCGATGGACTAACCGTTGGGGGCACTGCCGCTTGATGCCTGACAATTGGTCAGGCCAGATTATCCATTACTGGTTCGAGGAGTTAAGCCCAGATGACTGGTTCGGCTCCGGTGATACAATTGACGAGCCCATTACCGAGCGCTTTCAAGAGCTTTGGGAAGAGCAAAGGACGAAGGTTGCAGACGACTTTCTGGCCTCACCGGATATGGCTTTGGCTGCGATCATCCTGTTCGACCAATTTCCGCGCAATATGTTTCGCGATACGGCGGAGGCCTTTGCTACCGATCATTTGGCGCTGCAAATTGCAAGTAAAGCCGTCGACCGGGAATATGACCATCAGCTGACAGACGATCAGCGGATGTTTGTCTATATGCCTTTCATGCATAGCGAGGATCTGGAGGACCAGACCCGTTCACTGGGTCTGTTTACCGCTCTGGGGATTGAGAATAATATCAAATTTGCGAAGGCACATCGTGATGTAATCGTCAAATTTGGTCGCTTTCCCCATCGCAACGACGTGCTAGGTCGCGAAACCCGCGCCGAGGAGCAAGTGGCGATAGATCAAGGTTCGGGCTGGTAAGCTGTGAAAATAGCATTTCGGCAAACCTGGACTGGCTTGAAGATATGGCCAGATGGCAAAAAATGGATCGCAGCCGCGCGCCTCGCCATTCCGTCTTTGGCTGTGATCGCTCTAATCGGATTTCTCGCACAATGGCTGGTGTGGAGTCCGGTTACGGATATTACCGTTTTACTGCTTTCTGCGGCCTTTTTGTTCTTTGTTCCAGCCTTGCTTGAAGAAATTATCTTCCGCGGCGTTCTGCTTTCGTGGCTCACACAGTTCACGCCGCGCTGGGGGGCGTGGCTATCGACTCTGCTATTTGTCGCCTGGCACCCGTTGCAGGCGCTGACTATCGGGCCGCCCTGGGCGGATATGTTTCTGCACCCGACATTCTGGGTCGCCACTTTGATCCTTGGCATCATATTATCACATATCCGTATTGTCTCCCGATCATTATGGCCCGTGATTTTGATCCACTGGTTTGCTGTTCTGATCTGGAAATCTCTGTTAGGAGGACCTTTCTACTGAATAGGAAATGGCACCATGGCTGAATTTTTTGATGCACTGAACGATGATCACACGGCTTTTATCGCGAAGCAGCCGATATTTTTTGTCGCGACGGCAGCGCCGGATGCGCGGATCAACTTGTCGCCGAAAGGCTATGATGTCTTTCGCGTGCTCGGACCGAAGCGCGTGGCCTATCTGGACCTTGCCGGTTCCGGCAACGAAACGCACGCGCATCTTATTGCAGATGGCCGGGTTACGATCATGTTCAACAATTTTGCCAATCCAGCGCTGATCATGCGGCTCTATGGTACCGGAAAGCCGGTCTTGCCGCAGGATGAGGGCTGGGACGAGCTGGCTGCTCATTTTGAGATATTGCCCGGCACGCGCCAGATATTCGATATTGCGGTGGACAATGTGCAAACCAGTTGTGGCTGGGGCGTACCGCAGATGGAATTGACATCAGAGCGCGAAACTCTGGTCAAATATCATCGCCAATCCGATCCCGAAAAATGGATGGAGAAGACGGCGGAGCGTGTGCAGAGCATTGACGGCCTGCCAACCCGTGCGACTGACCGCTATCTGAGTGGAAATGGCTAGCAGTGAGTCTCGTCGAACTGTCTCGCCATATGCATGGTTATGAAGCCGAAATTATCCGCGGCCGGCTCGAAGCTGCGGGCATTGGGGCGGTCTGCTTTGATAGCGGGGTGAATATTGTCGAGGGGGCGGGGATTGCCTTGCCCGCGCGTGTGATGGTGCTCAAGGAAGATCTGGACGAGGCGAAAGCGGTGCTGGCGGAGGACGTTTCACTATGAAACTGTCGCTTGCCTTGGGCGGCGGAGCTGGTCTCGGATGGACCCATATCGGGGTGCTCCGGGCGATCGAGGATTCACCGCTGGAAATCGCTGCGATCTCGGGCACGTCGATTGGCGCTATCACAGGAGCAAGCTTTGCCGCTGGTAAGCTAGACTATCTCGAAGAAACTGCCCGCACCGCCAATTTCCGCACGCTGCTCCGCTTCATGGACCCGCATTTCAAACGCGGAGCGGTCATGGGCGCGCGGACGATCGAGAAAGAGCTGGAGGAACAGCTGGGTAGCCTGACCTTTGACGATCTGTCGATTCCGGTCGCTGCAGTCGCCGCTGACCTGAGAACCGGTGACACGATCATCATGAACAGCGGCAAGCTGGTTCCCGCGATCCGTGCTTCGATGTCCTTGCCGGGTATTTTCAAGCCGGTGGAATATGATGGCCGGTTGCTTGTCGATGGCGGAGCCGCGTTGCCGGTGCCGGTTTCTCCAGCCAGGGAAATGGCACCCGATGCCCTGTGCCTGTCGGTTAATCTCCAGGATGATTTTATCAACCGCGCCGAAATGGCCGGGATCAGCCGGGAAGATGGCAAATATCCCAATAGTATTGCGATTGTGAAAGCTTCTATCGGCTTGTCGCTCCGCAATCTGGGCCGCTATTCCCTCGCTCTCGATCCGCCTGATTTCGCTCTGTCCCCTTTGGTCGGTCACATCGATATGCAGAATTTCACCAAGGCAGATGAGTTGATTGAAATCGGTCGCCGGGAGACCGCTTCACTGATTCCGAACATATTGGAACGATTGGCAAAAGACTCTGCCTAAATTTTAGGCAACTGTATCGACCTGCCCAAAATTTACCCTTTGTTCAAAGATTGATTTTCGCTTTTTTGGCGGGATTCCAGTGACTTGGGATTCTGGCACGCCCTTTGCGATGTAGCCCTCGGTAACAAATAAGGGGGCATAATGAAGTTTATCATTGCCATAATTAAACCATTTAAACTGGATGATGTCCGCGATGCGCTAACCGAAGTTGGCATTGCAGGTATGACCGTGTCCGAAGTTAAAGGCTTCGGGCGTCAAAAGGGTCAGACGGAAGTCTACCGTGGCGCCGAATATACCACCAACATGGTTCCAAAAGTAAAACTGGAAATCGCATGCAGTAGCGAGCTCGCCGCGCAGGCGGTGGAAGCTATTCAGAACACGGCCGGCACAGAATCGATTGGCGATGGAAAGATATTCGTCATGGGTCTGGAAGATGCTGTCCGTATTCGCACCGGCGAAACCGGCGATACCGCGATTTAAACAGGGAAGTCTAATAATGAGAAAAATTCTAACTTTGTCTGCGGGCTTGGTAGCCATGGCGATGGCGTCACCCGCATTGGCGCAGGAAGCGGCGGAAGTCGCCGATCCGAGCGCCAATGTCGCCTATATATTCAATACTTTGCTGTTCCTGATCGGCGGATTTCTGGTCATGTGGATGGCTGCTGGTTTTGCGATGCTCGAGGCTGGGCTGGTACGCTCGAAAAATGTCTCCATGCAGTGCCTGAAAAATATCGGTCTATATTCGCTCGCCGGTATCATGTTCTGGGTCACCGGGTACAATCTGATGTATACAGATGTGACAAGCTGGATCGGAACATTCGGACCTTATGGCATGCAAGCCGTTGGCGAAGCAGATGTTGAAACGGGTTACTCCGTGGCATCTGACTGGTTCTTCCAGATGGTTTTCTGCGCCACGACCGCATCGATTGTTTCGGGCACGGTCGCGGAACGGGTTAAGTTCTGGCCCTTCATGCTTTTTGTCCTCGTCCTGACCGGGTTCATCTATCCTATCACCGGTAGCTGGGAGTGGGGCACAGGTTGGCTCGATCAACGCGGTTTCAGTGACTTTGCCGGTTCGACCCTGGTTCACTCTGTTGGCGGCTGGGCTGCTCTGGCTGGCGCCCTGATCATCGGGCCGCGCCTGGGACGTTATGTGAATGGCAAGATCACGGTGATGCCGGGTTCCAACATTCCCCTTGCGACATTGGGTACGTTCATCCTGTGGCTCGGTTGGTTTGGATTTAACGGTGCGTCGCAGCTTGCCATGGGCACGATTGGCGATGTCAGTGATGTTTCCAAGATTTTCGTGAACACCAATATGGCCGCTGCCGGCGGTGTCGTTACGGCGATCATCCTAACGCAGATCCTCTACAAGAAGATCGATGTCACCATGGCACTTAACGGCGCGCTGGCTGGATTGGTTTCAATCACGGCAGAACCTCTGACGCCGTCGGTTCCGGCTTCGATCCTTATCGGTAGCGTTGGCGGCCTGATCGTAGTGTTCGCAGTTCCACTGCTTGACAAACTGAAAATCGATGATGTTGTCGGTGCCATCCCCGTCCATCTTCTGGCCGGTATCTGGGGCACGTTGATTGTTGCCTGGAATACCCAGTCGGAAGTTGACGGTGTGACCCTGACAGTCGGTCAGCAGCTCGGTGTGCAGGCCTTGGGTGTTGTCGCTATTGGCGCCTTCACCTTTGTCCTCAGTGCCATCGTCTGGACAATCTTGAAATTTACCATTGGTGTTCGGCCTTCTGAGGAAGACGAGCGACTGGGTATGGATATCGCGGAAGTCGGTGTCGAAGCATATCCGGAATTTGCCAAAGGTTAAACAGCTTGGTGCCGGCTCTCTCCTCCCAAAATACTTGAGGCCGGCACCTCACCTTGTTCCTCCTGAGAACAACAACTTTACGGCCGGTGGTGGAAACACCCCGGCCTTTTTTTGTCCAGATCGGATGAATAGGTCCGATATGTGACTAATTCGTCACAAAAATGCCTCCCCTCTCAAAAATGCTAGTGAAAACGAGAGTTTAGCCTTCACTAAAATGTAAAATCCTTTTTTAAGGCGATTGTGAGCAAACAAGCTCTGGTTGTGCATTTGACCAAAAAGGTCATCGCCAACGTCAACAATCACGGAGAGGGTCTAGCTATGAAACGACTACAATTCGCAAGCCTAACGGCATTGTCTTTCGCAATGGCAGCGCAGCCGGCACTAGCCCAAGAGGCCGCGGAAGCGGAAGCCACGGACGATAATATCATCATCGTCACGGCGACGAAGCGCGATGCAAATCTTCAGGACATACCATTTTCAATCAATGCACAGACCGCTGCTGATATTCAGAAAAGCGGTGCGACCACGCTGGAAGATATCTCTCGAAATGTAGCGGGTCTTTCCATACAGAATCTTGGACCCGGCCAGAGCCAGGTTGCCATTCGCGGTGTGTCCGCCGGACAAATCGTGCGCGACCAGCCCGGCGTGAAAGAACAGGTCGGTGTCTATCTTGATGAATCGGTCATTTCATTGTCGTTATTTACACCAGATCTTGATCTGTTCGACCTCAACCGCGTGGAGACATTGCGCGGGCCTCAGGGCACTTTGTTCGGTTCTGGCTCGATTGGCGGTACCATTCGCTACATCACAAACCAGCCTAATTTGAACGAGTTGGAAGCCGTTGCAGAGGGGGACATCAACCTCGTCGACGGCGATGATCTCGGTTATAGTCTGAAAGGCGCAGTCAACGTGCCGCTGATTGATGATAAACTGGCTCTCCGAGCGGTCGGCTACTACACCCAATTTGGTGGTTTTATCGAGGCTTTGGGTGAAGGTGGAGCGTCCGAAGAGGATGTCAATAGCGGCGAGCGCTATGGCGGACGTGTGGCACTGACATTGCAGCCGGTTGAAGGTCTGACCATAACGCCGCGGATAGTTTATCAGGAAATCAAGTCCGATGGCTTCAACCGTCAGGAAGTCTTCAACGTATTTGCCAATCCTTTCACCACGACGCGGCCTGACATTGCGCTTGGCGAACGGCAGCAATATTTGTTGCTCGACGAGTCCTTTGAAGATCAGACGATGATCGCCGACCTGACATTCAATGCGGATCTGGGGACAGTGAACTTCACGGCAGTGACCAGCTATACAGACCGTGAAATTCTGGTCAGCCGCGATGCAAGCGCGCTGACCGGATCGGTATCGATCGATCTTGGTTTTCCTGATGCGGCGGTTTTGCTGCCGTCCAATCTACGGGACACCACCGATCTGTCGCAATATTCCCAAGAGGTCCGGTTCGCGTCCGACAATGCAAGTCGGTTCCAATGGGTTGTCGGCGGATTTTATTCGTCGGTCACGCGTGAATATCGTCAGCGCCTGCCAACACCCGGTTATGATGCGGCTACCGACGCGACATTGGGCGCCGGGACATCGGCTGCTGTGGCCAACGGTTTTGGCGCGGACTCTCCGTTCAACTCGGATCTGGATTATGACATCGAGCAATTTGCCGCTTTTGCAGAAGCCAGTTTCGATCTCACCGACAGTCTGACCATAACGGCTGGTGGCCGCTATTATGACTTTGAAGAAACACGGATGATCACCACTGGCGGTTTGTTTGCCAATGGTGACAGCGGCGTCGTTGACGTGACATCGTCCAATGGTTTCACGCCGCGTCTGTTGGTCAACTATGATATTACCGACGATATTTCGGTAAATGCTCAGGCCTCGCAAGGCTTTCGTCTTGGCGGCGTAAATGATCCGCTGAACATACCTCTATGTTCTCCTCAAGACGCAGCGATATTCGGTTCCTTCCAGGATTATGACGATGAATCGCTTTGGAACTATGAGGTCGGGGTCAAGGCGCAGACCGGCGGTATCACCTTTAACGCGGCAGCATTCTATACCGATATCAGCGATCTGCAGGTCACATTGGATGCAGGCTCCTGTTCTTCACGGATTACCTTCAACGTTCCGGAAGCCCATACGCTTGGTCTTGAATGGGAACTCTCCGCAGAAGTGCTGACCGGACTCGACATCGGATTGTCCGGTTCCATACTCGAAGCGGAATTTGATTCCACGGTTGTCGACGGTGATGGCAATGTTCTGGGCGGGGTGGAAGATGGCAACAGGCTTCCCTCAGTGCCGAGATTCCAGATTTCCGGTGACGCGACCTATAGCTGGCCCATTGGTGGCGGCGAGGCTTTTGTAAATGCATCAGCGCAGCATGTCGGTAACCGCTTTACGCAACCCAGTGATCAGGTTGATAATCCGCGGTCCTTTGTATCGGGACTGCCCTTTGGCGGAGCCACCGGCAATGAGGCAACGGTCATCGATTTGAAACTGCCGTCTTATGAACTGGTCAATCTTAGCGCAGGCGTGAAGTTCGACAATCTGCTGGATGTAACGGTCTATGTGAAGAATGTGTTTGATGAGAACGCGCTGCTGTCTTTTGACCGGGAGCGGGGTGGACGCGCACGTACCGCCTTCCGGGTTGGCCAGCCCAGAACATTTGGCCTGACCGTTCGCAAAGGTTTCTAAACTAGTTGCACAACTAAAGTGGAGGCCGGTCATGGAAACATCACCGGCCTTTTTTGTGGCCGCTTTATCCCGTTTGCGGACGTTAGGATCGCATTGATTAGCTTTTTGCTGTTCAAGATTGTCCTTCCCGCTAACTAGAAAGATATTGTATAGTCGGCCTTATGAGCCAGATTACGTCGCTATATGTGTACAAGGTCGTCGGGCAGGCAAGCGACGGAGTTGAGACGCGGGACTTGGTTGAAGGATTGGGGCTAGCGCCCGATGGCCCGATCGATCCCACTCAGATGGTATCGTCAACGGACTATTATGAGTTCTTCGCCGCATTGGCTGAGCGGGACCCGAACGGCTTTCAATTGCCCTTGCGCATCGGCGGCGCCATGCGCAGTGATGAGTTTGGCGCTTTTGGATTGGCTTGGAAATCCGCGCCGGACCTGCACGGTTCTTATGTTAGATCAGAGCGCTATGGCCGGGTATTGGGTAACGCAGAGACCTACTCGCTTGAACAGAGCGCAGAGGGTGTGTTTTTCAGTCTTCAGAAAGCGGGCGATGGCAATCTTGGTATGCTGCTCTCTAATGAGGCAAGTCTTTCAGCTGTTGTCGCCATCAGCCAGGAAGTCAGCACAGCCCCCTTCATCCCGCAAGCGGTCTTCTTTAAACACAGCCTAAGAGGCGACCCTGCGGAGTACGCCGCCCATTTTGGATGTCCGGTACACTTTGAATCGGGCCGCGACGCTTTGCTGGTTAGCGAAGAGAGTCTGGCCGCTCCCAATAAGCTGGGCGACGAAACTATCGCGAAGTTCTTTGACCACCATTTAGAGCAAGAACTCGCAAGTCTCGCAGACGTGAACAGCTTGGAGAAACGCGTTCGGCTCGCGGTGGCGCAGTTGCTCAGTGAAGGCGTACCGACGCTTTCCCTCATCGCGTCAAAGCTGGGTATGAGCGCTCGAACGCTGCAGAGACGGCTATCAGATCGAGGGCAGTCCTTTCAGAATCTCGTTGATCTGGCCAGGCAGGAACTCGCCCAGCAGCTGCTTCGAGATACGGATTACAGCCTTGCGGAGATTGCATTTTTGACCGGTTTCGCCGAGCAGAGCGGATTCACGCGAGCCTTTAAGCGGTGGGCCGGGCAGACGCCGCGCTCATATCGTTTGGGCGTGGCTGCCAACTGACATTTTGGCGCGAAGTGCCAAAAGACTGGCATCATTGGGCAAGAGCCCAAATCAATCGTTCCTTATTCATCGACTTGCACGAACCAATTAAGGAGCAAGTAAATGAACGCCCACAATCAAAAGGAAAACATCACCCTTGTTCTGGGCGGTACGGGAAAAACAGGCCGACGGGTTGTTGAACGCCTGAAACACAAAGGTCATGCTGTTCGGATCGGATCCCGTTCGGCTCGTCCACCGTTCGATTGGAGCAATGAAACGAGCTGGGAGGCCTGCCTCAAAGATGTGACCGCCGCGTATATCACTTATGTGCCTGATCTGGCCATGCCCGGTGCGACCGATGCAATCCAGGCTTTCGTCAACGAGGCTAAACGGAATGGCATCAAGCGGCTTGTGCTCTTGTCGGGTCGCGGGGAACCGGAAGCGCAAGCCTGTGAACGCATAGTGCAGGAAGCAGATATCGAATGGACAGTCATCAGGGCTGCCTGGTTTAGTCAGAACTTCTCGGAGGGCGCCTTTATCGACATGGTGCTGGACGGCGCGATCACCCTGCCGGGAGGCGACACGCCTGAACCCTATATCGACGCTGATGATATTGCCGATGTCGCTGTTGCGGCACTGACTGAAGCGGGTCATAGCGGGCAAATCTATGAGGTTACTGGGCCAAGGCTTATGACCATGGCGGATGTTGCCGCCGATCTGTCCAAGGCTACTGGACGCCAGATCGACTATATCGATATTCCGCATGAGGCTTTTATTTCAGAGATCGCCAATTCCGGCGCACCGAAAGATGTGGTCTGGATACTGGATTATCTCTTCTCGACCATTCTCGACGGACGAAATGGCCATCTGACCGATGGCGTGGCACGCGCGCTTGGCCGCCCACCTAAGGATTTTGCTGATTATGCGCGAGAGATTGCCGCATCTGGGATCTGGAAAACCGCAGCGTGAACGGGGGTTCTGCCCACCTGTCTCTGACCAACCGGGAAATTCCTCAAACAAGCATCCCTTATGATTCGACCCAAAGGTATTAGAACCATGACCTACGAATGGCCCCTATATTTCTGTCTTTTCCTGGCACTTTGGAGCGCAGTGGTCGGCGGGGTGTTTTCTGCCTTTTCTGAATTCATCATGTCGGGGCTGCTCCGTGCGGAACCGGCTGGTGGAATGGACGCGATGCAGCAGATTAATCGCACCGTCATCAAAACCCAATTTGTTGCCGGGATAATGACCATTCCGGTCTTTTCAATCGCTTTTGGCATCTATTCAGTATTTGTGTTTTCGGGCCCAGCCTTGGTGGTGGTGATATTGGCACCTACGGTGTTTGTCCTGTCAGTCTTGCTGATGACGATGTTTGGCAATGTGCCGATGAACAATAAACTCGACAGCTTGGATCACCGGACCGCTGAGGCGCTCGTTTATTGGCAAGAATATGGACGGGTTTGGACCAGGCTCAATCATTTCCGCTCGCTCGGCAGCATATTGACCGCCGGTCTCTACATCATTGCAGCGGTAACCCTGATCACCAGTGGCCAAGTCTGAAAACGCATCCCAAAGTATATTTGAAAACGAAAGGAACAACGCCAATGACCAGAATTCTGATCACTATTTTGGCCACAGTGCTGGCCATGGCCTTGTGGACGGGAACTGTCTTTATCGGCACCAGCGAAGGATGGTGGAAGACACCGATAACGGATTCCGCAGCCTCCAAAGATTTTGTTGAACCCGTTCGCGATAAAGTCGCTGCCGAACATCGCGGCAATCTAGGGTTCGCTTTGATCGAAAAAGGAAAGGTGATCGACCAATTCTCAGTCTCATCCGGCGAACCTGTCGATGAAAATTCGATTTACCAGGTCGCTTCACTAGGCAAGTGGTTGACGGCCTGGGGCATCATGGTGTTGGTCGAGGATGGTCTGGTTGATCTCGATGCACCCGTTTCGAAATATCTGAAGCGCTGGAATTTACCCGACAGCGGTTTTGATCATTCGGGCGTCACGATTGGCCGACTGCTCAGTCATACCGCCGGTCTCGATGACAGGCTCGGCTATGACGGGTTCGATACGCCCGAGGACGTGCAGACGCTTGAAGCATCTCTCACTCGCGCCGAAGATGCCTCACCAGGCAAGAGCGGTATCGTCAAAGTCGGCGTTGAACCGGGAGCGGAGTGGAAATATTCCGGTGGCGGTTATACCATCCTGCAACTCGTCATCGAGGAGGTCTCAGGCCTGTCATTCGCAGATCATATGAAACAGCGCATATTCGAACCGCTGGGCATGACGCGAACAACATTCGACCATAGCGACGCGATCACATTCGGACTCGCGGAAAACTTCACCACGAACGGCAAGACCGAGCCATTCCGCTGGTATACCGCCCTCGGCGCGACTTCGCTGTTTACATCACCGGCCGACATGGCAAGATTTGTTGCAGTTCAATCACCAGGCGGTGCCCAATCGGTGTTGTCACAAGAGACGCTGGCCGCAATGGCGTCATCTCACGCCACATCGATGGGAGCCGATGTCTGGGGATTGGGCGTAATGCTGTTCGCGCCTAATAATCGGGACGGCTTCATCGTTGGTCATGACGGGAACAATGAACCTGCCATCAATACTGCTGTCCGTTTTGATCCAGCAACTGGCGACGGTATTGTGGTCCTGGAAACGGGCAGTTCGCTGCTCGCAACTGAAATTGCCAGCGAATGGGTATTCTGGAAGACTGGCAATGTCGACAACCTCGCATTTGCAATGGCTCTGGAGAGCATGTTCCGATGGATACTGGCCGGTTGCGCGATCATCCTGCTTATCGGACTGGTCATGGGTTGGCGGCAGTGGCAGAACAGACGTATCCAAACCGGTCTGTTGAATAAAGTCAGTTGAGATTAGCCATTTCGCTTTTGCGCCCAAAGCGGACATTAGATCGGACAAACGCGAATGGCGACAGCTGGGGCGAGAAGCGGTCGTACGCCGTGCGGGTGTCAAATGTCAGATATTCAGCACGCTGCCCCGCAGGCGTTGCATCATATGATTATTCGATCTTGTCCGACGACCTGGAGACAGTCGGCGATATTCCATGAATCGGTGGAGATAAAATTTCAATTCTCGCCCAGATTCATGGGTTCTGAAAATGCACATCTATGTATGCGATATCTATCAATTTCGCGGCTGTACCGCAGAAAATAGCCAAAAATGATGTTCATAAAACTCGCTATAAACCTGAACAACTCCTGACAGGAAGGTTCAGTCTCTACTCAATAGCTGCCCTCTAAAAGGGTTCCACAAGCTCGGAAGATGGTTCTCGGGTAGTTTGAAAGGAAAGTGGAGATGAATACTCTTAAAACAGCATTGGTCGGAACCGCTGCCGCAACTGCGATGGCCGTTTCTGCGACGCCAGCGATGGCCAAGGATTATGACCGGGGCGGCATTAGTGCTGGCGAAGTGATTGCCGGAGCCGTGGTGCTGGGTGGTCTGGCAGCGATTTTGTCATCTGGTAAGAAGGACAAATATAGCACCGGCTATTATGACGATGACTATCGGGATCGGCGCCATCGTGACCGTCGCTATCGTGATGGTCGCTATCGTGACGGTCGTTATGGCTATGGTGATCGCAAGCGTATTCGTCCGCGTCGGGCTGTGAACAAATGTGTTCGGGCTGCGGAACGTAAGGCGAGCTATTATGGTCGGGCCGATGTGACCCAAATCCGCGACGTCAAACGGACTCGCTATGGCTACAAGGTCAAGGGCCGGATCGTGGTGAAAGACGGCTATCGCGGCTATCGTCGCAGCTATGATCGCGGTAAGTTTACCTGCTATGTCGAAGGTCGCCGGGTTTCCGGAGTGCGCCTGAAAGACCTTAATTATCGGCGGTAAGGTTACATGATTTTAGAATATGGTTCAGCCTGGTGACAGGCTGAACCAGCTATTTGTGGTATATGACCGGATTCTGGGGTACATGATCTGGTAGAAATAGGGGTATGGAATATGAGTATTCAAAAGAAATTATCGGCTGTGGTCGCATCGACGGCACTGGTCTTTACCGGTTTTACACCGGCCATGGCAGCGCCGGTCAATCCCGTAGCAGCGCCAGCAAGCCCAATGGATATTGCCGACTTCGGCTGGACCGCAGATAGTGACAAGGTCGAGGGATGGCGCGGATATCGTGGATATCGAGGATATCGCGGCCATAGGGGCTATCGCGGATATCGTCGCCACCGGAACCGGGTCGATGCCGGTGATGTGCTGGCAGGCGTATTGATCATCGGCGGGATCGCCGCCATCGCAAATGCAGCTTCGAAAAACAAACGGGATCGCCGGTATGATGATCGCGATTATCGTTCTGATCGGCGCAGCGATGACCGCCGTTATGACAACCGTCGGGATGATCGTCGCTCGGACAGTCGCGGTGATCGTGGCACGGGTGCGATGGATATAGCGATCAACGTCTGTTCCAACGCCGCCGAACGGCAGGCAGGGGATGATGCCCGGGTTTCAGAGATACAATCGGTTGCCCGTGATGGCGAAGGTTGGCGCGTCGAAGGCCGTTTGAACGCGACATCGCAAACTACGTTCCTGTGCGGGACAACAAATGGCCGCGTCGACTTTGTCCAACTGGGAGACGGTAAGCTCGCTTTCGCGAACTAGCCGCTAAACCGCCGTGCGGCCGAATTCCTGGCGGGTGACAGGGTGCGAGGCGCTTAGTCCTCCGTCCACTGCAATCGCCTGACCATTGACATAGGATGACCGGTCAGACGCCAAGAATAAGGCAACTTCCGCCATCTCAATCGGGTTGGCCCCGCGGCGCAGCGGATTGAGGTAACCAAGCCGGTCCTCTTTGCCTTTTTCCCGCGCTTTATCATAAATAAACTGAGTCATGCCGGTCTCTGTGATACCGGGGCAAATGGCGTTGCAGCGGACATTAGCTGTAGCAAATTGTTGCGCGGCAACTTTGACAAGATTGATAACTCCCGCCTTCGAAGCGGAATAAGCCGGGCCACCTGCTCCAGACCGGATACCGGCGACACTGGCGGTGCAGATGATCGAGCCGCCATGCCCGCTGTCGGCAATAACCTTTCCCGCATATTTGGCCGCCAGAAACGGTCCGATGAGATTAACCCGCAAGACTTCCTGCCACTCGGCAACGCTGCTGTCGAAAATCCCCTCAAAGCCGCCGCCAATACCGGCATTGGCGAAAAACACGTGCAGGTCACCAAATTTCTGCTCCGCCGCATCGACAAGCATTTCAATATCACCTTCCGAACCAGCATCCGCCTTGATCGCGATGATATTGCCATTCGAGCCCTTGGCGGTGTCTTCCACGGCATCGGTAACGTCACTGGCGATCACTTTTGCACCATGCTCGGCAAACAACTGCGCCGAAGCCCTGCCAATACCGCTGCCCGCGCCGGTTACGATGGCTACTTTATCTTGAAGGTCCGCCATGTTTCTGCTCCTGTTTGCCTGATTTCAAGCGCCAGCGCGTTTTGCTGCTTCCCATCCGGCTTGCGCCAATGGTGTTACCCGGTCCGACATTTCAGCCGCAGCTGCGCTGTTTGCAGTACCATCTACTACACGTTTCTGAATGCCCTGCAAAATGGCCGCGATACGGAATAGATTATAAGCAAGATACCAATCCATCGGCGGAAGATCTTCGATACCGGATTTCTCGCAATAGCGGGCGATGGCTTCTTCCCGGGATGGAATACCAAGCGTCTCCAGATCGACACCCTTCAGGCCGCTGCGGCCCTCTGGCTCCATTTCATAAGCCATTAGCCAATAGGCAAAATCAGCAATCGGATCACCGAGCGTAGAGAGTTCCCAATCCAGTACTGCGATGACTTTTGGAGCATCATTCTCAAAGATCATATTGTCGAGACGATAGTCACCATGAACAATACCAAAGCTTTTCTGTTCCGGTATGGTTTTCGTCAGCCATTCGATGAGCTGATCCATTTCTGGAATGGTTTCGAGTTCAGATAATTTATATTGCTGTGTCCAACGGGAAATCTGACGTTCGCAGTAATTTCCAGGCTTGCCGTGCTTTTCCAAGCCTAGCTCTACAGGGTCATAGCTGTGCAGCAAAGCGAGCGTATCGATCATCTCGTGATAGATCGCTCGACGTTCGTCCGGTTCCATGCCCGGCAAAGTGCCGTCCCAAAGGGTTCGGCCGTCGGCCATACCCATGATGTAAAACATTGTTCCAATGACATCATCATCTTCGCACAGGCCATACGGTTTCGCGACGGGAAAGCCCGCCGGATGAAGTCCAGCAATGACCCTGAACTCGCGATCCACGGCATGAGCCGACGGCAGTAATTTACCAAATGGCTTCTTACGCAAGACATAGTCGGTACCCGGCGTCTCAATCTTGTAAGTGGGATTGGACTGGCCACCCTTAAACTTTGTAATCGTCATGGGGCCGGCAAAGCCTTCCACATTGGCCTCCATCCAGTTGGCAAGGCTTACTTCGTCGAGCTTGTCTTTATCGGGCACCGCCATGGTACCAGTCATGTCTTCTTGTGGATTCATGGAAGTTCCCTCTTCCTAACTAGTTGAATGTGATGACGGAGCGCGCCGCATCACCTTTTCTCATTTTCTCAAAGCCATCGTTAATCTGCTCAAGCGGGATGGTTTCGGCAACAATACTATCCAAATCCAGCAATCCGCGCAGATAGAAATCGACGAGACGCGGGATATCCACCGGAAAGCGGTTCTCGCCCATAAGCACGCCTTGTAATTTCTTGCCCGATAGCAGATCCATAGCACTGAGACCCACCTGATGATCCAGGGGCATCATGCCGAGGATTGTTGCTGTCCCACCACGTTTGAGCGATCCGACTGCGAGTTCGCCCGATGCAGGGCGACCGACGGCCTCAATCGCATGATCGACGCCGCCTTTGGTGAGATCCAGAATCTGTGCTGCTGCGTCATCTGCCAGAGCATCAACGGTATCAGTTGCTCCAAGTTTCATCGCAAGATCACGTTTTTCCGGAACAGGGTCGGCCGCAATGATACGGCCAGCCCCAGCAATTTTGGCGGCATTTATTGTTGCTAGTCCGACACCGCCGCAGCCAACTACAGCGACTGTTTCTCCCGGTGTAACAGCGCAGGCGTTAAATATGGTTCCGGCTCCGGTCGTCACCGCACAGCCAATAACAGCGGCTCGATCAAGTGGCATGTCGGGATCAATCCGAGTGCAGGCATGTTCATGGATCAGCATTTGTTCGGCAAAGGCTGATAAATTCAACATCTGCGCAACGGTTGATCCATCAGGCCGAGTAATCCGGGGCGCTTCCCCTTCTGCTCGCCGCGTATCCGCACCGAGGCAAAGAGACATTCGACCGGATACGCAAAATTCGCAATGGCCGCAAAAGGCAGACAAGCAAGAAACGACAGCGTCACCTACCGCAACGGTACGTACTTCGCTGCCGATGGCTTCAACAATACCTGCCGCTTCATGTCCCGGTATGGCCGGCAAGGGATGCGGGTAGCTGCCATCAATGAAATGAAGATCCGAATGGCACAACCCGCAGGCAGCCGTTCGGATCAGCACTTCATGCGGTCCTGGATTAGAGATGGTGACATCTTCGATTTCGAGCGGTTTGCCCGCTTCAACCAGGACTGCAGCTTTCATTGGACCAGCCCTCTCTTATCGCGTGACGGCAAGATCACCGGAAGACAGCTCTTCCTTCATTTTGCTGCCATCAGCGGTTTCGGCATATTTGCCATATTCCATCTTGGCGATCGTCCGATTGTGAACCTCATCCGGACCATCTGCGAGACGCAATGTACGTTGATGCGCATAAGCGCTGGCCAGACCGAAGTCATTGCTAACGCCGCCGCCGCCATGTGCCTGGATGGCATCATCAATGATTTTCAACGCCATTGTTGGTGCCTGCACTTTGATCATTGCAATCTCTGCCTTTGCATATTTGTTGCCGACTTTGTCCATCATATCAGCTGCTTTCAAGCAAAGCAGGCGGCTCATATCGATGTCGATACGGGCCCGTGCGACGCGCTCGTCCCAAACGCTATGCTCGGAAATACGCTTGCCGAATGCGATGCGGGACTGGAGGCGCTTGACCATTTTCTGGAGCGCTTCTTCTGCAACACCGATGGTACGCATGCAGTGATGAATACGGCCAGGTCCAAGGCGGCCCTGTGCGATCTCAAAGCCGCGTCCCTCACCCAAGATGATATTGGATGCCGGAACACGAACATCTTTCATCTCGACTTCCATATGACCATGCGGTGCATCGTCATAACCGAAGACAGGCAGATGGCGGATGATGTTCACGCCTGGTGCGTCAGTTGGCATGAGGATCTGAGATTGCTGCGTGTAGCGGCTGCCCTCAAAGGAGGTTTTGCCCATCACGATAGCGATTTTGCAGCGCGGATCGCCAAGACCAGACGACCACCATTTACGGCCATTGATGACATATTCATCGCCATCGCGAACGATAGCGGTTTCAATATTGGTTGCATCGGATGATGCCACAGCAGGCTCGGTCATCAGGAAGGCCGAGCGAATCTCGCCATTCATCAGCGGACGAAGATACTGCTCTTTCTGTTCTAGCGTGCCATAACGATGAAAGACTTCCATATTGCCAGTATCTGGCGCGGAACAGTTGAACACTTCAGATGAAAAACCAACCCGGCCCATTTCTTCGGCGCAAAGAGCATATTCAAGGTTTGTGAGGCCAGGGCCCTCAAATTCAAAGCTGTCATCGATGTGAGGCAGATTCGGATTGGAGGGCGGCATGAAAAGATTCCATATGCCCTTTTCTTTCGCCTTGGCTTTCTCTTCTTCCACAACCTGCAGGACTTTCCAGCGATCTCCGGATTCGTCTTCAGCCTGATAATCAGCGACGCGCGGGCGCACATGATTCTCGATATGCTCGCGCACCTGATTGCGCCAATATTCCTGCTTTTCCGTGAGATCAAAATCCATGCTTCTATCCTTTTTTGAGAGCTTTTCGATTTAACTATGCAATTAACTTATCAGAGCCGTCACGGCATGGCCACAGGGAAAGGAGCGATTGGGATTGGTTTTTATCCATCTTCCTATTCCGCAGGTGGTGATGCCGCGGTCAGCTTCGCGACGCGATCGCTATGGTCCTTTTCACTCAGTGGGAACAAAGTGTAGGCCCACGTACCAATAAGGCCAATGACAGTAATCATGCTTACGTAAATCAAAGCCAAATTGTCGACAATGGCCGGTTCGACCGAGCCGGGAGCTGCCTGTTCCGGTAGTTGAATGAAGGAGATGATAAGGCCAGAGAGCAAAATACCCATGCCACCAACCATTTTTTGCATGAACCACATGCCGGAAGAAAACAGACCTTCCGTTCGCTTGCCAGCTTCGAATGCATAGGCATCGGCAACGTCTGCCATCATCGACATGGTAAGGATCATCGCTGATATGCTTGAGGCGGTTGCGATCACAAGAAATGTAAAGAGAGTGGGAACCAGTAAGTCGGAACCGGGTACTGGAAATAGATCCAACATCCGCAACCAATAGGGCGCCGTGCCGATCATCAATGCAAATAATGTCAATATCGCGGCCCCTATGGGCTTTCCTGTCCGCTTGGAAATCGGGGTGACCAGGAGAAAGGCCATGATAACGCCGATGAACAATACCGCAGAATAGAGCGTGAACTCAGCCGATCCGAATTCCCACACATGAGTCAACAGATAGGGGGTCATGGCGAATGTGAGCCCCTGGTTGGTGTAGGCAAAGACGCCGGCGAACATCAAAAGCATGAATGGTGAAAAACGGAACGCCGCCAACATTTGATTGAAATCTTCTGCTGTTTCCGGGTGAGCGGCCTCGGATTTATAACCGCTTACTATTCGCTTGTGAGTGCTGATCGCTGACACAATGACGGCGAAGACCATGATGCCAGCGCCCACAATAGCATAGGAAGCATAACCATCTGCATTGAGCAATCCGACCGGATATTTCTCATTCGGAACCAAGAGAAAACCATAGGCGAGGACCATAATCCCGAGGCCGCTGGCCCAACCGAACAACGTCCGAAAGCGCAATATACTCGTACGGTCGTGATAGTCTTTGCTCAGTTCCGGAACCAGAGCCAATGAGGGAACTTCATAGGCTGAAAGAGAAAAGCGCACGAGCATCGCCATCGCTAACAGATAGAAAAACTGGACAGTTCCGCTGGCTTCGGGCGGATGCCACAAAAATAACCAGGCGATAGCAATGGGAACAGCCGATCCATAAAGCCACGGGTGGCGACGCCCAATCGATGTCCGGGTGCGATCGGTCATCTGACCAATGAGCGGATCGACAAAAGCATCCACAAACAGGGCAATTGCAATGGCTAAGCTAACCACGTCGGCGCGCATGCCAACAACCTGGTTGTAATAGTAGAGCAGAAAAACGGCGAAACCGTTATCCTTCACGCCATAAGCTGCGGCACCGAAGCCATAGAGAAGCTTGGTTTTTAACGGGAGTTTTTCAGCTGAATCTGTCAACGCAGGTGCTCCGGTAAAATGGCATCCAGCATACCCGGTGCTTCCGGGTCCCAGCTGGACTGCGTACCAACCAGCAATCCGCCATCGACCAACAAATGTGTGCCAGTAACAAAGCCTGCGGCATCGGATGCAAAATAGGCCACTGTCTCGGCAATATCGTCGGGAACGCCAGGCCGGGAAATGGGTTGAGCACCTGCTGCTGCTTGCCCCAAGACGCTATTGATCTGCTGCGCTTCCTCTTTGTTGGCGCCAACAGTAGCAGCAAAAATATTGGTTTGAATGAAGCCGGGGCAGATCGCATTCACTCGTATCTTATATTGCGCTAGTTCAGCGGCGGACAACTTGGTCAGATGCAAAACACCGGCCTTTGCCGTCGAATAGGCAACGGGGCCAAAGCCGGCCTGAAAGGCGCAGACCGAGGCCGTATTAATGATGGCGCCGCCACCCCGTTTTTTGAGGTGAGGTGCTGCGTGGCGGATACCCATGGCAACGGATTTGAGCAGCAATGCCATGGCAAAGTCCCAGTCGTCTCCGCTTATCTCGTCTATCGCATCACGCGGCCCACCGGCGCCAGCGTTGTTGAAGACAATATCAAGTCCACCGGTCTTCTCTGCAGCGTAATCCATCAGTGCTTTGACGTCCTCTTCCTGGGTGACATCGCATTTCTGGAAATGGAAACTGTCGCCGAGAGTGGACATCATTGCGGAACCTTCATCAGCATCAATATCGCCCATGACCACTTCAGCACCTTCACGCAAAAACAGATCAACGGTCCCGCGACCAATGCCTGATGAGCCTCCCGTTATGACAACGGTTTTGCCTTCAAATCGCATTTTATGGGCTCCTGTTTTTGGGCTGTTTTTCTTTGGAACATAGGCCGAGCCCGAATTGACCGTCAATCGATTCCGGTAATTGATCGGCTTGCCGCTACGGAATCCAGTGCGCCTGTCTATGGTCGATTATTTTTTCGATCTTTGCGCAAGCGGATCATTGAACCTTGGGCCTTATCTATGATAGTCAGATATTAATTGATCAATTAAAGGAATCACCATCATGTCTGATCTTGAAAGCTTCCGCGCAGAGACTGCTGCCTGGTTGGAAGCCAACTGTCCGCCAGAAATGCGCCAGCCTGTTGTCGATGAAAGCGATATTTGCTGGGGCGGGAAAAACCCAACCTTTAAGCCAGGGCAAAAAGAATGGATGGACAAAATGGCGGCCAAGGGCTGGACGGTTCCCGACTGGCCTAAAGAATATGGCGGCGGGGGTCTATCACGCGCTGAAACCAAAATCTTGCTTCAGGAAATGGGTCGGCTGAGGATTCGTTCTCCCTTGTCGAGCTTTGGCATCTGGATGCTTGGCCCCGCATTGCTGCACTTTGGTACCGAAGAACAGAAACTGCATTTTCTGCCGCCGATTGCACGCGGTGAAGTCCGCTGGTGCCAGGGCTATTCGGAGCCTGGGTCCGGATCGGACCTTGCTTCGCTGCAAACCTCGGCGGAAGATAAAGGCGACCATTATCTGATCAACGGTCAGAAAATCTGGACCAGTTACGCTGACAAAGCGGACTGGATTTTCTGTCTGACACGGACCGATAAATCGACCAAGCATAAGGGCATTAGTTTCATGCTGTTCGATATGACGAGCAAAGGTGTGGAGACGAAACCTATCGTCCTGATTTCCGGACAATCTGCATTTTGTGAGACATTTTTCGCGGATGTCGAAGTGCCAAAAACTTATGGCGATAGCGTGTCATCAGTGGTCGGTGAAGTAAACCGCGGCTGGGACGTTGCCAAATATCTGCTGGGACATGAGCGCAGCATGATTTCCGGTGACGGTTCTTCCGGGGCGACGTCGCTCGGCTCCAAATTTGCCGATCAATATGGCCGTGATGAAATGGGTCGGCTGGATGATCCGATGCTTCGGGCTCAGATGGCGGAAATGGATATCGATGTGTTAGCCTTCCGTGCGATGGCAGAACGTTTCGGCGATACTTTCAAAGCCAACCTATGCCATCCTGCACAGCCCAACATGATGAAATATGCCGGGACGGAGATTAACAAGCGTCGCCATGAATTGATCATGTCCGCTGGTGGTAGTGAAGTGTTGGAGTGGGAAAGTGATGCATCCAATGGCGGGCTGACCGCGCGCGGTTGGCTCAGGACCAAAGCAAACAGCATCGAAGGCGGAACCAGCGAAGTTATGCTGAACGTCGTTTCCAAACAGATCTTGCAATTGCCTAACGCTTAAGGGCGTAGGCAGTTAAACAATTATATTAGAGGGACAAAAGCGATGCCGCTTTACTTGAATGACGACCAGAAAATGCTGCAGGACAGCGCAGCAGATTTTATGAAGGGCGAAGGTAACGTCGCTCACTTTCGGGAATTTCGTGACAAAAACTGCAAGGACGGTTTCTCCCACGCGCTTTGGAAACAGTTCGCGGAAATGGGTTTTACGGGCATATTGGTTTCTGAAGATGAAGGCGGGTTGGGCCTTGGTCACACCGAAGCGGGTGTTGTCCTGGAGGAAATTGGCCGCAACCTTACGCCTTCTCCGTTTCTTGCGACAGCAGTTGCAGGTGTCGAGGCTCTGAACGCGGGCGGCAAAACGCTCCGCGACAAATATTTCCCAGGCATCCTTTCTGGCGACAGTGTGCTGGCCTTGGCGATCGACGAGGGCGCAAAACATCGTCCCGATCAAATTGCGATGGCAGCGACCCGCGAAGGTAACGGTTTCAAGCTCGATGGCAAAAAGCAATTTGTAGTGCAGGGTGGTTCGGCGGATACGTTGATCGTGGCGGCGCGGACCAGTGGCAGTTCTGGCGAAGATAAAGGCCTTACGCTTTTTGCCGTTGATACCAACGCTAGCGGATTGTCGAGAGACAGTGTTCGTCTGGTAGATAGCGCAATGGCGGCTCATGTCGAATTTGATGGCGTGGTCGTCGACGCTGATGCGGTTATCGGTGAAGTTGATGAAGGTGGGGCAGTGCTTCAGCGGATGCTCAATGCTGGCCGGGCTGGTTCGGCAGCAGAGACGCTTGGCGTTGGCGCCGGGGCCATGGATATCACCGTTGAGTATATCAAAGGCCGCAAGCAGTTCGATACGATTATCGGATCATTTCAGGCGCTGCAGCACCGGACAGCACATCTTTATAGCGAAATGGAGATCGCTCGGGCGACGGTGTTGAAAGCACAGCAGATGCTCGACGAAGGCTCATCAAAAGCCGAGATGATGGTGTCTGTCGCCAAGGCCAAAGCAGGCAAAGCGACAGCGTTGTCGGTCAAGGAAGGCGTGCAAATGCATGGCGGCGTTGGGATGACCGACGAATATGATATTGGCCTCTATATGAAGCGCGATCGTGCGCTGGCCGAATTTATGGGTGACGCCAACTATCACACCAACCTCGTTGCGGAAATGCACGGCTACTAAAAAGGATTTCATGATGGATTTTAACAAGCTATTTTCGCTTGAAGGCCGCGTTGCGCTGGTGACCGGCGGGCATCGGGGTATCGGTCGGATGATTTCCGAAGGCTTCCTGGCCCAAGGTGCGAAAGTCTACATCTCTGGCCGTAAGGCCGATGCCTGCGCTGCCGCTGCCGCTGAAATGGGTGATAACTGTATTTCTGTTCCTGGCGATGTCAGCACGGTTGAGGGTTGCAAGGCCCTTGCTGCGGAGATTGCCAAGCATGAAGAGAAGCTCGACATATTGATCAACAATGCCGGCGTGGCCTGGGGTGAGGAATATCTCAGCTTCCCAGAATCGGGTTGGGACAAGGTGATGGACACCAATGTCAAAGGGCTGTTCTTCCTAACTCAGGCGCTGCATCCCCAGCTGAAAGCAGCAGCCAGCTTTGATCGGCCGGCAAAAGTTGTCAATATCGCTTCAATCGATGGCTTCAAGGTCAATCCTTGGGAAACCTACAGCTATCAGGCATCGAAAGCAGCGGTGGTTCATCTTACTCGCAAGATGGCTTCCAAGCTGATTTCTGACGACATCATCATGTCCGGCATCGCTCCGGGTGCCTTTGCTTCCAACATGAACAAAGCGGCGCGCGACTATGAAGACGCCGTCGAAAAAGGTATCCCGGCGAAACGCATTGGCCGGCCGGAGGATATGGCTGCGGCAGCTATCTATCTGTCCAGTAGCGCAGGCGACTATGTGGTGGGCACGACCCTGATTGTTGACGGCGGTGTCGTGAATGCGGCCAACCCTGGAGCAACGATTGAGCCCTAACACCATATGGGGCTCAACCATCTACTTGACCTAATCTCTCCATACTGTATTATATTAACAATACAGTATGGAGATTTTCGATGACCAATAAGTTTCTTGTCGCGCTTGCCGCCGTTCCGTTGACCCTGTCCGCTTGCTCTGGCTCTGAGACGGAACAAGGTGATGACGGTTTCGAAATGTCGATTGATGTGGACGGTGAGGGCGGCGACAAAGCTGACAGCATCAAAATCGGCGGTAAAGGTGGAGATAGCAAATTTTCAATCAAGACTGACGGCTTCTCGATGGATGTTGATCTCCCCCAGATTTCCATTGATAGTGACGATTTTGATTTGAACAACGTATCGCTATATCCAGGTTCGAAAGTTACAGGGCTGAATGTGGAAGATAAAGACGGCGAAGGCGGAAAGGTCATTTTGAACTTTGATGCACCAACCAGTACCGCCGATTTGGTATCCTGGTTCGAACAGAAAATGACGGACGAAAACTTCGTTGTTGAAAAGGATGGCAATACGCTTTCTGGCAAAACTGACGAAGGCGATCCGTTTCTGCTTGAACTAACCGAAAAAGGTGCGGACGAAACTAGCGGTAAGCTTGAGTTTTCGGAAACCAACTGATCGAAACCAGCCGGATAGTCGCGGTACAACTATTTACACAATTTGGTGAACCTGTTCAGCTTCTCGCGAAAATGCTATGCTATGGTGAACGGCATAACATAGCAGGAGCGGGATAATGCGGAATACATCCAAGAAACTGAAATTGATTGCAGCAACGACGATGATGGCGGTGCCCTTATCGATGACCCCGCTATTGTCTGCCCCGGCTCATGCGCAATCTGCCGGAGTGAAGGGTCTGTTGGGCAATGCATCCGATGGAGCGCTCGACAAGCTGTCACAGCCGGGCGCCTTTTACGCAGATAAGGCGGTGCGTGTTTTATTGCCGGGTCCGTTGAAGAATGCGACCAAGATCCTGCGTTTTACCAGCAAGGCAGGTTTGACCAAGGACATCACCAAGAACCTGAATGATGCAGCCGGCAAGGCAGCGCTGGAAGCCAAGCCGATATTCCGATCAGCCATCGACAATCTGACTCTGACGGACGGGGTGGGTATCGTCACCGGCGGTGGGACTGGCGGAACTGATTATCTGCGCAAGACCTCGGGCGAGGAGCTCGCGGTGAAGATCCGCCCGCTGGTCGAGAAAGCCTTGGGCGAGGTGGGTGCCTATAAACAGGTCGAAAGCCTTGGTTCTATCTCTGCGCTTTCTTCACTGGGTGGGCTTGACCTTTCCCGTGATGGTTTGACCGACAGTGTGACCGAACAGGCGATGGACGGGATATTCTCCTATATCGGTGCGGAGGAGAGCAAGTTCCGCAAAAACCCATTGAAGAAGGGTAAGAAGCTGCTCGAAGGCATTCTTTAGGCGCGGCCTCGCTCACCTCAATTGATTGCAAAAACTGCAACTAATTAATCTCCGTTTTCAATTGAAACTTAACGGTTTGACGACCATTTCCTGACTATCAGTTAGACAGGAAAAGTGATGTTTGATCGGCGTTTTTAGAAACAGGAGATTGTCCCATGAAAACGCTTTTCAATATAGTAGCCGCCCTGAGTGTTAGCAGCATCATCATGATGACGACCATTCAGGTTTAACGACTACAGATTTTTTCAGTCCCGGTTGCCTCCCCCTCCTCCCGATGGGCACCGAGACTGTTCCGACGGCCCGGCCCTTTCAAGATATCCCCCTATTAGAAAGGCCGGGCCAACGGATTTTTGCCTTGTCCACAATCCGGCCAGTGTTTTTCCACAAGAAAGATCAGCATCTGTGGATAAGTCGCCTTTCAGCATTTGGAGCGACTCGCAAACACGTGTCATATACAATTCATCGGACGGAGTTTGATCCAACCAGCGACAAGTCAGCGATGACCCGTTGGGGCGATTTGAAGCCAGAAGATAATCGAGACGAACATAGTGTTTTTCGCAAGGAAAATAAGATGATCTTTCGATTGATGATTGAAAGAAACCCGAGAAGCAAAGGCGCAAGCCGGAGTGGATCAGATGGACAGCAATCATCGGGTGACTGGACCAATATCGGGTTTAAACCGAAACAGAATTGCGCAAGCGACGATGTGGAAAACCGAAAACCATAACGGTATTGGCCCGGAAACCGGACGCCGGACAAGCGGACGTTGAAATCGCAAGAGGACAGCATCCCCAATCAGGCGCAGTGGGAGCCGTGAACCGAACTTGTTCGGCGACCGGCTCCCATTTTTTTTGCGTGCTCTATTCCGGCCGTAACCTGCAGCGCGGAGCGGCTGTCCCACCTTGATTCGGCTCGCCTTTATCCAGCCCACCTTCACCCAGCCCGCCTTCATCCAGCCCGCCTTGACACGGTTTGTGATGATCCCGTTCTTTTTGATAGGTCCTTTCAACCATATTTTCCTTTCCGCCGCGTAGCTGGTATCGCTTACAGGCTGGAAAGGCATGAAATATGCCGCAACCGCTAATCTAGGACAGGACAATATGGATATTTCAAAACTCATGTTTCGCGAAGCCCTGATGAAGGGTGAACGTATATTGATCACTGGTGGTGGCACCGGCCTGGGCAAGGAAATGGCCGAGGGTTTCCTGAAGCTTGGCGCTGAAGTCCATATTTGTGGTCGCCGCGGCGATGTGTGCAAAGCGACGGCCGAAGAGCTAGTCAAAAAACATGGCGGTACGGTGGTTCCACATCCCTGTGATATCCGTAACGCGGAGATGATCAGCGAAATGAACGACCTGATCTGGTCGCAGCATGGCCCGCTAACCGGGCTGGTCAATAATGCGGCCGGCAATTTCATTTCGCGCACCGAGGATTTATCGGTGCGCGGCTTTGACGCGATTGCCAATATCGTCTTCCACGGTACATTCTATATGACCCATGACATAGGCAAGCGCTGGATCGCGGCTGGTGATCAGGGCAGCGTTCTTTCCATCCTGACCACCTGGGTCTGGAATGGCGGGCCGTTCACGGTCCCGTCGGCCATGTCCAAGGCCGGTATCAACGTCATGACGCAGAGCCTGGCCACCGAATGGGCGCGCTATGGTTTGCGTCTGAACGCCATTGCGCCAGGGGCTTTCCCGACCGAAGGCATGTCCAACCGGCTCGCACCGAGCAAAGGTGATCAGGATAAGATGAGCAGCAGCGTCCCGATGGGCCGTGTCGGCGAGATGGACGAACTGGTGAATCTTGCCGCCTATCTGATGGGGCCGGGATCACAATATCTGACCGGACAGACCATTGCGATCGATGGCGGCGCCTATAACGCAACCGGCGGCAATTTCTCTGCCCTGACCGCATGGGGCGACGAACAATGGCAGGCGGCACGCCAGGCGATTGAGGGCCAGAACAAGAAGGACCGCGCCAAGCGCACGGTGTAATAGCAACGGTAACGGCCTTGGTCATTCGGTGGCGCCCAATTGCTCCTCGATCATGGCCTCGACATCGGTGACGGTCGCGCATTTTTTGGCGAAATCATCGCACATTGCCTCAAACGCCACCGGGTCGGTTTCGCGCCGATGCCAGAGAGTCAGGTCGGGCTGCGCCTCGGGTATTTCCGCCGGCTCCATCTGTTTCAGGCTGCTATAGGCTTCTGGCAACATAGTTTCGGCCAGCTCGGCGTTATAGGCTGCTGCAACGTCCCAGCGCGGCCCGGCATAATAGACTGCAGCATACATGATCCGTGCCTTTGCTCCGCTGACCTTTGAGGTGCGCATTGCTTCGTAGAACATCCGGTGCGTTGCCTTCCATCCCCGCGTGCGGACATCGCAATACCAGTCGTGCACTACGGATGCCTTGCGATACCGGCCGACAAATGGACTGCCGAGGATCGACCAGGCAAATTGCGGTATCGATGCCCCGTTAACCCGCGTCATGGCAGGCACGCTCCACACCAGCTGCGCATCGTCGATAAAGGCAAAGCGATTGAGCAGCGTCATGATCCGCCCATCCTCATCCCATTCAAAGCGTGGCCGTCCGGTATAATGTGCCATGTTCGTCCTTTATGCTGGTTTTTGTTCCGGTTTTTCAGCTATTTTCCTGATCAGTATAACATATTTCCCATTCAGTGATCCTCATCACAATATTGTGAAATATCTTCCGCTACCACAATCAGGCGATGTCGCTTATTTCGCAACATATTGCGGGGGGCGGCGACATCGCACTTCCCTTTGGGATCCCTCATATGGGTAACCTCCGGAAGTCCGATGGTTCTGCGACCCTCCATCGGGCTTCTTGGAAGGGGGGGCTAGTGTCACGATCACCGCGACGTTCTTCCTTTTTCACATAAAATCATCCCCAGTGAGCCTGATCACAGTTATTTTATCCTTTTCCGCGATAACAGGGTTTACGGCGGCTTAAGCTTCACGCGAGGGCACCGTAAATATCGGGAGTCCGGCGGCATCTGCGACCCAGCCGTCGGGCTCTCTCCGATTTCTCCGCTATCCTGAAATCATGTTTTGCTTCGGCCTAGCCGTTGAAAGCCGGTTGATGGCCAAGCCGGTGCGAAGTTGACGATGTGAACCAGTCCCTATGCGTTGTTTTAGATTTTAGGCGGATGTCCGTGAGCGCTGCACAAAGGCCACCGCCGTTCGGATGTTCCCGCAATTGGCGAGCGCCTCGAGATACTTAACGCGCACCTCTGCTGTCCAGCCATCGTGACGCGCAGTGGGCAGGGGATTGTTCGTCACCAATCACCTCCCGCGCGATACTCCCATTGATATTTTTCGGAAATTTTTCATCATATGTCATCATCATCTTCCTTTTCCATCTCCGCTCGCAACTATCATCGGCAGAGGACCACATCGTCGTGATGGGGCTAAATAGGTACGTTAGAAGAAGATCTATAACCTATATGGATATATGTAGGAAAGGAGTCTATATGGGTGGCCCAGCTTATGTGAACCGCCAGTGTGACCTAGCCGTGTGAACCATCCGTATGAACCAGCCGTTTGACGACTGATCAGCTCTTTGCCGAACGTCTCGACAGCAAAAGCAAAATCAATGCCGCAGCGGCGGGGACTGTCTGAACATAGAATATTTTGAAATCAGCCGTGGCCGCACCAAAGACGCCCGCAGTGGCCACGAATAGCAGGAAGCAGACGGCAATATTGATCTTCCATTTTGCATCTTTGATCAACAATGACCATGTCAGCCCGGCCGCAAGAAAGGCGTTGTAAATGCCTTGGTTGGCGGCCAAAACCTTGGTTGGCTCAAACAAGTCGGCAGAAATGGATGTGAATATTTCCGGACCTCTGGTCGTCCATGCGAAAATCTCGAACCAGGCGATATAAAAATGGAGCAACGCAATGAGCGCAACGATAACCAGTCCGGCAATTCTCATGAGATTTCCTCCCTCACCAGACACTTAGCATTCGCGGGTCGGTTGGTCCAGAACAGGGCAGGTTAGCTTTCCCGCGCCGTCGTGCCCGGTTCAACCGCTGACATGTTGCCATTTGTGAAAGCGGCCTTTGCGGGTGATGATATTGAAGGCAATTGCGGCGAATTACCGTTCTAACAAACAGCAGAATTTATTTCTCTTTGGTGATCTGGATTAATGTTAAACAGCCCTACTTCGCTGAACTGGGTTTATAACCAGCATCAGCCGCTCTTCGCCAGTGCCTTCTATCGGCGGGGAGCGATGGATAGCGGGGGTGTCTTGTGACCAGAGACGGCCCTTGAACAGGGCAACATCGCCCGCTCGCATCTGCTGTATATTATGGGGATCACCACAATCACAATCGGCTGCATCATCACCATCTAACCATTGCGTGCCTTGCCCCAAATAGGTGGTGATCAGCCGCGCTGTGACATAATCTGCGTGAAATTTCCTGCAGGCATTTGTGGTGACATGCTCCAGCCGGACTTCGACAAACTCGCTCCGCATCACCTTGGCGAAGCGGTTGGCGAGCGCCAGAACATCTTTGTGCAATATGTTCCGAGCATCGCCTCTTTCATGGCCTGCATCGTCAAGAGCGTCATCTAGGGTGGTCGACAGCTTTTCGACATCTGCGGTAAAACGGACGTCGAATATGCCATCCAGGTTAAGCGCCGACAGTCCGGGTGGTGTTGATCGTTCCCAAATGGCAATTGCTGTGCCTTCGTCCCGGATCGCATTCAGGGCTTCTGCATTGCCCGCAATGAGCGCGATCGAACGCTCTTTTATATCCACGCTCATTCAGCTGACTCCAACATCGGTTGAGGGGCTTCCCATGCAGGGAAGGGATCGGCAAGTGTTGCCCATTGCTCTGGGGTAAAGGCATCAACTTCGACCAGACAGGCGTCGAGCTCGCGGCGGATGCGCGCCTCGTCCATGCTGATACCAATGAACACTAGTTCCTGCCGCCGGTCGCCCCATGTGGGATCCCAGTGGCGCATGACAAAATGTTCAAAGCTGCCGTCATCTGGCCAACGATTTTTCGGCACCGCTGCCCACCAGCGGCCCATGCGAGAGGTGATGGTTTGGCTGCCAGCCACGGCCAGCTCGCCCAGATAGTCGGGGCGAGTGGCAAGCCAGAAATGCCCCTTGGCACGGATAACGCTATCGAGACCGTTTTGGGTCAGGAAATCATAAAAGCGCTTGGGATCGAACGGACGGCGGGCGCGATAGACAAAACTCTCTACGCCATATTCCTCTGTCTCCGGACGGTGGCTGGCATAATCGAACAGCTCTTTTGCCCAAAGTGGATGGGTTTCGGCCTTCTCGTCATCAAACAGTCCGGTGTCGAGAATCTGATCAAGATCGACCTTGGCGTAATCCGCATCGATAATCCGGGCATCTGCATTTAGAGAAGCGACAACCTGTTTTACCACAGCCAGTTGTTCGATAGATACATCGCTCGCCTTGTTGACGATGACAACATCGGCAAATTCAATCTGCTCAACCAACAGGCTTACCAGACGGCGGTCATCACCCTCACCGGCGGTTTCGCCTCTGTCAGCCAGGAAATCATGGCTGGAATAATCATTCATCAGGTTGACCGCATCGACCACAGTGACCATGCAATCGAGCCGGGCAGCATCGCCCAAACATTGTCCTTCCTCGTCACGAAACGAAAAGGTCGCTGCGACCGGCAGTGGTTCGGACACGCCAGTGCTTTCAATGACGAGATAGTCAAAGCGACCTTCCTCAGATAGCTTGCGGACCTCAAGCAGCAAATCATCACGCAGCGTGCAGCAAATGCAACCATTGGTCATTTCAACCAGCGTCTCTTCAGATCGCGACAAAGCCGCCTCTCCGCCGCGCACCAGATCGGCGTCGATATTCACTTCCGACATATCATTCACGATCACCGCAACCCGCTTGCCATCGCGGTTACCAAGAATGTGGTTCAATAGCGTGGTCTTGCCTGCTCCCAGAAAGCCGGAAAGGACGGTCACGGGTAGACGCATGCTGGCATTAAAAATCATAAAACTGAGTCCTTGCGAATCATGTAATGTTGTATCATATCATAAATGTTTAATTTCTAACCGTGAAGCCTGCAAGGAAAATACAAAAGTGACTCCACAACATACGAACCGGCTTGAAACTTCGGCGGTGCTCTTGTCAGGCCTTTGTGTTGTCCATTGCTTAGGCCTTCCGCTGCTTTTGGCTGCCATTCCTGCATTAGCTAACGTCTTGGCATTACCGGAAGCGGTGCATCTTTACATTGTCTTGTTGGCATTGCCTTTGAGCCTGTCGGTCCTTGCATATGGTACCTGCCAACATAAGTCGGTCATCCCACTGGCAGTGGGCGCTGCGGGACTTTTGTCCATGACAGTCGCCCTTACTGCGAAATATCATAACGATGAAATTATCCTGAGCAGTATTGGCGCTATCATTGTCGCATTTGCCCATATCAATAACTGGAAGCGTCGTGCACGATGTGTGGCCGATGGCGGAATTTGAAATTGGAGCGCCGGAAAGCCTTTGTCATAGATGAACAGGTCTGGAAAGTTCTCAACAACAGCACGCGGCCCGTTGGCGCATATCAGATAGCCAATATGACACCCCCGATTGCAACGACACAGGTGTACCGAGCTCTTGAACGCCTTGTCGCTAGCGGCAAGGCAAGACGGATCACGGCGCGAAATGCATTCGTTGCAATATCTCCCAAAACCGATTTGATAGTCATTTGCCGCGAATGTGGTGAGTTTGAGTTGCTTGAATGTCCTGATGCAATTGCAGGACTGGGACGGCATTGCGATAAGCGCAGGTTCCAGATTAGCCAGATTTTTCTTGAAATGACCGGAACCTGCCGGAATTGCCGCCAGTGATAAAGATACTGGATTGGAAATATCGGATCGGCACTATCCAATCAGATTACACTTGGACAATCGTATGAGATGATGTATCATCACATTCATGATCGAACTCAAAAACATCCGTGCAATCGCGATTCTGTCTCTGGCCACAGTGAGCTTTGGCACACCGGTACATGCTTGCAGTTTTCATGGCGAATTTGGCATGCAGCGGTTCAATCCGTTTCAAGCAGTACCCTCTGACAATAGCAGTTCTTGGGGTGCCAGCCTCAACCAACGCAGAAAAATGTCGCCAATGCCGAAAACACCGGCCGCAAATGAACCGCGTGCAGATGAAGAGCCTGCTGAAGAAACGTGGATCGACAGGCAGAAAGCGGATGAACCGCAAAATCTGACATCGGGAAAAACCAGCGATCCGGCTGCTGACAGGGCGATGTTTCACTAAAACCATGTTACTTGAAATCGAGAATCTTCATTATCATGTTAATGAAAAGCCCCTGTTTTCCGGCTTTAACTTCTCCATAGAAGAACAGAATCATCATCTGCTTGTAGGTCCCTCAGGGTCCGGCAAGACAACACTCATCAATCTCATCTGCGGGCTGTTGTCACCGGAAAAAGGTGCGATCAGAGTGGCAGGTCATGATATTGCAGCCATCTCCGAAAGCGGTCGCGATAAAATCCGGCGCGAACATATCGGAATTGTCTTTCAGACGTTACGGTTGGTTTCTGCACTGGATTTGTCAGCCAATCTTTTACTGGCCCAGCGCCTGTCGCGTGGCACCACAGATGCACCCTTGATCGCTGCTCTGCTGGAGAGGTTAGGTCTCACGCACCGCGCCAAAGCGAAACCCCATCAGATGAGTCAAGGCGAAGCGCAGCGGGCAGCAATTGCCAGAGCGTTGGTTGCCCGTCCCCGATTGCTCATTGCCGATGAGCCCACCTCTGCATTGGATGAAACCAATGCCCGGCAGGTTGCAGATCTCTTGCTGGAATGTGCTGCGGACTATGGTGTCACACTGCTGATCGCCACCCACGATGACCGGCTGACTCCACTATTCCCCAATCGGATTGCACTAACCGAACATCTGTTGAGAGCGGCCTGAACCATGTTTGGACTTGCTCTTGCCTATTTGCGCGACCGCAGCCTAACCACTGCACTCAACATCCTGTTACTCGGCATTTCTGTGGCCATGCTGGTCCTTCTGGTGCAATTCGGCAACCAGCTCTCCAACCGTCTGGATCGTGATGCACAAGGTGTTGACCTGGTCGTGGGCGCGAAGGGTTCGCCGCTACAACTCATTCTTTCAAGCATTTTTCACATTGACCAGCCGACCGGCAACATCCCGCTCGACAGCCTTGACATGCTGCGCAGTGACCCAGCGGTGAAAGCGGCAATTCCTCTGGCACTGGGAGATAATTTTGATGGCTATCGGATCATCGGAACCGATGCATCCTATGCGACTTTCTATGGTAGCGAGATCGCACAAGGCAAAATGTTCGAAAAGCCAATGGATGCGGTTTTAGGTGCGGCGGTAGCGAAAACAACCGGTGCGCAGCTTGGACAGCAGTTTATCGGTAGCCATGGCCTTGAAACGGCAGAACAGGACGGGCAAGGGCATGACCACGCGCCCTTCAAAACAGTTGGTATATTGGCCCCGACGGGCACCGTCGTCGACCGCCTTATCCTGACTTCGGTGGAGAGTGTCTGGGACGTTCACGGCATAGAACATGATCATGACAATCAGGAAAAAACCGGACATGACCACGACCACGGCCATGATCATGATACGGATGATCAGGCGCTGTCCGCGCGTGGGGAACTACAACCCGAACTGACCGCCATATTGGTGAGCTATCGTAACGCGGCTGGGGCTATCCGCATTCCCGCCATGATCAACCGCCAGACCGAAATGCAGGCTGCAACGCCAGCGGTGGAAACGGCACGCTTGCTCGACCTATTTGGTGCAGGGATAGAGGGTGCTCGGATCTTCGCTTGGATACTCGCAGCCACAGGCGGCCTTGCGATTTTCATTGCGCTGTTGAACATGGCCCGCGCACGTGAGGGCGACCTTGCGCTCTTGCGGGTGATGGGAGCCAGCAAGTCCCAGGTTTTCGGAACAATATTGCTAGAAGGACTGATAACGGCAGCTGCCGGAGCAACCCTGGGAATTGCCACCGCGCATGTGGCGCTTTTTTTCGCCAGCCGCAGTTTCCAGACGCTCAGTGATCTTGGACTAAGCGCAGCACAGTTTCTCCCGGCTGAACTTGGTATCATCGCTGCCGTATTGCTCATCGGCGTCATTGCCGCACTTATTCCCGCAGCCCGTATTTTCCGCATTAATCTGGCGAATAGCCTCGCCCGAACATCATGAGGTCAACCATGAAAATCCTGCACGCCATAATAATTGCATCAGCACTTTCCCTAACCGCTGCGTCAGCGCCAGCACCAGCGGCCATGCAAGATGGCGGTAAGGCACCGATAAAAGACATCTGGAAACCTGCAGCGACCCCGAAAGGCGGAGTATCATGGGCCGTTCTGGAAGGGACAAAAGAAAAAACGCGAAAAGGCAAGGACGGCTATATCTATTCAAAACCGCTATTTACACCAGCCGTAAAATCACTCGCCGGAAAACGCATCAAGGTAGCAGGATGGATGACGCCATTGGAAAAAGGTGCAAAACAGAAGAGGTTCGTATTGCTGGCTTATCCGCCTGGATGTCCTTTCCATTTTCACGCGATGCCGACCCAGTTTATCGAAGTACTGGCGGACATTCCTTTTCCCACGAACGAGAGAAAGGTGCATATTGTCAGCGGCGTGCTTGAGCTCACGGGCCAAGACGAAAGCGGAATTTTCTACCGTTTGAAAGCCGCCAGTCCGTCATAGGGCCGAACCATCATTGATGATGCCGTACTGGTATTTATACCATCTTTGGCTCAGAAAGCATCCGGTGGGGAGTCCCATACCAGAAGGTTTGCGGACCATCATCTGCAAGGGCGGACAACTCCATGTTGCAAGTGTTGATACAGAGCGATGAAAGTTGCCCTGATAACCCAGGAGCTCAACATAGTCGGTTATTCGAAACCCATTTGATACTCGATTTGGATCCAGTTGGGAGGGCCGCCACAACGCTAATTTCGACCGCTTCTTGGCGAGCGCAATGTTTACACTTGCAGCAAAGATAGCTGCCGGTCATATCCATAGCGGTTTGTTTGAACTGACGGAGCCCCGAATATGAGCGACTGGACATTAGGTATCATCGGGGGGTCTGGGCTGTATCAACTGGACGCTTTAGAGGATGCGCATTGGGTGTCGGTTGATACGCCATGGGGTGCGCCATCTGATGATCTGTTGATCGGGCATATTCAGGGGATCAAATGCGTGTTCTTGCCGCGCCACGGGCGTGGCCATTTCATTGGACCGAGCCAGCTGAATTTCCGGGCCAATATTGATGCGTTGAAGCGTCAGGGCGTGACGGATATTGTCTCTATCTCGGCTGTCGGCTCACTGACTGAAAAAATGGCGCCGGGACATTTTGTTGCGGTGGACCAGTTTATTGACCGCACCTTCGCGCGCGAAAAGAGCTATTTCGGTGATGGCGTGGTGGCTCATGTATCGATGGCGGAGCCCGTCTGTCCGCGGCTTCGTGACAAGGCTGCGATGGCAGCGAGAAATGCTGGTGCCACGGTGCATGATAGTGGGACCTATCTTGCCATGGAGGGGCCGCAATTTTCCAGTAAGGCGGAAAGCAACATGTATCGTGGCTGGGGCGCAGATGTGATCGGAATGACGGCGATGCCAGAGGCGAAACTGGCGCGAGAAGCAGAGCTGCCTTATGCGCTGATCGGAATGGTCACCGACTATGACTGCTGGCGCGACAATGAAACACCTGTGGAGGTTGAAGCGATTATCGCCCAACTCGGCGCCAATGCGGCAACCGCCCGTGCGCTTGTGGAATATCTGGTAAAGGCACTACCGGAGAAGCGTGAGGCAAGTCCCATTGACACTGTCCTCGACACCGCTTTGATAACAGATCCATCTGCATATAAACCCGCGCTGATCGCGAAACTCGATGCGGTTGCCGGCCGGGTCTTGGGTGCTGATTAGGCTGAACAGCTCGCGCCCCCAAGAACGCAAAAGCGGGCGCAATGCGGATGATTTAGCGCCACCGCACGGCTCGCCTCTTCCAGTGTTGCGCCCATATCGAACGCTTTGTCATAGGGCAGCAAGGTGCATGCCGCGACACGAGGCGCAGCTTCGCCTTTTCGTTTTACGACCATACGGCTGGATGCGCACATGATGTTGGCTGGATCAACATCCAGGATGCTCCAGCATGCGTCTGTAATCTCGGCAATGTCAGCTTGGGCATCCATTTCGGGGAACAGCATCAGTTGCGCGGGATCGTCCACGGCAATCGCCCAGCCGTTTGCGGTAAATAACGCACGATATCCTGCACGGGCCTGCACTTCGCTTTCGCCTGATAACTGCCGTCCTGCAACCGCTATCTTGAAGCCGTTCGTGCTGAGCCAATCAATGCCATCCAGCGCCTTGTCCCAGCTATCGGGGCCGCGCTCTGCCTCGTGCGTCGACTGAGTAAAATGATCCAGACTGACACGGAAGGTCAACCGCTCGCGACCGTCCAATGCCAGTAACTCCGATTCAAACCTTCGCATCGGTCGCATGGCATTGGTCAGTATAAGCACCGAGAATCCACGCGACAGACATTCCTGCAATATCGCCATCATATCCTTGTTCATGAATGGCTCGCCACCGGTAAAGGCAATCTCACGTGTGGGCAGATCATTTGCTGCAATCTCGTCGAGAAACGCTTCCACCTCTGCCAATGTGATATACACTAATGCATCATTGGTCGGTGAGCTTTCGATATAGCAATTTTTGCAGGCCAGATTGCACAAGGTTCCGGTGTTGATCCACAAGGTATCAAGGCCGTTCATCGTTACGCTGGCCCGTTTTTCCCCGTTTGCGGTATGCTTGGGGTCCACAAATTTGCGGGAGTCAAGCGGTTGGGCATTAGCGACTGAGAAGGGTGAAATGTCTGTCATAAGTCCTATTCGTAGATATTGGACCATGGTTACACTGCGTACTCCCTTATGGTAACCCCTTGTTACAATGCGAGGAAAGAAGACGAGCGCATCTAGCGAATATCCGGATAGTGATCAGCAAGACGTTCACGCGCGCCCATTGCCCACATCATTCCGACCTTAAGATAGATCCAGTTGGCGCGCCATCGGCCCCATGCTGTAATGCGCCTGTCTGATGTCCAGACCCAGCGCGGTATGATGCGGACTTTGCCAAATCGGGCAAGTTTGATGCAAAGATCGGCTTCTTCCATCACCACGAGGCGCTCATCGCAACCGTCTATGGCGAGAAACTGGTCGCGTCTGAAAAACATGGCATGGTCACCGAATAGCAGCCGAACTCCGCCGAAGAACAGAAGCGGGCGGGCGAATAATGGGATGTACCAGGTTTTGATCCAGTTGTGCAGCGTTGAACCCCAGCGTGTTCCGGCAGGACCAGCAATACGGGGTGTGAAACCGGCCAGGCTTGTTCTGCCATCGGCCATAACCTCACGTATCACGGCAACGGCGTCTGCGGGCAATATGCTGTCCGCATGGAGGATACAGACAAGCTCGCTAGTGGCTTTACGCACGCCGAAATTGATCTGCGCGCCTCGCCCTTTTTTTGGTGCTATCATGACATTGAAGCCCGCAGCGTTTGCCATTTCAACTGAATTGTCGTCGCTGCCACCGTCTATAATCAGCGTCTCATTCGGCTGCGGATCGAGCGATCTGATACCTTCCAGTGTGTCGGGCAAGGCCAATTGCTCGTTGAGCATCGGGACAAGGATGGTAACGCTTTTCATTCGGTCAGCCATGGCCAGCGATCAAGATCGTCCGGGCGATCGCAATCATGCAATTTTTCCAACAGTTCAAACCCGATCTTATGGTGCTGCAAGCGTGCGAGCGTGTCCGGCAGAACATGCTCCGTGCTCCAGCGCATATCCCGGAATAATAATGGATAGGGTTTCGCGCACCCGATCAGATAATAGCCGCCGTCGTCTGCCGGTCCGATTACGACATCGGTTTTTTGCAGCAGATCAATCGCGGTACTGACGTGCTGGGCGGAAAGTTCCGGTGTATCTGAGCCTAAAAAAATGACCGGGGCCGGATCGATGGATGCGAGCAAACGGTCGGTGAGATCACCCTCAACCTGCGGCACATAGGTAAGGTCACTGCCTAACCAGCGTCCAAATGCGTCTTGCTCGCCACCGCTAAAGCGCACTTCAACAGGCTGGTCTACCTGTCTGAGAATTTTCACCGTCCTCTCGGTCAATCGCCGATGCACATTGGCCGCGCCTTCAGCTCCGAGAGCTGGAATTAATCGTGTCTTTGCTGACCCTGCTGTTGGAAAGCGAGTGAAGAGGGCCAGTCGTATTGAATTCATAAGCAGGGCCGGTTCAATACATGCATTTCTTGATCCTTATGATGACAACAGCCTGCTATAAATGTCATTATTCTCAAGAATATCTACAATGAAATGTGTCGTCCCTCGCGAAATCTGGGAATGCAATCCTCAAACAGCTGGATTGATCAGCTATCTTCAACCCATTCCCGTTGTAGCGGCCGCGCGGCGAGAGCCATGAACCCTGCCGCAAAAAGATAGAATATCAGCGAGATCAGCATCGAATAGCGCAAGCCATCTTCGCCATAGATCGGCGTTAGGCTATCAGAGAGCGCGCCGAGGAAAAATATTCCGCCGCCGATGCCGATCAGATTATTGATCAGAAGAAATAGTGCCGAGGCCGTGGCCCGGGTTTCTGCGGTGACGAGATGTTGTACGGCAGACAGAACCGGGCCGAGCCAAATATAAGCAAGCCCTTGCGGAATCAGAAACAGGACAAAGGCGAGGGTGGCGGAGCTGCTGAGGATGCCAGCTGCAAACAGGGGCACAGCAAGCAAAAAAGCAGCGGCTGGCACCAATCCATAGGCGCCCTTATTCTTGCTGCCCAGCCAGTCTCCCAATATGCCGCCGCCAATAACGCCAGCAACGCCGCCAATCAGCAAAACGGATCCGAAAAACAGAGATGTGTCGATAAGGTCGAGGCCAAAGCTGCGCTGCAACAGGCTGGGCAGCCAGAAAGCGATGCCATAGCCAAGCATCGAACTGGAAGCTGCACCAAATGCCAGAAACCAGAAGGCGCGCTTCTTGGCTAGAATCTTGAGGATATCAATAAAGCGCGGTTGCGGCGCTTTGGTTTCCATCATCGCTTGTGGTTTCACCGGATCACGGACAAGAAATTTGAACAACGGCGCAATTAATACACCTGACAGACCAACGACAAGGAAGGCGAGGCGCCAGTCCACAGTCGCGGCTATGTAACCGCCCGCCATTACCCCGGTAGCCGAGCCAATCGGGATGCCGAGCGAATAGATCGATAAGGCTCTCGCCCGTCTTTCGCTGGGGAAATAGTCTGCGATCAACGCATAGGACGGCGCAACGCCGCCGGCCTCACCAACGCCGACGCCGAGACGCGCGAGAAAAATCGACCAGAATCCCTGCGCAAACCCGCAAAGGGCCGTGAATCCGCTCCACACGGCCAGGGAAAGGGTAATGACCCAGCTGCGGTTAGTCTTGTCCGCGATCCAGCCGAGTGGCACGGCTAATGTGGAATAGAGTAGCGCAAAGGCGATGCCACCCAACAGGCCCATTTGTGTGTCGCTGAGTCCGAGGTCGGCCTGAATCGGGCCGGCAAGTATTGCCAATATTTGCCGATCAACAAAGTTGAAAATGTAGACGACCAGCAACATGCCGAGTGCGACATTGGGGGATGTTGCGCGTGCGGCGCTATTGGCGTTGCTCGCCATCTACCGGTCGACGCTCTTTAAGAAACTGGCAATTGCGGAAAGGGCCGCCGGTTCGTCCAGAAGCGGTGCATGGCCGCGGTCTGGAATCTCGACGGCGCTGATTGGCCCTGAATGGCGGTTTTGCATCTCCATCACCGTGCCCGGGGAGATTATGTCTGTCAATGCGCCGTGGATGATGAGCGTGGGCAGGGTGCTTAACTGATCCCAAATCGGCCAGAGATCAGGCGGCACAGCTGTTTGTTGGCTACCAGAAAGACCTACGGAAATAGCCGGATCATAAGCGAACTTTATCCGGCCGTTTGGTAGGAGCTGACAAGTCCGTCGGGCAAAACCGAGCCAGTCCTCGTTGTCAAAGCCGATCATCACTTCGCCATGCACATTGCGGCAATGATCTGCGGCCTGCTGCCAGTTTTCGAAGGGAGGCAGCGCACCGACATAACTCTGGATACGATCCAGACCAGCCTGCTCCACAACCGGGCCGATGTCGTTCAGAATAAGGCTGTCAAAGCGTTCTGATTCCATTCCAGCCATTATCATGGCCATCAGACCGCCCATCGATGTGCCGATCAGGCCGACTTGATCGAGATGCAAGCTATCTATCAGTGCTAACATGTCGACAACATATGTGGCCGGTTCGTAACGCAACGGATCCGGGTCATAATCTGATCGCCCGCGCCCGCGCTGGTCCGGTATGATCAGCCGGTAGTGCCCGGCCAGATGCGTTGCGAGACCTTCGAAATCGGCACTGTTACGGGTCAACCCATGCATCAGCAAAAGCGGCGGTCCGTCGCTCTCGTATATACGCGCGTAAAGCGTTAGTCGGTCATCACCGCTACGATAAAAATGATCCCGATAGGCAGGCGGACCACCCTCTTTGTCATCCGCCTGCGGTAGATTGTCAGCCACGCTCCGCGGGCCTAGAATCTGATTTCACCGGTTACAAATACCCGTCTTGGGTCGCCGAAGAAAGAGGTCAGGGTTCCTTCCAGTCCAAGAGTTGAAACAAATGGTGCACCATTCTGGCCTCCTGCAACAAAATTATAGCCAGCCACCTTGTAGCGTTTGTCGAACAGGTTTTTGCCATGCACACCAATTGAGAACAGGTCGCTGTCATCTGTATAGACCAGGCTGGCATCGACCAGAGAAAAGCCGTCCTGATCGAGGAAGGGATTGGGTGACTCAAACTGGCTGGCATCGCTGCGGAACGATATCGAGCTGATCAGATCCAGCATCCCGCTTGCCACCGGTACGCCCAGATTGAACGACATGCTGCCGGTCCAGTCAGGCGTGTTCTGGAACACCCGTTCGTCGGCAACGTCATTGCCAAGATTGTCGATAAACGTGTTAAAATCGGCATCGAGATAGCCAAGCGACCAACTGACATTGAAACGACTGCCTGGGCCAGCGAAGTCCCTACCGACCAGAGCGCGGCCTTCAAATTCAAAGCCGTTGACGTCAGCACTGGCGGCGTTGGAGGTAATTCCAGCAAAGCTGTCATTGGTGCCGTCCCCATCCGTATCGAAGCCGACAGAGCCGGGTATCTGGACATCAGAATAATCACCCTTGAACAGCGCGAAGCTTACATTCAGGCGATTGTCGAGCAGCGACGCCTTCCAGCCCAGCTCATAACTATCGACCGTTTCCGGATCAAATTGCAGGAAATTGAAAACCTCGTCCGCCGAAACTGTGCCATCCTGATCAAAATCCGGTGTCGCGCTCGTCTGACCGCGCGGATCAAATCCTCCGCCTTTGAAGCCTCGTGAATAAGTGAAGTATATATTGTGGTTTTCATTCGGTTTCCAACTGATCGACGCCCGCGGTGTGAATTCCTTGAATGTGTCGCTGTCCTCGAAATCAGAAGTTACCAATATTGGTACGCCGGCACCACCAAACTGATCGGAAAACCCGTTAATGAACGTGGTTCGCAAGATCCGTGCACTACGTTTATCACTTGTGTAGCGACCACCCACTGAAAGGCTGAGCTGGTCTGAAATGTCATAAGTGAAATCACCGAATATCGACCATGTTTCGGTATCGACATCGCCTAGTGTCTGCGCATTAAGGCCGGGCAAGCCGACAAATGGCAAGGCACCAGTCGTCGCTAGTAATACGTCAAATACGTTGAACGCATTGGCATCCAGATAATAGGCACCCAAAACACCGTTCAGACTGTCACTTTCATACAAAAGCTGGAATTCCTGACTGAACTGATCATTTTCGTAGATGACCGGAACGTCGAGATCTTCAGACGGCAGGCTATCAAAGTCGATATTGGATGAAGACTTGTCCTCGCGGTAAGCGGTGATGCTTTTTAGCGTAATATTGTCCGATACCGGTGCTTCGACGAGCAACGATCCGCCATAGGCCTCGACCAGCTGCTCGGGTACAGTCAAACCGGCTCGCGTATCAAAGACATCATCGAGAACCGGTGCATCGGTCAGCAAGCTGGGGATTAACCGGTGCCCCTGACGCGGATCGCTTTCGTCGCGGATATAGTCGCCGGACAAACGGACGAAAAATCCGTTGTCATCATATTCAATACTTCCGCGCGCCGCCCAGACGTCCTTGTTGTAATTTTCAACACCCGGCTGCACCAGATTGTCGCCAAAGCCGCCGCGGCTGAGCCGTGCGCCGCTCGCACCGATACGCAGGTTATCGGTGATCGGGGTAGAGGCCGTCACGATAAGGTCGGCCTGATCATAGGAACCGTAGGTCCCTTTTACCTTGATCGAAGTGTCGTCGGACAGGCGCCGTGAGACATATTTAATCGCGCCGCCAATGGTGTTCCGGCCATATAATGTACCCTGCGGCCCACGTAGCACTTCGATCCGTTCGACATCATAAATGTCCAGCACGGCGGCTTGCGGTCGGTTGAGGTACACATCATCGACATAGAGACCGACGCCCGCTTCAAACCCGGCAACCGGGTCTTGCTGACCCACGCCGCGGATGAAGGCGGTAAGTGTGGTGTTGGTGCCGCGTGACACTTCCAGAGTCAGGTTAGGCACCTGCTGTCCAATTTCAGTGATTTCCTGCACGCCCGAAGCGGCGAGATCGTCGCCGCTTATGGCAGTGATGGAAAGGGGGACATCGACGAGACGTTCTTCGCGGCGGCGGGCAGTGACAACTATAGTGCCATCGTCCGTGCCCTCGCTGGCCGCATCTGGCTGCTGCGCATGAACGGCTGTCGGAAAGAACAAAGCCGTCGCCAGACCTGATACCAAAGCTGCATAGCTAACGCTGTGTTGAAATCTCATGAGAACCCTTCTCCTGTTATTTTAAGTCTGGCGATTCCAGATCGTTGATTCTCCATTATTGAAACATGAACCATATTTCAACTTCGAAATTTGCCAATCAAGGAAAATGCCGTTAGCCGTGACTTCATGGCCACAGAATATTCCGATCATGTTGAGTCCAAAGACAAGCAGCCGCGCACCGCTCGCGGTCTCAAAACAAAGCGCAAACTGCTGGATGCCGCCGCAATAGAATTTGGTGAGAAAGGCTTTCACGAAGCGTCGATCACTGGAATAACCCAAAGGGCAGGGACCGCTCTGGGAAGTTTCTACACCTATTTTGACTCGAAGGACGAATTGTTCAGCGCACTCGTGAAGGACATGAGTACGCGCGTCAAAAGCCATGCCGCCAGTGCCATGACCGAGTGGCAGGGCGCGTTGGAGCGCGAAAAACTGGCGCTACAGGCTTTCATGACCTTTGCCCGCGACCATAAGGAAATCTATCGCATCATTGATGAGGCCGAATTTGTTGATCCGGATAGCTATCGGTCACATTATGAAGCGACGGCGGCACGGATATTTGAACGGTTGCAAGAGGGTAGCGACGCGGGCGATTTGCGCGATGATCTGGAGGAAGCCCATGCCTGGGCCATAATGGGCATGAATGTTTTCCTGGGCCTGCGCTACGGTATCTGGACCGAAGAGAAATCCGCTTCCGAAGTGGCTGAGATCGCAAACGAAATTTTGACCACTGGTATCGCATCACCCAAGGACTAGGCAGAATGGTGGCTTTTCTGTTTTGCTGCTAGCCGCCTTCATTTTTGACCAGAATTGTGATCCGAAAGAAATTGTCGGACATGGGCTACAAACAGCTCGGAGCTATGTTCCCTTCCGAGGAGAAGATGATTGTCGGTCGGTAATGTCACAAATTCAGCACCGCTAATCCGGCTCGCAATTTCAGCGCCTTCAGAGACCGGCACGCGTTGATCGCCTCTGGCATGCATCACTAGTGTGGGGCATTTAACCGAAGCGAGACGGTGGCGCACATCGATGTCCGCAAATGTTTCCAGAAACCGAGCCGCATTGGCGGGTGATACTGTTTTCCTTTGAAATTCATCAAATGCAACGCGTTCCGCTTCTGTTGCACCGGGGATGAGAGCCCGCGAAAACAGGTTGCGATAGCTAGAATCGTCTCGGCCCCAGCCATTTGCAACCAGCGTGATCAATGCCTCTCTTTCCGCTTTTGAGCCATCATCACCACTGACGCGCCAGCCGGCGGCATAGCCGCCCCATAAGATCAGGTGGCTTACACGGTCGGGGTTTTGCGCGGCATATTCAATCGCAACCGCTGCACCTTGGGATATCCCAAGCAACGGAAATTTTCCGACACCGCTTTCTGAGACCACGCCTTCCAGATCGGTTACAAAAGCTCCAAACCCAAGGTCCGGCACCTCCCAATCAGACATGCCATTGCCGCGCTCGTCATAGCGAATGAGGCAATGATCTCGCGCCAGTTCCTGAAACAGGGGTGACCAGACCTCACTGTCCCAATCCAGTTCGAGATGGTTCAACCAATTGGCGGCCTTCACCAAAGGTGGCCCTGATCCAATGCGTGCCCACGCGATGCGTGTACCGTCCGCCGCATCGGCAAAGCCGATTTTTTGACGCGCCAGATGTAACTGGCCCGGTTCATCGATCGGCGATCCTGCTCTCGCACCCAGATCGGGGAGAAGACGAGTACGCAAGGCTTCCGCATCTTCACGCATTGCCGCGAGCCAGGCTTGATAGTCAGGATGATCCGGTAAATCGAGCCCGGCCAGCAAGGGCTGGTCAAGCACCGCGCGCACGTCGGCAAATTCCTGACCGGCCAACGCCTCATCACGCTGCGCGCGTTCCGCTAAGTTTGTATAGTCGACGGTCGCTGCAACAGGGTCAAACTGAACCCACTCCCGATCGGCCACGATCCGCTCGGCCTCTGGTTCATTGAGCAATCGACGCAGTTTCCAGATAGCAGATCGCAGTGCGCCACGGGGATCATCGGGGCCATCCCAGAACAGATCACATAGTCTTTCGCGATGTTGGGGTTTTCCCGTCAGCACGAGCAGGGCCAGCATCGCCCTGGCCTTGCGCGATGCGGGAAGTTTAACGGCGTCTCCCGCGTGGCGCACAGACAGGCCTCCAAGCACGCCTATTTCCAAGTTTCTCATAGCTATTCTACTCACACGCCCCGCGAGTCATTTTCTATTCACTGGTAGTTGATGGCCGTGGCCACCCCTGTGACCGACCAACAATTTAATGCCGCCGAAGGAAAAAACAACGGAAATGACATGCCGATGAACATGCTGCGTGACACGCAAGCACATCAGAGAGGTGCCGCTTCTCGAAAGCCGTATCAACCCCCTAATGAATAGAAAGAATCTATAATGACACCTCCAAACAGCATGGTAAAGCGACGACGAAGGTCAGATATGACCATCGGTTTTACCTTCCTCGGAACCATGATTTTAGGCGCTGTTGCTTTGGCTATCATGCCATCAACTGCATCCGCAAAAGACGCGATCTATAATAGCGAGTTTGTCCGCCATCATGATCTTGATCTGTCCCGCCAGAAAGATGTTGCCAAGCTGCACCACAGAGTCAGCCGGGCAGCGAAAAACGTCTGTGCAGTGCCCGGAATCGCCGCCGATATTTTACGGCGCGATATCAACGATTGTGTTGATGAAACCAGAGCAAAGACCTTGCAGAATCTTGAGCAAAGACTTCTGACATCGGCTGTGGATGCACGGCGAAATAACTGAATTTAATCTTTCACGACCCTGACGACCCGATGCGGGATGAAACAGCTCTGCTGCTTTTTCCTGCCAACTGGGGCTGCACCCAGGTGTGGCCCCCTTTTTTCAAACCTAACCCCCTTCTGTCGCTAGACCGCGCAGAATTTTCGAAAAGGCAATCCTCATCATGCACCACGCACTGAATCTAAGAAACGACCCGGTACTTACGCGCCGGGAAGCGGAAATCCTCAAATATGTGGCGCTCGGACTATCCGCCAAGGAAGTCGCCCGTCAGGTGGAAATATCACCGCGAACGGTCGACCGGCATATTGAGAATATCAGATTGAAGCTGCGCGCGAAAAACCGGACCCACATGGTTGCTTGTGCGGTCAGGGCCGGTTTTCTGGAGCTCATGGGCGGGGAAGTGCGCGCGATGCAGTTTTAACTCGCATCCGATCACTGCCATCCCTTAAATGTCAGCCTTTTGGCGGTCGCGGGATTACCAGAGGCACCGACGAGACATAGTCCTGATATCCTTTTTCATCGCCCCATTTTTTCTTGGCGTGCGCTTCCAGTTTCGGCACGCCGCTGATCCGGATGATCAGGAATGCAACAAATATCGGGGAGATAATTGTCACCCACTGCCAGCCGCTGAGCACCGGCAGGGATGCGACGGTCACACCGGTCCACAATAATATCTCGCCGAAATAGTTCGGATGGCGCGACCATGCCCATAGGCCGGTGGAAATATACCGTCCCTTATTCTCCGGTACCTTTCGAAACTCGCGCTTCTGTCGGTCAGACACAACCTCGATTGCAAAGCCGGCTATCCATAATCCGATACCGACAAAAGCAAATATATCGAGGGGCAGACGGGTGCTGTTGGTAATGATAACCAGCGCACTCGCCGCCGTCAGCAGCACCCATATCGCTTGCATGCTCCAGGTCAGAAAGAAGCGCGCGGGGGATTTTTTTATTTCATCAAACCGCTGATCACCGCCATCGTCGCGAATACGCAGGAACAGGAATGAACCCAGTCGCAGGGCCCAGACAATCACCATCAAGGCAATGATCATTGAACGGGCATCAAGAGGCGCGGAAAGCACGCCAGCGATGATCATCAGGGACAAATAGGTGAAAGAACCGGTCAGGTCGTAATATTTTTCTGTCTTTGCTGCGTTGGCAGGAATGAATGCCAGCCAGTTGATCCCAAACGCCAATAGTCCGCAAATCAGAAACACGGGGATTGAACCGGCCGTTGCTCCGCCCTGACTGCCAGCCAGCGAGACCAGCCCACCGATAAGGATGGTAACAACTAGGGCGATAAACAATTTCAGGCTCAAGGCTATGCTCCCACGACGAATGCGCAATTGGTTGTGCCAGAGCCTCCCACGTTGAAGGTTCCGACCATATTGGCCCCTTCTACTTGGTAATCGCCTGCATTTCCAGTCACTTGCTTCGTCGCGTCGAGAATCATGCGGACGCCGGTCGCACCCACAGGATGCCCCATGCCGATCAGACCGCCTGACGGATTAACCGGAAGGCTGCCGTCAAATGCGATAACCCCTTGCTCGATCGCCTTCCATGCCTCGCCCGGTGCGGTGATGCCGAAATGCTCGATCGCCATATATTCGGTGACCGAGAAACAGTCGTGGGTCTCGATCGCATCAAGCTGTCCGGGACCGGCAATTCCGGCGCGGCGATAGGCGTCGGTGATTGCCTTACGTGTCCATGGCAGGACATAGTCATCATTGGCGCTATCAACCAATTTCGTCTGCATGAGCATGGGCGCGGTTGTGTGGCCCCATCCCTTGATCTGGGCAAGACTTTCAAGCGGTACGCCATGGGTGTCGGCATATTGCTTTGCACGCGCCTCAGACGCCAGAAAGACGACCGCTGCCCCATCGGAAACTTGGCCGCAATCCTGTCGCCGCATCCATCCTTCGATCACCGGGTTATAGTCATCGTCGGCGGTAAAACTCTTGTCCTCGAACTGCCAGTTGCGGCTTTGGGCATTGGGATTGCGCCGGGCATTGTCGAAATTGGTTTTGGATATCTCCATCAGATGCTCGTGGCGCAGCCCATAGCGGCGATCATATTCTTCGGCGAGATCGGAGAACATGGCAGGCCAGATAAATTTGGCATCCTGTCCTTCTTCGCCGACAAATATAGCCGCGCCGAGATTATCGGCGGCCTGACCCCCGGGGACATTACGCATCAACTCGACTCCGGCGACGCAGGCGAGATCATAGCGACCGCTCTCGATATCGGTCATCGCGCCCAATATCGCCAGTGATCCAGAGGCGCATGCACCTTCGTGGCGTGAGGCCGGCATGCCGGAAAAATCTTTGTGCACATGGCCGAAAAAGCCGCCGAGCATGCCTTGGCCGGTAAACAGTTCCGCGACAAAATTGCCGACATGACCGACTTCGATATCTTTCGGATCCAATCCGGTTTTTTCCAGCGCGGTAAGGACCGTGGTGGCAAAGAGATCAAAGAGAGATTTGTCCTCGCGCGTCCAGTTTTGGGCAAAATCTGTCTGATGACCACCCAATATATAGATATTCTGTGACACGCCTGTCTCCTCTATTTCAGTTCATCAGCATCCGCCCAAACCGCATGGGTGCCGCTGCAAATACGATGGGGCAAGATGATCTGACAAACCGGGCCCGCCTCAATATTCTTGGCATCCAATATCACACATTCTGAACGATCGAGATTCATATCGGTGATGAAGCTGATCAGATAGCCATCATCCTCTGATGTCGCATTTTTGCGCGCAATGAAAGGGGCCTCTGAACCATAGCGGCCTGGGCCGAAGGCATAATGTTGGGTTGCGCCGGTTTCCAGATCATGTTTGATCATGCCGGTGAACAGGAAATAACCATCCTCGCCGGTCACGCTGTAGACATAGCGATGTTTTTTACCGGCATAGGCGGGATTGATGGTCCCGAATTCCACAATCTCGTCATCATATAACCGCTCTTCTTCGGTCTTTCCCGTGCTGAGATTGAACCGCCAGCGGTGCAAATGGGTTTTTAGCGAATGCAGATCGAGATTGGCGCCCATGGCTTGATATTCACCAGGCATCGACTGTAGCGGATCGGGTCGGGGATCTTCCTGAAAATAGCCGTCCATGATCAGTTCGTCACCATCTTCATATGCATTCATGAAATGCAGGACATATGTAGAGTCGGCTTCAAACCATTGGATATCCTCTGGCTTTCCGAAACGCGGAACCACAGCGAAACGGGATTTCATGGTCTTGTCGAAGACCGGGATATAAAATCCGTTATCCAGCATTGCTTGCGGCCAGAACATTGGAAAATCATTGAGGATCGAATAGTTTTTCGAAAAGCACATATCATGCGGCAAGCGCGGTGCAGGCAAATCGACCGGAATATAGTGTTTCAATTTATTGTCAGCGCCAACCACACCATAATGCATATAGGGAGCGTGGGTAGAATAGTTGAAAAACAGCAACTCGCCGGTCGCGGGATCAAGCTTCGGATGCGCTGAGATACCGTCAATCGGTGCCCAGCCCTCAACGCCCAAGGTGTCAAGCGAACAGGGATCGAGCCGATAGCCTTCACCGCATTGCCAGAAGGTTGAGAGGATATTGCCGGCATGGACAACCACATCGGTTGACGAGCTGTCCTTGATATGGCCATGCGCCCCCCAGCCGCTGCGCTCCGATTTCTTCGGATTGCCCATACAGCCTATCCACAGGGACCGGCCTGCCTCTTCCTCCGCTTCGAAAGCGCGAGTGCGAACAAAGCGGTTTTTATAATCCGCCTTGCCACCCGACAGGCGCATCATATGCAGCATGCCGTCGCCGTCAAAGGGGTGATAGCGGCCGATTGCATCATGCACAGGATTTTCGGTATTGCGAATATAGACCCCATCAATATCGGCGGGGATTTCACCGATCACCGTCAGGTCGTCGGCATCATATTCATCGAAATTGGGGGTCCAGGCCCCATTGAGATAGGGGTGGTCATTGGGGGAAAGGGTTGCTTTCACGCGGTTTACGAGTTGAGGCAAGGCCAGTGACTCCGTATTTGGTATGGTTATAGAAGTCACTAAGCTATCCGGTATTGCGTTTCCCGGGTCAAGCGGAAACGGACCCGATCACGGATCATCGTGCTAACCGCTTGTTTGTTAAATCAGTTATTCAGTCCGACGATGGCCACTGATTGCGGATATGCAATTTCCTCGCAGTGGCTACAGGCGATTTCCGGGACGAGCCGTGCGCCGCATGTCGTGTGCGTCAACAGGACCGGGGGACCTTCCGCTGCGCCATAATATTTGTCACCCCACAGCATCAACATCATGATCACGGAATAATAATCGAAGCCCTTTTTGGTGAGAGCATAGTCGTTGCGTACAGGGTTTTCCTGATAGGGGATGGCTTTCAAAACCTCTGATTCTACCAAAGCCTTTAACCGGTCTGACAAAATCGCGGGCGCGGCACCGCTATCGGCCGCGATGGCGTCAAAGCGATTCAAGCCAGTGAACACGGCTCGCATGATCAACGCAGACCAGCGGTCGCCCAATATTTCCACTGATCCGCGCAGCAGCGACGGCTGATCGGATTGGAAGCTGACCTGATTGCGCCGACGGCTATAGTCGGCCGGCATTACACCGATACCGGGTCCTTCGACGAAAGAGACTTCTCGCAAATCAAATGCTTGCTTGCACGAACCGCAGACCGGCACGGGATTGAGGATTGCACCACAGCTTTCATGACGCAATTCGAGATTGCGCCGGATGTCGGCCGTGCCCCATTTGCGTTCCCAGACATATAAGGTCAAAACGGTTGGAAAAAGATCTACCCCTTTTTCGGTCAGTCCATATTGGGGATGTTTTGACGATCCGGGTTCAGCCTTTTTGCGCAAAATGCCGTTGTCAATCAGACGGCTCAACCGATTGGAGAGCAGCGCTTTTTGAATGCCGGTGCGTTGTTTTAGCTGAGTGAACCGAGTTGATCCCATCCAGATCGATTCCAGAATAAGCAAAATGGGTGTGTCGCCCAATATCTCCAGTGCCCGCCAGATGGAGCAGGTTTTGATCATAGCGGGGTCGGGATCGGAGCTAAGGGAAGAAGACATGGATGCCATAAAGAAATTATCTAACAGATTGAGACATAGAATGGGTGCAAAATGTTATCAACTGCGGCTACAGCACTCAGAACGAGTAAACAGGTCAAGACAGCGGACCAGGCGATATGAAAGCGATAATTATAGGCGGCGGAATCGGGGGATTAAATGCCGCGCTATGTTTTCAAAAATTCGGTTGGGATGTCGAGATATATGAACAGGCCCCTGAACTCGGCGAAATTGGGGCGGGTATCCAGATCAGTCCGAACGGGATGAAAGTTTTTCGTGCGCTGGACATTGATAAACAGATTGAAGCCATTGCCTCTCGCCCACGCGCGACGCAATTCAGAATGGGTGAATCGGGCAGGCCGATATTCACTAACCCGATCACGCATTATGAAGACACATTCGGCGCGCCTTACCTACATGTGCACCGTGCGGATTTGATCAACCTTCTCAAGGCAGCGCTAGACGAACGAAAGAGTTCAACGGTGAGAATCGGAGCCACCGTTACAGGCTATGGGCAAGATGATCACAAGGCTTGGGCCGTACTTGCTGACGGTTCAAAAGCCATTGGCGACATCATCGTCGGTGCCGACGGCATCCACTCTGTCATCCGCACGCAGATGCTGGGCGCAGATGAAGCCCGGTTTACAGGGAATACCGCCTGGCGTGCGATCGTGCCGGTCGAGAGACTTGGTCGCAATGCGCCGCTACCTGTTTCCAGTGCTTGGTTTGGCGAAGGCAAGCATGCTGTCACCTATTTGTTGCGCGGCGGTGAACTTGCAAATTTTGTCGGTGTGGTCGAACGCGATGACTGGCAGAGTGAAAGCTGGACCGAAAAGGGAAGTCGCGCCGAAGCACTGGCCGATTTTGAAGGATGGCATCCGACGATCACCACATTGCTGGAGCAGGCTGATGCCCATTATCGCTGGGCGCTTTTTGATCGTGACCCACTGGAACAATGGATTGACGGTCGGGTTGCCCTGCTGGGGGATGCCTGTCATCCGATGCTGCCTTTCATGGCACAGGGGGCCGTACAGGCGATCGAGGATGGTTATGTCCTGGCGCAGCATTTGTCCGAAGAAAAAGACCATCGCGCTGCTCTAAGCGCTTATTTCAGGGCACGGCATGGCCGCACTGCAAAGGTCCAGGCTGCGGCTCGCGCCAATATGGGCCTGTTTCATCAGCGGACGTCGGCGGGGAAACTCAAAACCTACGGGCCAATGTGGCTGGCAAGTAGGATCAAGCCCGATATTGCGGACGAGAGACTCGCGTGGCTCTACGGGCATGATGTAACGGCTGCCTGATATATTCCGCATCGGTTCAGGCATCTGACAGCAAGATGCTGTCAGAACTATGATTGTAAACCGATCGGGAAAGGCAACGCGTTGTTTAAAAGCATATCTTCCCTCCAGCCAATTCTTTTCCTTGTGCTCATTGCTTTCCCCTTTGCCGCTGTGTCGGCCGCACCTGATCAACCGGATACACCGGAAAGATTTTCGGTATTGGTCACATTTGGTGAAGACGAGTGCCCTGAAGCGACAAGTGACGATGAAATTGTGGTTTGTGCCCAAAGACCGGAATCAGAGCGTTATCGCATTCCTGAGGAACTACGAGAAACGGAAGAAGAAGAGCGGGCTATTAGCCACAGCTGGACTTCGACGGTTGCACTGCACGAAGACGCGGCCCGTGCTGGCCGGCCAAATAGCTGCTCAGTTAATGGAACAAACGGTTTCACCGGTTGCCAATCCGCCTTGATGCGGCAGTGGTTTGATGAGCGTCGGGCAAGCGACGATTAATATGTTATCCGCGAAGCCGCTGAGATTCGGTAAAGCCAATGGGTTCGGAAACGCTTAACTGCCGCCCAGAGCCTGCCACAGGGCAACCCGCGCGCGCGAGGCGCGGCCATTGGCAATCGCAACCTGTGTACGGGTGGTGTTGAGCGTGCGGCGGGCGTTTAGAACGTCGCGAAAGTCACTCAGACCATTGCGATAGCGGATGCCAAGCAGATATTCGGCATCCTCTTCCAGTTTTTCCTGCGCGATCAGCGAAACAACTTCTGCGTCAACTGACGCGACCTGTCCATAAGCGGTTTCCGCTTCGCCCAACGCTGTGAAAACTGCACCACGATAGGATGCAAAAGCTTCTCGGGCATTGGCCTTGCTCTGATCGATCTGGGCGTCGACGCGACCAAAGTCGAGCAGGGGGCCAGCAATGCCAGCGCCAAGACTTCCCACCAACGAGTCATTGCTGAACAGATCGCCGAGTGCAAAGCTGAGCAATCCGATCGCACCGGATAAGGTGATTTTAGGGAAACGCTCTGCCGCGGCAGCAGCAATATCGGCATCTGCAGCCGCCAGCCTTGCTTCGGCGGCGGCAACATCAGGTCGGGCGCGGAGCATTGCCGATGGCGAACTCAGCGGCGGCCTGGGAACGCTGGTTTCAGATGGTATGCTTTTCAGGCTTTCCAATATGGTTGCCGTGTCCTTCCCGGTCAGTGTAACCAGCGCGCCGACAATGACCGCGCGCTCGCCGGGCAGGGCGGCCAGCCGGGACCGTGCATCGGCAATCAGGCTTTCTGCTTGTACGGCATCAAGGCCTGGCGCGATACCTGCTCGGGCGCGTAGTTCGGTCAAACGCATCAGGTTCTCGGCAGCGGCCAAATCCTCTTGCAAGACGATGGCTCGGTTTTGCAGTGTACGCCAATCGACAATGTTAGCGGCAATGCTCGACACCAATGCCAGTCGTACGGCGGCTGCATCGGCGGTGGCCGCGTTTATCCGGATTTTAGCTGCGCGCGCGCTGGCACGCAGACCGCCAAAAATATCGATGTCCCAATTGGCTGTAATATTAGCGCCATAGCTGGTCTGGTTGCGGTCAATGGAAATTCCCGGCGGCAGGTTGGTCCCGAAACTGCCGGGATTGCTGCGGGTTCGAGAAATGCTGCCGTCTGCCGCTACTGCTGGCAAGCGGTTGGCATTGGCCCCATCGGCAGCGGCCCTTGCCGCATCGATCCGTGCCAAAGCAGCGGCAAGTGTTGGCGCGTCCTCTTCGGCCGCAGTGCGCAATGCCGTGAATGCCGGGTCGTCGGTTGGCAGCAAATAGTCGAGCGTTTCGCGATCCTGTGCGATGACGTCGGATGCCAGCGCAAAGGCTTCCGGTGTTACCACAGTTGCCGGATCAAGCTCAGCGCTTGTTTTGCCGGTGCCCATAGTAGAGCAACCCGCCAGAGTGAGCGATGCCGCTAGAGTGATTGCGATCTTCACAGGCTCTTTCATTTTGTGTCGTCCGCTTTCTTGGCGCCATTGCGGGCGCCATTTTTCGCTTTGACGAAGGCGTCGACCTGCTGCCCGACAAAAAAGCCCTGGTCGATCGGGATTTGATAGATGAGCTGCAACACGCGAACATCAACCCGTTCGGTGGCGGAATTGGTCAGTGATGTTTTTGGCGTTACCAAAGGCTCTGCTCTCACAAATGTCGCCTTCACCCGCTGGTCGGCCTGACCACGCGGACTGACAATGGCTTCCGCACCCATCACGACCCGGCCTATCTCGTTCTCGTCAATATCAATCCGTATGTGCAAGGGGTTGGTATTGCCGATTTCCATATAAGGATCACCGCCGCCGCCTTGTGGTCCGCCGGGATTGGCATATTCACCAGGCCGGACGTTGACAGACAATATTTCCGCCGCAATCGGCGCCCGGACGGTGAGCCGCCCGAGGTCCGTTGTCGCTCGGGCCCGGGCCGCTTCCGCGCTACGGATATCGGCTTCGGCTTGTCGCAGTTGTGCCCGTGCCGTGCGGACGGCACCGCTGCGATCAATCACTTCCTGCTGCGACACGGCGCGAGGATCTTCGATATTGCTATAAAGCGATGATTGCTGACGCGCCGTGGCAAGCTGTGCCCGTGCGGTTTCCCGGGCAGCGCGGGCCTGTGCTATCGCGGCACTGGCCTCACTGATCTGCGAGCGGATTGCGCGATCATCGATAAGAAATAACGGATCGCCAGCTGCTACCTGATCTCCCGGCGTGACATAGACATTTGTCACTATGCCGGCGAGGCTGGTGCCGATCTCGATCACTTCGCTAGCGGGTTCGACAACACCGGAACCCGCTACGCTTGGTTGATTGCCGAAGGCAGCAGTGGCTTTTGGCGGACTGATCTCAGGCTGTTCTTCGCTACGGTCAGGCTGGCCACTCATCACGACAATGGCGGCAATGATAATGGCGATCACCGCCAATATCGGCAATATGGTACGGACAAAACTGACGCCGCGCAGCCGGTTCATAATAGTCTCTAACACAATATCATCCTTTTGCTTTTCTTGCCGTTGCCGCGATCAATGATCGGGCATCTCTTTGCCATCATGGGTGATCCGGCCGTCTTCCATGACCAGGATACGGTCGGCCAGATCGAAAATACGGTTGTCATGGGTTACGATAATCACGGTGCGTTCAGGTGCGAGGGCAACTTCGCGCAGCAGGTCCATGACCCGCCGACCCGATTTCGCATCCAGTGCAGCTGTCGGTTCGTCACACACCACCAGTCGCGGTTCGTGGACCAGGGCACGAGCAATCGCGACCCTTTGTTGCTGGCCGCCTGACAGTTGCCGCGGCAATTTGTCGGCCTGATCAGCAATATTGAGCTTGTCGAGCATCGCCCGCCCACGTTCTACCGCCTCGTCACGTTTCATACCGGCAGCAACCAGCGGGACAGAGGCGTTCTCAGCGGCCGTCAACGTCGGGATCAGATTATATTGCTGAAAGATAAAGCCGATATTCGACAGCCGGAAACGGACAAGGTCATTGTCGGACAGGCTGTAAATATCTTGCCCGAACACGGAAACCGAACCGTCGGTGGGATATAATATTCCAGCGATAATCGAGATCATCGTGGTCTTGCCGGAACCGGATTCGCCCACCAGATAGGTCAGCTCACCGGACCGGATTTCCGCATCGATACCGTGCAGCACCCGGATCATCTGGCTTCCGGCGCTGAACTCTTTGACAATGCCATTTATAGTGATGGCGGTGCGCGTCTCGATCATCTGAAAACCTCAGCCGGTTCGGTTTTCAAAACGCTGCGCAAGGCCAGCCAGCCGGTGATCAGGATCATCGCAATGACCACCGCAGCAGTCAGTAACGGTATCTCCCATGGCGTATAAAAGCCTTTGAAATCGGGCGAGCTAGAAGCGCCAGAAGAGATAAAGATCGCCGCCAGCAAAATTCCTATGCCATAGCCGACAAGGCCGACCAGCAAGGCCTGCGCAGCGACCATCATGCGAATTTTATTGTTGGTCACGCCAATTGCCTTAAGCGCGCCGAATTGCTTGATATTATCGCGGATGAACAGGCTGAAGGTGAGGCCGACAATCGCGACCCCGACAATGAAGCCTAATGCCACAGTGATTCCGAAATTGACCGGAATACCGGTATTTTCGATAATGAAATCGACGCCGTCGCGGGCAAATTCGTCGCGGGTTCGCGCCTTCAGTCCGGTGGCTTCGGTAATCCGGGTAGCAACCTGTTTGGCGGTAAGGCCTTCCGAAGCATTGGCCAGTACGAAAGACATGCGGTTGCGTGTGCCGGGAACAAAGGCCAGTGCGTTGGAATAGCGGGTGTAGAGAATGACCTGGCTGGTAAAGCTCGGGTCCACATCGACAATCCCGCGAATGACCGCACGCCGGTCATTGAGCTCGAGGCGCACGCCGATGGGATCAAAACCTTCGGGAAACAGCTTGGCGGCGCCAACGCTATCGATGATGACGGCGTCGGGTTCATAAAGCGCCTCGCGGCTTCCCTTCACAAACTTCTTGGGCAACCCGATCAGTGTTGCGTCGTCAACACCGACAACGGTCACGCCCTCCAGATCGCCTTCCGGTGTACGCACGGTGGCACCGGAGCGCAGCATTGGAGAAGCCCACTCTACGCCATTGACCGAGCGGACTTTGTCGAGCGCCGTTGATGGCATTGGCAAGGCAACGTCAGGGGTCCGGCTGACCGGATCCATTACCCAGATATTGGCCGTTGGGATATTGTAGACGGCCGTCGCCCCGCGCTCGATCAGGTTGATGAAAATCGTAAGTTGCTGCGAGATCAGCAGAGCGGAGAAGGCGACACCGAACAGCAGACCGAAGAATTTTTGACGGTCTCCAGTCAACATTCTGATGGCAATCCACGTCATCGAATCAGGCCTTTTGTGATTGGGGTTGAACACAGGAGTAGTAAGAGACATAATGAACGTCAACGTTTTATTATACGGAACCGTTCAATAATGCCTGATAGCAAGACCGCTAAAACCAAACCCCCAAACGTTATCAAGGCGTTGGGCCGTCCTGTCGATACGACCAAAAGTGCAACCATATTGAACGCCGCTCGCCACGAGTTTTTTAATATCGGCTTTGCGCAATCGAGTATCGAATCGATAGCTGCGCGCGCCGGTGTATCGAAGGTAACGGTCTATAATCGCTTCAAAACCAAGGAGGCTCTTTTTGCTGCGGCTGTTGGTAGTGAATGTGCTGTTATGCGGAAGGCCCTGTCCGTTGAAGCGACCTCGGGCGGCACAATCCGGGCGCGGCTAGTGCATTTCGGCATGGAAATGGTCGCCTTTTTGTGGCGCGACGAGATGGTGCGGTTCGAACGGCATCTGGCCGTCGAAGTGGAGCATAATCCGGAAATAGGGCTGCTGTTTTTGGATGCCGGCCCCCGCCGATTGCATCAGGCCTTGTCGCAACTCTTGGACGAAGCGGTGGCCGACGGCGAACTGGAGATTGATGATACGGAACTGGCGGCTGAACATTTGTCCGGAATGGTCAAAGGTTTAGCGGATTTGGAGCGACGGTTCGGCGCCAATGTTTCCATGGCGAAAATACCGGATCCCAAAGCTGCCAAGCGGGTGAATAGCGCGGTGGACCTTTTCCTGAAAAGCTACGGAAAGTCCTGACGGGACCATAGTGGAGCATGGATATGGCGATTGTTCCCCATAACAGCAGAATTACCATTGTCAGCCGTTGAGGGTTCACTTACATGGATGTTAATGACTGAAACCCCCGTAACGCAGCCGCAAAGCGATTCCGCGCCCATCTGGAAGTCACGCTATAATCATCCCGCCGACTGGGATCAGTTCTTTCCACCCTTGTCGATGCCCGGCATGTTTTTCGGTTCGGCTGGCCGGCGTGGTGATGCGAATTTGCTCGATTTCATGGGGCGCAAGTACAGCTATGCAGAGGTTGCTGCCGGTGTCGTGCGTGTCGCCAGAGGGTTGCAGGACCTCGGCGTAAAAAAGGGCGATCGGGTCGGCTTGTTTCTTCCCAACGTACCGCATTATGTCACCGCCTATTATGGCGCGATGGCGATTGGCGCGACGGTGGTAAACTTCTCCCCGCTTTACACTGTGGATGAGCTGAATCATCAGGTGGAGGATAGCGGTACCAAAATTCTGTTCACGCTTTCTGCGAGCGCCGTCTTTCCAACCGCATATCAAGTGCTGCAACAATCCAGCCTCGAACGGCTGGTCGTGGGCAGTGTCGCTGGTGCCTTGCCGGGTGCCAAGGCCCTGTTTTACCGCCTGTTCCGCCGCAAGGAAAATTCACCTCAGCCCGATGATGACCGGATCACGCCCTTTGCCGATCTGACCAATAATGATGGCAAATATATCGCACCCAATATCCATCCCGAAAAGGATATTGCGCTGTTGCAATATACTGGCGGCACAACGGGCGTTCCCAAAGGTGCGATGCTCAGCCACCAGAATCTGACCGCCAATGCGCGACAGATTAACAGCATTGATCCGTTTATTGACGATGACGACCGCCTGATGGGTGTGCTGCCCTTTTTCCATGTCTTCGCCAATAGTGCCGTACTTAACCGGACCGTGCAGAGAGGCGGAGAGATTGTCATGCTGCCGCGCTTTGATGCCAAGCAGACATTGAAGGCCATTACGCGCAACCAGATTACCGCAATGCCCGGTGTGCCGACTATGTATCAGGCGCTGCTGGACCATCCTGATATTGACAAAACCAACTTCTCGTCGCTGAAAGTCTGCGTATCGGGCGGCGCACCGTTGCCGCTCGAGCTGAAGAAAAAATTTGAAGCAAAGACGGGCGCAAAGCTGGTGGAGGGCTATGGCCTGACTGAAAGTTCCGGCGTTGTCAGCGCGAATCCCTATTCCGGTTTGAATAAATCCGGAACGATCGGACAGCCCGTGCCGGGTACTTTGGTGAAGCTGGTCGATAAGGAAGACCCGACCAAGCAGGTCGCTGAAGGCGAACCGGGCGAGCTCATTTTTTCCGGGCCGCAAGTCATGCAGGGATATTGGAACCGGCCCGATGCGGATGACGACGTGTTTGTCGATGGCTTCCTGCGGACCGGCGACGTGGCGGTGATTGACGAGGATGGCTATGTCAAAATTGTCGATCGGCTAAAGGATATGATCGCTGTTGGCGGTTTCAAGGTTTTTCCAAGCCAGGTCGAGGAAGTGCTTTACAAGCATGATGCGGTCAAGGAGGCGCTCGTTATCGGCGTGCCGGACGATTATCGCGGCGAGAGTCCGAAAGCTTTTGTGGCGTTGGAAGAAGGTGCGGATGTCGATGGCGCTGCCCTGAAGGACTGGCTGAATCCCCAGCTTGGCAAACATGAGCGGGTTTCAGATGTCGTGGTGCGAGAGAGTCTGCCCAAGACCATGATCGGCAAACTGGATCGCAAAGCGTTGCGGGCCGAGGAGCTGGATCAAAAGATCTAGATCGTAAAACGGCGCGCCCACGCGTTCTTTTGATCGGTGGTAATGACAGACATGTGTTTTGCCATTAGCGTCAGCATATGGCTCAGCCGACACTCCATATTCGCGGGACAATCATCTCGACTTACAGCCGCATTGTGCAGACGGTGGCGGAAGAAGCCGGGATTAGCTGGACGATTACCGCAACACCGGCAGGCAGTCCGGAAAACAGACAGCGGCATCCGTTTCGTAAAGTGCCGACGGTCGAGATTGACGGGCTCAATCTCTACGAGAGCGTCGCGATTTGCCACTATATTGATAATGCCCATAATGACGGGGCACTGCAACCGGACGATCATGCGGCCCGGGCCGAGATGGATCGCTGGATATCGGTCGCCAATGCCTATTTGTTTCCGGTTGCCGAGCATGGTTTGCTGATGCCGCGACTGGCCCATCGATATTTAAAAACACCCTTGCGATCTGATGTGATTGAGGCGGCCCTGCCGGAAATAGCCGAGCATCTTGGGATCGTGTGTCAACGGGTGGAGGAAGTTCCCTATTTTGCCGGTGATCAATTCTCGCTTGCCGATATTTTTATCTATTGCATATTGCGCCCGGTCCAGATGACATCGGAGGGTGATCATCTGATCGGTCAGCTTTTGCCGCTGCGCCATTGGCTCAATAAAATCGGCAAACGGCCCAGCTTGGTCGCGACCCGCTGGGACACGGAAAAAGACGAGTAAGACCTGTCCTACAGGCCGATGCATATGATAGTAGGACTTATCAGTTTTCGGTTTTTACCTGGTTTGATTAATATTGTTTTTTATCAGTATGATATACAGGAATTTGGGTTTGCAATTCTGAGAGTGAAAACGGCCCAAAGGGCTGTGTTCAGATTGTCAACTTCGTAACGGATTACAGGAGGTTTCGAAATGCTGCCATCACTGTTGATCATTGATGACTTTCTGTCGGATCCGATGGTGGCGCGCAACGCGGCGTTGGCGCTGGACTATGACGCAAAGTTTAAGCGCGGCAATTATCCAGGTCATATATCAACAAAGCCGCTGGACATTCAGGGGCTCAATGAACGGGTTTCCAAGACCATTGGTGTGCCGGTTGAAGCGGCATCCGGTACCAGTCATTGCCATTGCCGGATCACCCTGAAAGGCGACAAGGGACGTAGCGGCGTACATATTGATCCGGCCTTTTATTCCGGCATTCTCTATCTGTCGCTGCCTGAGCAATGCAAAGGTGGCACCGAGTTTTTCCAACACAAGCGCACGGGATTGGAGCGGGTTCCGAGCGATCCTCTGGCGATCACGAAAGCAGGCTATTCGGACATAAATGCGCTGATCGAAGATGTCGTCAACCGGGATACGCTGCACAAGGCTAAATGGGAGCGGACGATGCTGGTGCCGATGCGGTTTAATCGGCTGATCCTGTTCAGTCCCTGGTTGTTCCACAATAGCGGTGCGGCCTTTGGGACATCACCAGAAACCGGACGTCTCGTGCATCTGATGTTCTTTGCCAAAGCAAAAAGATAGGTTACAAGCCTGTAAATTTTAGGAGAAACCCCAATGAAAGCCATATTGACCAAGACACTATCTCTCGCCCTTTTGGCAGTTTCTCCGTTAGCATTGACGGCTTGTGCCGAGACCAACGCACAAGAAGCGGATCGCTTCGCCAAGGTGGAGATAAAGACTGAAAACCTGGGTGATGGTATCGCGGTGCTTTTTGGTGCTGGCGGTAATATTGGTGTTTCCTATGGCCCCGATGGTACGGTGCTGATTGACGACCAGTTTGCGCCACTGACACCAAAGATACAGGCGGCTGTGGCGGCGCTCGGCGCCGATCCGGTCAAATATCTGATCAACACGCATTGGCACTATGATCATACCGGCGGAAACGAGAATTTCGGCAAGGCAGGCGCGCTGATCATGGCGCATGATCATGTGCGGCAACGAATGGCGGGTCAGCAGACCAGCGGCCGCGGTAATGATCCCGCATCGCCCAAAGAGGCGCTGCCGGTGGTGACTTATCATGACGGTTTGAAGCTGCACCTCAACGGTGATGAGGTACACGTAAAGCATATGAAACGCGCACATACCGATGGCGACAGCATTGTGTTTTGGAAAAAGGCCAATGTGCTGCACATGGGCGACCTCTACTTCAACAAAGTGACTTTGCCGTTTATCGACCTTAACAGCGGCGGCAACGCCATGGGAGTTCTGGACGCTGCCGAAGCGGCGCTGACCATGGTGGATGACAATACAAAAATCATTCCCGGCCATGGCCCGATGGCAACCAAAGCGGATCTGATGGGCTATCGCGACATGCTGAAAAGCGTGATCGGTGCGGTGAAACAAGCAAGAGGTGAAGGAAAGTCGCTGGAACAGATTCAGGCGATGAAGCCTGCCGCCAAATGGGACACAAACAAGGACGCCTTCATCAAGGGTGATGCTTTTGTCGAAGCGGTCTATAAGAGCTTGAAAATGCCATCTCATGAAGCAGGCGAACACAAGCATTGATGGCTGCTTCAGGGCGTTGCGCGGTTAATCTCTTTGCGCAGGGAGGTCATTAACGGCCCCGCCTTAGTGAGCCGGTGTTCCTCCTCATCAATGATCGCGCGGAAGAGGGTTTTCTTGAATTCCAGCGTTTTGATGGCATCAGGGCGTTTGGCCTCGGGCAATGTGGAAAGCAGGATATCGATCATCCGCTCGGCGCCGTGGAGCCGGCCCCAGAGATAGTCATTCTCGCGATAGGAGCGGCTGAAAAAGGCTCCAAAGTTATTGAATTCAATGCCTTTTAATGTCGCTGCGACGCCGCCTTGGCGGATCGACTTCGCGTCTTCAGGAGAAATTCGGTCGACCTTGATTGGATCAAATTCATCGAGACCTTCACCCTGTAAAAGGGGCAGGGTGGCGATGTCGTAAAATGGGAAGCCGAGGAAGGCGAGTAACATCGAGCGCTTTTCGGCCTTGGGCAATCCGGCCATCGCTTCGGCAAGCTTGGCGTCGACCAGAGCATCCGCTGCGACGAGATCGCGGGCTGTGGCCAGCCGGTCCAGCATGGCAGAGGGCTGGAGTTCGGCATGCTCGGCCAGTGCAACGAAGTCATCGCCAAGATATTCGATGGTCTCGCGTTCGATATAAAGAGCAAGGCAATCGTAGATGACATCATGCATCTGCTCGATCACGGCATAGTCGTCGGGATGGGCGCTATCGAGATCTTCGGCAAAGCGGCGCGCAAGAAAGCGCAGCCGGCGGATACGATAGCCCAGATCATGTTGACGAAAAAAGTCGGCGGCCAGTTTTGACGGGCCAGCGCCGCCTTTCTTGCCGATATTTTCAAACCCGCGTTGGCGCATTTCGGCCCATAATGTCTCGCGCAGCGCTTGATGGTTATGGACATTTGGTTCTGCTTTTGCCCGCCTCACCGTATGCGCAATATCTTCGAGTACGGTCGCGAGTTTGAGGTGGCCATAGGCGCTGTAGGAGAAGCCAGCGAGCTTGCTTGCCTTATCGCGCGATTTGCGTCGCCAAGCGGCCAGCCGAGCCGCAGTTGGCCGGTCCAGGAACAGGGTTCGTCCAAAAATGGCTTCCACATTCTGCTCGACCTCTGCGCGCAAATTGTCGGTAATCTGCCGCATCTGAATGATCCGGCTTGATCGCCGCGATATGTCATCGAGATTGTCGCGGATCGGCTGTTCCCGAGGGATGTTCGATATCGCACCGAAGATGGTGGAGAAGAAACCGGGCAGGCTTTCATCCTCGGTTTCCTGCGCGGCCTGAAGCCGTTGAAGTGCGCGATCGCTTTTGGCGACATCAAGATCGGGGCGTGGATCAATGTACACGAAGCGGCGATCAACCTCACGCTTGGCCGGCCGGTTTTTCAGCGCTTCGATCGCTTGAGCAAAGGGGGCATTGGCGAGAACAGAGCCGTCAATCAATACGGTATCATCGGCGGTCCCGGCCCGGCTCTGGTTGGGCAAGATACGTTTTAGAAAATTGCGACGATTGGACCAGACATGACCACGATCAGACAATTCACTGTCCAGTTCGGTAACCGTGAATGGTGGAAATGCACCAGGGAAGCTGGCTGTCGCGCGACCGGCGAAGACCAGTTCGGCTGGATCGGCAATATCGCCGCCATTTGATCCGCGCGTCGAAAAGCTGATGGTAATCCGATGCTCCATCTCCAGTGCCTCGGGAGGGCTGTGCAGCTGTAGCTTTTCAGGATGGCCAACAAAGTCCGTGACCGTCACAAATAAATCGAGCGGTTGTCCCGGTGGCAGCAATTTGGGACCTCGCTCAGTCTTTTTCATGGTCGCAAGCGCGTCCAGGATCAGACCGGAGAATATCTTGCCGCCAAAGGGTGGCGCAAACCAGCGCGCGCGAACGAATCGCGAGAGTTTCATTTTTACCTCTTCGCGCGCTTCTTTCGAGACCGTCTGCTCTACGGCACCGCCTTTGCGACCCAGCGCCATCCATGCAATGGGTTCTGCCCAGAATTTCGAAAAGCGTGATAGCGGTCTTGCATCCGGGTCAAGCAGCGTATCGACATCTGCTGTCTCCAGCCACATATCTGTCAAAGGCTCGAGAGATTCACCGGAGATGAGGGCTTGCGAAAGAAATATGCCATTGATCCCACCGGCGCTGGCGCCGGCAATAATATCGGGTAGCACACGCAATTTGACGGTGCTTTCCTGTTCTATCCACTCCAATATATCGTAATAGGTTCCACGGCTGCACTTGTGGTTCTTCTCACCATCATGAAAATCCCTGCTGGCTTTGGCAAGCTTCCAGATTTCCTTGGTGATACCGTGCATGTAGATGGCAAGACTTACGCCGCCATAGCAAATAAGAGCGAGTCTGAGTTCCTTTTGGCGCATCGGCTTAAGAGTGACAGGATGAACGGAATCGCGCAAGCAGGAAAGCGGTTGAAAAAGCCATCAAAAACTATAATGTTCCTTTTTTGTTCTAGTGGAAGTCGGGTATGGCGAAGCCAAAGAAAAAATATGTCTGCCAAAATTGTGGTTCCATTTCGCATCGTTGGCAAGGGCAATGCGTGGATTGCGGGGAATGGAATACGCTTGTCGAGGAAGCAGGGGACACAGTTTTTGCCGCCAAACATAATCTGCAAAGCGGGGGCAGAGAGGTTCGGCTAGTAGGGCTCGATTCTGAGATACAGCTGCCCGAGCGCAAAAAGACCGGTATCGAAGAATTTGATCGTGCAGTTGGCGGCGGACTGGTCGCAGGATCAGCCACTTTAATGGGCGGCGATCCGGGTATCGGAAAATCAACGCTTTTGCTGCAGGTTTCGGCAAAACTGGCGAATGCAGGATGCTCTGTTGCTTATATTTCCGGTGAGGAAGCAGCGGATCAGGTAAGGTTGCGTGCACGGCGGCTCGGGCTTGGAAAGGCACCGGTCAAACTGGCATCAGCAACCTCGGTCCGCGATATTTTGACCACATTGGGTCAGGATGCCCCGGATTTCGTCGTGATCGATTCCATACAAACCATGCACAGCGATCTTATCGAAGGTGCACCCGGAACGGTCAGTCAAGTGAGGGCATCCGCGCAGGAGTTGATCAAATTCGCCAAAGAACATGGCACGATGATCATGCTGGTCGGCCATGTGACCAAGGACGGCAATATTGCCGGTCCGCGAGTATTGGAACATATGGTCGATACCGTGATGAGCTTTGAAGGTGAGCGCAGTCATCAGTACCGGATATTGCGGTCGATCAAGAACCGCTTTGGCGGCACTGATGAAATTGGCGTATTCGCGATGGAGGAGATGGGCCTCGGCGAGGTGCAGAACCCATCTGCGCTGTTCCTGACCGATCGAAACGAAGAGGTGACCGGCGCAACCGTTTTTCCGGCGCTTGAGGGAACGAGGCCCGTTTTGGTCGAAATTCAGGCGCTGACCGTCCGGCTGGCCAGCGGGGCGACTCCCCGCCGTTCTGTTGTTGGTTGGGACAGTTCTCGCCTGGCGATGATATTGGCCGTACTGGAAGCGCGTTGCGGCCTCAGTTTTTCGGGGGCAGAAGTTTATCTCAACGTGGCTGGCGGATATCGGTTGACCGACCCAGCGGCCGACCTTGCCGTCGCGGCCGCCTTGATCTCTGCCCATGCCGAAAAACCGATGCCGAGCGATGCCGTAATTTTTGGAGAGATAGCGCTTTCGGGGGAAATTCGGCCAGTATCCAATACGACACTGCGGTTAAAAGAGGCCTCGAAACTCGGTTTCGGCAGGGCGCTAATCCCAGCCTCCAAGGAAACCGCGCCTGCGGGTGTGAATTGTGTGAACTTTGCGAAGCTTGCCAATCTCGTTGACCATATGCTTGGCCGCGATTAGCTAGTCTTTATGACTGGTCTCGATATTTTCGTTTTATTGCTAATGGGTGGCGCAGCCATTTTTGGTTTCCTGCGCGGATTTGTGCAGGAAACGCTCTCATTAATCGCTTGGGTGATGATCATCTTCGCGGTGCGTTTTTTCCACACGCCCGCGACCGATTTCTTGATTTCGCCTGTTGGTAACGAGGGCGGTGCATCGGTGCTGGCCTTCGGTTCGATCGTGATTGTAACCTATGCTTTAGGGCGCTGGATCGCCAAATCCATCGGCCGTAAATCGCGCAAATCTCTTCTGGGCCCGATTGACCGTGTCCTGGGTTTTGGTTTCGGGATGGTCAAAGGCTTGATTGGTGCCACGCTTGCATATCTGTTGGTCGTGCTAGTTTATGACAGCATCTATGGCGCTGCAGAACCGCGTCCCGAATGGATTGCAGACTCCCGTACCTATCCGCTGCTCAACGCCAGCGGAGACGCTCTGGTCCAGTTCGTTGAGGAGCGGCGCGAAATGGCGGAGATCGCTGAATGAGCGAGGCGCTTTACACACGTGATATCTTGCGACTGGCTGTTTCCATTCCGCATCAGTCCAGACTTGAGAAGCCTGATGGTACGGCGGAAGTGCGATCACGCACCTGTGGCAGTCGCGTAGCTGCCGATATTATGCTGTCTGATGATGGGACCATTGGACAATTGGGAATAGAGGTGAATGCTTGTGCCTTGGGACAGGCATCTGCCGCGATTTTGGCCGCAGAAGCAATTGGCAAATCAGCAGATCAAGTTGTTATGATCAGACATCAGCTTGCTGGTTTTTTGGATGGCGCGGAAGACAGACCTGGAGATTGGCCGAATATGGATCATTTGATGGCAGCCAAGGAACATAAGGGTCGGCATCCCGCAATCCTGTTACCCTATGACGCGATACTTGCGGCATTTGAATCGGCTGCAACCAAGAATGAGGCTGCTTAGAAAATGGAAGGTGCAGAAACACATATGAGCGATCTGCTCTTTGGCGGATTCATCATGTTGGGCGCAGCATTGATACTGGTGCTTTTGTTCCGCAAGTTCGGGATAGGTGCGGTTCTGGGATATCTGATCGCTGGCATAATGATCGGTCCGCAAGGCTTTGGTCTGATCAGCGAAGGCGAAACGATTCTTGAATTTTCGGAGATCGGAATCATCCTGCTGCTGTTTCTGGTGGGGCTGGAATTGGCGCCGGCGCGCCTCATGCGGCTGCGCAATGCCATATTCGGGCTGGGATTAAGTCAGGTTGCCTTCTGTGGATTGGCGCTGTTTCTGCTGATCATGGCGACGACAAATTTTACATTCGGAGCCGCTATTGCGTTGGGTTTGCCGCTCGCCCTGTCGTCAACTGCTCAGGTTCTACCGATGTTGCAGTCCTCGGGCCGGCTCAACACTCCAACGGGTGAAAAAGCATTTTCGATTCTGTTGTTTCAGGATTTGTCGATCATTCCATTGCTGACGATCGTAGCGGTTCTGTCCCGTGCACCGGCAGAGGCCGGGGCACTGCCCGGCTGGTTGACCGCTGTTCTTGGTGTTCTGGCTATTGGCGGATTGATCCTTGCCGGACGATATATCCTGCAGCCTGTCCTGGAACTGATTGGCAGGATCGCCGAACGGGAGTTGTTCATCGTGGCTGGATTGGTCGCTGTATTCGGCAGCGCAGCCTTGATGGAATTGATCGGACTATCTCCGGCTTTGGGCGCCTTTATCGCTGGTGTAATGCTCGCCAATTCCCCTTATCGCCACGAGCTGGAAGCGGATATTGATCCGTTTCGATCTCTGCTTCTGGGTCTGTTCTTCCTTGCTGTCGGCATGATGCTGGACATCGGCGTCATTGCCGAGAACACGGCATTTGTGTTCGGTGCCGCAATGGCTCTGGTGGTGACCAAAATCGTCATCATATTCTCTTTGGGTAAGCTTTTTGGGATGGATACATTGCCTGCTTTGGGCATGGGCATGCTGCTCAGCCAGGGCGGTGAATTTGGATTCGTTCTGTTCGCCGAGGCGGAGCGGGCATTATTGATCCAACCGGAGGCTAGCAGCCTTTTTGGCGCGGTCATTACGATTTCGATGGCGACAACGCCTCTGCTCATACTGATTGTTGAGCGCTTTAATGTTGCTCGAACAGAAGGTGATGTTGATCTTGATGATCCGTCACTGGCGGGTAAGGCGTCGGCGATTGTTGTTGGTCATGGGCGGTTCGGACAGACCGTCGCTCAGATGCTTACCGGCGCGAACATACCTGTGACAATTATCGACATCAAGCCGCAGCAAATCGGCGTCAGTCAGAAATTTGGCCGCAAGGTTTTCTATGGTGATGGAACCCGCGTGGATCTTTTGCGCGGAGCCGGGGCCGATGAATGTGCTGCGATTGTTTTTTGTATGGATGGCAAGGAGTTGAACGCTGAGTCTCTGGACATGATAAAAATGTCTTTCCCCGGCGCAAAACTGTTCGTTCGCGCTTATGACCGCGTGCATTTGCTTGAGGTGAAAAAGGCAGGTCTTGACGGGGTGAAACGGGAGGTGTTTGAATCAGCCATCCATCTCGCTCGTCAAACAATGACTGCTATTGATATCGATGAATCATTGATTGATGAAGTTGACCGCGAATTCCGGCAGCTGGATTGCGATCGCCTTGAAGCGCAGCGCGCGGCAGGGGATATGCTTGCGGGCAAGCATCTTGGCTTCGGAATTACAAGTACCAAGAGGGGAGGGGATTAGGTTCGCGCGCTATCTAGCCTGATCAAGAAACGAAGCTACATCTTCCAAAGCTACATCATCTGCAAGAAATGTCTGGCCAATACCGTTGGCGAGCAGGAAGGGAAGGTTACCGGCCGTCATTTTCTTGTCATGCAACATATGTTGCACTAGCCGCTCGCCCGGAGCATTGACTGAAGCGCTTTTCAGGCCGTGCGGCAGACCGGAGCGTTCCAGATGGCTTTCGACACGAAGCGCATCGGCACCATCACAATGACCACGTCTAGCGGAATAGTGAAAGGCCAACGCCATGCCAGCAGCAACCGCCTCACCATGCACCAGTGCACTGGAATATCCGGTTTCAGCTTCGAGCGCGTGCCCAAAAGTATGGCCAAGGTTTAACAACGCCCGGCGACCACTGAGCTCCTTTTCATCCTCTACGACAATGCCTGCCTTCGCCCGGACACTCTCGGTAATGGCATAGGTTAGAGCAGCTGGGTCACGATTGAGTAGCTCAGCGCCATTATTCTCGCACCAGTCAAAAAAAGATGCGTTATTGATCAGGCCATATTTAACGACTTCGGCATATCCCGCCCGCAATTCGCGATCGGGCAATGTCCCCAGCACCAATGGGTCGATGAGAACATATTCCGGCTGATTGAATCGACCGATAAGATTTTTGCCGGCACGGCTGTTTATGGCCGTCTTGCCACCGACACTGCTGTCTACCTGAGCCAGTAGGCTGGTCGGAATCTGGATAAAATGGCAACCCCGTTTCAGGATGGAGGCCGCGAAACCGGTAAGGTCACCAATAACACCGCCACCCAATGCGATCAGCGTATCCGACCGCTCCGCGCCCTCGTCCAGAAGCCAGTCGGTTAGTTGCTCGAGAACGGTCCAACTCTTGGTCTGTTCGCCCGGGGGGAGGATCTTGCTGACCACTTTGATCCCGGATTTCTGCAAGCCCGTTTCCAGTGGATCGAGCCATTTGGCGGCGACATTGGTGTCGGTTATCAGGAAAACTCTATCGTTCCGGATATGGGGTTTGAGCTTTGCTGCTGCGGCATCCAAAGCCCCGGCTTCAATCAGGATTTCATATCCGTAGCTGGCAAGATCGACGGAAATTCGGTTCATTTACGGAGTGCCTTGATAATATTTTCAACAGTCAGGTCATGAGGCGCATCATTACCGGTGACATGGTGATGTGCCAGCGCATAAACCGGATTTCGCTTGGCGGCCAGATCACGCAATATTGTCTCCGGATCCCCATTTCTAAGCAGGGGTCTGGTATCACGGCGAGAAACACGATTGACCAATATATCAATGTCGGCATCCAGCCATATGGCTGTTGCTTCTGACAATATCAGCTCTCTTGTTTCATCATTCATAAACGCGCCGCCGCCAGTGGCAATGACTTGACGATCCTCTTCCATGAGTCTCGCGATGACCCGTCTTTCGCCATCTCGGAAATAATCCTCGCCGAAACGCTCAAAAATCTCGGCAATTTTTAGATCGGCAGCCTTTTCGATCTCTTCATCGGCATCAACAAAGGGCAAATTCAGTTTTTTTGCCAGTCTTCGCCCAACGGTTGTTTTGCCAACACCCATTAAACCGATCAAAACCAACGGTTTTTCGATCAATATACCAATCTCTTCACCGGATTCTTCGGTGGATCGGTCAAAAGGGTCTTTCATGTTTTTGTCCATTGGGGCAAAGGCTATACAGAGGATGTCATCGAGTGCAAAATGCAATGCGCTTGCATTTGTAAATTTGGTAAGAAGAGAGTTGGTAGAACAAAGATGTCGCGGAGCTTGGTTTTTCTGATTGTCTTTCTGGCTGCTGTCATCGGCGCTATGTTTCTTTTGGCGTCCTTGGATGTGGAACAGGAATTGAAACCGGTTGAAAAGCCAGTCGTTGCCGAGGAATCGAACTAAGCGATGCGGTTTCGCCTAAAACATATTTCACTCGCGACAGCTGGTATTGCCGGCCTTGCTTTGTCATTGCCGGTCTTGGGGCAGAGCTCACCAGAATCGCTTTTGCCACCGGGCTTCGGTGATCCAGCACCTGCGCCAACACCGACACCAACTCCCGCACCACAAGCTACTCCCGCTCCGGGGCCAACTCCCGCCCCAACTACAAGTCGACCGCCATCATCACCGTCTGGTGAATCCACAACCAACGCATCAGGTTCGGTGCCCGGAGTTCCACTCACTCCGCCTTCTTCGATATTGGACTTGAATGAAGACAGTGATCTGGCCGAGTTGGATGACGCGTTGCAACCGCAATATTACTTGGCCCCCGGCGCCCGGCGCTCGATGGTGCAAATAGGCGTTCTGACCGAGCAATCCGGTGGCCTTGGCCCGGATGCATTTGGCGAAGAAGGTGGTCAACATCTCACCAATCTTATCAAGAATCTTAATGGGCCAATAATCTCGCGCTGGGCCTCGATTCTGTTGCGCCGCGCCCTGCTAAGCAAAGTCGACAGTCCAGCAAACGTCAATCCTGCCGATTGGACTGCAGAGCGAGCATGGCGCTTGCTGTTGATGGGTGAAGCTGATGCCGCGCGTGCGTTGGTCTTGAAGGTCGATGGCGGCAATTTCTCACCCCGGCTCTATACTGTTGCCATGCAGGCGCATCTCGCAACCGCAGATCCCGCGGGCATTTGCCCTTATGTTCAAAGTGGCTCTAGAGTCAGTGATGCCCCGACCTGGACAATGTTTGGCCCCATTTGCGCTTCTCTTTCCGGTGAGCAAAGTCGGGCAACCTCACTGTTACGGGCAGCCCGCCGCGAAAAGGCCGCGACTGGAATTGACTATCTGCTTGCTGAAAAAACCGTCGGAGCAGGTTTCGAGGGACGGCGAGCTGTTACAATCAAATGGGACGATATAGAATTTTTCAACAACTGGCGCTTCGGACTGGGATCTGCAACCGGGGTTGAACCGCCAGATCGCCTGTATGAGCAGGCCGGAAGGCATGTTCAAGGTTGGCGCGCCCGGGCACCGATGTTGTCCAGAAACTCACGGATCAAGGCCGCTGATACGGCGGCTGCTATTGGTGTATTGTCAAACAAGGCGATGGTTGATCTCTACGCCGCCGCCTATGATGACCCGGATGCCAGTGATGATTTCAAAGCGCGGGCATCTACCCTGAGACAGGCTTATACCAGCCCAACGGCGACGGGTAGAATTGAAGCCATGCGGTCGCTCTGGAACCGATCCAACGGAGTTTTGACATCCTACTCTGCAAAGATCCTCACGGCTCGCGCGGCGGCGCGCATTCCTGCTTCCCAAGATTTGGCCGATAGCAACGCGGAATTGATCGGATCGATGTTGTCAGCAGGGCTAGACAACAATGCGGCGGAATGGGCCAACGAGGTTGCACCGGGTAGTAATGGCTGGGCTTTGCTAGCCGTGGGCACACCAAATGAATCGGTGGTCGTCAGCTATAGCGGGCTTGATGAGTTTGGTGACAATGATGCGAGCCCGGGTAAGCTGAGGAGCAAGTTTCTGCTTGCGGCCTTGGCTGGTCTAGGGCGCGTGGATGCTGAGGCCCTTCAGGAATTCTCGAACGATGTGGATCTTGATCTAGGTGAAACAAGCAGATGGACTGGCGCCATTAGATCCGCTGCACAACGCGGGCAGAGCGGCACCGTGGCCCTGTTGACCGCTGTTGGTATGCAAGGTCGGGACTGGAATGCGATGTCGCCACTGCACCTTTTCTATATCACGCGTTCGTTAAGCCGTGTCGGGATGGAAGCCGAGGCCCGTATGATAGCTGCCGAAGCGCTGACGAGAACATAGCTTTGCCTTGCCGTGCGTTGCTTCCCAACGGCATCAACTATCGCTATCTCTGACATATTATGAGCAACGACTCTGTTTACATTGACCGGTTTCTTGAGATGATGGCGGCTGAAAGCGGTGCTTCGCCAAATACGCTGTCCGCTTATCGATCGGATCTCGAGCAGGCATCGAGCTTTGCGAAGGGTTTGCTGTCAGAGGCTGATCGCGCGGGTTTGGAGAAAATTGCGAGCGCATGGAGTGAATTGAAGAATAGCAGTGTATCGCGCAAATCTTCTTCTCTTCGCCGCTTTTTCGGTTTTCTGGTTGAGGAAGGATTTCGGGCGGATGATCCATCAGATTCACTTCCGCGACCCGGAGGGCAGCGTTCGCTGCCGAAGATCTTGTCACATGAAGAGGTCGCGAAACTTTTTGAAACGATCGAGGTCCGACTAAATACAAAAAACCCAAAACCCAAAGACGCGCGATTATCAGCTTTGATAGAGCTGCTTTATGGTTCCGGGCTCCGGGCCAGTGAGCTGGTCTCGCTGCCTCGCAAATCAGTGATGATGGATCGTCCCTTTCTAATCATCAGCGGGAAAGGCGGAAAGGAACGACTAGTGCCGATTTCTGACCGGGCGCGTCATGCGGTCAAAAGATGGACTGGCTTTGTCGATGGAGACGAAAAATATCTGTTTCCCTCTCGGACAGGCCATCTGAGCCGCATCCGATTGTTCCAGATTATCAAGGATCTGGCGACGAAATCCGACATCAACCCAACCAAAATAAGTCCGCATGTTCTTAGGCACGCATTTGCCACCCATTTGCTTGAGGGCGGAGCAGATCTCCGCGCGTTGCAGACACTGCTTGGTCATAGTGATATTAGCACGACACAAATCTATACCCATGTGGACAGTGCGCGCCTGGTAGAACTGGTAAATAACCGCCATCCGCTTAGCCGACATGATCTGACGCGTTGACGTTTCTGTCTGGCGGTTCTAACCGAATAAGATGACATCTTTCCTTGATTTTGAAAAACCGATTGCAGCTCTGGAATCGCGGATCATTGAACTCAGAGAGACGGCGGATGAAGGTTCGCTGGATATCGAATCTGAAATTGCGAAATTGCAGGCGAAGTCTGCGAAAATGCTCCGTGATACCTATGCTAATTTGACCCCTTGGCAAAAAACTCAAGTCGCGCGACACCCTGAACGACCACATTTCAAGGATTTCGTAGCAGGACTATTCGATGAATTTATTCCGCTCGGGGGTGATCGCAACTTTGGTGATGATCAGGCGATTATCGGCGGCTTTGCCAAGTTAGACGGTATCCGTATGGTGGTTATTGGTCACGAGAAGGGTGACGATACCGAAAGCCGTTTGCGTCATAATTTTGGTATGGGGAAACCGGAGGGATACCGCAAAGCGATTCGGTTAATGGATATCGCCGACAGGTTCTCTCTGCCGGTTCTGACATTGGTTGATACGTCAGGCGCGTTCCCAGGTGTTTCTGCGGAAGAACGCGGGCAGGCTGAAGCGATTGCGCGTTCCACTGAGAAATGCCTGTCGCTCGGAGTGCCCATGGTGGCGGTGATTGTGGGCGAGGGTGGTTCTGGAGGCGCGGTTGCTCTGGCTGCTGCCGAACGTGTGTTGATGTTGGAACATGCGGTCTATTCTGTGATTTCGCCCGAAGGCTGCGCATCGATATTGTGGCGTACCGGGGACAAAGCTGATGTCGCTGCGGACGCAATGAAAATTACCGCGCAGAACCTCAAGAAACTGGGCGTTGTTGATCGTATTGTGAAAGAGCCAGTTGGCGGAGCTCATCGCGACCAATCGCTTGCAATCGCGACATTGGGTAAGGCGATTGTCGATGAAATCGCGGCTTTGCGTGATAAGGATCGGAAAGAATTACGCACCATGCGCCGCGAGAAGTTTCTCCAGATGGGGACAATATAGCGCTTCAGCAAAGCAGAATCTGCCTGTCTTTTGGCACCATTCGGGTGATAGTAACGCTATTTTACATGGGTGACCCTTCCGCTCGATCCTTCTGTGATATATCTTGTCCAGCAAGGAGAGTGTGATGACCAGAATTTCAGTTAAGTTTCTGTCCACAGCGGCATTGTTTTCGTTAATGGCCTGCGGTGGCTCAAATGCTGACGCAGGTGCGGTTGAATCTGCCAGCGCCGGTCAGTCGGCACGGCAAGGTGAAGTGCGATCGATTTCAGCTGCAGACAAAAAGAAGGGCGCTGAGGCTCATCCGCAGTTGCTGCAGGAATTTGGCGGAAGCTATGACGGTCCGCAAACCGCATATGTCGTTCGGATCGGACAAGATATCGCAGTTCAGTCTGGCCTGGGAGATGCACGTAGTGACTTCACGGTTACTCTGCTCAATAGCCCGGTAAATAATGCTTTCGCGATACCTGGCGGATATGTTTATTTAACCCGGCAACTCATGGCGCTTATGAACGACGAAGCCGAAATGGCAGGCGTTTTGGGGCATGAAGTGGGTCATGTCGCGGCCGAGCATGGCCGAAAGAGGCAGAAAGCGGCCCGGAGAAATAGTATTTTGGGGGCTTTGGGGCAAATCGGAGCAGCCGTTTTGTTGGGCGATTCTGCGTTGGGCAAACTAGGGCAAGAGGTTTTCGGCACCGGCAGCCAGTTGCTTACATTAAAATATTCCAGAAAACAGGAGCATGAGGCCGATGATCTTGGCATCGCGTATCTGGCCTCCGCCGGATATGCGCCACAGGCGCTTTCGACAATGTTGGAGTCGTTGGCAGCGCAATCGGCAATTGATGCTCGTGCGGCGGGCCGAGATGCACGAGGCGTTCCGACATGGGCCAGTACCCATCCGAATCCGGTGCAGCGCGTTTCGAGAGCAGCAAAAAACGCAAGTAAATTGGGTATTAGCGGCGGCAAACGGAATAGGGATGCTTTTCTGAGAAATGTCGACGGTATTCTCTATGGTGATGATCCAAAACAGGGCGTTATTGAAGGAAATGATTTTCTCCACCCTGATCTGAAATTGAAGTTCACGGTGCCGAATGGCTTCTCCATGCAAAATGGGACGAGAGCCGTTACGATTAGGGGATCAGCAGGGCAAGGGCAGTTCTCGACAGGCCCCTATAACGGCAATATGACCACTTATATTGCGTCCGCTTTCAAGGCTGTGTCCGGGAAAGGACAAGCCATTGAATATGGCGATATTCAGCGCACAACCGTCAACGGGCTACCAGTGTCTTATGCAATTGGGCGGGTGAAGAGCAGAAATGGACAGGTCGACGTTACTGTTTTTGCTTATGAGTTTTCGAAAAACAGCGCATTCCACTTCGCAACCCTGGCACCGGCCGGTAAAGGAGCGGTATTTTCGCCCATGTATGACAGCGTAAAAAGACTAACCTCGGCAGAGGCGGCGGCCATCAAGCCGCGGAAGATTGATGTGGTGACGGTCAGAAGAGGAGACACAATCGACAGTCTCTCACGAAAAATGGCTTATACCAGTTACCAGAAGGATCGGTTTTTGGTTCTAAACCGGATGCGGTCCAATGAAAGCCTGCGTGCTGGTCAGAAGGTCAAGTTGGTCATTTATTGATTTGCGGCTGAATACCGCGCACAAAAAAAGACGGCAGCCTTTGCAGGCTGCCGTCCCAAATTTCTAAATTAATCCGAAGATTATCCAGCCATTTCACTTTCAACTTCGTTGAAGGTGTTGCTGAGGGTGTTACCCAGCTGACCCATTGCAACGATAGCTGCAACAGCGATCAGAGCAGCGATCAGGCCATATTCAATAGCCGTTGCGCCTTCTTCGTTCTTAAACATTTTACGTACGAGTTTCATGTCTGGTCTCCTATATTTGACAAACTTCACTTACCCAATCAAACCCGAATTCCGGGTCGATAATGATCACACTAATTCAGAAAACTTTATAAATGTTTAATGACATACGGCCATTTAGGAACTTGCGACTACTTCATCAGCAACTGTGTTCCACATGTTTCCGGTTGAATTTGCCACGCCACTAATCGCCACAATTGCGGTGATCGCGATGAGTGCCAAAATCAAACCATATTCAACGGCCGTCGCCCCCTGTTCCGAACGATATAATTTTTTAAATAGTCCCATTATATCCCTCTCTTCACTTCTAAAGTTCTGCTAAGTTGCGAACGAGCCGTTTTTCACAGAAAGGGATTAACAAAATCCTTACATCGCAAAAAAAAGTGGAAAATAATCCGACATATCTGTTCGTAGTGGCTGCCGCTCTGGTTGACCAAAACCGCAATATTCTGGTGCAGCAGCGCCCTCAGGGCAAGCCAATGGCCGGACTGTGGGAATTTCCCGGAGGTAAGGTCGAGGACGGCGAATCGCCGGAGCAGGCCTTGGTAAGGGAGCTTCAGGAAGAACTCGGTGTGGTGATAGAAACCGGGACATTGGTTCCCGCCGCCTTCGCCAGCGAACCGCTTGATGGCAAACATCTGCTCCTGCTTCTATATACGTGTCATGAATGGACAGGTGAAGTACAGAATCTTGAAGCACATGATATGAAATGGCTTCCGGTGAGTGCGTTAGAAGAGCTTGAAATGCCTCCTGCCGATATACCTCTGGTCGCACAGTTGCGTGCTATATTGTGACCGTGGTCAGTCTTCCGAAGGTTTGTTAAGCACGGTTTTCAGAGACATCTGACCGCTACCGCGACGAGCGGGTGTCGGTTGATCAGGGTGCGGAGCCCAGCCGCATAGATAAACAAGTTCGATTTGCTCGGTTGTTTTGCCTTCGCTGTCCGCTCGATCCTGAAAACCTTGTTTCATCTTCAGATAGACATTGTGAGGCAGCGACCGGACTTTATCTTTTAGAATGTTTGCGGAACCCAGATCCCTGATGTCGCTCACCAATTTATCAATATTGGCATAGCGCAGATACAGGCGGTCGCTATCTACTACAGGTAATGCAAAACCAACCCGCGCCATTAGGTCACCAGCGGTACGGATATCTATTTGTGGATGAACATGGGCAGATATCCGGTCGCCTTCGGCCTCCATCATTACCATCTTCAATGTGGTCAGGCTCTCAGCGCCAATAAGAGAAGCCAGAAAAAGTCCGTCAGGACTCAATACTCGTCGTGCCAGTGCCAACGCGCCTGGCAAATCATTGACGCTGTCCAGCGTGGCAATGTTAATAATCAGATCAAAGCTGTGATCTGCAAATGGCAGACGATCTTCATCACACTGTACCCCTCCAAGCGAATCGGCAAACATCAGGCTCGCGTCGGCGGTCACGATATTGATATTAAGCTTTGTTAGCGCCAATCGGAGATTTGGTCCCGCTTGTCCAATTAACAGGCATTTTTTGAATTCCCGCTTCACCAGAGAAAGTCGATCCAATATTTCCTTGGCCATGATTTCACTGATGAAATCCCGGCCTTGAGATCGACTAAATGCCCGATCACGAAAATGACGCCTTCTGGCGCGATCAAATAATTCTTCGGGGCCGCTTGTGTCATGCATACGGCCTTGTGCCTCTGGTGAGAACGGGCGACAAGAACAAATGGAAATTTTATCCCGGTTGCTCAAAACGATGCTCGATTTTGCGCTTCCGCCGCGATGTCCAATTTGCGGTGCTACCGTGGAATCGGACAATCGCTTTTGTCTGTCATGTTGGCAAAGCCTGGATTTCTTGAATGAACCCTGGTGCTCGTCTTGCGGCAGGCCTTTTGCTTTTGAACAAGGTGAAGGGGCGCAATGCGTTTCCTGCTTAAGAAAACGGCCGAAGCATGATGGTGTTCGGGCTGTGGTTGCCTATGATGACAAAAGCAGCCTGTTACCCATGCGATTGAAATATGGTGCACGTCTTGGATTGGCGGAGCTCATCGCGCAGCAACTGGTTCGATTCTTGGATGATGTTCCATCGGACGCGCTTATAATCCCAGTGCCACTCCATAGGTTGCGTCTATGGTCGCGCGGTTTCAATCAGGCTGTGCTGATCGGTCGCGCTTTGTCAGCACATAGCGGACTTGTCATGCGAACCGATATCTTGATCCGTAAAAAAGCAACTCCGCCGCTGCGTTCGATGTCCGCGAAACAGAGGAGCAATATTGTCAGAAATGCTTTTTCACTGTCACGCGATGGGGAATGCGGACTGAAAGAAAAAGCGGTCGTTCTGGTTGATGATGTTTATACTACTGGCTCGACCGCTAATGCCTGTGCTGAAACATTGAAGAAATCAGGAGTGAGCAGCGTAATGGTTTTCTGTTGGGCAAGGGTGTTGAAGGATGATGAACAGAGTTGAATTTTTTGCTGATCAGGACCATCTGCGTAGATAAGCAACTAGATTGGAAGACTCTTATGGCGAAAGTCGAAATTTATACCAAGTTCACATGTGGATACTGCTTTCGTGCAAAGGCCTTGCTGAACAGCAAGGAGGTTGTTTTTGAAGAAACAGACATCACCATGGGCGGTGCAAAGCGCCAAGAAATGATCCAGCGCGCCGGGGGTAGTACCACGGTGCCGCAGATATTTATCAATGACCAGCATATCGGGGGCTCCGATGATCTCGCTGCTTTGGAAGCAGCTGGTAAGCTGGAAGAGTTGTTGGCGGTCTAATTGCCAAGCCGTATCGCCTTGGCTCAGATGTGCAGCGGCATTGAACCGGTTGCCAACGCCCGAATATTGTGTTCTCATATCGATGAGGCGGCATCTGCGGGCGCAGAGATAATTTTTACGCCGGAAATGACGGGGCTCGTCGATCGCAATCGCAATCGCGCAAAGTCCAGTATTTGTGAAGAGCAGAGCGATCTGGTCCTTGGTGCCGCCCGCGATGCGGCTTCCCGTAACGCTATATGGGTTGCCCTTGGTTCTTTGGCGATTAGTCCGAAGCAGGGCGATACAGGCAAATGGGTAAACCGGTCTTTTCTGATCAATCCTGCAGGTTCAGTTATTGCGCGCTATGACAAGATCCATCTGTTTGACGTGGATCTGGATACCGGTGAAACTTGGCGGGAATCCGTGGCCTATGAAAGCGGAACTCAAGCCGTAACGGCATCTGTAATGGGTGCGTCACTCGGTCTTTCTGTTTGTTATGATCTGCGTTTTCCGGCGCTCTATGCCGCGCTGACCAATGCTGGCGCTGATATTCTATCGATACCAGCAGCGTTTACAGTTCCGACCGGGAAGGCTCATTGGGAGATATTATTGCGCGCGCGCGCTATTGAGGCCGGTGTTTTTGTCGTTGCTGCTGCGCAGTCCGGAGAACATGAAGATGGTAGAGTTACCTACGGTCACTCTATGGTGATCGACCCGTGGGGTGAGATATTGCTGGATATGGGCACAGAAACCGGAGTGGGTATTTGTGATATTGATATGAGCGCCGTCAGTGCCGTGCGGAGCCGCATTCCGGCGATTGCCAATCGTCGGTCATTTGCGGCACCGAAGGACCTGTAATGCCAAGAGTTATGCAATGATAGTATTTGACCTAGTCTGCCGAGATGGCGGCCATCAGTTCGAGGGTTGGTTTGGTTCGTCAACTGACTATGAAAAACAGCTCCAAGCGGGTTTGATCGATTGTCCAAGTTGTGGATGCACTTCCGTCGACAAGGCGGTGATGGCCCCGAATGTCGGCATAAAAGGTAACCAGCGTGCCGGTTCGCAGCCAGTCACAACCAATGCGCAAGAACCCGCATCGGCGGATGAGGTCGGCCAATCGGTGAGCAATCAGGTTGCTGTATCTGCGGAATATCAGGAGTTGATCGGCAAATTGGCGCAGGCGCAAGCTAAGATGCTTGAACAGTCGGAATGGGTAGGCAGTGATTTTCCCGAACAGGCACGGGCTATTCATTATGGGGAAAAAGACATCGTACCGATCCATGGCACAGCGTCGGCAGAAGATGCGGCTGAGCTTGAGGATGAGGGTATTGAGCTTACACAGCTTCCCCTTCCGGTGACACCACCTGAGGAACAAAATTGACTGGTCTATGGCTTAGTCAGAGGCTAGATAACGCGTAGGCGCCCGTAGCTCAGGTGGATAGAGCATCAGATTCCTAATCTGGGGGCCACAGGTTCGAATCCTGTCGGGCGCACCATTTTATTCAATTATCTGCTGTTAGAGATCGAACGCTGTTCGCGACATGATTTCGACGCTCTTATTTTCAAACACCGCGTCGCCGAGTTCAGCTTTCTTTTCAGCCAGCAGCTTGTCGCGCTCTTGCAGTATATCGATGATTGGGTCACGAAAGACTTCGACAGCGGCGGTGAGCCAGTCATTGACCAGTGGATCACCGGGGGCTTTTTTCATGGAGAAAAGCTTGAGCCGCGATGCGATGGCATCTGCGGGCATGAAATATTCGTAGGTCACCCAATAGTTGGTGGTGAACCAGCTCAGCGGCATGCCATCAAGGCCAAAGCTGAGTGCGCCGAAATGCACGACGCCTTGGGTCGGTTTGCCATTGGGTAGTTTCTTGGGTGGTTCGTAGAGTGCGTCTACGCCCTTGAACATGTCCAGCGGTAGAAACATGTGAAAATGGCCATGCTCGCCTTCTTCACGCTCCTCGGGCTTGTGCGCATGGTAGAACCAGCGAGACTTGTTGCCGGGTGCAACACAGTCGCCCTTCGGATAATGTTGGTACTGAACGAAAGGGGCGTCTGCCGGTACCACTCTGGGTACTAGCGAGACGCCCTCTTTAGCTATTTGGCCCGTAAGCTCAAACAGCCTTTCTAATGCATTTGTCAATGCGCTGTACTGATATTACTCAGTAGCGGCACATGCAGCGGCACATGCAGCATCGCCAGCGGCACATGCAGCAGCACAAGCAGCACAACCAGCGGCTTCAGCAGCACAACCAGCGGCGCATGCAGCAGCACAACCAGCGGCACATGCAGCATCACCAGCGGCACATGCAGCACAACCAGCGGCACATGCAGCACATTCAGCGGCACATTCTGCAGCTGCAGCAGCATCTTCAGCTTGCTCAGCACATGCTGAAAGAGCAGGAACTGCAAGAGCAAGACCACCGGCTACTGCCAGCATTTTGCGGAAACTTGTTTCGTTAGACATTAAAATATCCCCTTTGGAATGAACTAGACTTTCCCCTCTATCTGCAAAGATATAGGCATGGCAAGTCTATTTCTAAGTTATGATGGAAAATGGCAGAAAATGTCGCTTTATTGGGCAGTAAATTGGTTAATTGCTCAAAAAAGGGGCGATGAATCGGGCCGATTCTCTCGCTATTTCTCTACGCCACGGATTTTCCCCCATTGCCGGGCAACGGTGTAGCCGAGATAACCAGTGCCAAACAAAGCATAAAGAGGCTCAGGAATGCCGACCAAATAGGCGTTCATCCCACGCGCAATATTATGTGCCGCTTCAGGGTTGATGGCAGCGATCAGGCCCATCGGAATGGACCAGAGCAGCAACAGGTACATAACGTACAGAAAACTTGGCCGAGCGCGACTGGTCCACGGGTCGCGAGATTCGGCCTCAGCCAGTATCGCAGACATCTGGGCACGGATATGCTCCAATTCCTGACTGCCTTCGAGTTTGAGCAGCTCCAGCTTGGCGCGATCACGCCCTTGCTTATCGGGAATGATCTTGTCGATGATTTTGGAAACAGGTCCGATGAGCGTGGAAAGTAAAGTCACGGGATTTATCCTTTCTGATTAGATCACGGATTAAGAGGACAGAATGTGAAAAAGAGGCGGGCTGTGTTTTTTGTTGGGAAGGTCGGGGCAAAAGGATCCCACCAACTAGGGCCAATCTTAAAGCGTTTTTTCGAGAAGACGCCTTACCCGATTCGATTGGCCAACCAGCCGTAAAGAAAAGCCTCATTGGCCGGTCGCTGTTCAGCCAGTTTTATATAGCGTGCACCTTGCAAGGCCTCGACAGCCTTGCGCAAAATGATCTCGCCATCGGCTCCGCGTTTGTCCAAAAACTGCTTCAAGGCATCGAGGGTCTGGGGGCCTATTTTGCGGTCGGTTGTAATATCAACGTAATCCAGGCCATTGCGATTCAGGGCGTTCAGCGCCCTTTGCAAGAAACCCGCTGCAGTGGCGGGCCCCATATTAATGCCAGTGTCGAACAATTCCTCGGCCAGCCGTGGGGCAAGCGCTGCGATTTTATCAAAGGCCGGACGTAACCAGTAGTTGCGCTTATATATGGCAACAGCTTGATCATAGGGAAAGTGGCGCATGTCACCAGCATAGCCGTGACGGCGCGCTACAGTTTCAGTCACGCCCCAGCGCGTTGGGCCACCCCGATCGGCCGGATGGTTGGAGTAATCACCTTCTATGGTGATGGCGTTGTCGATGAGTTTGTCGATATTCATGTCAGGTTCTTTCTCGTCAGGGGTTAAGAGCATGAAATAACCTATTTGGTTATATGTAGGAAAGAACATTTTTCTGCGATGGAATTTAATTGACTGATTAACTCTGTTCGGGCCTATTCGGAACGATGGTTGGCACGATGATTCGCCAGATGTGTTGCGGCGTCTGATCAACGCCAAAATAATAATATTTAGGAGCTGGTAGTTTGAACTTTGATTTCTCTGATGATCAGAAATTCCTGCGCGATGAAGCGCGCAAATTTTTGGAAGCCCAGTGCACCAGCGCTCACGTACGCGCCGTGCTTGATAATGATGCGATGAGCCACAATGACGAAGTTTGGCAAAAAATCATCGAAATGGGCTGGCTTGGGGCCGCCATACCGGAAGAATTTGGCGGGCTTGGTCTAGGCATGCTGGAACTTTGCGTGATTGCAGAGGAGCTGGGCCGCGTGTTGGCGCCGGTGCCGTTCGGGTCGTCTGCCTATTTCTTTGCCGAGGCGGTGAAGCTGGCAGGGACCGAGGAACAGAAAGCGGAATGGCTACCCAAAGTGGCAGACGGCAGTATCGTAGGTTGCCTTGCAACCACCGAAGGTCCCGGTGCATTATCGGCATCATCGGTTCAGACGACTGCCAAGGATGGCAAGCTGACCGGGATCAAGTTGCCAGTGACCGATGGTGATGTTGCAACTCATGCCGCGGTGCTGGCCAAAGAGGGCAGTGGGACTGGCCTTTACGTAGTGGCGCTGGATCAAACCGGGGTATCGCGAAAATCGCTCAAAACCATCGAGCCGACCCGCAGTCATGCTGAGATTAAATTTGATGGCGTATCGGCGACACGCTTGGGGAAAGAGACCGGCAATGGAATGACAGTGCTCGATCAGGTGATGAACCGCGCAGCTGTTTTACTAGCTTTCGAACAATTGGGCGGCGCGTCGCGCTGTCTGGAAATGGCCACCGAATATGCCAAGGAGCGTCAGGCCTTTGGCAGACCCATTGGCGGCAATCAGGCGATCAAACACAAGCTGGCCGATATCTATGTGAAAAACGAAGTGGCGCGCTCCAATGCCTATTATGGCGCCTGGGCGCTCTCAACCGATGCGGCCGAATTGCCGGAAGCGGCGGCAGCGGCGCGGGTTGCTGCGTCGGAAGCATTCTGGTTTGCCAGCAAGGAAAATATCCAGACGCATGGCGGCATGGGCTTTACCTGGGAGGTGGATTGCCACCTCTACTATCGCCGCGCAAAATTGCTGTCCGTGCAGGCCGGCAGCCCGGCAGTCTGGAAAGAAAAGCTGGTTTCCGCACTTGAAGCCAAAAACGCGGCTTAGTCGATAATTCCCTGAGAAGGACGAGAAAATGGATTTTACAGATACAACAGAAGAAGCAGCATTCCGGGCCGAGGCCAATGCGTTTCTGGGTCAACATCTTGAGCCCAAAAAAGCAGCGGCGATCCGCTCTGGACGGCGCGACGATTATTTGCAGCGGGCAAAGGACTGGCAGAAGGTCAAAGCCGAAGGCCAGTTTGCACAGATTACTTGGCCCAAGGAAATTGGCGGGCGCGGCGGCACGCCGATGCAGCAGGTCATTTGGAATCAGGAAGAGTCCAAATTTGATGCTCCAACCGGGCCATTCGCGATCGGTCTTGGCATGTGCGTGCCAACAGTTATCGCTTTCGGTTCTGACGAACATAAAAAACGCTATGTCCAAAAGGCACTGTTCGGTGAAGAAATCTGGTGTCAGCTTTTCTCTGAACCAGCGGCTGGTTCGGATGTTGCCGGGCTGAAAACCAAAGCAGTCAAGGACGGCGATGATTGGGTGATCAATGGCCAGAAGGTCTGGACCTCCGGTGCCCATTATTCCGACTATGGCATTTTGCTGGTTCGCACCGATCCCGATGTGCCCAAGCATAAGGGCCTGACCATGTTCATTGTCGACATGAAACAGGAAGGCGTCGATGTACGCCCGATCCATCAGGCATCAGGCGGCAGCGAGTTTAACGAGGTCTATTTCACCGATGTCCGCATTCCAGATGCTGACCGGCTAGGCGAACCCGGCATGGGCTGGAAAGTCGCTTTGGTCACGTTGATGAATGAACGGCTGGCCGTAGGCGGTTCTCCCGGACCGGATTGGGCGGAGATTATGGACTATGCCCGGTCATCCGGTTCCATGAGTGATCAGGCCTTTCGTGCGAAGCTGGCTGACTGGTATGTCGCGGCGCAGGGCTACAAGCTGACCAAGTTCCGAACCCAGACCGCCTTGTCAAAGGGCGAAACTCCGGGGCCGGAAAATTCCATCGGCAAGGTAATCACCGCGAACCATTTGCAGGACATCTGCAACAGCGCGATCGAGATGCAGGACCATTACGGGATTATCTCTGACAAGGACCATGCACCAGCGGATGCGATTTTTCAGGAAAGCTTCATGTGGGCACCGGGCCTGCGGATTGCTGGCGGCACAGATGAGATCCTGAAAAATATCATCGCCGAACGCGTCCTGGGTCTGCCGCAGGATGTGCGGGTCGATAAGGACAAGCCTTTCTCGGCTTTTTAGGCAGCGATCAGGTCGCGGACTTCGGCGGCCAGACCATAGGACTTTTCGCGTGCGGCTTGGTCGAAGATCGAGCCGCAGACGATCAGTTCATCTGCTTGTGTGCGGTTTAGAAAGGCTCGGACACCATTGAGGACCGCATCTGGCGCACCAACGGCGCTGCCCTGCATAATTTGTGCGAGCATAGACTGGGCTTGAGGCGGCAGGCTTTCGCGATAGCCCTCGATTGGCGGCGGCAATTTACCCGGATTGCCGGTGCGCAATGCGACGAAACTTTGCATCATCGAGGTAGCCAGATGCTCTGCTTCGTCATCCGTGTCAGCCGCGAAAATGTTAAACCCGCACATCGCATAAGGCTCCGCCAATTGCGCCGATGGTTTGAAATCCCGGCGGTAAATAGCCAGAGCTTCGTCCAGCGCTTGTGGCGCGAAATGGGAAGCAAAGGCATAGGGCAGGCCAAGGGCGGCCGCGAGCTGTGCGCCAAATAGGCTGCTGCCCAATATATAGAGCGGTATTTTGGCGCCAGCACCAGGCGTTGCCTGAATGCCGAGCGCTTCATCACCTTCGAGCAGGGCTTGAAGCTCAACGACATCGCGCGGAAACTGGTTGGGATCGGTATTCAAGTTACGCCGCAGCGCCTGAGCGACCCGCTGGTCGGAGCCCGGCGCACGCCCCAGACCGAGATCAATGCGTTCGGGGAATAATGCCTCCAATGTCCCGAATTGCTCGGCGATCACTATCGGTGCATGATTGGGCAGCATGATTCCGCCCGCGCCGATGCGAATGGTTTTCGTGCCCGCGCCGATATGACTAAGCGCCACTGATGTCGCGGCGCTTGCAATCCCGGCCATACCGTGATGCTCTGCCATCCAGAAGCGTTCAAAGCCCAAGGCTTCGCCATGCTGTGCGAGCGCGAGCGAGCGGTCCAGCGCTGTCTTGACATCGGCCCCTTGCGGTACCGGTGAAAGGTCAAGAATAGAGAAGTTCACGGCTTTGTTCATGATTTACCTCTTTTGCCCAAGCTGGCCTGCCACTTTAATGGCATAGCCGCTGGGCACTTTTCGAAAACCCAATGTTGGTAACAACAGCGTCCACGCACGGTCATTCCCATTCAGGAATAGCCGCGCGGTGTAAAAACCATTGCCTTCCAGTTTCATCGTCAAATCTTCCATGCCTGAACCGCTGGAGAGCGGCAGCACGAGCACGCCATCCTCGCAGACAGCATTGCCGAGCAGGCCTCGTTTCAAATCCAGTCCCGGGATATTGGCATCCAGAGAAAGCCGAACCTTCCCGCTGGCTGACTGACAACGGCCACCGGCAAAAGCAACGCTGACATTATCGAGCGCGATACTGGATGCTGGCAGAGGGGCAAGGGTTTGGCCTACGCTCAAAATCGTCGTGGCATTTTCAACCAATAGGGCAGACCCCTGTTTCCCAATCGTGGCTGAGAGCCCGGGATCTCCAGAATTGGCCGGGCGTTCCAGATCCAATTTCACCTTCCCGGTCAGAAGAGGAAAAAATTGCACACCTGCATCCAGGTCGCCCAGTGCAAAAGGTCCCAACTGGGCCTGTTCGATACGCCCGTTCCAGATGCTGCCGCTAATCTCCCGTGCAGAAAATTTGGTATTTTCCAGTCCCGCCATGCTGACCGCCAGCTTGAGCGGCATGAAGACAAACGCCATTAATATCAGCCCGAGGACAATCAATATGTAGATCAAAGCGCGCGGCACCTGCTTTCCCATTCAATCCAGTTCCACTATTATAGCTCAGGCATAAACTGATCAAAATAGGTATAAATGTCTGCTTCATCACGGCTTGCAGCGTTACGCCATGTCGGTGCTGATTCCGGATTGAGCAAGGCGCCGCGCGGAGAGAGAATCAGCACGGTCGGGGTGCCCTTGATCGCGTCAATGCCGAACCGCTGGGCGATATCGATATTGCGATCCCGATATCCAACATCGACATAGACGACTTCATATTTCGCTTTCAACATGGTCGCAAAGCGGGGCTGTTCAAACCAGCCGGCGAGCCCGCGGCTATCGTGACACCAGTTAGCGCCCATAACCAGTATCACGCGTTTGTCCTCCACCACAGCGCGGGCCAGGGCAGCATCGACATTCTCGGATGCCTTGGCGTTCTTTTTATAGGGCTTGGCCTCGGGATGTTCTGCAGCAGCTTCATCTGCCTCTGGGGCGGCGAGAGCAGGCGCCGCATATGCTAGACCTGCAGCAAGGAAAATCTGTTTCAACATATTAGCCACCTGCCTGCGCGATCAGTTTCGGAAGATTGCCCATCGCTGCCATGGCATTGGCACGAAATGCTTCGAGCACGGCAATTTTCTCTTTATCATCCGTACCGACGCCGAAAATCATCTTGCCGAAACCATCGAGCCTGCTCTGCGTGATCCATCCATTGACGACCTTGTCTTGCGACCATTGAAACTGGTTCATCATGTTGACCATCGTCGCGGCTGGATATGTATCAATGCCATCGGGCAGGGGAATGGGTTGCCCCAAGCGGTTTTTTGTCTCGTCATCATCATAGGTGACTTCGAGGAATGCGCTAAGAGCGGCGCTGAAAGCCGGTTGCGGTACGCGGATCATCTGCAGTGTGATCAAGCCATCCTGAAATTGCGGAACCACCGGGCGACGTTCAACCGCGGTGGCGGTGCAGTCAATGTACAGCGTTTCGGCTGGCATTGGATAGTTGCCTTCTTTCAGATGCATGCCGCCCTGATCGATAGTCTCGACATGGCCCATGCGGACGACATTCTTAATCTTCCGCAGAATATCGACTTCACCTTGAGAGATCGTTGCATAGTGGAACATGCTGGGTGTCGCTTCGGGATCAATGCGTAGCATCACACCGCAGGCTTCGAGGCGTAGAAACAGATCATCGGCGGATTCCGCCGCTGCCAGTGCCGCCATCAAATCCCTTTGGCCGCCAATGGTTTCGTGAAAAAATTCCTGACCCGGCTGGGTATTGTTACGATTGAGCAGCCAGCTATCACGCGGGCAGACCCACACGATATCATCCGCATCAGCGCCTGAGCGCAGCAGCCAGACCCCAACATCCATTGCCGTTTTACCCGCGCCGAGGATCACGAATTTCTTGGGTCGCGGTCCTGCACCTTGCCAAAGTTGTGGCAGGCCGTTGGGCGGGATCATCTTTGCGCCGTCCTTCACCTCAAATTTCGGCGTGTGGGTGGATGGCACCGTGGTGCCATAATAAGTGGCATCCACCGTTTTTTTGCGGATTTTAATCTCGCTTTCCTGACCTGACAGCAGCGACACAAATTTGCCGTCCCCGACATAGTCACACATCGGATGATAGTTGACCCGGCCGCTCGGTATAAAGCGCTGGTGCATTACCTTCTCAAAATAGCTGTTCACCTCTGTACCGGTAGCGAGCTCATAATAGCCTTTGTTCAACCCGGTTTTGTCAATCGCACCGCTGCCCAACTCGGTCGAGTTCACGCCATAAAAGGCGGATGGTTGATGCAGCGACACAAAGGGATAGGCGTCGTTCCAGTGACCGCCCGGTTTGCCATGCCGGTCGACAATCGTGATATGCGCATCGCTTTCATCCAGCAATGTATCGGCAAAAGCCATGCCCACGGCACCGCTGCCGATAATTAGATAATCCGTTTCGGCAGTCGCCATGGTGTCTTTCCTTCAGGTCCTTCTTAAAATCCCTAATGATTTCGGACGCGAAGGGCAATCAAACTTCTAGGCGTGTCAGAGAACAAGCAGTCGTAAGACCAAGTCCCCGTTTCATGGCCGGATAAACCCTGACCATCGCCGCGACCATGGCCAGTTCCCGCCGGACTGGGCGCCCGAACTGTTGCTCAATGCGCAGCCCCAGATCATCCGCCTCCGCAGATTGCCGGGCAATGGCCTGAGCGAAATCAAAGGCCAGTTTATGGTCGCCGGACAGCTTGCCCGCCAGCATGGCGTTGACCTCGTCTCTTGGCAAACCTTCCGCCAGCGCGCCTTGCGCAGCGGTGATGGCGCAGGGACCACAATCCTCGACCAGCGTCGCACCAATTCGCGCGGCGGACAGCAGGCCTGCGCTTGCTTCATAACGATGATTGCTGGCGGGCATGAAATGCTTTAATTTCTCCAGCATTTGCCCGGGTGCGCTTGCAATCTCATGCATATAGGCGCTTTCGCCCGGCGACATTCGGTCAACCATGGCCAGGAACAGGCGATCTGGTACGCCCGCTGGTACTATCCGCTGTCGGAAAAACAGTATGGCCAGCGCAGCCAGCACCAGCAGCGGCGGACCGAGTACGCCGGGTGCGTCGGCCCAGAAGATATCTGGTGAACAGATTCCAACCGCAACCTCGTAGATATGCAAAACGCCATGTAGGGAAAGCCACAATGCTCCGGCCAGTGCGCCCAGCCAGCGTATGTGGAGACTTGCACCGGCGTAGAGCAATATGATCCCGCAGGCCGCATAAGCAATCCCGATATCGCGTATGAAATGCTTGTTCGGCGGGCCGGTAGTGATGACGGTGGGGATCGCGGTATACCAGTCGAGTGGACTGATGATCATAAAGAGGCCAAAAAGCAGTGCGAATATTCCAACGGCGATGACCAGCATTTGCGCTAGCCTATCGAGAAAGTCGGGTTTACCGGTTTGCACGAGCGTCTCCTTTGTCTTTTTTAATTCAGATAATAAATATCCGAATTAAAAATTTTGTCAATGTGGATTCGGCAAATTGCCGTCGCCGCGCTATTCGGATATGAAATATCGGAATATTCATGAAGTAGGTAGCATATGCAGATTTCCAAAGGTGTTGAATGGGCGGCGCACGCGGCCGCTTTGCTAAACGGCCTTCCCGCGGGCCGCGGCCTGAAAGCGGAAGCTTTGGCCCGCTATCATGGCGTTCCGGCACCCTATATGGCGAAGCAGCTACAGGCGCTAAGCAAGGCCGGGATCACCAAAACATCACGTGGGGCACATGGCGGTTATCGTCTCGCCAAGCCGGCGGACGAGATATCACTATGGGATATTACCGCAGCAGTCGATGGTGAAGGTCCGGCATTCCGGTGCACTGAAATTCGCCAAAACGGCCCGTGCGGGCTGAAACCCGAAGACTGCAAAGCACCCTGCCAGATTGCGGCTGCCTTCGCGTCTGCTGAGCGGGCTTTTCGAGACAGTCTGGCAGCCGTGTCTTTGGCCGATTTGGCAGGCCAAGTCGTCAATGACTCCCAGCCGGATCACCTGCTCGCGATGATGAACTGGATCAATGACGCGGCGGAACCGCTTAGCGAGAAAAACGCTTAGTTCATCATATAAGCTTGGTCATGGTTTCGAAACGCAATGGTTCGGCCAACCAATTGTCGTAATTATCCATGACCGCTTTTGTATATGGCTTGCCGTGATGCTCTTTCAGAGCGGCTTCATCCTGCCATTCTTCAAACAGGAAGACATGCCCCTGATCGGGATCAGCCAAGACAGTGAACTGAATGCAGCCGGGCTCTGCGCGGGTTTCTTCAACAATGTCCAGGATCGCGTCCTGTGCGTCGGTAAAATATTCGGATTTGGGTGTGATTTTGGCAAAGCCGAAAAGGGTGTTGGTCATAGGATCCAGACTTGATGTTTGATTGGTCCCCCCGCTTTGGCTAATATCTCAACCTATTCCCTTACGCTTGCAAGTCAAAAATCACTTGAACCAGAAACAGATAATGATATGATACAACATATCATATAGGAATAACGATCTATGATCAATCCAAGCAATACTCCGACATCACGATTCTTACGCGATGCCGGTATAGAGCCAGCTATGCGGATTCTGGATATCGGCTGTGCGACTGGCCTGTTAACGCGTGAGTTGGCCGCGTTGGTTGGGAAGAATGGCCATGTCCTGGGGGTTGATAGCAATGATGATCGGCTTGCAGAAGCAAGAGATCAGACCATTGGTTCGAACCACGCCACCATCGACTATGAAAATGTCGACCTGGCCGGAAATCTGCCGGACTGGGAGCCATTCGACGCCATTGTTGGAAGAAGGGTTTTGATGTATCTGCCGGATGCTGCTGAGACAGTGCGGCGATTGTCGGCCTTCCTCAAGCCGGATGGTTTGATGATTTTTCAGGAGCATAGCGCGACCGGCATGCCCTTTGCGGCGGGGCCGATTCCCCAGCATCGACAGGCCCATGACTGGCTGTGGCGCATGATTGCCGCAGAGGATGGAACAATCACGATGGGTCTCGAACTTCCAAAGCTCCTTGAAAAGGCAGCATTGGATATTGCTCACTATAGAGCAGAGGTGATCATGCTGGGTTCCGCGAGTGATCAAGGGATTGAAGATGTCGCCAATTATATGGTGGAGAGGGTGATAGACGCCGGGGTGGCCGACCGAGAATCGATCCGGCCCGGTAGTTTGACCGAGCGTCTTGTCGCAGAGCGTCAGAAAGCCAGTCCGATTGCGTGGGATATGGCTTATCTAATTTGCGGGACCAAGCGGAGTTGACGCTTGGGCATTGAGAACGAACAAATCACTCCGCCGCTTCGACTTGCTCCGTCGCCGCCTCAATCTCAGCTGCCTTGTCTTCGACGAGCTTCACGATATGGTCGACCATATCGCCATCAGCAACATGATGATCGGTGACACCTGACAGGTACACCATATGCTTGCCAGCGCCGCCGCCAGTTATGCCAATATCGGTTTCGCGGGCTTCGCCGGGCCCGTTGACGACACAGCCGAGGACGGAGAGTGACAAGGGCGTGCGGATATGTTGGAGCCGTTCTTCCAGCGTTTGTACCGTTCGGATCACATCAAACCCCTGCCGTGCACAGCTTGGGCAGCTCACAACCCGAACCCCGCGGGTGCGTAGGCCGAGTGCTTTCAGCATCTCATAGCCGACGCGAACTTCCTCTTCCGGCTCGGCCGAAAGGCTGACCCGGATCGTGTCGCCAATGCCGGCCCAGAGCAGATTGCCCATACCGATAGAGCTTTTCACCGTGCCGCCGATCAGGCCGCCTGCTTCGGTAATGCCAAGGTGCAGCGGACAATCGACCGCATCGGCCAGCTGTGAATAAGCGGCAACAGCGAGAAACACATCGGAGGCCTTCACCGCGACCTTATATTCGTGAAAATCATGGTCCTGCAAAAGCTTGATATGGTCGAGCGCGCTTTCGACCAGCGCCTCTGGACAAGGCTCACCATATTTTTCGAGCAGATCTTTCTCCAGGCTACCGGCATTCACCCCGATACGGATGGCACAGCCATTGGCCTTGGCTGCATCGATGACTTCCTTGACCCGATCTGCACTGCCAATATTGCCGGGATTGATCCGCAGACAAGCGGCCCCCGCTTCAGCAGCTTCGATGCCCCGCTTATAATGAAAGTGGATATCCGCCACGATCGGTACGCGGCTGGCACGGACAATCTGTTTCAGCGCTGTCGTACTTTCGACATCAGGACAGGAGACCCGGATGATATCGACCCCGGCATCTTCGCAACGGCGGATTTGGTCAATAGTCGCCTTGGGATCGCTCGTCAGCGTATTGGTCATCGTCTGCACCGTAATGGGTGCATCACCACCGACCGGCACGTCGCCAACCATGATCTGGCGGCTTTTGCGGCGCTCTATATCGCGCCACGGACGCAAGGAGGGGTTATCGGCTGTCATGATGGGAACCTGTCACAATATTGCTCGTTGCATGCTATATAGCGATTTCATCGCGCGGGTGCGAGGGGCGATTGCGTCTGCATCCGAAAAAACACGGTATTGGAAGGGAAAACATCATGGGAACTGTATTGATAACCGGCGCCAATCGCGGCATCGGGCTGGAAATGGCCAAACAATATGCAGACAATGGCTGGGATGTCATCGGCACCGCGCGGGAACCGGAAAAAGCCGAAGAATTGAGCGCCATTGCCAATGCAAAGACAATGCAACTGGACGCGGCGGATGATACCAGTGTTGAGCGCTTTACCAGCGAACTGGGCGACCGGCCTATTGATCTCTATATCCACAACGCAGGCATATATGGTCCGCTGGAATTTGATCGTGACGGCTGGCTGGAGCTGATGAACGTCAATGTCGTCGCACCGGTGAAACTGGCCAACGCTTTGAAAAACAATGTCGCCCAGTCAAATGACAAGAAAATGGTGGTGATTTCGAGCCAGGTCGGCAGCATCGCCGAAAATGAAAGCGGTGATATGATGTATTATCGCTCGAGCAAAGCAGCGGTGAACCAGGCGTGGAAATCGCTGGCCAACCAGTGGAAAGATGAAGGGCTGACGCTGACCATGATGCATCCCGGCTGGGTCCAGACCGATATGGGTGGTCCCCATGCGGACTTGACGGCGGGGGAGAGTGTCAGCGGCATGCGGCAGGTTATAGATAATATTGATCACGCACAGACCGGCGCTTTTCATGACTATAGCGGGCGCGAAATTCCTTGGTAATTCTTCATGATGCTTGAACACGGCTCAATGGTTGCGGCTCTGATAATTGGTGCTAAACCTGTGCTCAAAGGAGCCATATCATGTTCAAGTTCGCAATTGCCGCACCGGTCTTAGCCATGGCCGCGCTGGCCCTCAGCAGTACGGCGATCGCTCAAACGGATGACGATACAAGCTGGTCGATCGCTATTCACGGCGGTGCCGGTACGATTGAGCGGGAAAGGATCACGCCAGAGAAAGATGCGGAAATCCGCGCGGCGCTAAACAAGGCATTGGCCCAAGGTTCCAAAATCCTGAAAGCCGGGGGAAGCGCGATGGACGCCATTACAGCGACGATCACGCTTCTGGAGAATGATCCCAATTTCAACGCTGGAAAAGGCGCGGTTTTCACGTGGGATAAAACCAATGAGTTGGATAGCAGCATAATGGATGGCAGCGACTTGTCTGCGGGCGCGGTGGCTGGAGTCACCACAACAAAAAACCCGATTTTGCTGGCTCGTGCGGTCAAGGACAACAGCCCGCATGTCATGTTGTCTGGCAAAGGCGCCGACCAGTTTAGCCGCGAACAGGGGCTGGAACAGGTGGCACCTGACTATTACGCCACCCCGCGCCGTCTCAAACAGATAGAAGATGTGCTGACCAAGCAGGTCAGCGCCGCAGATGTGGATTATAAATTCGGGACCGTCGGCGCTGTCGCTATGGATAGGAACGGCAATATGGCCGCTGGCACTTCCACCGGCGGCATGACTGGCAAAAGATGGGGGCGCATCGGCGACAGTCCTGTTATCGGTGCGGGTACCTATGCCCGCAACCGCAGCTGTGCGATCTCGGCAACCGGAGCTGGCGAATATTTCATCCGGCTCGGCGTTGCGCATGAAATCTGCACACGTATCTGGACACGCTTTCTGGCGGTGCGGGACGATGTGCAGGCAACGGTGCCCAAAGACAAAGACGGTGTTCCTGAATATTATATCCATGCCAGCGAGTTTGCGCTCCCTCCTGCGGAGGTGCAGAAAATTGCGGATGATGTAATCTCTGAACTGGGGGAAATCGGCGGCACTGGCGGCATCATATTTGCGACACCCTGGGGGCAGGCCGGCTACAGTTTTAACACCCCCGGCATGTACCGTGGTCGCGCGACGAGCGATGGTGATATGAGCGTGTCGATTTACGGGGATGAGGAGTAGAGGAGTAGGCGTTAGCTACTCCCGCATCGGCGTTGCGGCCTTTGCAGCCTTCGTCGTGACAATATAATCAAAGCCCAGCACCACGAATTTGCCGAAGGCCGACAGACTATTAATGCCTTTGCTTTCCAGCTTATGCCGGATCGGATCGAGCGGAATCAGATAGTGACCGGTGTCCCCGATCTGGGTAATGTCAATCTGTGCCGCCTCAAGGATCGGTGTGATAATCTTGTCATCCACCATCTTCACTTGCGTATAGCCTTCGGCTGAGGGGCGCATTGTCAATTGCTCTCCAGCGAGGCCGCTGAACGCAATATGGAGTGATTGCATCCGGTTGGCGGCTGCCAGTCCGGGCAGCAGTGATCCGATGTCGAACATCTTGGTCGGCGTTGTTCCGCGTCCCAGATGATAAGCACCCATCTTCAGCAGGACGCGCGGGGCAGGTTCTTCTGCCTCATGATATTGCTGCAAAAACAAGCGGTGCATCAGGGTGATACGGTCTGCATTATTGGCGAAATAGCGGCCTGCGTTATTATGCTGATAGATGACCGCGCTTCTTGCCAGTGAATCAATGATCGCTTGCGCTTCCGGGGAACCGGCAAACTTGGCACGCAGCTCGGCAAAGGTTGCCGGCGGTGCTGACAACATCAACAGGTTTCTCTGATCAGCGGCGGCGACGGCTGCGAGATCTTTCCGCAGCAGGGTATCCGCAGCTTTGCGGGCGCCAGCATTGGGTGCCATCGCCTTCAGCTCTTCCAACAGGATCGCTGGAGCGCCGATAAATTCCTGATCAATACCCCATAAGTCGACGGTACCTTCGGGTTCAGCAAAATCATTGGCGAGCAGAGCATCTTCGCGGTTGCTGACAAAGGGCAGGGCGATCGGTTTGCCCGCGACCAACGTCGCGACACCGGTCACGCCGTCGGTCCGCAGCGCGTGCTGCACGGCTTTGTTAGACCAGGCGCCGATTTCGACAGCATGATAGGTGCGGCCGTGCTTTTTCATCTCGGCGGCCAGACCGCGACCCAGTTCGGGCGAATCCGCAAAGCCATGATCCTCGCCCAACGCAACAAATTGCGACCTTTCAATCTCAGCGCGCAATATCTCGCCGCCTGGACCAGAGAGCCCATCTGGTCCGAAGGAAACTTCCCAGATTGGAATTTCCGGTGCTGGCGTGGCAGCTTCCTCGGCCACCGCGGGGGTGGTGAGTGCCAGAGCAGCTATTCCGGATAGTGCCGCAAAAAATCTCCGCATATTCTCTCTCCTGCACATCGCTTTGGTGATCTATAACACTAATACAGTCAATGTAAATCCATCTTTAATAGCGTTCGCAAATTCCCGCTTCCCCTCGCTTAATCACTCGGTTAAAACCCGGAGCATGACATGGAAACCGGAAATTGAAGAGCTGCACGAGCGGCAGCGCCTTGCAGAAAAAATGGGCGGGGAAGCGAAAGTTTCTCGCCAACATGGGCGGGGTAAACTCGACGCGCGAGCCCGGATCGCCGGTATTGTCGATGAGGGCAGCTTTCGCGAGATTGGCAAGATTGCCGGGCGCGGGTCATATGATGACAAAGGTGAATTTGAGGATTTTGCACCCAGCAATCTGATCTTTGGTCGGGCGAATATCGAAGGGCGACCGGTCGTTGCCAGCGCCGATGACTTTACCGTCAGAGGGGGCGCGGCTGATGCAGCGCTCCACCGCAAATTTACGCAATGCGAAAAAATGGCCCACACGATGGGCATCCCGATGATCCGCATGATCGATGGCACCGGTGGTGGTGGGTCGGTGAAATCGCTGGAGGACATGGGCTTCACCTATGTGCCCGCAGTGCCTGGCTGGGAAGATATTATCAAAAATCAGGAGACGGTACCTGTGGTCGCGCTGGCGCTCGGGCCAACAGCGGGCATGGGAGCCGCGCGAACGGTTGCGAGCCACTATTCGATCATGGTGCGCGGCCTATCGCAGCTATTTGCCGCCGGTCCGGCTGTCGCCGCGGCGATTGGCGACAATCTGACCAAGGAGGAATTGGGCGGCAGCGAGATTCATACGCGCAATGGCGTGGTTGATGAAGAGGTAGGCAGCGAGGCCGAAGCTTTTGCGACGGCACGCAAGTTTCTTTCTTACCTGCCCAGCAATATCAACCAGCGAGCCGAGCGTGTGGTCACTGGCGACCCGACCAGTCGCCGCGATGAAGCTCTGCTTTCCACTGTCCCGCGTGGCGACAAACAGGTTTATTCCATGCGCAAGATCATGGACTCGGTTTTTGATAAAGGCAGTGTCTTTGAGATGGGCAAACGCTGGGGCAGGGCTGCGATTACTGCCTTTGCCCGGCTGGATGGTTATCCGGTAGCGGTGCTAGCCAACGACCCCAGTTTTCTGGGTGGCAGCTGGGAGGCCAAGTCATCGGAAAAGGTTGAGCGCTTCGCAAAACTCGCTGATCAGTTCCGTCTGCCGGTCGTCCATCTGGTTGACAATCCCGGTTTCATGATCGGCGAAGATGCCGAGCGCACCGGTACGATCCGTTACGGCGTGCAGGCGATGAACGCGGTTTATAAGGCCACGGTGCCGTGGGCGAGTATCATCGTGCGGCGGGCCTATGGGATTGCGGGAAGCGCTATGTCCAATGCCGAAAATTTCCAATATCGCTTCGCCTGGCCGAGTGGTGACTGGGGCTCGCTCCCGATCGCTGGCGGGCTAGAGGTCGCCTACAAAGCGGACATCGAGGCATCCGAAGATCCGGCGGCTCGGCTGGAGGAGATCAAGGCGAAGCTTAATCAAGTGACGTCACCTTTCCGCACAGCAGAACAGTTCAGCGTGGAGGATATTATCGATCCGCGAGAGACCAGGCCGCTGCTTTGTGAATTTGCCGATCTGGCTTGGCGGAAACTGGAGGCCGAATAATATTGTGGGTCAAACTGACTCCAATTGTCGATCCTCAGCCTGACGTTTCCACATATCGGCATAGAGGCCCTTGTTCGCCAGCAATGTGCGATGATTTCCACGCTCGGCGATCCGGCCTTCGTTGAGGACTATAATTTCGTCCGCATGGGTGATGGTCGATAAACGGTGGGCGATGATCAATGTGGTACGCCGTTCCGAAATCTTCGCAAGTGTTGCCTGAATTTCATCTTCGGTGCGGCTGTCGAGCGCGGAGGTGGCCTCGTCGAGGATCAATATAGGTGGATTTTTGAGCAAGGTCCGGGCGATAGCCACGCGCTGTTTCTCACCGCCGGACAGTTTGAGACCGCGCTCGCCCACTTGCGTATCATAGCCATCGGGTAGCTTGGCGATAAAGTCATCCAGCGCCGCGCCACGTGCTGCTTCCTCTATCTCGGCCTGAGTTGCGCCATCGCGGCCGTAGCCGATATTATAACCGATTGTGTCATTGAACAGCACACTGTCCTGCGGCACGATGCCAATGGCACCGCGCAGGCTGTGCTGTGTGACATCGGAAATATTTTGATCGTCGATTAATATGCGGCCGGCCTGCGGATCATAGAAACGGAACAGCATTCGGGCCAGCGTCGATTTGCCGGCGCCTGAGGGACCGACAATGGCCAATGTGCCATCGGGCGGCACTTCAAAGCTCAGGCTATGCAGGATCGCACGATCCTCGTCATAGGAAAATGCGACATCCTGAAACGCTACCTGACCGGCACTGACATTCAGTATTGCGGCATTGGGCTTGTCCTGGATTTCCGGATCTGTATCGATCAACCGGAACATCGCATCCATATCCACCAGACCCTGACGGATGGTGCGGTAAACCATGCCCAACAGGTCCAGCGGCCGGAACAATTGCATCAGGAGTGTGTTGACCAGAACCAGATCGCCGACCGTCAATTGACCCTGGCTCCAGCCGTAGACGCTATAGGCCATGGCACCGATCATCGTCAGATTGGTGATCAGCGACTGGCCGATATTGAGTAAGCCTAATGAGTTTTCTGACTTGACCGCAGCATTGGCCCAGTCCTGCATCGCCTGATTATAACGTGCGCCTTCGCGGGCTTCGGCCGTGAAATATTTCACGGTCTCATAGTTGAGCAGCGCATCGACCGATCGGCCTATCGCTCGGGTATCCATATCATTCATTTCGGCGCGCAGCGCATTGCGCCAATCCGTCACTTTGCGCGTAAAAGTGATGTATATAACCACCATCGCGATCGTAGCCGCGACCAGACCAAAGCCGAACTTGACCTGAAAAATAACCAGTACTGCAATCAGCTCGATTAGCGTCGGTGCGATATTGAACAGGAGGAAATAGAGCATGATATCAATGCTCTTCGTCCCGCGTTCGATGACCTTTGTAATCTCGCCGGTGCGCCGCCCCAGATGAAAGCGTAGTGACAATTGATGCAGATGCGTGAAAACATTAGTTGCCAGTCGCCGTGCTGCTTCCTGTCCGACTTTTTCGAAGGCGATATTACGCATATTATCGAACATAACCTGACCAAATCGGGCCAGACCATAGGCGGCAACCAAAGCCAATAGCACCGTCAGGGTGGCTTCGGTTCCGGCCGTCATCCCGTCAACCACGGCCTTATAGGCAAAGGGCATGGAAAGCACCGCTGCCTTGGCACAGAGTACAAGCACACCCGCGATAATGATGCGTAGCCGCAGACCTGGCGCATCCTTTGGCCACAAATAGGGCAGAAAGCGCTTAAGCGTAGGGATCATCGGCGGGTCGATCTGACCCTTGGTACTGAAATCGGGTGGCATGCCTTGGATGTAAGGATGCCGCTAGCAATTGTCTATGAGCAGTGCTGTGTGTTCTAGAAACTACCGCTAACCGTAAGTCGATAAATGAGACCGAACTTGCGGGTGCGGTCTTCCACGAAACCAATCGGACCGTCACGTCGTCCTCGCGTAAAGGCACCGGTGCCGTCAAGCTGGCCGAAGGCAGTCCGAACAAAGCGTTCCCGGCGGTTAAACAGATTGCCAAGATTAGCGTTTACGGTCAGTCCGAACACATTCTTATGCTCGATAAAAATCCAGGAATAGGGGTCGAGTACATCAAAATCGGCTATCTGATCGAGGCGAATATTGCCGACGTCATCAAAATTCTCGATACCCGCGCCCCAAGCCAAATCCGATCCCGGAATATCGTGACGAAGGGTGATCTCATAGCTGTAGCGGTCATCCTGTCCGATCCGCCGTTTGCGGCCGGTGAGCGGATCGCGCACGCTGCTCTTTACGGCTTCGGCCTCGATATCAATTTTGGCACCGCGCCAGCCGAGGGGGTCTAGCAACAAGGTTGAAACCACTTCCAGGCCATAGCGGTCAGCGCTGTCCAGATTGCCGCGCGCTTCTGTTGTATCCGTAATCGGGACGGTATCGACGATATCGCTTATCTTTTCACCAAATAGCGTCACCGTTGCCGATCCAAAGGAACCGAGCTGTTTGGTCGCCTCAAGCTCCGCGCGCCACTTTTGCGGCGGGACCAGGTCAGGATTGCCGGCATCGATGACGTCATTGGAAACTTCGACCGAGGCAATAAAATCGAAAAAGTCGAGCTGATCGACTTCGCGGGATAATTTGAAGCTGAGATCGAAATCCGCCGCCGGTTTCCACGCAAGGGCTACGGAGCCTTTTGGCCGGACGAAGGATCGCCGCTGATCGCCTTGGCTGATCTCGCTATACTCACCCCCAAGCGCTGCCTGTAAGGTTAGATTGCTTGATAGTGGCCGCCCATATGTTGTTATGAATTCTGCTCTTTTTTCTTCAACCTTGGTATTGCTATTGTCCAGATTACCGCCGGACAGCTCGGCTTCGCTTTCCAGAAAATTATAGGCGCCTTCCAGACTCAGGCCCCAATCCGTACCACCCGCTGTCTTCCAGCCATATTCTGCGCGCAGCACGGATTCACCTTCGTCGACTGTGCGGTTGAAGGCGCTGATCAAGGGAGGTGTAACTCCATCGGTAAAGGTGCGACTGAAAAAGTCTTCGGTTGGGCTGTGTTCCAGTCGCTGCAACCCGATCAGTTTTAGCCGGCCACCGCCCAAAGCGAACTCATAGTCTGCACTGAATTCGGCATTCCACTCTCTTTCGCGGCCGGTAAACAACTCAAATATGTCAGGCTCTCCGGCCTGGGTGCGCAACGTGTCGACCCGTTGGCGGAAATGGTTGAGTCCATATTCACCGGTGATATTGAACACTGATCCAGCCTCACTGGTGCGGCTGTAGGAGGCGTTGATCGACGGCCGGTCACCCCGCACGCGACCAACTTCGTCTCGCTCAAACAGTAGATTGCCCATCCCGTCGGTAATCCGTTCGGGTCCTTGGGCACCGTTACGAAAGGCATCATTTTCGATGGCGATGGTAAAGTCGCCCTTGCCGAGCTTGCCGCTGATCGATGCTTCTCCGGCAAACCAGTTTTCACCTGATCTTCGCCATTGAGGACGCCATTTGAAGTTGCCCGTGATACCGGCGGCATCATCGCTGCTGGTGACCAGATTGAGAACTTGACCGGACAGACCAGATATACTGAGCGTAGCGCCATCGACAATTTCCACGCGGACAACATTGGTGGCCGTGATACGCCCCAGAACCGTGAAGGCATCGTTGTTCTTGCCGGCAATTCGCGCGCCGTTGATCAGAACATTTTCGTCCGCCTGACCAAGCCCGCGCGCTTCGTCGTCGCCAGTATCGATGATAAACCCTGGCACCTGTCTGACAATATCGAGTGCCGTTCGGGGGTTGAATCGTGAAAACTGCACGGCATCATAAATCTGTCGGCCATTTTCGGTCCGCGGCTGCAGGTTGCTGGTGGCGGGGGATTCAGATTGCGCCGATGCTGAAGATGGAAATGCGCAAGTGATGGAAATGGCGCAGACAGCAACACTGAATGATAACCAACTGGTTTTGTTCAAGATAATCCCCCCTTAACGGAATTAAACCGATATGTTTTTCGCTTCGTTCTTGCCCGCCTGCTATGGTCGGTTGGTTGCATGGGATACTGTCTTTCGACAAACTACATCTGTAGTCGGATCAACGACCGCAATGTCAAAATTGTCGATTCAGGTCTATAAACTACTCTATCTTAATGTTTGTTTGAAAAGAGGACATAGGCCCCCGCGCCATTGGCCAGGGTATAGACGCCATAAAAAATAACAGCGCTAAGCATTCCCATATTGGCGAAGATCAGAGCTGCCGCCAGCATCCCGAATTCTATAATATAACTGCCATAGGGGCCAAGAAACTTCGAAAAACTCCCTCGCGCTTCGGTGATCATCGGATGATTGCTCTCCATCATCGCCTTGTGCATGGCGAAATTCCCGATCCCGCAGATAAAGATGATGAAAACATACATAGCCTTTATATAGGAAGTGTTGGTGCTATTGTCAGTCATCTCCGGCGATAATTTGTCATGGTGGTTTTCATGTGACAGTCGCCGGGTTTTGGGAGGATGAAATGGAATTTGCAGGCAAGACAGCTGTCATTACTGGCGGCGCGACCGGAATCGGTTTCGCCCTGGCACGCGAGATCGGAAGGGCAGGTGGCCGGATCATCTTGTTCGAACCACGCGAAAACCGGCTACAGGAAGCGGTCAGTAATTTGGTCGAAGAGGGCATCGACGCGAAATATCAAGTGGGCGATGTCACCAAACCGGAAGATATCGAAGCACTGGCCGACTTTGCATGGGCGGAAAACGGCCGAGCGGATATGTTGATCAACAATGCCGGTATTGGCGGCTCGATGAAATCAGTAATCAAGACCGACCCAGCCGAGGCGCGGCGAATATTCGAAGTCAATTTCTGGGGTATGTGGGCTGGTATTTCCGAATTTGGTCGACGCTTCCTGGCCGAGGAGAAACCTTCCGCGATCTACTCCGTCGCGTCGGAAAACTCGCTGTTCAACGCCTTCCCATTCGGGGGCGGCGCCTATGTGTCAAGCAAGCATGCGATATTCGGCCTGATGGACGTACTGCGCCGGGAAGCGCCCGATTGGCTGACCACCGGGGTCATCATTCCCGGTTGGGTGAAGTCCGAACTGTCCGAAGCCAATCTGACGATATCGGCTGCGATGGACGCTGCAGCTTATGCGAAGATCATCGCACCGCAGATCGCGGCAGGTGAATATTATGTGGTCAGCCACGGCTATAATGTTGTCCGGTTCGACGAGCGTTATGGCGAAATGAAAGAAGCTTTCGACAAATATGCCCCTCGGACCGAGGGCGACGAGGTTTATGATGTGCAGAGATTTTTTGCGGAGATGCAGAGCTGATGGACATAAACCTGCCGGACGGCATCGTCCGCGCCGCTCCGGCCGACTGGCGCCGGTTGGCCGACATCACTGCAGAGGCTTTTGCCGAGGATCCCGTGAACACTTGGATGTTCGACAATCAAAAGGCTATCCGCGCTTCCTTTCGTGTGCTCGCGCGCGAGATATATGCGCGAGATGGATTTTGCCACCTTGCGGGCGACGAGGGGGCAACCATGTGGCTCGGTCCCGATCAAGCGGGCAATATGGGCTTGCTCGCAATGATCCGTTTTGCGGTTGGGCAGTTAATCCACGGCAGTGCCGGTGGTCTCAAGCGAGCCATGGCGGCTGGCGACATCATGGAGAAGCATCACCCCCGCGAGCCTCATTGCTATCTGTTCACCATCGGAACACGGAAAAGCGCGCGCGGCACCGGGCTCGGCAAAGCGCTGTTGGCTCCGGTTCTCAAAGCATGCGATGCCAAAGACATTCCCTGCTATCTGGAAAACAGCAACCCGGACAATCATGGCTTTTACGCCCATCATGGATTTGAGCGGCGAGAGATTTTTGCCTGTGGTGAGGGCGGTCCACCGCTTGAAGCTATGTGGCGCGAACCAAGATAAGCGGAAAATCGGTCGTAACAGGTCGGAACATAGTTAAAGCGTCGAAGCCAGTGCCATGATCACGCCGATGCCGACCAGCAATATGCCCGTCAGTTCGCTGCGGCTCAGCGGTTCCTTCAAATAGAAGCGGCCAAATCCGAGCGTATATAATATCTGTGTCTGGCCCACGATCCCGACCAGAGCAACCGGTGCGTGGGCATAAGCAATGAACCAGCCCGCTGAAGCAGTGGCCGCGAGCACGCCCACTTGCGCCGTGACACGCCAGCGTTTCAGCATCGCGCGAAACTGATCCGGTTCGCGGATGATGACGTAAAGCCCCTGCATCAACGCTTGAAAGCCGAGGACCGCGGTCAGCACGATCAGGCCGGCATAGGTGCGCTCGATATCGGGGATCGCATTGGCCGATTGCTTGATGAAGATGGCGGTCAGCGCGAACAGGAAACCGGCGCTGAGTCCGGTGAGTGCCGCTGGTTGTTTGAGGCCGCGGAGCCATTGCAACAATCCTTTCGCTCCGCCTTCAACCGAAACCGACAGGATGCCGGCGAAGGCGATACCGATGCCCAGCCATGCCAATGGAGCTAGCGTTTCGCCAAGGATCAGCCATCCGAGAAAGGCCACAATCAGTGTTTCGACTTTCATATAGGCAGTCCCGCTGACCAGATTGCGAAAGCCAAAGGACATGATGATGAGATTTGTTGCCACCATCTGAGCGAATCCCGCAGCCCAGGCAAACCACCAGAAAGATGCGTCAAGCGAGGGTAAGGCAACCCGTCCTGTTGCTGCCATATAGCTCGCGAGCATGGCGCAGGCGATGGGCCAGCCAAAAAAGAACCGCGACAGTGCAGCGGCATTGACCGACATTTCGGCACGAATGCGCTGCTGAACCGCCATCCGCCAGGCGAGAAAAAGCGCGGCCATTAACGCGGCGGGTATCCAGATCGGGAAGGTCAAAGAGGCCGCGCGTCCACGGTTTCGGCGAGAAAATCCAATATGTTTTGCGGCGTTCCCGGATCTTCCGGCGGATCATTGCGGGTCTTGTAGGCGGCGAACAGGCCGATGGCGAGCATCACCGCTGGTATCCCTGAGAAGATAAGATTGAACATCATCGGCGCATCATCAATAAACCAGAAAACCAGTGAAAACAGAAAGAACAAACCAACAAATCCATTCCAGAACAGGAAGAACGGCATGGCCTTACCCTGGCGCATCGTGCCTTCGATCAACGTGCCCCCGTCATGCTCACGCATCTTGGCCTTTAGGATCGGCTCTGCGCCAACTTTCAGGCCGCGGCGCCTGTAAGTGAGAAACATTTTGCGTTCTGTTCCATTGCCAAAGACATGATAGCCCTTGCGCTTTTTGCGCCGCTTCATCTCCGCTTTCAGCTTTTTAGCCAGCGGGATTGGGTCCATCGGGGAAAAGAGTTTAATGTCTTCTTTCATATAGAGAGGCCGATCAAACCCCTTCCAGCAAACCCTCTTTCTTGATCTTCTCCTGCCAGACCAAAGGCGCGAGATGGTGGACGCTCTGTCCTTCGGCATCGACCGCGACAGTTACGGGCATGTCCTGCACTTCAAACTCATAAATCGCTTCCATGCCGAGGTCTTCAAAGCCGACGACTTTCGATCCCTTGATCGCGCGGCTGACGAGATAGGCGCTACCGCCTACCGCCATCAGATAGGCGCTTTTATGTTTCTTGATCGAGCCAACTGTATCGAGGCCGCGTTCGGCCTTGCCGACCATCGCGAGCAGGCCTTGTTCCAGCATCATGTCGGTAAACTTGTCCATCCGTGTAGCGGTGGTGGGGCCAGCCGGGCCGACCACTTCCTCACCGACCGGATCAACCGGACCGACATAATAAATAACGCGCCCTTTGAATTCGACCGGAAGTTCTTCGCCCTTGTCGAGCATATCCTTGATCCGTTTATGCGCGGCGTCACGGCCGGTTAGCATCTTGCCGTTAAGCAGCAAGCGGTCGCCATGTTTCCAGCTCGCAACCTCGGCTTCGTCGAGTTGGTCCAGATGTACCCGCCGCGCTTCCGAAGACGGCGCCCAGTTGACGTCTGGCCATTCATCCAGCTTGGGGGCTTCGAGATAGGCAGGGCCGCTACCGTCCAATGTGAAATGCGCATGGCGTGTGGCAGCGCAATTGGGGATCATTGCCACCGGCTTACCAGCCGCGTGACAGGGCCAGTCATTGATTTTAACGTCGAGGATGGTTGATAGACCGCCCAGTCCCTGCGCACCGATGCCCAGCGCGTTGACCTTGTCAAAAATCGTGATGCGCAACTCTTCGATATCATTGCGGGGCCCACGTTCCTTGAGCTGCCCCATATCAATCGGATCCATCAGCGACTGTTTGGCGAGCAGCACAGCGCGTTCTGCCGTGCCGCCAATACCGATACCCAGCATACCTGGTGGGCACCAGCCCGCACCCATTTGTGGCACCATATCGAGCACCCAGTCGACGATATTGTCACTCGGATTCATCATCTTGAATTTTGATTTATTCTCTGATCCGCCGCCTTTAGCTGCAACATCGACGCTCACCTTGTCGCCCGGCACCATTTCGACATGGAGCACCGAGGGCGTGTTGTCCTTGGTATTGCGCCGCGTGAATGCGGGATCGGTGAGGATTGAGGCGCGCAGCTTGTTTTCTGGATGGAGATAGGCCCGGCGTACACCTTCATCGACAATTTCCTGCATCGATTGCGATGTCTCGTCGAGCCGGCAATCCATGCCCCATTTCACAAACACGTTTACGATACCGGTATCCTGGCAAATCGGCCGGTGACCCTCGGCGCACATCCGCGAATTTGTAAGAATCTGTGCAATCGCGTCCTTCGCGGCGGGTGATTTTTCTGCCTCATAGGCTTCGCCGAGCGCCCGGATATAATCCATCGGATGATAGTAAGAGATAAATTGCAGTGCGTCGGCGACACTTTCAATGAGGTCGGCGGTTTTTATCGTGACGGTCATTATGGCTCCGGAAATAGTCTAAGGATGCGATCCGGTTGCCTTTTGGCGGATATGATGAAAGTCGGCAAGTTTTGTATGCATTACCGGCGCTTGTCGAGCCGCATCAGGCCGGGATCAGCACGCCGTCATAAAGCGGATCTTCAAATGCACGTCCGGCACCACTGGCAACACAGGTCAGCGGATCGTCAGCAATCGTGACCGCCAATCCTGTCTGCTCGGCAATATGCTCATCTATCCGTCCGAGCAGTGCGCCGCCTCCGGTCAGGACTATACCCTGATCGACTATATCAGCCGCAAGCTCTGGTGCGGTATTCTCAAGGGCGTTGCGCACGCTGTCGGTAATCTGACCGACCGGTTCCGCAATCGCATAGGCAATTTCGGCTTCCGTGATAATGATCTTGCGCGGCATGCCCTTCACAAGGTCGCGGCCCTTAATATGCATTGTGCGGCCGTTGTCGATCGGACTGACGGCGCTCGCCATTTCATGTTTTATGGTTTCGGCGGTGGATTCGCCAATCGCCAGATTATGCTTGCGACGGATATGGGATGCGATCGCATCGTCGATTTTATCGCCACCCATCCGGCCGGATGTGCTGTATGCGAGGCCCCGTAAAGACAGGACGGCGACTTCCGTCGTACCGCCGCCAATATCGACGACCATCGCGCCAATGGGTTCGGCAACCGGTATACCGGCTCCAATGGCCGCTGCCATCGGTTCCTCGATGAAGAAGATGCGTGATCCGCCGGCGTTGGATGCGGCATCACGAATGGCCCGGCGCTGGACATTGGTTGAGCCGGAGGGAATGCACACTGCAATATCAAATCGTCGCAACAGTCCGGTCTTTTTGCCATGCACTTTCTGAATGAAATGCTTGATCATCTGTTCTGCCACATCCAGATCGGCAATTACCCCGTCTTTGAGCGGTCGAATGACTTTGATATTATCAGGCGTTTTCCCCATCATTAATTTTGCATCGGCACCAACAGCCCGCACTTTGGTTACGCCGTCGTTGGTTTCTAGCGCGACAACCGATGGTTCATTGAGCACAATCCCGCGATCCCGTTGGTAGACGAGCGTATTGGCAGTGCCGAGGTCAATCGCAATATCGTGCGACTGGAGTTTGAAAAAACTACGCATAAATAATGATTTGCTTCTAAAAAGAGAGAGCACATCGCAGATGTGATATGGTTAAGAAGCGATAATGGCTTTGTGCAAATGAACCTATACTGTCTAGTCAGGATGTGCCAAAAATAGGTCTGGTTTTGATGGATTGCGGACTGAATAAATTTGCTCCAGCATGCATAGTGCGCAAATTGGTCATCAGGGAGAGTGTCAATGCGGATATTTATAACCGGAGCCTCGGGATTTGTTGGCGGTGCAGCAACCCGCTCACTGATCGAGGCCGGGCATCAGGTATCTGCCATGTCGCGCAGCGAGTCGTCCGATACCTTGATCCGTGACCTTGGTGCAGAACCGATACGCTGCGATCTTGAAACAGTGACGGCGGAGCATGTTGGTGATGCCGAGATTGTTCTGCATAGCGCCGCCTTTGTGGAAGCCTGGGGGCCAAAGGACGCCTGGCATCGTTACAATGTTCTCGGGACGCAGGCGATGCTGACCGCGGGCCGGGAAGCTGGCGCGCGGCGCTTCATTCATATCGGTACCGAGGCCGCTATCTGTCATGGCCAACATGTGCGGGATGCGGACGAGACAGTTCCGCTCGCACCTGATTCACCTTATCCTTATTGCGCGACCAAGGCGCAGGCAGAGCAGCTTGTCCGGGACGCCAATAGCGACGGAACCTTTGAAACAATCATTTTGCGGCCACGCTTTATCTGGGGCCCTGGCGATACAACATTGCTGCCATTGATCGAGGAAATGGCAAAGAGCGGTAAGTGGATGTGGATTAATGATGGCAAAGCGATGACATCGACCACCCATATTGCCAATCTGGTCCATGCAATAGATCTGGCGCTAACCAAGGGCGGTGGAGGAGAAGCCTATTTCATCCTGGACGAGGGTACGATCAGCGTGAAGGACATGATTGGCAGCATGGCCCAAGCAAGGGGACTCACATTGTCCGATAAATCGATATCTTCCGGACTTGCCGATTTTGTTGGTCGTGCTTCAGAAAAAATATGGCGGATATTGCATTTAAAAAATGATCCACCGCTGACCGCGCACGCCGCGATGGTCATGTCGAGAGACTGCACGCTGAACGGCGATAAGGCGGCCTCTGATCTGGGGTATAAATCGGTTGTGACCAGAGCCGAGGGATTTGCGACTTTGTAACCTGAATTGTCTGATCCGCATCTGGCCCGTTGAAATAATATTTCTCAGTATTGAATCAATCAAACACCATATATGGTGTCACAAATGAGTCATTCACACCTGTGCATGAACTGTGGATATTTTTTTTGTAAAATTTGACCCACCCTATTGCGTTCTAGTGAAGACTTAGAAGGTCCACGCGTCGCTGCGCTGCAGCATGAATCGGCTGTCGACGAAGCGATTCATTTATACGACGAACAGAGTCGTTAAAATGTCATTTACCCTCTTGCATATAATTCTGATTCAGCCACTATAGGTTGTGGTTAAGCCAAGGGGGCATACCAACGTATAGTATTACTCGCCAGTAACACCGACTCGGTGGACGGCTCCCTTTGGCCTAATTCGCAAGAGAATTTTTCGGGTTTTTGGGCAAAATAAAATGCCCACCCAGGCCGTAAAAATGTTATGTTAAACGGCTCGGCCGCAAGAGATTGTCCGAGTCGAACATTACAAGAACAAATGGCCCGGTATTAAACCCACCAGAAAGCTGGCTCTATGGCTGGCAAATATATTGGTTTGGTAGTTTGATTAGGGGGCTTTGATGGATTTTAGAGATAGCCGGGATGATGCCGGGAATAGTGGTAGAGATATGAGTGAGAGTGATATGGGCGCTGAAGTTTTGGATACGCCAAAAGACAAATCCGCAAGCACTGCAAAAGAAGCACCGGTCAAGGAACCAGAAGTCAGCAAAAAAGCTGAATCAGAAGCGGCTGCGACCAAGAAAAATGACGAGAAAGAACTGAAGGCGGAGCGCGACAGCCATAGCGTCGAGAAGCGCCGGTTTAAAATCGTTCAGGATGATGCACGCGATGACCTGCTGACTGATTTTGGCAAGGAAACGCTGAAAGACCGTTATCTGCTCCCGGATGAGAGTTTTCAGGACCTGTTCTCGCGTGTGGCTGATGCCTATGCGGATGATCAAGAGCATGCACAGCGGCTCTATGACTATATTTCCAAGCTCTGGTTCATGCCAGCGACACCTGTGCTGTCCAATGGCGGCACCGGTCGCGGTCTGCCTATCTCTTGTTATCTGAACAGCGTGGATGACAGTCTGGGCGGCATCGTCAACACTTGGAACGAGAATGTCTGGCTTGCTTCCAAAGGCGGCGGCATTGGCACCTATTGGGGCAGCGTTCGTGGTATCGGCGAGCCCGTTGGCCTCAACGGTAAAACATCCGGCATCATTCCGTTCGTGCGGGTGATGGACAGTCTGACCCTGGCGATTTCGCAAGGATCGCTGCGGCGCGGTTCGGCGGCTTGCTATCTTGATATCGACCATCCGGAAATTGAAGAATTTCTTGAAATTAGAAAGCCTTCCGGTGACTTTAACCGAAAAGCTCTCAACCTGCACCATGGTGTATTGTTGACCGACGAATTTATGGAAGCGGTCCGCGATGGTTCAGAGATGGATCTGAAATCACCCAAGACCGGTGAAGTGCGCGGCACGGTTGATGCGCGCTCGCTGTTCCAGAAGCTGGTCGAGACACGTCTGGCCACCGGTGAGCCATATATCATCTTCAACGACACGGTGAACCGGATGATGCCCAAGCATCACCGCGATCTGGGTCTGAAAGTTTCAACATCCAACCTATGTTCCGAGATTACACTGCCGACGGGTCGTGATCATTTGGGTGAGGACAGAACGGCAGTGTGTTGCCTGTCCTCACTCAACCTCGAAACCTGGGATCAGTGGAGCGGTGACAAGGAGTTTATCGAGGATATCATGCGTTTCCTCGACAATGTCCTTCAGGATTATATTGACCGCGCACCGGATGAAATGGCGCGCGCCAAATATAGCGCCAGCCGCGAACGCAGTGTTGGTCTGGGCGTCATGGGCTTCCACAGCTTCTTGCAAGCACGCGGCCTCGGCTTTGAAAGCGCGCTGGCAAAATCGTGGAATATGAAGATCTTCAAGCATGTTTCGGCGAAAGCGTCCGAAGCCAGCATGATGCTCGCGAAGGAACGCGGACCTTGTCCCGATGCGGCGGACCAAGGCGTGATGGAGCGCTTCTCCTGCAAAATGGCGATCGCACCAACCGCGTCAATCTCGATCATCTGCGGCGGGGCGTCGGCTTGTATCGAGCCGATCCCGGCGAATATCTACACGCACAAGACGTTGTCCGGCAGCTTCGTGGTGAAGAACCCGCATCTGGAAAAACTGCTCGCAGAGAAATCGAAGGACAGCACCAATGTCTGGAACTCGATCCTCGAGCAGGGCGGCAGTGTTCAGCATCTCGACTTCCTCAGCCAGGAAGAGAAAGACGCGTACAAGACCAGCTTCGAGATTGACCAGCGCTGGTTGCTCGAACTTGCGGCGGATCGCACGCCCTATATTGATCAGGCGCAGTCGCTGAACCTGTTCATTCCGGCGGACGTTGATAAATGGGACCTGCTGATGCTGCACTTCCGCGCATGGGAGCTGGGCATCAAGTCGCTCTATTATCTGCGTTCGAAATCGATCCAGCGCGCTGGCTTTGCCGGTCAGGAAGAATCGGCCGACAGCGCGGGCGGCGTTGAAGCGGACAACACTCTGGACCCGAAAAAGGTCGAGCTGATGACGACGCAAGGCAGCACCGACTATGACGAGTGTCTCGCCTGCCAATGATTAGGCGACAGTAATTAGGCAGTTTGCCCACTGCCCCCTCCTATTTGCTCCTTTAAGGGAGGGGGCTGTTTTCTCTAAGACTATAAAGGACGCGCGGCCTATGGTGGCCAGATGATATACACCCATATGATGTATATGATGAAAAGTACGAAAGCGGAGTAAGGTAAGAAATGTCACTTTTGGAAGCACGCAAAACATACAAGCCTTTTGAATATCCATGGGCCTATGACTTTTGGAAGCGGCAGCAGCAGATTCACTGGATGCCGGAAGAAGTGCCGTTGGGCGAGGATTGCCGCGACTGGGCACAGAAGCTGACCGACCATGAGCGCAACCTGCTCACGCAGATTTTCCGCTTCTTCACGCAGGCCGATGTCGAGGTGCAGGATTGCTATCACGATAAGTACGGACGCGTGTTCAAGCCGACCGAAGTCAAGATGATGCTCACGGCTTTCTCCAACATGGAAACCGTCCACATCGCCGCTTATTCGCACCTGCTCGACACGATCGGCATGCCGGAAAGCGAGTACTCCATGTTCCTCGAATATGAGGAGATGAAGGACAAGCATGACTATCTCGGCACGTTCGGCGTCGATACCGACGAAGATATTGCCAAGACGCTGGCAATGTTCGGCGGCTTTACCGAAGGCCTGCAGCTGTTCGCCAGCTTCGCGATGCTGATGAACTTCCCGCGCTTCAACAAGATGAAGGGCATGGGACAGATCGTGTCCTGGTCGGTGCGCGATGAATCTTTGCACTGCGAAGGCATTGTCAAAATGTTCCACACGTTCGTCAACGAGCGCGACTGCCTGACCAAAGCGGTCAAGGAAGATATTATCGACTGCTGCCAGAAAACCGTCCGCCTGGAGGACGCGTTTATCGATCTGGCGTTCAGCGACGGTCCGGTGACCGGCATGACCGCGAAAGAAATCAAGCGCTACATCCGCTACATTGCCGACTGGCGTCTGGGCCAGCTGGGCTTTGACCCGATTTACATGATCGAAGACCACCCGCTGCCATGGCTCGCGCCCTTGCTCAACGGTGTCGAGCACGCCAATTTCTTTGAGACTCGCGCCACCGAATATTCCAAAGGCGCAACCCGCGGCAATTGGAACGAAGTATGGGATAGCTTCGACCAACGCAAAGGCGGCAAGATTATCGGTATCGAAGAAACCGATAATGATGACGACGGCGAAGATATGTTTGAGCAAGCGGGGGTTGCTGCGGAGTAGGGGTGCTTAATATCTAATTACGCTAGCCCAATCAGAACGAGTCACTTTGTAGTTTTGTTTGTGCAGGTGATGGATGACGGCTCTCATATGCCGTGCCCCAAAAACAATGCCGACAGATTTTTTGTCATCTTCAGTCTGCTGAATGTGACCGTTTATGATTCCAATGAGATGTTTGTCTCTCCAGTCCAGAATTACTTCTTCCATTTTTTCGACGATCTCATTGTCATCCAGAATTGCGTCATTATGGTCATGGAGGTCAAGACCCATGCTTTTGCCAATGGATTCCCTTGTCCCAAAATACCGTAAATACAGGCCGTAAACAGGAGCGATTATAGGAATAAGAAAGCGCGGGAGAAACGGCAATTCTGCCCACTTTTTCGAGAAGTCACCCGAAGCAACATCTGCATGTCTGATATCTGCGGTTAGATTATCCAATGACATTGTTGATTGGAGCACCAAGCCGAGCTTTTGATTTTTTGTAAAATAGCGGTAGGATGCTGTAAGAAGCGTTCCCGTCTTAGTCCGGACACCTTCCGTCAAGATTACATCGCAGCTCGCAAGCCGTTTCAAGACTTCATCATAGAATGATCGGTCTGCAACATGAACCATCGGAAACAGTGTAAAGCTTGATGATCGCTCAGCATTCTCAAAGCGAAAGATGGCGCTCCGGACCCCAAAGACCGTAGATTCGATGATTTGCATTATAACTCAATAGAGTGCTTTAGCTCGTGTTCAATAGTCTATCGGGTTGGCCAATATTGACTATTATGTACGCTATCCATCACCGCCATTTATCATCCCGCTCTCTGCCATTGGCGCAGCGGGATAAACTAAACCCAAAACCCCCTAACCATCTCCTCCCACCCCACAGGATCAAGCATGATCGTCACCGCGATACTCGCGCTGGCCGTCGCGATGACCAGCCAGAAGCCGGGGCCGTATGCGGTTGTTTTTTGCGGGTCCTCTTTATCAAACCAGATGAAGTAACAGCTTTTCTGGCGCTCTCCGGAGACTTCCCATCTTTTGTGATGGGCGCGGACTTTCTGTTGGCCGGGCGTATCAAATTCTATCCGCATGCTGACCCGTTTGAACCGGATACCGCCGTCATCGGCCTGTTGGCCAAGATGGTCATAATGGCGTTCCATCGCCGAGTAATCACTGCGCACCAGCTGCGCCAGCGCAGGGCTAAAGCGGTGCATGGTGTCGAAGCCGATCCCCACGGAAATCAGCGTCGCAAAAATGGCGGTCGCCAGCAAGATGGTGATAAACCAGTCCATATCGCCGATCATAAAGGATGCCGGTTAAATATGGATTACGGCGGCGGTCCGCCAATTCCGGCGAACCGTTCTTCTGCTGGTTTCCTGTTGAGACGTGATAGGGGGCATCAAAGACACCGCCCCATCATTCCTTCGCCTCAGCGCTTCTTGCGTTTCTTCTTGAACACTTTTTTCTCGACATATTCCGCGAAATCCTTGGCATAGGCGTCGCGCAATTCGATCTGGGCTTTTTCGATATCTTCCTCGGTTTTCGGCGGAAAATATTCCAGCGGGTTTTTCACCTGGCCTTTGCCGACCTTGGTTTGCGTGTCGCCGTCAAATTCGCGGTAGATCCAACCGGTGAACAGGTTGCTGCCGTACATCATCGCCTTGTGATAGAAAATATGCGTGGTGGTCAGTTCGGCATAGCAGGGCGCGGTGGAGTCGGTGAGGCGCTTCTTGGCCTTGATCGTCTTGTTCATTGCCTTGATCTTGGCTTTCAGCTCCGGGTCTTCCTTGGCATCCTCGTTAAACGGCGTTGGTTCCTGCACGATGATTTTATAGCCATCCAGTTTCAGCGTCTCGTTAATGCCCAGCTTGTTCAATTCCTCCATCTGGACTTCAGGGCCCAGATAGTCCTTCATCAGATCCTTGACCGTGGCGACCCGGTTCTTGTGCGCGGCCTGATCCGCAAGCGCACCGACAATGCCGAAGCCGGATAGTAGCCCGGTATTGATGCCGATATAATTTTCGGTCGGCCAGACATGCAGCTCGCAGACCGATCCATCGGCGGCCAGTTTATAGGTTGGCGCGGGCGGCTCCGGCATGGGGGAAACGTCCAATATTTCGTCCCCTGGAACGCTGTCGTCTACCACAATTTCGATGGCCGCGGCCTCTGTGCCTTCGTTAGTGTCCGCGGCCTCTTGGGCCATGGCCGGTGTGGATACGAAACAGGTGGCCGCGGCGATTGCGGTCAGCGTTGAATTCTTGGTCATTTACTTTCCCCTTTATACTGACTCAAAATGCAGCATTTTTACATTGAGCGAGCAAGTGGAACAATGTCACGGAATGTAAATAATGAATGGTTCTAACAGTTTAGGTGCAATCTAGTGGGAAGGGGCTTCCTATAAGCCACCACCCACAAAAAACCCCGCCGGATCGCTCCGGCAGGGTTTGTATGTTTCATCTGTCAGCGCGGATTAAGCGTAGCTGACTTTCACGTTGGCCTTGCGACGACGCAGCGCACCGCCGATTGCACCGAAGCCGAGGATCATGAATGCCCAAGTCGCTGGCTCCGGCACTGCGGTCGAAACATCGATATTGTCAAGATTCACCGACGTGCCATTGGCGGTCAGGATAAAATCGAGTTCATCGATATTGCCGCCAACGCCAGCAATGGTTGTAAAACCGCTAGGAGACAGGCTGCCATTCAAGGAAAAGACGGAGTTTCCGCCGAGAAATCCGTTAACCTGATAATCGCCCGCTGCGCCCTGCGACACAAAGTCGAAAGAATTGAAGTTGAAGATGCCACCGACTACCCGGACCACACCGAAACTGCCGCCGCCAAAGACCGAGCCAACAACCAGGCTAGGGGCAGGGTTACCAAAGATATGTCCTTCAAAGACATCGCCGCCAGCGGTGTCGACGGTGAAACCATCTTCCATATAAGGACCGGTAAAGACATCGCCATTAGAACCGCCTAGATCATCAAACGAAATAACCGCAGCCTGTGCTGGTGCAGCCAAAGCCATAGCTGCAACAGCAGCAGAGCCAAATATCAATTTCTTCATTAAAAATCCCCATAGATCTTGACCAGAAGGCCAAGTTATAACGCCGATTGGCGCGAAGTTTTTGCGAACCCTAACAAACTGTTAACATTTTCCGCAGATGCGAACAACTGATTCGGGGCGATAAAGCTGAGGGTCCCGATTTGGGACATGGGTTCACGGCCATCCGTCATTCGCGTTTCATAAAACCGCTTTCCTACACGCACCGATTTGTGCCTTAATCGGGCGCATGCAAGACCAAAGCCTCCATACCAAACCCGATCCGCGCAGCGCCACTGTGCAGAACCGGCGGATATCGCGCATTCCTGCCTTTACCCCGGCCGAGCTGCGGGTGCGGCTGGATGGGTGGACGCCGGTCCGGCAGGCGGAGTTTATCGGCTATCTTGCCGAAACGCGCTGCGTCCAACAGGCAGCAGCGCGGGTGGGGATGAGCCGCGAGAGTGCCTATCGCCTGCGTAGCAAGCCGGGAGCGGAGGAATTTGTCGCGGCGTGGGATTTCATATTGCAGGGCCCGGCCTCTTCGGACGGAGCGGGCAAGCAAAAGGCAAAGGTCACACTAGAAAAACTGTTTCAGCGCATCCGGGTCGGTCGTTATCGCCCGATGTTGCACGCCGGTCGCTATGTCGGGACGCTGCAACAGCCTTATATTCAGGCGCTTTTGGCCGCCATATCGCGTCTTGACATGGTGGCGTCACCGGAGGACCATTGGGATGATTTCGCGGCGGACCATAGCAGCAAAAAGGGGTCTTCACTGTGAACTTGAATAGCAAATCAATCGCCCGCATCCTCTTCGCGCTCGCCGCGCTTTATGGCATTCTGGTATTGTTGCTCGGCCTGTTCGGCGAAGCGCAGTTCAACACCGCAATGCCGCCAGCCATCACGCATCCTGAATTTTACTATGGTTTTCATGGGGTTGCCCTGGTGTTCCAGATCATCTTCATTCTGATTGCCATCGACCCGGTACGCTATCGCCCGTTGATGCTGGTGGCGGTGCTCGAGAAGCTGGCCTTTTTCGTGCCAGCGCTGTGGCTGTTTAGCAGTGGCCGTCTCGCGGAGGGTGGGCCGTTTTTCGGTGCGATGATCGACGGTGTCTGGGCCGTGCTCTTTCTGCTGGCCTGGATGCTGACGCGGTCGGAGCGGGAAAGGGATGCCGGCCAATAAACTGACCGCGGCAATCTTATCGCTGCACGGGGTCGTTCTGCCGCTGGCCGAATTTGGCATCTTGCGCCAGCGCCGCTCGTTCTATACGCTTGTTTTGGAGGGAGAAAGACTAGTCGACGGGTTTCCAATTCCGGAAACGATACGAACAGAAGATAGGTTATAGGATTGAGTTTTTCGGAATTTGCGATTGCCGTGGCGCTGGCTCAAGCGCCGGTAACCGCCACACCCCCACCAGCCCTTGCGGCTCATCCCTTTGATGTAGCACCCGCCGAGATGCAGGATTTGCGCGCGCCCGCCTCACCGGTGGCGCTGTCGGCGCAGGCGCAGCTATTTGGTGCTCTTGCAATTGCACCCGGCGAAGCAGAGCCGCCAGCTCCCGTTCCTTGGCCCGTGCCTCTGGAGCCAGCGGCAAGTCCGCCTGCGCTCGATGATCCGCTCTTGCCTGCTGATCCATCCGCCGCAGACACCGGCCCGATGGACGATCAGGTCGATGGCAATGAGATTGTCGTAACCGCCCGCCCGGCTCCGCCCAAGAGCGATCCCCTGCAAGAGTTAAACGCAGATACTTTCGCAACCATCCAGAATGTCGACGAGGCCGTGGTCGGTCCGGTCGCGTTAGCCTATGAAGATACGGTACCGGGTCCGGTTCGGAGCGGTCTTTCGAATTTTCTTAGCAATCTTGGTGAGCCGATCGTTTTCCTGAACTATCTGCTGCAACTCAAGCCCGGTAAGGCGATGGAAACACTGGGCCGCTTCACCATCAACTCGACCATCGGTATTGGCGGGCTGGTGGATGTCGCCAAGAAGCCGCCGTTCAATTTGCCCAAGCGTCAAAACGGTTTTGCCAATACGCTGGGCTATTATGGTGTCGAGCCGGGGCCGTTTCTGTTCCTGCCGTTGATCGGACCAACCACCGTTCGTGATTTATTCGGTCGGGTTGTCGATCTTTCGGTTTTGCCGGTTGCAGTCGGAAAGCCGTTTAACCAGCTTGTCTACACCCTGCCGGCCGGGATTATCACTTCGCTCGATACTCGCGCCGAGCTGGATGAGCAGATTAAAAAGCTGCGTGATAGCAATGACCCCTACGCCGCCACGCGGGAGCTTTACCTGAAACAACGCCAGGCCGAAATTGACGCCCTGCGCGGGAAAGCCCCGGAAGAGCAGGTGGAACAGGAAGAGCAAGTGGAACAGGTGGAATAGTCGGGAAAGGCAAAGAGCATTTCGAAAATCATTTGACCCATGCTGTATTGGTGTTATGCAACAATAATACAGCATGGCCGTCCTGGTCCTGCATCTCCAAGGGGACCAAAATATGACACGCACACAAAAGATTCTTTCGACCGCCGCTCTTGCCACCGGCGCGCTTTCTACCGGAGCCAATGCCCAGACTGAGCCGGCGGAAACGCAGGAATCTGTTGCCGCTGATCTTGCAGCGTTGGACGCGCGATTGTTCAAGGCGGCGTTTGAGGATTGTGACATGACGGTCCTGGAAGAGCTGCTGGCCGATGACATGGAATTCTATCATGACCGCGATGGCCTGTCCTATACTACCAGTGAGGCCTTTATCGCGGATGTGAAGAAAGATTGCGGTGGCGGCAAGCGGGTACTCGTTGCAGAAAGCCTGTCGACACATATGATCGGTGACTATGGCGCGATGCAGCAGGGCCGGCATGAATTTCATCAAGTCATGCCCGACGGGTCCAGCATCGCCCGCGAGAAAGGCGTGTTCATGCATCTGTGGAAACGCACAAGCACCAGCGCCGCAGGATGGCAGATCGCCCGCGTCATCAGCTATGATCACGAAGGCATGTAAGCCGCGTATATGATGGCGGACTAGCATATTTATGCGCTTCGCCAGCAGAAAGAGCCTTTCCTACGCATCGCTTCGTCGCTTAGATTATGCACCGCCTGGCTCTGCCTCCTTCTGCAAAATCAAATCGGGCAGGGTGGGGCTGGTTCGCGGTGATCCCCGGTAATTTGTGCCACCGCTGGTTTACATTTCACAAAACTGTCATGAAACTGTTCCGGTGATCAGGTTGAGACATGAATTGGCGGTCTATACCGTGGCCGGACTGGCGGTGCTGATGCTGGCAATAGTGTCGGTAGATTTCCGCCATGGTCCATTTTTTCGCGAGGATGGCATCGTGGAAATGACCGCGGCATTGCTGTTTCTGGCCGCTTTGCTGGTCGGTTTACACAGACAGTTGTTCCGCACCTGGATCGGATTTCTGTTTTGCAGTCTGGCGCTGTTGGCTTGCCTTAGCGAGATCAGCTTTGGCGCCCGGCATATCGGCTTTTCAATGCCAGCAATGCAGGGCGGTGGAGAGCTGGACGGCGTGCAGGATCTGGTGATGATCGCCTATCGCACCGCCGCCGCCAAGGGCTTCCTGCCGCTGGTAATCGGTTTGGTGATCATTTTGCCGGTGGTGACAGGATTGTTGGCTTATCGCAGTGGTCATCTGTCCCGGATTGCGTTGTGGTTCATGGCGGATCGCGGAAGGCCTACTCTCGCAGTGGCACTGCTGGTGATTGGTTTGGCCGTGATACTGGATGTGATGGAGGCTTTGCGCTTTGCCGAGGAAACCTTGGAGCTATTCGGTGCAGCCCTGTTTGTGACCGCGGCATTGCGGCTCAATCGAAGCTAATATCAATCCAGATGCGACCTTGTTAGCAGTTATGCGGGCTTCTGGTGGTCAGGACCGGGGTTCGCAGGGCATAATGTGATGATTGGCCGCATTTGGTAAAGCCAAGGCCTTGATGTTGCTGACATTCCACCCATTATGAATCTATCTCTGCTGAACAGGGAACTAATCTCGATGTTAGGTCGCATAGCATGACAGAAAAACTACCAGCCATCTTACGACTAGCTACTCCCATATTGGCGCTAATCGCAGCGCCATTTTTCACAGAAGTGGGACGCGCAGCGGAGGCGGAGGTCGTCAAAGTCGATACGCCATCGCTGGAGGACTATCCTGATGCAGGGCAGGCCGCTGGGATGGTTTGGCATTATATCCATGGTGATGAGAAACCGCATTTGGCCTTTCAAGTTCCGCAAACGGACAACGAGCTTTGGAGGATGACCTGTCAAAAACAGTCTGATGGCAGTTCCCGGATCGCAAATATGATCATCGCAGCACCTGAAGAAATGGAGGCGGGCGATCAATTTGGCTTTTCCATCCGCATTGATGATCGGCGTTCGATCGGAATATTGGCGCGCATGTTGCCGACCAGTCTAGAGGGAGAGACTTATCACATGCCGCAATTTAGTTTGATCAATTCACATATCCTTTTTTCTGCCTTGGCGGATGGTAGCCGGGCTTATGTAAATCTCAATGGCAGCAAGTTCAGTATTCACCTCAATGGTTCGGGGGATGCATTGGCCAAATTTCTGAAAGCTTGTCAGTAAGCGGTATGATTGCCGACGTTTCGTCGCACCCTTCTTTCTGTTGATCGCTAGCCTGCCTGTCTGAACGGTTCTGTCGTGTTCCGTTCATATTGGAGGCCATATTCCTGACAATCAGACGCAACCAAGGGAGTTTGACATGCAGAAGATATTTATGGGTATTGCCGCCGCGACTTTATTTCTGCCAGCCACGCCGGCGCTGGCCGACGCGGATGGCTACAATGGTCATGGTGGCCCGGTAGCTGGATTCTACCGGGTCAGTGACGATGACTGGGATGACGATGATGATGATCGCTACTATAAACCGCGTCGTATGAAGCGAGGAGATCGCTACTGGCGAGGTCGCGATGGTCGCTATCGCTGTAAGCGTGATGATGGCACGGTGGGATTAATTATCGGCGGTGCGGTCGGAGCTTTGCTTGGCAGAGAAATTGATGGTGGCCGCGACCGTACCGTTGGAACTGTATTGGGTGCTGCTGGCGGTGCGCTATTGGGACGGGAAATTGATCGCGGAGAATTGCGCTGCCGATAAACGATCAGGTTGTAGCCTGTGATTGAATTCACTCAACAAATGAAAAACCCGGTCCTGATGGTCTTCAGGGCCGGGCGTTCGTTTGGGGGAGAGGGGAAGGGTTGTCAGATAATCAGGGATGCGGCGTTCTGTGTGGCGGGTACTATGCTGGCGCCAACAAAAAGGGCGGAAGAGATGAGGGCTGCAATAGCGGCGGTGATTTGGGCGGTGAAGTTACGGGGCATGATGAAGTCCTTTGGGGTTTGGAGCCGGTCGCCTGATTAGATCATCAGGGACGCGGCATTCTGGGCGGCTGGGCCAACGCTGGCGCTGATCATTACGGCTGCAGAGAACAGAGCGGCGAAGGCGGCGAGTACTTGGTTTTGAACGTTGGTGGTCATGATGGAGTTCCTTTTGAAATTCGGTTGGTGATTAAGCGATGAAAGAAGCGGTGTTTTGAACAGCAGGGCCTACGCTGGCGCTGATCAGAACAGCGGCGGAGAACAGAGCGGCAAAAGCGGCAACAACTTGGTTTTGGATATTTACGTTCGACATTTTTAATTCCTTCTGGGTTTAATTTGGTCCCTCGCGGTTGTGTTTGCGAAGATGTTCCTAGCATTGCATAGGGCGTGCCAGTTTTGATAAATCTATATAAATCAGTGCTTTAATGAAATTTTGGCATAGTGGAAATTTTGCTGAAAACCAAAAAATGGGAAAATACACTAACATATAGTTATTGAATTGGGCGATCTCTATATGCTTACGACAATTGGCGCAGATATTATTAAGAATGACCTGCTAAGCGGTCTTCATGTTTGGACCACGCCTCACTCGTGTCTTTGCCAGCCGCGCTAATGCATTGTGGTGGTCAGCCATGGTATTGGTTACCGCTTACTGCGTCGCTGCGGAGCCGCCGGTTACTTCGCCTGAGGGGAAGGGAGCGAGCAACGTCATCAAAGAGGTCGAGGAAAAGAAGCCAGTCGATCCTTGGGCTGACGAAACCTTTTCTGCTGGAACGACAAGCAAGCCGCTACGTTGATGGGCCTGTTTCTATAGGCCCCCTATCATCATTTTGCATGAACCAACTCCAGATTGGGAGCTCTGGATAAGAAAGTGGCAATGCAGCCGGCAGGTGAGTCGGTGAATTCAGGAGCGAGGAGCCCGCATCAATATTGCGCAGTTCCCCCGTCAACGCTGAGCATGGCCCCTGTGATGCCGGCACCCGCATCGGACGCCAGCAACAGAGCCATAGCCGCTATTTCTTCAACTGTGTTGGGCCGCTTGAGCGCACTTTCCTGAGCGAACATATCGATCATTTCTTCAAACGTCATGCCTAGCCCCTTGGCGGTGGTGGGGCCATTATCGAGGATCAGGTCGGTCAGCACCAGGCCGGGACAGATAGAGTTCACCGTGATACCCATTGTGCCGACTTCCTGGGCTACGGCTTTGGTCATGCCATTAATACCATGCTTTGCGATCGTATAGGGTGCGAATGTTGGCTTACCCATCTTGCCCTCGGTTGAGCTTATGTTGATCACGCGGCCGGACTGCTGTGCGATCATTGGCTTGAGCGCGCGGCGTGTCGCCCAGAATGTCGCATATATATTCCACTTCATCGCTTCATCAAAGGCTTCGTCCGTCAAGTCCGCGAGCGGAGCCAGAGCACCGGCGCCGCCGGCATTGTTAACGAGAATATCGACGGTCCCGAATGTCTCGATGGTTTGATCGATAAAGCCTTCTACCGCTTCCTGTTGCATAACATCGCCGGCAACAAACAAGGCCCGATCACCAACATCCAGTTCCTCAATCACCTTCCTCCCTTTTTCGGGGTTACGCGCCATCAGGGCAACGTTGGCACCTTCTGCCAGATAAGCTTCGGCAATAGCGCGCCCTATGCCTGCGGTGCCGCCGGTGATGGCCGCGGTTTTGCCTTTAAGTTGCATGATCTTCTCCCATTGATATTTTTTCCTAGAGCTATCGTTAGAGCGAACCAGCGGCAATGACTTAAAAGACTAGGGACTGCTTAGTGCAGCGTCTCAAAACATTGAAAGATAAACGGAAAACGTGACTTGTTCATAAAAGAGACCTCCAACATGAACCTAAGATAAAATCGACATTCAGCAAGTGGTCAATCGGTGAAGCCTAAAACCATATTTGTCGGGCATCAAACGAATCGGATCGCGAAAGATCCTTTTGGAGTATAAAATGATCAACAAGGTTCTAGGAACACTCGCCATCACCACAGCTGCAATATCAGCGATGGCCTTCGCAACGCCGGCTGAGGCGCGGGGCGGTTATTATCAAGGTTATAATGACGGCTATTACGAGCGCATTGGTGATCGGCGCGATTATCGTCGCGGCGATTATTATCGGGATGACCGTTATTATGACCGCCGGGATCGTCGCGCTTATCGTGAAAAGCGCCGTTATTATCGCGACAAGCGTCGCTATCGCAATGATCGTCGTCGCTATCGTGGATGTGATCGCGGCACCGGCGGTACCATCATCGGCGCGATTGCTGGTGGTCTGTTAGGCAACGAGGTTGCACGCCGCGGTGACAAGACCGAAGGCACTATCATTGGCGGTGCTGTTGGAGCGCTGGCGGGCCGCGCAATTGACCGCAACTGCTAAGCATAGAGATTAAAGTTAAGCCCTCTGTATCCGTTGTACGAATACAGAGGGCCTATATTCCTCGCGTCGCGTATCGAGGAAAGGGGACCGTGGTCGCAAGCTCCGGTCCCCGCCTTTTATTTAAGTTCTATCACTTCGTCGTGCTCCGCGCCAGCATGGGCGGTACAGGACCAATCCAGTCAGAGAGACTGGCCTCGTCTTTGACGAAATAGGGATTGCCTTGACTGTTGAGATAGAAGCGCTGCATCTCGTTGCGATTAAATGGCCGGGAACCTAGCCGCCCGAACACCGCCATCTGACCGCCCGTTTCATCCACGGCCCGATCACGATCCAGACCCTTGGAAAGGGCGAGAGCTGGTTTCGGAGTGCGGGCAAAGGCAATGAGTTCCGGCATCGGTGGTGGCGAGAAACCATAATAATTCGGTTGGCTATCCGGAGATGTCAACTGAATCACTTTCAGACCATTGCGACCGTCTGCAACATACGCAAACAGCGTTGCATTGGTCGAGCCGACGATAACATCTTCTGCATCATTCATCTGGCCGCCAAATGTCTCCTTGCGGTAGATCACGGGATCCTCCGGTTTGGTGATATTGGCGATAACCAACCCTTCGTTCTTTGCAGCGATATACGCATAGGTTCTTGCAAGATAGAGCCTGCGCGCATTTGTTAGCGGGATTGTTCCTGATTCTACCGGAATCGGGTTCTCCATATCCGTGACATTGAACAGTTTCACACCGTCGGTATCGGTGACCCACAGATAGCGGAACTGCAACGCAGACGCCCGCGCATCCGTCATCGGCATCGTGATTACATGGCGCGGTTTCAGCGGATCGTCGAGGTCAATAACAACCAATCCACTCGCTGCGGTGATATAGGCATAATGACCAGCCAGTGTGATGTGCTTGGCCCCGTTCAAAACCTCTTCTGCATTCCAGGTCACGGCCCGTTTGAAGAAGTTGTTTCGGAACTCGCCATCGGCCAGCGTGTTGATATCAACGAGAATTAGACCCTCTTCGCTATCGGTAATCACGGCATAGTTATAAATCGGGTGAAACGCCTGTTCTTCATTAATCTCGCGCAGCTCGGCGGTATTGCGTTCCGGAGCAACAGGCTGATTGGTCGACAGCGCCATGCAGGTCGCGTTCTTCGTATCGACATGGGTGTCGTGGCCCAGAGAAGAGAAGGGCGCCTTGACGATCCGTTCGGAAAAGCCCTTGTTGCCGATCGAAGCAACATCATAAGCGCGGAACCCGCCTTTGCCTTCTGCGACAAACATATATTCGCCGCGCAGCTGCAGACAACGGACACTGTCGCCAGTGCCCTGTACGACATTGGCAAATTCCTCAAGCGCTTTGGTCTCGCCGGACAGATCATCATCCAGCCGTTCTCCGCGCACCCAGTTGATGAGTTCGCGTCCATTGTCCTCAACATGCATCCGCCAATAATCAGGATAAGCATATTTTTGCAGGTAAGAACCGATGACTGCTTGTGGCTCGTCCCACTCGGTGACGCGCACGGCTTCGAAGCCTTTATCCATACCGACCCATGCATGCAGACCAACAAAGTTCACGAAATTCGTACCTTGTAGCAGCAGCTGTGACATGATGGCATTATTGTCGTTGGCTTCGCTCAAGTGACAATCGGAGCATTGTTTAGTTTCCGTCTTGCGCACCGTGTGCGGGAAGTGGGGCGCAAAGGCCTGGCTGGAGAAACCAATAGCCGAGATAGGTGGTTGCTGCACATAGATGCGTTCGCGGTTGATATTGGTCGAGGACAATACCAGTGCCGAGGTAGAACGAACCGGTGCGATGATGCTGCCTTTGGTGGTCTGGTGACGGCCAAGCTGGAACATCTGGTCGCGTGCTACCTGCGGGTTGTAGGTGGCGTAGTTCCGTGTGGTACCGCCCTCATATTTATGGCTTTCCGTTTGCCAGTTGGCCTCAATCGGTAGATGGCAGCCACCACAACTGGTGGTCCAGCTGAGGTGGCAGGTAAAGCATACCATATTCTCGTCTTTGTGGGCGCGATCCGCGGCAGGAACACCGCTACCGAAGGTGAACTTGCCGGTTTCAGCACCGGTTTTAGACATTAGCTTGGCACGCGCTGACTTCAGGTTGAAATCAGGATGGGATCGATCGACACTGTCTTTGACCAGGCTGACCCGCCAACTGAGCTCGGGATCCACAATAGAACGCTGGATCAACACGCGCTTGCCATTGGCGTCTTGCATCCATTCAAAGCGGCGTTGGCCATCCGCATTGCGCAGCAGGTTAAGGTTCTTGCCTTTTGGCCGCGCCGCCAGGTTAGACGTCATCAATGTCGGATATTCATCGGCTGTACCGTGACAGTCCTTACAGTTTATCTCCACCGCATTGGCCACCTCGCCATAGATCAAGCCATTGCCATGACTGTCTTGTGCGAAATGACAATCTGCGCACTGCATGCCGACTTCGGCATGGATACTCATCATGTGGACGGACTTGCCCGGGTTGATCCCGGGTTCAACAAATTTCTCTTCGTCTTCGCGGCGGAATTTCTCCGGATCGTCATTGTCGACAATATCGCCGTCTTCATCGAGCAGATTGCCATCACGGTCACGTTTTAGAATCGCGCGGAAGTTCCAGCCATGGCCATGATAGTCGGCAAATTGTGTGTCCTTGGCCTCGCTGTTGAGGTCATATACATTGCGCAGGAAGTCCAGGTCGCCCCAAAGGCCTTTGGGAGAAGCAGCCTCAGGGTTACGGTCCAGTATCTTGCGGACCTCTTCGGCATCGGGATATTTCTGCTGTTTGTAGGTTTTTTGATATTCTTCGTCGCTCATGCCCTCGGGGCGCGGCGTCGTATTATCCGGTCCGGGCCACATTAGCGGCGCATCGGACTCATAGTCCCACATCGTGTAGCCGAGGAAGCTGTTCAAGAAGATATTGGGCTGGTGCATGTGGCAATTCATGCATTGCGCGGTCGGGATCGCACGCGTGAAAGCATGTTGGATCGGATGCCCTTTTTCGCGTTTCGCCGGATCTATATCACCGCTGTAATCATCGCCATGTCCGTCATCATGCCCGTCCCCATGATAGTCAGCTTTCTTATCATGGCTGCCCTTTTTGCTATAGGAAGCGTCATAAGTTCCAAATTTGCCAACGCGATGCTCGCCCTCTTTCAGGTTGCGGATTGTTGGATCTTTGGTTTGCGTCTGTCCGTCGCGACCATATTTGGCCCAGATAAGGCTGTGGCGCGGTTCGCGGTCATTGGCATAGACGACGTGGCAACTGGCACAGCCGGACTGCCGATAATCGCCAGGCTGATCATTGGTACCCATGAACCAGGTAAACGGATCGTTGAGCCGCGTCTTGTGGATGTTCAGGGCCGGAATAGCGACACGCAATCCGGTGCCGGGCCCGCGGTTGGATTGTTTCAGGTCCGGGCGGCCCGGCTCCTCCAGTCGCTGGATGATGCCGCCGATATTGGGCAGGCCGATTTCCGGGAACTGGGTATTGATATTGCGACCACCGCGCTCAAACACCCGGAACACATCGCCCGGCGGAATCGTATGCCAAGTGGGCAGGGGATAGAGAATAGGCAAGGCACCGCGCTTCTTTTGCTCTTCCGTTACGGTGCCATGCGGATTGCCAGGTGATTTGATCGTCGCGGGCAAGCCTTTGCGTGTATAGGCCTCGCCGAACACGTAATTTTTGAACGGCACAATACCATTATTATAGGCCGCACCGCCCCACAGCATGGCGCCGGTTGCCATCAACGACCGTTCGGAAGCCTCGATAATCTCCATATGACAAGCGCCACAGGCCTCGCGCGCAACACGATAGTCGGACGGATTGACGAAGCGGACAAATTCTGGCGATTCCTTATTGAGCAGCGTGTAGCTGCGTTTCGGATTCGCGGATGAAGGCCAATGCCAGCTTTCGGGATATTTGGGGAGGACATGCGCTTTTTTCAGCGCAAACATGTATTGCGGGCTTTGCTTGCCCCAGGAGTTATCGCCCGTAACGCTGGCATCGCCGCCATGACAGTCGACACAGCCAAGCACAACGGCCGGTGTCTCGTGCATTGTTTTCTGATCGCTGTCGGTATGACAGGAAACGCAGCCGGTGCTTTTCGTATTGGCTGCATCCCACGTCTGGTTCTGCGGGGCTGGCGGTGTGAATGTATAGTCAATTTTCTGCGGTTTCTCTTTGCCTGCTGCGAAGGCTTGAGACGAACCAAACACCAGCAATAACGTGGCGAAGACAAGTGCCACTGTGCTCTGCATAAAACTCGAAACACGCGATACTGATGATCTGGAGAGAGGGGAAATCTGCATATCAGAAAGCCAATATTGCGTTGAAAAGAATGGAATAGTGGAAATCACGCTTGTCGGTTTGATCGAACAAATCCTCGAAACCTTTGCCGGGCAGGAGTGCCGCCCCCGACAAGCGGAAAACGATATTCTGTGTGGCTTTGGGACGGTAAATCGCGGCGGCGGAAAGATCCCAGCCGATATCCTTGGGTATGGAGCCTTCGACGCGCAATGCCTCCAGACTCTCGGTCTTGTGGAACCACAAATGATTGGCATTGACTGACAGTCGGAAATCCGGCGTCAAATCTGCATCGACACCAACGCCGGCCAATATCGTGCCGGGGTTGTTAAAATTGCTCTGGCCCTGTTCCTTCGAAGATCGCAAGGAATTGAGGATACCGTTTCTGCCATTGATACTTATAGCGCGTCCACCGCCGGCAAATGGGATGGTCTGTCGGATCCAGTAACTAGTGTCTGCTCCAGCAAAGATCGGATTCTCGAAAATCGAGTCAAATCCAGCTTCGGTGTTATTGTAGGGATTACCATCTCCGCTAGCGAACAGACCAGATGCGCGAAAGCGCAGGAAGTCGACGTCATAGCTCGCCTCCGCCGCGGCAAAATAAGCGGCGATCTTGGCCGGTTCGCTGGTAAAGATGCTGTTGCGATCTTCACCGAAAGCGCCATAAATCTGGCCCGTCACGTTAATCCGTCCGATCCGACCATCAACTGCATAGCCGGGATACACAACGTCATAGGCCCGACCGCGTAGATCACCAATCAGGGCAGGGCGCACCGGAAAGCCGTTATCGTCAATCTCGATATCACTCTTTTCACGGTTCATATTATAGGTGACGCTGAATTGGCTGGTCAGGCCGACAAAGGGCAAATCCTGACGATAGAGATTGGCAAAAAAGATATAGCTTTCGCGCGGCGTCTGCAGAATGTCGTTGAGACCGCTATTGGTATCTTTTTCCAGTTGCACAAAGGCGCCGAGATTATATTGCACGCGGTTATTATCCCGTGTCCCGAACAAGCGGAAGCCGAGTTGGTTATCCTGAAACAGGAAACCACGAAAATCAGCCTGCATCGGCTGGATACCAATACGGAAGCTGTCAAAGTCATAGCGCGCAGAGGTATTGCGGATATGATAATCGAAAAATGCTTCTTGCACGCCGACAAAATAGTCGGTGCGGTTGGACGTTTTCGAAGGTTCGACAAACAATACCCGGCGTTCGGGTACATTGACGTGGTTGATCTGTGTCGCAAGCGTAAGCCGATATTCGACATCAGGTGGTTTGTAAGCGGTTGAACCTTTGATCAGGGCCACACCGGTGATGAAGGTTTGAGCGTAGACTTCGGATCCCGAACGTCCAAATACGTCAAGGCTGTTTGTACGCTCCGTGGTTTGCACGCCCACCGGAATGGGGAAGCTTCGCGGTTCGATGACTGTGTCGGAAATCGCGTTGACGACAAAGAACCAATCATCGCCTTTCAGGAAGGACGGTTTTTTGTCGGCCGGAATGGGCTTGTCGCCTTTCAGCACATTTTGCGCATAGGGATTGGACGTATTGCTGCAGTTATTTTTCAGTGCACCAAATACTTTATAGATCGACTGATCACCGCCTTTTTGCGGGCATAAGGTCTGTAATATCCGCCAGCGATCCGGGACAGGAAATTCGTCTGTCGGAAAAGCCTCGGGAGGCGGTGCACTAATCGCTCCGGGATTATTCTGAATGACACGATCTGGCAGCTCTTTGGGCACACCTGGACGGCGGCGGCCATCGATCAACGCCTCGTCAGCTTCCAGGCCATCAAAATCCATTTCTAGCTGTTGCGGTTCAGCCGCTACTGGCTCCACGACTGCCGGATCGGCTACCGGAGGTTCGGCGGGGTTGACCGCGGCTTCTTCTTCAGAATCGGGGCCGCCGACCGCGAGCATGCCTGCACCAGCATCGATATCAGCAAGATCAAAGTCAGAATTCTCGATGCGCATCCAGTCAAACTGTTCGCTTGCCAGCAATGCGGTGAGCGATGTTTCCATTTCCTCAACAGACAGGCGCTGCGCTTCCATCTGCTCGGCCTGACCCGACATCACCGTCATAATCGGTAAGAAAGAGGAGGATAGAGTTGGCACTTGTTCTACAAACCCTCGCAGACATTCTGTTCATCGGTGTCGAGAAACGGCGCAAAGGGGCAGTTTACATAGCGCAATCGGACCTGGGCATCGCCCAGGTCAACCACGACGTTATCGGCGCGAATGGCTTGTGGCGCGTTGCCAATGCTGCCGACGCGCAGACCGGCATTGTGAACTCCCAGGAAGCTGATCATATCATCCTGATCGATGCCGTCACCTGACACACCGATACCACCAATAAGTTGATCACCGCGATATATCGGAACGCTGCCGGGGAAAATCTGGATGCCATTGGCCAGCCGCTTTGTTCCGCTTGGACTGTCTGGAAGCGTGGTGCATTGCTGTGGACTGTCGGTCGCGGCGGGATCGGAGACAAATGTCAGATGTGCACCAATATTGCCGACTACGAAATCAAGCTGCAGCCCGACATTGAATGGGCTGAATTCCTGGATCGGTTTGGAAATTGGGCCATTTGGACGACCAACTTCGCCATCCGGAAAATAGGGGCGCGCAAGATTACCGCCTGAACGGTCAGCGAAGGCCACCGTTCCGGTCAAAGCATTAGGATCGCCAAGGAAAGTGCGAACCGCTTGGACATAGGGTGCGATGGCTGGGTCCGTGAGCATTTCCGCCGCCGCTATGTCATTGGAGAAGAACGTTGCTGTTCGTGCTTTTTGTAACGACACATCAGTGCCGAAAATCGGTGCATCGGGTGAACGAACGAGGCCAAGAATCTCGCCATTGGTATCGACCACGGAGATCGACACCTGCGCCCTACTGTCGAGCGGTTGCCGAATCTGCGCACGGGCGCGGGTCATCACGATAAAGGCTTCCTCCAGAACCGCTCGCACTTCAGCTTCGGTCAGTGGTGCAGCAACTGCTCCGCCATCGGTGGCTGCACGGACCGGATAGCGGTTGGTGCCAGTGCCATCGCTGAGAACAAAGGCATCCCGGTTCTTGAATTCCGCGGCGGTCGACGCCCGAATGCCGGACTGTTCGGTGCCGTAGGTCGTGCCGGTGATGATCGTGCCATCGGTATAGCCCCGCACCGGAACGAGCGCTCCAGCGGTCCCGTTAATGGCAGCGAAATTGGATTGCAGCGGTGACAGATCACTGACCGTCATATCGCTGAAGCGCAAAGACGTTCCATCCACGCTTATCCGATTGGCGGTAATCGATGCAGATGGAGCAAAGCCCTGGATTCCAGCCAAGGCAATTGCCTCCTCATCATCCTGATCGACGTCGAGAATATTACGATCAAAGCCGTAGTCGCCGTCGCCCATGACTCCGATCGCGCCGACCACGACACCATTTTTGTAGAGGGGTAATCCACCCGGATCAGCCGCAAGACCCAGTGGCGATCGCTTAGGTCCGATCAGGTTTGAAGCTCCCCCACCGGCCAAAAAGCGCGATGACAAGTCAGAACAGGGAAGCTGGCTGAACTGCACGCCAAAAAGCGGCCCACTTTCAAGCCCCACAGTGGTGGGAGAAGGCGGGAAGTGCTCTTGTACAATCTGGCTCGCCGTACGCGTGGAAAAAGCGTTGCCACCGCTCGACAGATAGGCACCGGTCACGGCTTTCGCGATCGCCGCCGTCGTCGCAGGAACCATAGCCCCTTGTAATCCTTGCGGATTAGGATTGGGTCCGTTGATGGTGCTTGTACTCAAACCGGCCATTGCTGGCGCGCCGTTCATCTGGAACACCGCCAAAACATTGCCGACCCTGTCGGTAACCGCGATGACCGAGGGCAGATTGCGCGCGGTCGCTTCTCCCACCGCTTGTGCGATGACGGTTTGCACATCGGTGACGCTAAGTGCCTCTTGCGCAGGCGGTGTGAACGCACCGCCATTGCCGTCAATGGGTGTTGGCGATGGTGTCGGCGACGGCGCTGGAGAAGGGGATGGCGTACCACCAAAATCATTGCTGCCACCGCCGCCTCCGCAAGAGGTCAGCACCAAGGCAGCTGCTGAAATGGCAGCAGTAAAACGAAACTTCCGCATTATCGTAATGCCCTTATCGTTCTGACCGCACTACCAAGCGCGCGGCGGAATTGAAGCGGTTTGTAGCTATTGGGTTCATCGACGGCCTTATAGGCGACGTTGATCTGGCCACGCAGACTGGCGGCAGCGGAATCGCTGACCTGTCCGCTGTTCACCAGACCGTTGAGCAGGGTATCAATGGCCATGACAGCCTGCACACTGCCCTCATAGTCCGTGAAGCGCGGAGAGATGGCCTGTCCTGCGATTGTTTCCATGATCCGGAAAGTTTGATCACGGCCGAAGCTGGCTCTGGAAAAGCGATCGGCCAATGTCTGGGCCGTCTGACGTAACCGGGCAGCAGCTTGGACCGCCGGTCCACGGCCCTTGCCCATGGCCGCGTGGAACGCCTTTGACCGCGCTTCAAACTGACCTGCCAGGTCTGGCGCAGCCACTTTTATTGCTGCGCTCAGCATGATCATATTCTCGTCATTATAAGGCGGCATGCCTTCCGGAATGGGGCGACCGGGATTGTTTATGGATGTGGGCCTTGCAGATGCATCATCATAGATGCGGCGATGGCAACTATGGCAGTCATAGAAGTAAAATTCGGGAAATAGTCCTTCTTGGGCCAGTGCCGGTTTGGCGAAGAGATTGAGCGACCGTTCCAATGCCATGGATTGGCCTACGGCCCAGAACCGAACGCTATTGGTCTTGCCCTTGCGGCGAACATAGTCGACATCTTCATCATGATGCTGCTGCAGGGTTGAAAACAGATCGAGTTCGAAGGAAATACGAGGGTGACCAGCCGCCATGATGCGGTGGTCTACAAACTGGCCGCTTTTTGCGCTGCCGAAATGGCAATCGAGACAATTGCTGGCGCGCACTTTTGGATTGTCGAGCGGGGTCAGGCCCAGCGAGACGTTGCGGGCGTGATTTGCACCGACCGCATAATGGGCGGATAACCAACCTGAGGACGGGCCGTGACAGGCCTCACAGCCAACCCCGTCGCTAAGCTGGAACCGAGGTCCTTTTTTTGCTGCAGGTGTACTGTGACAGCCCAGACATTGCTGGGAAGAGGCCGCGTCCTTGATGCCGAGGCGCTTGGCTATCGCAATGCTCCTGGGTTCGCGAAGAACCCGAAAAGCACGGCTATGCGCGCCGCCGGGCGTTGATTCTTCTTGCCAGCGCATCAGCTCGTCCTGACGAACAATTTCGCCGTCGGCTTCCTGCCGGCCATGGCAAGTGGTGCCACCGCAAGTTGCTACGCCCATATGGGTGCCGCTGGACAAGTCTTGTGCGGCTTCGACAGGTGCGGGGGTTGCAACAGAAGATATGAAAAAAGCTACGCCAGCGAGCGCAATGCAGAATAGACCAGCGGCCAGAATGGACCAGCTGCGTCTCCACGACAGATTTTTCCCCATTTGCATCGTTGCTTTTCCTGGTCCGAAAACCAGGCCCCTCTGTAAGCTCGACGCGACCCAAGTCGTTAACTATGTTTTGCGTATTCTATTATGCTTCATTGAAACCTCAATGCAACGGTAAAAAACCTCGAATATGGCGGTTTTTCTATGACTTGCATCACTATTTTTATCTTTTCCACCACACAAGCGTTGCCGATTTACCACTTTGATGCGGTTTGATTGCACGATTGTAAGAATCGCATTTTGATGTGATTCGGCTCCTAGACTTTGCGCCGGATGACCAGATTACGAATTTCGGTCATATCCTCCATCGCGAATCTGATACCTTCCCGTCCTAGGCCGCTATCCTTGACGCCGCCATAAGGCATATTGTCAACGCGATAGGATGATACGTCGTTAATCACGACGCCGCCAACATCGAGCCGGTCCCATGCATCCAAGGTTTTGAAGAGGTCACGGGTGAAGATACCCGCCTGCAGACCAAATTTACTATCGTTAACTTCGTCGAGCGCAGCGTTAAAATCGCTGAATTTCGAAAGCAGTGCCAGCGGTCCAAAGGCTTCTTCGCGATTGGCTGCAGCATTGCGATCAACATTTTCCAGCAAAGTCGCTTCGAGCATATTACCGACCCGATTACCGCCGCAAAGCAGGGTTGCTCCGCCAGAAACAGCCTCGTCGATCCAGCCATGCAAACGCTTGGCTTCGCCTTCGGAAATCATCGGACCGATGAAAGTATCGCGATCTTTGGGATCACCGGCTATCAATGTCTTGGTTTTAGCAACCAGCATATCCTTGAAAGTGTCGTAAACAGATTCATGGATTATGATCCGTTGCACGCCAATGCAGCTTTGCCCCGACTGATAGAAAGCGCCGAAAATAATCCGCTCGAGCGCATCTTCCAGATCGGCATCATGATCGACGATGACAGCGGCGTTGCCGCCCAGTTCAAGAATGACTGGCTTCTTCCCTGCCTTGGCTTTGAGATCCCAGCCAACACCGGGGGAACCGGTGAAGGACAACAGTTTCAGGCGTTCATCGACGGTGAACAAGTCAGCACCATCGCGGCTGGCTGGCAATATTGAAAACGCGCCTTTGGGCAGGTTGGTTTCGGCAAGAACTTCACCCATGATAATCGCACCCAGTGGCGTCTTGGACGCTGGCTTCATAACAAACGGACAGCCCACAGCAATCGCCGGAGCAATCTTGTGTGCCGCGAGGTTCAAGGGAAAATTAAACGGTGAAATAAAACTACAGGGACCAATGGGCACCCGTTTCCACATGCCCTGATAGCCCTTGGCACGCTCGGAAATGTCGAGGGGTTGAACCTCGCCATAGTTTCGAGTGGCTTCCTCCGCAGCAATGCGGAACGTGTCGATTAACCGACCAACTTCACCCTCGGCATCCTTGATCGGTTTACCTGCCTCAACGCAAAGCGAATAGGCAAGTTCATCAAACCGCTCTTTGAAGCGGTCCACACAATGTTGCAGCACATTTTGCCGCTCATAGCTCGCCATGCGCGCCATGGGTTCAGCGGCTTCCACCGCTCCGGCAATAGCTTCCTCAATTACATCTGGCGTTGCCAGCGCCGTCCGGAAAGCCACTTCGTTGGTGAACTTGTCGGTGACTTCCAAATCGGTATTCGGCTGGGCGGCGACATTGTTGAGGTAAAGCGGATAAACGTCTTTGAGTTTTGTCATGATCTATCCTCTTAAATCTTCGCGCTGAGGTCCTTGATTTCAACGTTGAGGATACGGTCATTGTCGGAATAGTCCACCGGGCAATCGATCAAATGCACGCCTTCGCTGTTGAGGCATTTGTCGATCGTTTCCTGCAGGTTTTTCGCGCTGGTGATCCGATGCCCATGAGCGCCATAGCTTTCCGCATATTTGACGAAATCAGGATTATCATAGGTCAACCCCCAATCCTTGAAGCCCATATTGGCTTGCTTCCAACGGATCATGCCATAGCTGCTGTCGTTGAGGATCAGCACTGTGATGTTCAGTTTCAACCGAACCGCTGTCTCCATTTCCTGGCTGTTCATCATGAACCCGCCATCGCCGCAAATCGCCATGACCTTGCGATCAGGATAGACCATCGCCGATGCCATGGCGGAAGGCAGGCCCGCGCCCATGGTTGCCAGCGCATTGTCGAGCAATACAGTGTTCGCCTCACGGGCTTTATAGTTCCGCGCGAACCAGATTTTATAGACGCCGTTGTCGAGGCAGATAATGCCATCGGCGGGCATTTGCTCGCGGACGACTTTGACCAGATGCGGCGGATAGATGGGGCAACGCATGTCATCGTCCATGGTTGCTGTATGCTCTTCTTCGGCTGCACGGGCTTTGTACATATGGTCGAAATTCCATGAACCGGAAGGAACGATATCTTCCTTCATCTGCCAGATCGCATTGCCGATATCGCCGATCACTTCGATTTGCGGGAAATAGACCGGGTCAACTTCAGCCGTGTTCATTGAAACGTGGATCACTTCCGTGCCGCCGTCTTTCATGAAGAACGGTGGTTTTTCGATCACGTCATGGCCAACATTGATGATCAGGTCGGCAGACTCGATTGCGCTATGCACAAAATCGTTCGCGGACAACGCGGCGCAGCCCATGAACTCTTTGTTGGTTTCATCGACCACACCTTTGCCCAATTGTGTCGTCACAAAGGGAATACCGGTTTTTTCAATAAACTGAGTCAGCATCCGTCCGGTCGTAGTACGGTTAGCCCCACCACCAATGACCAGAATGGGCGATTTGGCGCTTTCAATTTTCTTGGTCGCAGCACGCACGGCTTTAGCTTCGGCGATTGGACGGCGCGAGAGGCTGGGTTTGATCGGTACGGAATCGGTCTGTTCATCCGCGACATCTTCAGGAAACTCGATATGGGACGCTCCCGGTTTCTCTTCCTCGGCCAAGCGGATTGCTTCGCGCACGCGGCTGGGAATATTGTCGGCAGAAGCCAATTGATGTGTGAACTTTGTAATTGGCCCCATCATGTCAACGACATCGAGAATCTGGAAACGGCCTTGTTTGGATTTCTTGATCGGTTTTTGACCTGTGACCATCAGGATCGGCATGCCGCCAAGCTGCGCATAAGCGGCTGCGGTGACCAAATTGGTTGCACCAGGGCCAAGCGTCGCCATGCAGACGCCGGTTTTACCCGTGTGCCTTGCGTAAGTTGCGGCCATAAAGCCCGCGCCTTGCTCGTGCCGAGTCAGGATCAATTCGATTTTCTTAGAGCGCGACAAGCTGTCTAGCATGTCGAGATTTTCTTCGCCGGGGACGCCGAAAAGATATTCTACGCCTTCATTTTCGAGACATTCAACGAATAAATCAGATGCTTTAGTCATGTGGGTCCTTTCCTGATCGGCATGATCAGTATTTGCTCAAGTCTATGGCAACGACCCCAGGATGATATTTCCCCTCCAGAAAAAGACTCATCCTTACCCCTATGCTGTTGGTTGATAAGTCAAATTTTCCTGTGAGTCACGTATCAATCGCAAATTTAATAAATGGCTCAATATCCACGATCAAGATCGGCAACGGCGATCATATCGCTACCCTTCTGATAGTGCGCTAGATTTTCCACGAAACGGGCAGCAGCGCGTTGAAACATGCGGGTCTGGGCGACGCCAGAAACGTGCATGGTTATGAAACAATTATCCGCCGTCCACAAAGGATCACCTTTCGGTAACGGCTCGGGGTCGGTGACATCCAGCATCGCACCACCAATGGCCTTGCTATTAAGCGCTTCAACCAATGCCGGCTGATCGACCAGTGACCCGCGTGCGACATTGATCAACCAGGCGGATGGCTTCATCGCCGCAAATTCGTCGGCGCCCAAAAGTTTTTGCGTTTCTGTCGTCGCAGGCGCGGAAACGATGACCCAGTCAAACTCCCCTAGCCGAGCCTGCCAGTCATCGGTGCCGATCACTTCGGTTCCCAATCCGGCAGGATCGTCACTAGCAGTCCGTCGGACAGCAGTGACGTCCATTTCGAACCCGGACAGTTTTTTCGCAACCTGCTGGCCGATGCCGCCATAGCCGATTATCAGCGCCTTACCGTCTGCCAGTTCGGTCGTGCCCGGTGCTTGTTCAGGCCATTCTTGCTGACTCTGAAGTTCCAGCAACTTGTCGGTGCGCTTCGCTGCTGAGAGCATGCCCATCACGACAAATTCTGCGATCGGAGAGCTGTTCAATCCGGCTCCGTTGGTGACTATGGTACCCTGCTGCTTGAGCTGATCGAGTGGAAAATGTTCGACCCCGGCATAGATACTGTTAAGCCACTTCAGGTTCGTTGCTGAACCCAGTACCTGAGCCATCTTTTCCTTATCATACATGTCGAACCACCCGATTTCGGCATGCGGAGCAATTTCCATCGCTTCCTCGGTACTGGTAAACCAGGTAACATCGAGATCGCCGCAATGGGGCTCGACGAGAGGACGGACGAGAGAGGCCATAGCGGCTATAGGTTTGCTCATATCGAAATGCTCCATTCCCAGCGTAGCGGATCGCCATCCATTAGTTCTATACCTTGCGCAATAAGTTCATCGCGAATCGTGTCGGCAGCGGCAAAGTCCTTGTCTGTCTTGGCTTGCTGTCGCAGGTCCAGTTTTTGCTCAATCTCTTTCTCGGTGATGGTTGCCGCTTTCGGACGTACCCTTAGATCGGCACGAGTGAGGGTTTCCAGATCAAGGCCGAGTATCAGATCAATCTCCTGTAGCAGCGCCATGCGCTGAACGGGATCTACTTTCTTGAGCGAGAGTAACTCTTCCAACAAGGGAATGACTGGGCAACTGTTGAGATCATCACTCATAGCTGTGTCCAGCCGGTCATGCATCTCGGCCAGTTTGGGGTGAGGGGGCTTCTCATTCTGCTCACCGGAAAGGCGGTCCTTTAATCGCTCAACGCTCATGATGATGCGTTTCAGCCGCGTCAGTGCCGCAACCAGATTGTCCCAACTAAACTCCAGCTCGCTGCGATAGTGCGCTTGCAGACACATCAGGCGATAGGCAAGGGGATGAATACCCTTATCAATCAAGAGCTGCAGTCTCAGAAATTCACCGGCTGACTTCGACATTTTGCCTGCGCGATCGATCAGGAAATTATTGTGCATCCAGACCCGTGCGCCGCTATGGTCGCAGCCGCTATGAGCTTGGTTTTGAGCGATTTCATTGGGATGATGGATCTCGCGATGATCGATCCCGCCAGTGTGGATATCAAAAGGCAGGCCAAGCAGCGCTTCTGACATGACAGAGCATTCCAGATGCCAGCCGGGTGCACCCTTGCCCCACGGGCTGTCCCACTCCATTTGCCGGGTTTCACCCTCGGGTGTCTTGCGCCAGATCGCGAAGTCGGCCGCATTGCGTTTGCCTTCCACCGCATCGATTCTGCCTTCTCCATCTTCGGTGGCGGCGCGGGCAAGACTGCCATAATCGGCGATGGTTGAAACATCGAAATAGAGGCCGCTGTCGAGTTCGTAGCAATGTTTTTCGGCAATGCCCTTGGCATAGTCTATCATCTGCGGCACGTAATCTGTCGCGATGGACCAATGGGCAGGCTGACGAATGTTCAGCGCTTTGATGTCTTCCCAGTAAGCTTCGGTATAATGTTTCGCGATATCCCAGATGGATTGCGCCCGTTCAGCGGCCGCTTTTTCCAGCTTGTCCTCGCCATCATCGGCATCATCGGTTAGATGGCCCACATCTGTGATATTGATGACATGGGTAAGCTGATAGCCTTTCCAGCTTAAGGTCCGCCCGAGTAAATCGGCAAAGACATAGGCGCGCATATTGCCAATATGCGGATAGTTATAAACCGTCGGGCCGCACGTATAGACGCGGGCTTCTCCTTCATGAACCGGAACAAACGGCTCGAGCGTGCGGGTGAGGCTGTTGAACAGCTTTAAAGGATGACTGGTATTTTCATTCATATCCACCGCCTAGTGGCTTCGGATGCAAAAGGTCAACCGGTCAATTCACTCGGCAGGCTCGAGCGTATCTTCTTCCTCTGGACCGCCCTGGCCACAGCTTTCATCACCTTCGGCACATTCGGCGCTCCCGTCGTCGCTGCCCCCTTCGTCGGTCACCCAAAGGTCATCATTGCCGGCGCCAGTAACGGGTTCATCAATCAACGGATCATCGACGAACTGTTCCGTTTCCTTGATCTCGATGAGATTGGTTTCAAACGGATCACTGACGATGGTCACGTCTTCATTTGGCGTAACCTCCTCCTCGATAACATCCTGCACCGGATCACCAATCTCAGGATCAATCTCAGGCGTTGGGGTTGGTGTTGGCGTTGGCGTTGGAGTTGGCGTTGGAGTTGGAGTAGGTGTTGGCGTTGGAGTAGGTGTTGGATTTACGGTCGAGCAACTTGTCGGATCGGCGATAATACAACCATTTATAGTACTTTGCGGTGTAAAACCTTCACCGATGCCCACTGCTCTCAGTGCCGGAATTCCGGTGTCCCCATCAACCGTGCCGTTCACGACAATTACGGGCGGTGAAGCCGTGGCTCCGTCAATCTGCACAGTTTGGCCAGTAAATCCACGACGGTCATCAAAATCGATGCCCGATCCGGTATTTTGTATCAAAATACTATCCGCAACTGTGAAGGTTAGCGCACCGCCTCGGATCACTCCGCTATCCAGGACAATGCCATCATTATTGCTCAGCCGGCTGTCGATAGCTGACGTCCCCAGTCCTGTTATGTCAGCGAAGGCTTGATCGGTCATTGCGAAAATATTGGTCGCTGTGAGTTCAAGGAAGCCGACTGAGCCAAACACGCCACTGGCGTCGGTAAGCTGCAATAGTCCACTCGCATTGTTGAGGAAGATATCACCGAATGCAGTCATGCTTAGCGTGGTGCCGCCTGATGCGTTTGTAACGTTCAGGTCGCCATCGACACGAATGGATTGTTCAGAATCGATCGTCAGCGTTCCGGAAAAGCCAAGATTGGCCATTTGCACACCGCTGACATTATCGCCGGTCTGGATCGTGAGATCCTGAATAATAAGATCAGGTGTGCTATTTCCCGTAGCTGTTGCAAAGAAAGTCAGGTCTTGATTGGATTGAATTCGTGTAAACTCATCTTCGCTCAGACTAAACACACCTGCCGTTCCGGCACCGCCCAAAATGACCTGATTATTTCCATTGCTTTCGATGAAAATATCGTTGGTCTGGGTAAATTCACCAAGCTGACCGGATGTGCCGATATTTACGTCGGCCGACGACAATGAGATAGATTCTCCGGTGGCAAGCGCCTGAATATCAATCAAGTTTCCTGCGGTGATTGTCAGCGCACTGTCAGCGTTGACGGTGCTGTTAATGGTGACGTCATCAGCAGCGGTCACGTCGATATTACCATTGGCGCTCACTACAGCCTGGCCAGTGATGCCAGCGGGTATTCTGCCCGCTACAGACGGGGTAGCAACAACTTCATTGAGTTCAGCACTACCGGCCAGACTGGTCAGACGTATGTTTCCAAATGCATTCGCATCATCGGCTACGAGGTTGCCGACCGTTACAACGTCGATATCACCGGAATTGGCGGTAGCCCTGATTCTCAGCGCGCCGTCGGATCGCAGGAACACATTGTTACCGCTTGCCGTTAAAATTCCACCGACCAAGGCGTTGTCGCGAACGGCCACATCACCATCAGAGGAGGTCAGGCTTGCTGAGCCAACATCTAGATTGTCTATCTCAACGCCCAGATCACCAATAAAATTGAACGTGCCTCCACTGGCCGTTCCGACGGTTACTACGCCGTCCGCGCTTGCGAAAAGACCTTGCGCAGCAATGCTCGTGGCGGTCAAATTATTAACTGCACCGGCTCTGATGAAGCTGTCGGTACTGACATTGCCAAATATGATTGAATCCTGGGCTCTCAGGTTGAGTGAAGACGGAATTTTGCTCGTGACGTCAACATCAGCGAAGATGATGTTGCCCGATGCAAAGAAATCGCCTTCGCGTGAAATATCAAGATCGCCGCCAATGTTGATGTCGCCATCCAAAGCGCGAAGTCGCAAGCCCTCGGTAAATCGCGGGTCGCCATTATCACCGGTATCGGCACTGCCCAAGGTCACAGACGTGCCTTCTAGACTTGCTTCATTGACTGAGATGACATTGTCGATCACTACGGCACCAGCCGCCACAACCGCGATGGTCGTTCCAGCATCCAGTGTCCCACCTTCGATATTGCCAACGGCTGCCGTCAGATCGATTAGGCCGGGTGTGGTTGCATCATCCAGTGTGATGGTTTCGGCCGCGAGAATGATATCTTGATCCGACGCGATATCGCCGCCCAATATATTCACAGCGTTGAACAATATGTCGCCCGCGGCAAACGCACCGGCAAATGCGATATCTCCGCCGGCATCTGCTGCGAAATCACCGCCGCCGGCTGTTAGTGAACCAAAGCCGACATTGCCGGTGGCATCGAGATCGATTGCCCCACCCACGGCAACTATGCCGCTGCCGTCAATGTCGCCGCCAGTGGCCTCCATTGTCAGGTTGCCGCCAATATCACCATCATCCAGTGTCACGGTCTGGCCTCGCAGGATTGCGTCGCCCCCGGTCCGGGCGTCGCCAACGATCAACGGCCCATCTGACAGAAGGTTTGCATCGTCTGTAATGTCTATCAAACCAATATCGAGAGCGCTTAGGGCGGTCGCATCAAGGGTGCCGCCAGATGCGCTGCCAACGTTGATTGTGGTACTTAAGAAATTCATCGCGCCGCCGCTGGCCGCGTCGCCGGAGATGAAAACGGCTTGCATATCAAGCTGATCACCGGCCGAGACCGAACCGAAATCTATGGTGCTGTCAGCAGTGAGAATGATATCAGTATTAGCCTCCACGCTGCCGAGACCGATGCTTCCGCCAACAATGTCGATGTTTTCAGCATCGGTTGTAGCGCCGACGAAAATATCGCCGGGTGCTGAGAGGATGATATCCGTTCCTGGGACATTGATCTGATCAAAGCTGAAGTCGCCGCCAGCGTTATAATTCACATCGCCCAAGCCAACGGTCAAAACGCCGACATTCATGCTGCCAGGTACCGAATAGAAGCCTTCAGGCAAATCACCTCGCTCTTCGACGGTGGTGAGTTCACCTCCGGCGTTGATCGCAGCTGCGCTAATGCTATCTCCAACCGTAATGCCTATGTCCGCGCCACTGTTGAGCGATCCGGAACCCAATAGGCTACCGGCGGCATCGATACCCAATAGACCGCTGGTCAACTCGGCACTACGCAGGTCGATATTACCTTCGGTACTGTTTATGAATATCTCATCGCTGGCTATAAAGCGTGATGCGACACCATCGACGCCCATCACAATGTCGCGTCTGGTCGAAACGAATATCTGGCTAGCGATGACATCGCCATTTTCGATTATCGCCTGAACCGGTACGCCTGCCTGACCTATGGCCACGATATTATCCGCATCCAACGCACCAAGGCAGAGATTGCCCTCGACACAACTGGCACTAAGCAATCCGTTATCGTCCGACTGGCCAACCGCAGCGATTACGGCATTGGATGGCGCATTATTGATATCAGCGCTGATGGAGCTGGCAGCGATGGTTCCGCCAAGGCCATCCATGGCATCGGCGGTCATAATTACGGCAAACTCATTCGCGTCAATCGTACCTGCTGCCACGATGGATGCGATGGGCGTGAGAGGTGTTGAAATTAAATCAAGTGCCATTCCGCCAGCCTGCAATATCAAATTATTTGGGCTTTCGAACGGTGTGCCAAAAATTGGCGAATCCACTGGATCGGCGGCTGCTTCGACGCGCGCGCCTGTCTGGATAATAATATCATCACCAGTGATAACCGAGATGCCATTGTCAGACACAGTAGTGCTGCCGGTCTGGAAGACTGCATTACCACCCGCGACTACCAGAATACCGCCTGTAGAAGTCACGTTGCCGGTTATGGTAGCATCGAAGCTTGGATCATAAACCGGGGTCGGACTTGGTGTAGAGTCGAGTCCTGCTTCAATGGCAATGCCAGAGTTAACAATCGAACCTGCACCCACAGGCGATGTAACGGGAGGGCCGGTCACGGCGCCGTTGTTCAGCGTTGCATTCTGTCCCGCCGTCAAGTCGATAATGCTTTCAGCGCGCAGATCATTTGCGAAAATATTCGCGCCGGCATTTACACTGATTTGAGATCCCGACTGAATGATTGTCCCTGCCATGCTGTTAAAATCGAACGCTGCATCAGCATCAAAATCAGAGACTACGTCGATGGAGATTGTTCCAGCTGCATTGTTGGTATGATCAACAAGAATCGACCCTGATGTGGAGCGCAGATCAGCGATTCCGCCAACCGTCAATTGGCCTGTGCCATCAAAAGTATATTCTATATTGCCAGCAACATTGACGCTTAGATCGCCCAATATCGTTATCGCTCCGCTATTGCCGGACATGAAGAAGCCGCTACCCGGAGACGCAATGGCCAGCGCTTCAGCGTTGAGGGAGCCAAGACTGATCAAACCGGCTGGATCGGTAGAGCTATCGATAATATCGATACGGCCGCCGAAACCAGACGGCATGGATCCATCACCCGCGTTGAAGCCGTTGGCGAACAGATCCACATTGCCGGATAGGTTGAGGATGCCCGGGCTGCCTTCCTGTACCTCCAATATGGCATTACCGCCGGTACCGATGCCGCCCAGACCAGAGGTTCCCAATGTGCCGTTAAAAGTAAAACCGCCGGGTCCGGCGTCACCGCCTTGACCAGTGGTGGTAACCGTGACGTTATCGCCCGTAATCGTGCCGCCTTGTGCAAGGAGACGGGCGGTGCCGCCTTGGCTGTCACCGCCATCACCGCCATCGCCGGCGATATTTCCATAGCTGTAACCGCCTTCGCCGCCTTGACCGGCTGTACCAGTGCTGGAGAGGGTAAACGATCCGGCACCGCTTAGCGCGAAACTCGCCCCATCGCGCACCGCTATTTCAAGAGTGCCGCCAGTGGCTGAACCGCCATCGCCGCCATCGCCACCATCATTGCTGAAATCTGTGAAGCCGCCTGCACCGGCGCCGCCAAAGGCATCGGCAGTGGTAAGCAGTGGGTCGCCTATATTGGTTAAAGCTGCTCCCGCACCAACGATTTCGAGCCGCGCAACACCGCCCGTAGCATCGCCGCCGTTGCCGCCGTCGCCGCTAATTGCACGGGCAAGACCGCCCGCGCCTCCGACACCGGTTGCAGTCACCACCGGACTATCGAGCAACACAGTTGAATCGGTTATGTTGAGAACCGCGGTACCGCCGTTGCCCGCGCCTGCATTTCCGCCGCTAAGGCCTTCACCGCCTTTGGCGCCGATGCCGCTGGTGTCGACCCTGTAAATCCGAGAAACTGGATCATCCTGTCCCAGATTAAGCGTCGCGGTACCACCCGTGCCGCTGCCGCCATTGCCCGATGTCTGCCCGGTAAAGCCGACGGGAGGAATTGGGCTGCCATAAGCACCATAGCGGGTCGGCTCGTCAGGGTCGTTGCCCGCATCACCGCCGGTTCCGATCGCTGTAACTTCGGTGGTGGTGAAAGTTACATCACCGCTATTATTATTGAAAACTGCGGTACCAGCTATCGCGTTACCGCCATCACCGGCGCGCGCAGATGGTGACGGTGTTCCAATCAACGCATCGCCACCACGCCCACCATCTGTGCTTGCAGAAATTGACGCAAGTTCAGCGGAGATCGTTGCAGTACCATCAAGATTGAAGGTTGCGGTCCCGCCTACGGAATCGCCGCCACGTCCGGCATCGACACCGCTACCTACGCCGCCCCGGCCGCCAAAACCGCCAGCCGTGACATTCAAATCGTTGGTGACTGTGAGGCTGCCTGCATTGGCATTAAATGTCGCATTGCCGCCGATGCCGGATCCAGCATTGCCAGCGTTCACACCATCGATATCACGGGCGTTACCGCCGTCTCCACCGATGCCATTGGCAGAAACCGTGAGATTGTTGACCGTCACGTTGGCACCGTTCAGATTGAACACAACATCGCCACCCTGTCCGTCGCCGCCGTCTCCAACAACACCCGGTGTTTGAGGAAAACCAAATGGCTGTGAGTCACCACCGAAGGAGGCAATACCTCCGGCAGAAACGAATACGTCATTGGCAGAAAAATTTCCGTCAATCAGATTGAAGACGACATTGCCTCCAACACCATTGCCGCCTTGTCCTCGGACAGGAATCGGGACTTCACTAAAGTCGTTTATCGATCCATTTGCGCTGCTAAAGAAGGTTTCGGCTGAAAAGATACCGCCATTTACAAGGTCTAGAGTTATGTTTCCGCCAACACCCAATCCACGTTCAGCCGCAAAACCATCATTGGCATTGCCGCGCCCCGTGCCGCTGGCGACCACTTGTATAGAAGGCGCGCTAAAGGGCCCATCGACAAGAGCGATTGTCCCATTATCAATAGTGATTAAAATATCGCCGGCAGTTCCGGTACCGCCTTGCGTACGCGAGAGCGCACCTGCGGTTGCAACAAACTGACTTCCCGTCAAGCTTGCGCTATTTTGCACGGTAATATCGATCGTTCCGGTTGTGCCATCGGAAACAGCATCTGCGGAAGCTCTTGTTGTGCGAAATGACGAAAACCTGAAACTGGACGAATCTACAGATGAATTATCAACGAGCAGGTTAACATTGCCGCTGCTGGACGCTGTGCCAGCGGTGCTCGCATCGCCTCGCGCCGCCAATTCTAATTGACCGGTAAGCGATAAATCTGATCCGTTGATGACGTCAAGCGACAGCTCACCAGCAGTCCCACTGCCTTCGAACTCTGAAGATAATGACAAGTTGGTGCCAGTTAGTGCGGTATTATCGAACGTAACGGTGAGGTCGCCCGATTCTGCCGGTCCAGCTATTTCCTCGCCAGCAGCGTTAAAACCAATATCTGCTTCGGCCCCATTTTCAAAGGTGAGGGTGCCGGTAAGGTTGACCGTGGCATTAGTGAAATTGGCAGTGATATCTCCAGCATTCGCTCCGTTTTCCGATGCTGTAACATTATCCGTTGAGTTTCTGGTACCACGCGCTCCGGCTCGAAATGAAGTCGGGCCGGAATTGATGATTCCATCGGTTACATTGAGATTAATCGTGCCTCCGCTATTGGTCCCGCCTGTGGCTGTCCCACTGGAATTATTGCCGGGATCGCCATTTGCTATAAATTGTAAGCCAGCACCACCGCCGTTAGTAAGCGTGCTGCCCGTGCCCGTAACATTGACATTGATGGTTCCGCCGGTTGACTCACCGGCAGTCACGGTGCCCATATTCGGCGCTGCTGACACATCGAATTCAGAGCCCCTGGGATTTGCACCGCCGTTCATATCGAGCAGCCCACCCGCTAAAATGTCGAGGTTGATCGTGCCACCCAATGTATCTTCGCCTTGCTCAACCGGTGAACCGCGGCTGCGGCGACCGGCTACACTGGCATTGACAACAAATTCATCGCCAATAACAATGTCCCCCGAACCCGCTATTCTTGTGCCACCCCCACTGGCGAGAATGTCAACCGCTCCGCCTTGGGATTCAGAAAATGCATTAACGGTAAGACTGCCGCCAACGGTAATTGAGGACGTTTCGCGGGCGATGATTTGAGCGCCAGTGACTGCATTGAATGTAATATCACCGTCAATGTCGATGACGCCGTCATCCCCGCCAGCTTCCAGACGAATAGCATCGCCTGCTGTGAATGTAAGGTCGAGCGGGTTAATACCCTGCGCTCCGGTAACGGGCGCACCAAGCAGATCTTGGATAACGATATTGTTGTTGGCAAAAGCTTCAATGTCATTGCTAAAATCTAGGCTGCTGAGGTTGATGCTGCCATTTAGCGCGGGGTCTACTTCTTGATCGATTGTAACCGTGAAATTTTCGGAAAAGCTGCGACCTGTAGAATCAATATCGCCGCCTGCACTGAGGATGATTTTACCATCGGCCTGCATGGCCGAAGCGGCTGGAGTGTAACCAACGCTGCCTTGCAACAGCATCGTCATTGCCTGGTTTTTTGGCAAGGCTGCAAAGTATATGGCCTGATTGTCTTTGTTTCCGCGAAATGCTGGATCAGGATTGCGCACGGGACCAGTGGTCGTACCAGTATGCGAAACCCCAACGGTGTCAGTGGTACCAACCAACAGACTTATATCAAACAATCCAGAGTCGATCGTGAGATCAGCTTGTTCGGCCGCGACATAGGCTACCGAACCATTGACGTTTACGGTACCTGCCTGATTAACTCGCGGCGCTACCATTGCTATATAGCTGCCTTCCGCAAGGGCATTTATCTGCGCGCCGCTGGCAATTGAAATAGCTGATGTGCTGTTTACTGATCCCCGAAAACGAATCTCTCCATTCGGTCCGAACAGGCCGCCGGTTGCGTCTATGGCATTGGTGGTAAGCGCCAACGATCCGACATTGATATTGGCGCCTTCACCGACAAGGATTCCGCCGGGACTGTAAAACCAAATATCACCGGCAATCGTGCCGCCGCTGATGCTAGCAATATTCCCGTCGAGACTGATTGCACGGGTCTGAATCGTTGGAACAATACGATTGAGAACAGTATAATTCGCCCCTCCGTCACGGGTAAAAAGCAAACCATTGTCGCGTGGCAGGAAATTAATCGTTCCGCCGCCTGACTGGTCGAAAAGATTCCAGTCGATAATGACCTGATCGCTGGTAATGGTCACGGTGTCGCTTGTGGGACCGGGAGTGAAATTACCAGTACCAAGAGTAAAGTTACCACCAGTCAGTTGAGGGTCGGCATTGACGGCATGACCACTGGGCGAAGGTGCCGCTTGAGCCAACGCATTTTGCGGAGCCAGCGCTAACATCATCGCCGCAGCAGTGATCGATCCGCTGGCAAGCAATTTCAGTTTGTTGAGCGACGAAGATCGAACCGATCGCGTCTTTCCATCGGTCACGGTCTTGCCTTTAATCACTCTGTTTTTGTCTGTCTCTGTCATCATCTTGCCTCTGGTCATCATCCGCCGCCTTTATTATCTATCGTGACCATGGTGCGAGTTGCACCGTCAGGGTCATCAATGCCCGCGCACTGTCTCGCCGGGTCTGGAAAGGTCCGCGTTTAAGCGGCACCACGGCCATCACATCCAGACTGGCCTGCCGGCCAATCGTGGCGCGTATGCCGCCGCCAGCGGAATAAATTTTCTGTGGATCGCCGGGAAAATTCTTGTTCCAGACACCCATCAGATCGAAATAGACATAGGGCTGCCAGGCAATACCATCGGGAGAATCAGGGATAAGTGAGCCGTAGCTGACTTCCGTCTGTAGGCCGTATCCGCTGTCGCCGATAATCGTGCCAGGATCGTAGCCGCGACCGGTTGTGTAGTTACCGCCAGAAATCTCTTCGTAAGAAAACAGCGCATCGGGTGAATATTGGAATCGCGGTTTCAACGTGAAAGCCAGCAGCGGGGTAGGGCGGTAATCGAGCTTTGCCTGGCCGCGTATCACAAATGCCGTCGGATCACCGTCAGCCCGCGTTGGAATCACCGTTTGACCAATGCACCGCACAAAGGCTGGTCCGCATCCTTCGCTAGCGCCCAATATGCCAAGGCCCTGGCGCACTTCCAGCGACCCGGCCATGCCCCATTTCGGTTCAAAGGCAGAATAGCCGCCGCGGCCGGAAATGCTCCCTGGTTCGATGGCGTTAAAGTCCATCCGGGCATAGGCGATGCTAAGGTCATCCTCGTTGGTTCTTATGCCGAAAACCTCGGTTTTCTGATCAATATATTCGAAACCGACGGTGCCAAAAAGATTGTGCGATTGTTTGCGGATGAACGGATAGGTGCCGTAAATTCCTGCAACCAGCGTTTCCGATTCAATATCAAAATTGCTAGCGAGCTCGGGATCGGTCCAAGCGTAGGTAAAGTTACCGCCAAAACGCAGACCTTCGCCGCCGACACGAAATTCGTGACCCAATTGCAGCACCTGTTGCTCGCTGAGATCGGCGGTTGAGAAAGCACTGATTGTGGTTTCGTCACCCAGGCCGGTAATCCCATTAAAACGTGCGCGCAGAAGACCACCGAAGCGGCCGACCTGTTTGGATCCAAAATTCTGGATATTGGTATCGACATAGACCGGTGTTCGCACGACGTTAAATTCGCCAATGACATCACCCGCTTTGCCTTCAGCTGCTGATGAAACCGGCCGCAGGGACAGACGCACATCCAGTCCCGGAATATCGCGCGCGAGCAACAGATAGCGTTCCGCCACATCAATATTGAAAACAGGTTCGTTGGTCAGCCGGTCGATATATTGCTTCAGCAATTTTTCCGATGACCCTGCGTCACCGCGCACCTGCACCGATGTCATACGGGCAAGCAGAACATCAAATTTGACGTTGCCACCCTCAATAGTCTGGGGAGGAACCTGTACAGCGGCCAGATAGCCCGCACCGCGCAATATTGTCGCCGCCCGGTCCCGGATTTCGCAAACCACGGCGACCGGCACTTCTTGTCCGATATAGCCCGTATAGGCCGATTGCAATATCGATCCGTCGACCACTCCAAGACCGCTGAAATCGACGGATTGCAGAGTGAATTTGACATCGGCAAATTCCGGATTGGCAAGCGGACAAGCAGACCGCTCCACACCGCCTTCAACGGTCAGCGGCTGTGCTTGACCTTTTTCGGCTTCACCCAGTAGACCGCGCTGAATTTCTTCTCTGGTCGGTGCAGCAACCGACGATTGGCCCCAGGCAACGCCATGGGACGACAGAATTGCCGGAATCGATACTAAAAATGCCAGTTTCTTTGCAGCGCGCGCTCGCAACATGTTTTTCCCCGTTGTTCAATATTTCCTGCGCGACCCACCTTGGAGATATTGTATTATTCATTTCACGCCCTGACCCTCACCTCGAGGCCTGAAATATACCCTATACTTAACCCTGATCTTGATCCGTTGTTGATCCCGTATCCAGTGTATCAACCAGCAGATCGAGCTGGCTCTGACAGCCATTGGCAATCAATGCCGCTGCCGCATCATCCAGATTTTGTGGCGCTTCGTTCAGCATCACGAAATTGACTTCGACAGACTTCTCAACATTGGAACCAATGACCTGATATTTTGCGCCATTGGTCAATGGCGCTTCAGCCTTTGGCCAGCTTTTCAGCGGATTACCCTTACGCCATGCGACTTCGGTGACAGTGCCATTGGCGGGCTGTACAATACTCGCCTTGGCAGAACCGGTATAATCGGGACGCCACAGGACCAAGGCATTGGCATCAGCAACACAGAATTTCCCACCCTTGGTCACGTCGAGAAACCACAGGTTCGGATTTTTGGGTGCAACATTCGTGGATCCGGCACCAGCACTACGAACGGCCCCCGTCCGCGCCCGGCTGCTTCCGCGATTGTTGATAAAGCTGGCCAGCCGTACCGAACTGTTTGAACGTGCCGCAGTGCCTCTGTTAAGTGAGAACGTGCCTGGTCCTTTCAGGACCCGTGTGCCGCCTTTGCCAAGGATCGTCACGCTATCCAGCTTTTTCAGCGTCAGTTTGGCGTTGTTCGCCAGTTTTTTACCAGCGGGATAGGATTTGGCAGAGGGTCCTGTGGACCTGACAACCATATTTTGTGCGACGGCGGCTCCACTCACACCGACCAGCAAAAGCGCGCCCAATGCCGCCTTGCCTAAGTTACGTGCCAGCTTGCCAGATTTAGCGGTTTTACCTTCAACCGAGTGCATAGCTTTCTCCATTCTTTGTTTTTTCCAGTCGTTTCAGCAAATTACCAAGACCAAGATCTTCGCTATATTGCTTCATCATGGCACTAAGTGCCTGAACATAATCAGTATCACCATTTTGATGGGCCGCTATGATAGCGGTCACTGCTTCACGGTCTTTTTGTTCCCAGTCGGGTACAGGTTCAAAGACTTCCACCGGCGTTGAACGGCCCCGCAGCGTAATCTTACCCATAGGCCGACACCAGTCGAGGCCAGTACGTTCCATCGCTTCCCGGCTTATCAGAACTTTGGTTTCCAGCGCCTTGTTGGCCGCTTCCAGGCGCGCTGCAGTGTTCATGGCATCACCCAATGCGGTATATTGAATACGCCCCTCACCGCCGAAATTGCCGACGATTGCGTCGCCATAGTGCATGCCGACCCGGGTGCGGCCAATGGGCGGCACGCCTTCAGGGACATTTTTGCGGAAGTCCTCGCCCGCTTGATAAAGTGCATAGGCGGCTTTGGCGGCGCGTTCGCCATCATCGGCATAAGCGATAGGGGCACCCCAGAACGTTACCAGCGCATCGCCGACAAATTTATCTATGGTCCCGCCATATTCCAGCGCGACTTCGCTCAGTCGGTCGAGATAGTCATTAAGCAACGTCGCAACCATTTCCGGTTCGATTGCATGGCTCAGCTTGGTAAAACCTTCCAGGTCGGTGAAGACCGCGAAAATTTTCCGTTTCTCCCCGTGTAGCGAAAGTTTTTCCGGATCGCGTAAAATCTCGCCGGCGATTGACTGGGGCAGATATTTGCCCAGTGCCCCTTGAGCGAAAGCACGCTGCTTGGAATTGATAGTTCGTGCTGCTGAACCGACCGAAGCATATCCAAAGAGCCAACCCAGAGCCCATCCGAACGCGGGCAATGTGAGTGTATCAGCACCAATATTCTGTAGAAAAAACGGGAAGACGAGAAAAAATGCGAACTGGCCAATCAAGATGCCAGCGACTTTGACCGCATTGCCCATGATGAGCGCAGAAAGCCCACCACATATCGCGACAATCAGGGCCGCTGTCCACAAGATCCATCCTGGGATCGGTGCCGGCATATCATCGTTCAACAGCTGCGCTAGCATATGGGCGTGGACTTCCAGACCAATCATCTTGCCATCAGTGCCTTCCAGATCACTGATTGCCCCAATCGGTGTTTCAAACCGATCGCGGTCGATAAAATCGCCGCCAATCAAGACATATTTATCCTGGATAAACGATTGTAGCATTTCCGCAGTTGCCGGATCGGCAAAGCTTTCGATCGGAAACTTGTCAAAAACAGGCATATCGGCGTTGGCTGGTACCAGGTAACGGATGGTTCCATCATTGGCCGAAAATCTGGGATTGGGTTTGGTCAGTGCCATTGCCATAAACGGCGGTGCGCCATCTTGTTCCGGTGTCCAGCGGCGCTGAACACCATCGCTGTCGGTATTCAGCCGGATGCTGGTTGGTTTCAGATTGGGCCCTTCGGCTTCGCTGAGAAAATCTTTGAGAAATTCATGTTCGGCGAAAGCGATTTCGGGATTATATTTGGGGTCCGCATAGGCCAGGTAAGTCGGCGTCTGCAGCTGCTTGAAGGTTGAAAGCAACAGTGCGTCATCGTCTTGCGGCATGGTGAACAGAATATCGATGCCAATCGACTTTGCACCGGCCGCATCGATAGTTTCCAGTGCCTGTGCCAGAATTGTTCGATCAACCGGCGAGCGCTGGCCGGTCAGCTTCAACGTATCTTCGTTGTATACGATCATCACGACCCGGTCTTCTTTCTCAACCTGGGGTGCAAAGACCGAAGCGCGCATGTCGTATAGCGCGCGCTCGGCATCCTGGATCAATGGAGTCGTCCAGCTGAACCGCGCCATCATCAGGGCGAGGATCAGGAACAAGATCGTAGAACTGAGCCGGATCGGACCCAGTTGATCGAACAGACGACGCAGCGATTGCAAAACTCCGCGGGCTTCCGCCTTGACGTCGCGGCTTGATGATGCCGGGTCGGTATGGCGAACTGCCTCGGTCATTATTTCAAAACAGATACCGCTGGATTGGAGAGGTTGGCGTCTGCGCTTTGATCATTGGGCAAAAACGTTCTGGAGCCGTCACCAACAATTGCGAAGGCCGCCCAATAATAGGGATGCGAAGTGACGGGGTCTTCCATCAGTTTTTTCTGCGAACTTCTGAGCGCCGTGGCAATGGATTGCCCTTGGCCCTCAACAAACAGGCCGCCGATCAGGCGTTCTGTTGCCTGAAAGTCGTCCGGTGCTGGCCAATGGCTTGCCAGGACAGACCGGCTTCCAGCGCCGACGAAGGAACGCACGAGTCCATCCAAGGCAGTGCCGCCTCCGCTGCTGACGCCTGCTTCGCGGGTGGCCTTGATGCTGGCTTTACCGGCCGTGTCACAGGCGGAAAGGATGACGATGTCGGCATCCAGTTTCAGATCAAAAATCTCGTCGAAGGCCAGCAAGCCATCGGATTGCTCTCCACCGAATGACGTCAACAGAGCAGGCTTAGCGGGACAGGAAGGTTTGGGAGCGGTTACCAGACCGTGTGTTGCAAAATGAAGGATACGATATTCGGCCAGATCGGACTTTGCCAGAATTTGATCGTCTGAAAAGGCGGTACCGGTAAGAATGTCCGACCCGCTTTGTCCGATGATCGAACGCGCCTGTACAAGCTCGGCATCGGAAATCGGATTATTCCATTCGTTCAGCGACCAGTTACAGTTTGCATCAAGGCCTTCGGTTGAAGCCCGAACACCGCCGATCTTGGTGTTGGCCAATATTGGCTGATTTTTACCGAGACCAAGATATTGGCGCGTTGCCCCGGAAGCAGGCGCCTTTCGTGCGTCGGCAAAACTTCGGGCGGAGACAGCGGTACTGACGTCGGTATCCGTGCCCAGCCACTGGACACCGGTAAAGTCATACGGATCACCATCAGGCTGTTCGATCCGTGCGAGATAGCTTGCTACCGATGCGTCGTCTGCAACCAGCAAATTAACCGGCAACCGCAGCATTGCGCCATCGGGTTCAAAGATCAGGTGGTTTTTGACGGCCAGACGTTCTGACATCGGAGCGAGCAGCGCTTTGTAAAGATCCCGCGCAGTCTCGATATCAAAGGGATAGGTAACATATTGTCCATTTTCAAAAACGGAAATGGAAGCACGCAATTTGTCGACCTGTTCGTCAAGCTCTTCTGCGCTGAGCGCCGCTTTATAGGCGGTTGCAAATTGTTGATCGGCGTAAAACATGAAAATGTCTCTGCCGACGATCGCCATACGCAGATAGGCTTCGGATGGCCGCATATTGGTACGCAATTCGGCAAGGTTGATCGCGCTACCGGCAACGGCCCGATATTGCGGGAATTGCGAAAGATTGACGATCGTCAATTGTTGACTGCGCTCCAGTTCATCGATCTCGGCGGCAAGATCAGCGCGTCGCCGTCGCGTTTCAGAAGTGGGTTCCAGTTTGCCCAGAGCGGTGAATCGCATGCGTAGCCGCTCAATACTGCGATCGAGGTTATTGGATTGCCGGAACAAACGTGCGGCTTCATCGGTGCCACCGCTGAGTTCGCGTGACAGGGCTGCCTGAGTTTCAGCAACACCTGGGCGAACCAATACTTGAGAGGCCTTGAAAAACTCTTCGGCCGAGCCAGGGTCATCACTCATGAGCGCGAAATAGGGTGCCAGCTGATTGGCAATACCGGTGATAGCACTCCTCTTACCGAGCGAGTTATCAACTACCTCGCGATAAAATTGTCTGGCTTCATCCTGTTTACCGCGGCGCAATAGATAGCTGGCCAGTTTGGCCTTCGCTCCGTTGACCGCGCGTGTTTCTGGATATTGGATTTCGACGAGTTCGAGGGCATTGCGCAACAATTGTTCGGCATTGCTATATTCGCCCTGATTTTCGGCAATCAGAGCCAGTTCTGACAATATCTGCGTCCGCAGCCGGGTGATCGACGTCACCCGGCCATCGCGGATCGCGACTGCCTGATTATAAGCGGTCGTCAGCGAGGCTTGGGCTGCGGCATCTTCCCCCCGGATGCGTTGCGCAGTGCCGATTAATTGCAATGCCTGTGCATCAATAATCTCAGAGCGTTCTGCCGTAGTCAATTTGAGTTCATCGTTGAAGCCAAGCAGATTGGCGGTCGTATTGTCACCATTAATCCGGGTCGCGATCGGAGTAGTAATGGTCAGGCTGGTTGCAAGCGCTTCCTTTTGAATTTTGTTCGCTTTGATAGGCAGATTGATTCTCTCGACAGCTTCTTCATAGCGTCCCTGGTTGAGCAAATGCATGCCTTCAAAATTGCGCAATAGTTTCTGGTTTATGACATTGTCAGACATGACCGACCGGGCCTGTGCGAATAGCTCGTCGGCTTCGGCAAATTCACCAAGGTTTGATTTCTGCAATGCACGGTTAATATAATATTCTTCTGGGTTGATATCCTGATCGTCAAGGCCGGTGGTGCGCTGTTGTAATGTTTCAAAAAATGCAGCGGCTTCGGCATAGTTTCCGCTCAGATTGCGGCGATATCCTTCTGCCAGCGCTTGTTCGGGCTTAAGCGTCAGGGCCTGAACGCGCGCAAAGGCAAATGGATCTTCAATCGATGTTGAAGCAACGTCGATTTTGCCTTTGACAATCTTGTCGGCCATGATTGATTTGAGCGCCAACAAAGTTGCGCTGTCATAAGCACTAAGGCCTTCGGCAACATAAGATATATTACCGCGTTGTTTCCTAAAGATGGAATAGCCGACGGGTTCATCGGTCAGCTTGCACGTTTTTCTAGCCAGACCATCCACTGTGTCTTCGCCATCGCATGCGATGGAATCCTTACGATGTTGAGCAATGCGGGCCAGCACATCATCGTCGGGCGAACGGAACGCGTAAACATGACCAACTGGTCGCGCCGAGTCACGGCAGACTACGGCCCAACTGCGGTCAAAAATACTCTGCTTGGTTTTGTTTTCGAGACTGCGGTCCTGAACCTGACACAGGGTACCGTCACCGGACCCGATCGGAAAGCTATCACGCAATGCGACCGGCGTACCTTGCGCATAGGCAGCTGACGACGTCGCGATCCATAGCGGAAGCAATGCCAAAAGCGGCAATCGAAAATTTTTCGGACCGATCATATATACCCCACAATAATCAGGACAGCCTATCCATAACGGTTAAGCTGTTCTTATTGCGACCCGATTTTCCCCTCGAATATGTTCATAAGCGACATTTCCGAGTCTGGTATAGTAATTTATCGACACAGGCGTGAGAAACTGGTGACAAATGTCACCTTATGAGACACTTGATAATAATATCTTTTTAAATCAGTATTTTAGCGGAATCAAAATCCGCGAAATTTTACAGTTTCGGCCAACGAGACGCGCGGAACCTCAAAATTGTTAATCGGTGCATCGGGATCACGATAACCAATCGCCATGCCGCAGAAAAAGATATGGTCATCATCAATATCGAGCAGCTCGCGCATATAGGTGCCATACATAGCCCAGATTTCTTGTGGACAGCTGTCGAGTCCTTCTTCGCGCAATAGCAGCATTACTGTCTGCAGCCACATGCCCATATCCGACCATTGCGGTGGCCCCATATATTTACGGGTGTAGGTGAACAGCTGCACAGGCGCACCGAAACTGTCCCAATTGGCCATCATCTGCTTGATCCGTGCGCCGCCGTCTTCTCTTGGAATCTTCAGGGAATCGAACATCGCCTTGCCAACGCCCTTGCGCTGCTCTTCGTAGCGCCCTTCCAGGTCTTTGGGATAAATATCATATTCCATATTCTCGCCAGCCGGAGCGGTAGGAACTTTGGCCTTTATGGCCTCTGCAATGCGTGTCAGCTCATCGCCACCCACAACTACGGCATTCCATGGCTGAGTGTTGCCGCCTGATGGCGAACGCGAAGCGGTTTCGAGGATATTCTGGAGCGTTTTCTGGTCGACGGGTTTGTCGAGAAACTGGCGGACGGAGCGGCGGGATTTGACAGCTTCGGATACGTTCATTTTGTTTCCTCATCGAAAAGGCCGGCCAGTTGTTCGACCATGGTTCCACCCAGTTGTTCCGCGTCCATTATGGTGACAGCGCGCTTGTAATAGCGGGTCACATCATGGCCGATACCGATGGCAACCAATTGTACCGGTGAACGGCTTTCGATCCAGTCGATCACTTTACGCAGATGATTTTCCAGATAAGCGCCATGGTTCACCGAAAGGGTTGAGTCATCCACTGGCGCCCCGTCGGAAATGACCATCAATATGCGGCGTTCTTCGGGTCTTGCGATCAGTCGGCTATGCGCCCAGAGCAACGCTTCGCCGTCGATATTTTCCTTGAGCAGGCCTTCGCGCATCATCAGGCCGAGATTTTTGCGCGCTCGCCGCCAGGGTTCGTCCGCCTGCTTGTAAATGATGTGGCGCAAGTCATTAAGCCGCCCGGGATTGGCCGGGCGATCTGCCGCCAGCCAGCTTTCGCGGCACTGACCGCCTTTCCACGCGCGGGTGGTAAAGCCAAGTATTTCGGTTTTTACGCCGCAGCGTTCAAGCGTGCGCGCCATAATGTCGGCGCTTATCGCGGCAATGCTGATCGGGCGTCCCCGCATAGAACCGCTATTGTCTATCAAAAGGGTGACGACCGTATCGCGAAAATCGGTTTCGCGTTCGATCTTGTAGGACAGGCTGTGCGCGGGATTGCTGACTACGCGGGCCAGGCGGGCGGCATCCAGCATGCCTTCTTCCTGATCAAAATCCCAGCTGCGGTTCTGCTGCGCCATAAGGCGGCGTTGCAGGCGATTGGCAAGTTTTGTGACCGCGCCCTGTAAATTGGTCAATTGCTGATCGAGAAAGGCGCGCAGCCGAGTGAGTTCTTCCTCATCGCACAGTTCGGTGGCGCTTATTATCTCGTCATATTTTTCGGTCCATGGCGCATAGTCGAAACCTGGTGGAAGGTCTGACATTGGGCGATTGGGGCGGACTGGCATCATGCCATCGTCACCAGCATCGCCCATTTCCTCTTCTGCACCTTCTTCAAGATCGTCGGCGTTTAACTCACTCTCGCTTTCCTGCGCGTCATCTTCGGACTGTTCGGAACGCATATCCTGTTGGCCTTGATCGCCGGTCGCTTCATCATCCGCGCCATCGTCTTCCTGATCTTCGCTGTCGTCATCGGATTCGTCATCATTGTCGTCGGATTCTGAAGCTTCATCATCACTGTTGATCAGGTCGAGATGTTCGAGAAGCTGGGTGGACAGTTTGGCAAAGCTCTCCTGATCGTCGAGCGTGAGATTCAGGCCATCGAGATCGGCACCTGCGCCTTCCTCAATCCACTCGCGCAGCATCTCGAGGCCCTTCAATGTCGATTCCGGCGGTGCTTCGCCGGTCAGCTTTTCCCGTGCTAGCAATGCGATTGCCGTTGAAATAGGCACTTCATCGCGATTCTGTGCGCGGGAAATTGGATCTGACCGCATCCGCATTTCCAGAGCCGCATCAAGATTTCCATTCACGCCCTTCATATTGCGGGAACCCAGCGCATCCGTACGGACCTGTTCCAAGGCATCAAAACACGCTCTGGCAATGGCCTCTTGCGGTGCATTTTTGCGGTGACGGTTTTCGTCATGATAGCGCAGTTTCAGCGCGAAGCTGTCGGCAAAACCACGGGCCTGAGCCACCTGATCAGAGGGCAGATCGCGCGCCGGCATCGGGACCTTGAGATGCTGGCCTGATTGTGAGGGGGCTTCAGCGGTGTAAGCCAACTCCACCTCGGGTTCATGCGACATAGCGCGCGCAGCACCGCCGAGTACGTCTTTCAGATCATCAAGTTTGGAACGGTCAGCCATAGAAGACAACAGCCATAAGCGGAAAGCCGAAGGGAATCAAAGGTCTAAATTCCACCTTTTTGGTAGGGATAGCGTTGCTTCTTAACGATCCGTAGCGTCGCGTGCTTCTTCACGTCTACTTTCGATCTCCACACCATCACTATCAAGACGCAGATCAAGGGGGATGCCGCCAATTTCGGTAGATATTGAGACACCCTCTCCGCCTTCTATGCGAAGCTCAGCATCTCCCAGATCAATCGGTACATCCTGCAAATCATCAATATCCGGTATGTCGAGCGGTTTGATCGGTCCGTCGGGATCGGGTTTGGTGACGGGCTTTGGATCGGTTGCCGGACCAACGCCTTGCACCGCCTGGCGCATGAAGTTTCGCCAGATGCGGGCTGGAACCCCGCCACCGCTAATGCCTTTGAGCGGTGAGTTGTCATCATTGCCAACCCACACGCCGACAACAAGGTCGCCAGCATAGCCGACAAACAGGGCATCGCGATTATTCTGGCTGGTGCCGGTTTTGCCGTAATTGGGAATGGACAGCTGCGCATTGCGGCCTGTGCCTTCGTTGACGGCGGTACGCAACATGTCTTGCATCCGCTCATGTGTGTTGTTGCCATAGCGTCCAGGCCAATCGAACAGCCATTCTACCCAGCTTTGTTCTTTCTTTTTGAAGGCATAGGGCTTGACCGGCCAACTGTTGCTCGCGACGCCGGCATAGGCGGCGGTCAGCTCCAAGAGTGTCATCGTCGACGTGCCAAGCGCCAAACTGGGGTCATCCTCTGCTAAATTTGACGTGACACCGAGATTTTTAGCTTCGCGTATGACAGCTTTATCCCCAACCTGACCGAACAGGCGAACTGCTGCGACATTGCTGGATTTGGCAAAAGCTTCCTTGAGGCTGATTTCGCCACGATATTTTTCTCCGGCATTTTTCGGAAGATAACCGCCTTTGGTAATCGGACTGTCGTCGACCATGTCATCCGGTCGGATATCAGCCCGCAGGGCAGCCAGCCAGACGAACAGCTTGAACGTGGATCCTGGCTGGCGCTTGGCTTGTGTCACCCGGTTAAAGGCGGAGTCCTTGTAACTGCGACCACCAATCATCGCGACGACTTCACCATCCGGCCGCATCGCCACCAAAGCAACTTGCGCTTTACCAAGCGGCGCACGGTTGACGACACTATTGGCAATTTTCTGCAATCGGGAGTCCAGCGTCGTGGTAAGTGTCAGCTTGCTATAGCTCATTTCCGATAATGCCCTGGCTCTTGGCATTGCCCAGTCGGCAAAATAGGTGCCGGTTGGAACGGTGTTTTTTGCCCGCACATCCAGCACTGGATTGGGCAGATTGTCGGCCTCTTTCTGGCCCAGAAAACCGGCGGCAACCATCGCCGACTTCACCAGCTTGGCACGCTTCGCTGCAAGATTGGGGTTACGGGTTGGCGCGAGGCGGGAAGGGGCCTGCACCAGACCGGCCAGCATGATCGCCTGTTCCGGTTTTAGATTTTCCGGCTTGCGATAATAATAATGCAGGGAGGCAGCACGCAGACCGTAAACATTGTCGCCAAAATAGACGTTGGACAGATAACGCTCCAATATCTCATCCTTTGATAATCGCGCCTCCATCCAGAAAGCGATCAGCATTTCGCGCGCTTTGCGGGTCAGGCTGCGCTCCGGAGTGAGGAACGTGAGCTTAGCCAGCTGCTGCGTAATCGTGCTGCCGCCCTGGGTCATGCCGCTGCCGGTCGCGTTGCTCCAAGCGGCACGGGCGAGACCGCGCGGGTCAACACCCCAGTGAGAATAGAAGCGCCGGTCTTCAATCGCCAGAAACGCGTCGACGACATGATCGGGTAGTTCGGCAATCTGCACCGGTTCATCAACCACCGCGCCGTTGCGCGCAATCGGCTGGCCGTCAGACGTGAGCAAAGTGATTTGCGGGGGAGCGATCGGCTGCAGAGATTTGGACAGCGGTGCGGTAATGGCGAGCCATGCGATCAGCAGAATGAAGAGGAATAGAAACGCAGCCAAACCGCGGCTGAACCACCACCACTTGCCGCGTGGTTTTTTCAGCGGAGCGAGCGGCTCATCCTGCAGATGAGGAGGGAGAGCATTGCCGTAAGGTTCGTAGAAAACGGTTTCTACAGGCTTGCGTCGCCGGAAAAGCCAGAATCGGCTGCGGCCATCGGAATCGGGGGAAGTCCTCTCAAGCATTGCAAAACTGTATTAGCAGCATAACACGGTCTTGGCGAGAAAGAAGTTTTGAAAAACGGCATGATTTGTTACGCATCCCAAAATCGCGGAGGAATTAGGATGCTGGAAAAGCTCAGACAGATTGGAGATATTTTCAAACTGACGCAGCGTGAATATGAAGCCACAATCAATGCACTGAACATATTCTTTGGCGCTATTATCGGTGTTAGTCTGGGAAACATCACCGAAATCCCGTTGCAAGACTATATCATGCTCTTAGTGGTCATTGCGACAATGGTAAGCAGCATCCTAATGGTGACTTATACCCATCGCCCGCTGTGGAATAGCCTTGTTCTTGCCGTCATATTCCTGGCTGCCTGGTATGCAGAAAGTGACTCAAGCGGCCAGCTCATTGATTTTCCTGATCGCGTTCTGCCAACCCTATCGGTGTGGGCGGCCATGGCCATAATGACAGAGTTTACTGATCGTACGCGTGATCCAGAGGAAAATTAGGCCCCAACCACGCTTTCCGGCAGATCTTCGCCAAAGACGCGTTGGTAATATTCGGCGACTAGCATGCGTTCGGCTTCATCACATTTGTTGAGGAAGCTAAGACGGAAAGCGAAGCCGACATTGTTGAAGATCGCGGCATTCTGGGCCCAGCTGATTACAGTCCGCGGGCTCATCACGGTCGATATATCGCCATTCACAAAGCCCTGACGCGACAGGTCAGCGACCTTGATCATATTCTCAACCGTTTTGTCGTCCGTGTCCGGAACCTTCGAAAGAATGACCTGCGCTTCAGTTGCGGCTGGCAGATAGTTGAGTGTGACAACAATATTCCACCGGTCCATCTGGCCTTGGTTGATCTGCTGTGTGCCGTGGTACAGGCCGCTCGTATCACCGAGACCAACTGTGTTGGCAGTGGCAAATAGGCGGAAATTCGGGTTCGGGCGGATGACCCGGTTCTGATCGAGCAGGGTCAATTTGCCTTCTGCTTCAAGCACACGCTGGATCACGAACATCACATCGGGGCGACCGGCGTCATATTCGTCAAAAACCAGCGCTGTCGGGGTCTGCAACGCCCATGGCAGCAGGCCTTCGCGAAATTCGGTCACCTGCTGGCCGTCTTTCAAAACAATGGCATCGCGGCCGACCAGATCGATACGGCTGATATGCGCATCGAGGTTGATGCGGATACATGGCCAGTTCAGCCGGGCCGCAACCTGCTCAATATGGGTCGATTTACCTGTTCCATGAAAACCCTGCACCATCACCCGGCGATTAAACGCAAAGCCGGCGAGGATCGCGGCGGTGGTATCCTGATCAAACACGTAAGACGGATCAAGGTCGGGAACACGCTCGTCCTTTTCGCTAAACGCAGGGATCTGCATGTCCAGATCAATGCCAAACATTTCCCGTGCATCAACGGTCTGATCCGGAGCTGCCAATACAGTTTCGCCGCTGCCGCTAGGATGAGTATTTGGGATGTCAGTCATGTTGGTCCTTTGAAAACTCCGGCCTCATTATGAAATACAAAAAGCAAGAGCCACTATCTAAAATCTGGTGATTCCTTAAGCTGCGTATAGGCCGCGATGACATTTGCCAACTGTTTCTCATGACTTCTGTTGCCGCCGTTGCGATCGGGATGATATTTGCGCACCAGTTCAGAGTAACGCCTGCGGATTTCCCCACGCTCCGCATCCTCGCCAAGCCCTAGCGTCTTGAGCGCTTTGCGGTCGCCAGCATTGATCGTTCGACCGGGTGTTTGGGGTCGTGAAACACTGGCAGCAAATCTTGCACCGATAGCGTCCAGTGGGTCCGTAAAATCGGTCCATGCCGGCGCTGCGGTTGGACCTGTGTCGTAGATTCGCCGATTGCTGTCCCATCCGCGAATGGGGTGCTGGGCTTGGAAAATCTGCTCCTGATCCATGCCATCGAAATAATCATAGCCTTGATTAAACTCGCGAACATGATCGAGGCACAGCCAGCGATATTCGCCCGGACCGTCATAGCCATGCCGGGCACCATAAATGGGCGGTGCACGAAATTCGCCCTCTTCCTTACATCCATCAATCGCGCAAGATCGCCCTTCGCTTTCCACACGACCATGGAAACGGTTCGGTTTCTTTTTCTGAGGATCGGAGGAAGGCAAAAGATTGTCCGGTTATTGAGGCGAGATGGCGGTTCGCAAATGCTGGTGAAGCCTCTATATAGGCATGATGGAAACAGAATCAAAAGGCCCCGTGGCCGCGGAAATCGAAAAACGTCTTTTAGAGGCGCTATCGCCTGCATCGCTGAATGTTATCAACGACAGCGCCAAGCATCATGGCCATGCCGGCGATGACGGCAGTGGTGAGTCGCACTTTACGGTGGAAATTGCTTGTACCGCCTTTGAAGGCCAATCCCGGCTCAATCGCCAACGGATGGTCAACAAGGCGCTTGGTGATCTGATGCGCGACAAGGTGCACGCTATGGCTATCAAGGCCACGGTGCCGGGAGAGTGAGCGACATGACATGTCTGAGCAAGGTCAATCTCAAAGACGCTTTTGCAACCTTCTCCGACCATTGGTCACCCAAAATCGCTGGCGATATCAACGATGCGCAGGTGAAGCTGGCGAAATTTGAAGGCAAATTTGATTGGCATCATCATGAAAATGAGGATGAGCTGTTTCTTGTGATTGCCGGAACCATGCGCATGGGCTTGCGTACCGGTGATGTGGATGTCGGGCCCGGTGAATTCATCATCATCCCGCGCGGGGTTGAGCATTGTCCTGAGGGTCTGGATGGCGAGTGTCATGTTGTGTTGCTCGAACCCAAGACGATATTGAACACGGGCAATGTGGTGACAGATAAGACCGTGACCGAGCTGGATCGGCTATAATCAGCGGAGAATGGCTGGGGTTTTAAGACCTTCCCAACCATTTCACCCACGCACCATGCGCGTGGGCTTCGCCAAGTTTGACCGGATCGCCGCAGTCCGGCCAATGCCTGACAATCAATTCATGACGATAGGTTTCGCGATTGGCTTCTAGCGACAGCCAGGCCAGCGGCCTTTCTGTGGTTGCCTGGGCTCCGGCCTCTTCCATCGCCTGTTTGATCCGTTCGCGCCCAGCTTTGGGGATATATTGCCAGACGATTGAATGGACCAGTACCCGCGTGACACCGGCGGTTTGAGGCTTGGCCAGCTGATCGATCATCCAATCATCGGCGCTCGCGCCTTCCAGGTTGGGTGACTGATCGTTGACCAGATTTATGGCGGTCTTCATCCGCTCGAAGCGCACCGTATGTTCGGGCCAGATATAGGCTGTCAGACGGCTAGCTTGCGCGGGATCAGTGAGATCAACCGGCGCGATGTCACAGCCGCGCAGCGAGTCAAAGGCAAAGGGTACATCGGGCGGCGGCGGCCCCTGCCATTCGGGTGCGAAAGAAAGAGACGCATTGCCAGGACCGACAGAAACCCCACCAAGATCATAGTGATAGCGGTCGATCATCAGGTTCAGGCCAGCACTGGAACCGATTTCGAGCAGCTCGTAGCGCGGCGGCAGACCTTGCTGGGTCAACCAGAGCAGCCCTGCGATATAGGAGGAGGATCGTCCTGCTTCGTTGGTCTGCGGAGGGGAATCGAGCCAAGGCAGTAACTGGGCTTCATCGGTTGCGATAGTTTCGGCTATGATCTTTTCTGCATTTTTGGCAGCCTGTTCATCGCCGTTGTAAATCCCGGAAAGCCGATCATGCTGTCCCGCCAGATGTAGTGCATGAAAACCGCCCGCGACGCGCAAGGGCAGGGCGTCGGCCAGCGGATTGCCATCCCATCCAAGTACTCGGCGGCCCAATATTGTACCTTCGTCCAGTGCTCCGATAATCGCTTCGACGATCCGGCCGGTAATCGGCGCGCCATTGGAACGACAATATTCTATCTGGTTGGTGAAGGCGTCCTGTATCTTTTGCTGGTTAGACATATTGCCCTTTCCGGTATGAAGCCCTAATGCGTCGGCTTCTATGACCACACCCCTGATCTTTGCAATCCCCAAGGGACGGATTCTCGATGAGGCCTTGCCAATGCTGGCCAAGGTCGGGATCGAACCTGCGCCCGAATTTTTCGATAAGGCCAACCGCAGCCTGATGTTCGGCACCAATCAGGCGCATGTCTCGATTATCCGGGTGCGCGCCTTTGATGTGGCGACATTCGTTGCCCATGGCGCGGCGCAAATCGGTATTGTCGGATCGGACGTGGTCGAAGAATTCAACTATAGCGAGCTTTATGCGCCGGTTGATCTGGGCATAGGTCGTTGCCGTCTGTCAGTGGCGCAGCCTAAGGATGATGCCGACCAGATCGGCAATATCTCGCACATAAGGGTCGCGACCAAATATCCTAATCTGACCAGCCGCCATTTTGAGGCGCAGGGCATTCAGGCGGAATGTGTGAAGCTAAACGGCGCGATGGAACTTGCGCCCTCGCTTGGCCTGTCGCGGCATATTGTCGATCTGGTCGAGTCCGGCAGCACGCTCAAAGCCAATAATCTGATCGAAACCGATCGCATTATCGATATTTCCGCGCGGCTGGTGGTAAACCGGGCGGCCTTCAAGATGCGCAGCGAGGAGCTGACCGGGCTGGTCCAGAAATTCCGCGAACTGGTGGGACAGGTATAATGGCTTTGCGGCTTTCCACCTCGGATGCCGGTTTTGCCGATGCCTTTGACGCGCTGGTGAATGCCCGCCGGGAAGCGGACGCCGATGTATCAGCGGATGTCGCTGCGATCATCAAGGACGTACGGGTGAGCGGAGACGAGGCAGTGGCCCGGCTTACACAGAAATTTGACGGCCATGATCTGGAATTCACCGGCTGGAAGGTCTCAGTTGCCGAATGCGAGGCAGCTCTGGATGGTCTTGATCCCAACCTGCGGATCGCCCTTGAGCTGGCAGCCATTCGCATTCGCGACTATCACGAGGGGCAAAGGCCCGACAATCGCGACTATCGTGATGACGCCGGGGTACGCATCGGCGCACGCTGGAATGCGGTTGAGCGGGCCGGCATCTATATTCCAGGTGGCAGAGCGGCCTATCCGTCATCTGTACTCATGAACGCAATACCGGCCAAAGTGGCGGGCGCTGATCGGGTCATCATGGTCACGCCCACGCCGGGCGGAGAAGTCAATCCGCTGGTATTGGCAGCAGCCCAAATTGCCGGTGTC